>JAFUES010000036.1 GCA_017470325.1 Oscillospiraceae bacterium
GTAGGCTCCTCGGCTTCGCTACACCGCTTCCTCCCTCGCCGTCATTACTGTCGTCGACTTGCGGTTCGCTACACTTGGCGGTAAATACCCGTGACGGGACTCTCACCCGTAAGAACTGTGCCATGCCCGGCACACCAAGAAGGAGCGCCTCCCCTTTCGGGAAGGCGCTCCTCTGTCGCTTGTTCGCTTACTTGTCCAGATAGGTCCGCAGCAGCTCCTGCAGCAGCTCGTCCCGGTCCAGCCGGGTGATCAGCGTGCGGGCGTTGTTGTAGTTGGTGATGTAGGTCGGATCCTCAGACAGTATATAGCCCACGATCTGGTTGATGGGATTGTAGCCCTTCACCATGAGGGAGTTATACACAGACGACAGGATCTCCCGCATCTCGGCCTTGCTGTCAAGGGCGGTGAATTTTCTGGTCACATCCTCCATGAAGTTCCCTCCTTCGTCCGAATTTGTTGTTTCCATTATAGCAGATTCGATGCTCAAGTAAAGACGAAATTGGGGACAAATCCGTTAAAATTTGATGAAATTTGCCCCCCGGTGGTGAATCCTTCCCGCGTCTTCAGCGCATCACGGCCCGGTACTCCCGCTCTAGGGCCAGCAGCACCCGCTTCACCGTCTCCTCGGCGTGCTCGTCGGTGAGGGTCTGGTCCTCCGCCCGCATGGTCAGGGAGAAGGCCACGGACTTCATGCCGTCGGGGATATGGTGACCGGTGTACACGTCGAACAGCTGGCAGTCTTCCAGGTATTCGCCGCCGCTGCGCAGGACGCAGTCGGTCAGCTCGCCCACGGGGATCTCCCGCTCACAGACCACGGCGATATCCCGGGTGACCGCCGGGAAGCGGGGCAGGGGCTTGTATACGGGCAGGGCGCCCTTCACGGCCAGCAGGGTCTCGAAGGACAGCTCCGCGCAGTAGAATTCGGTCTCCACGCCGTAGTTGGCCGCCGCCTGGGGATGGATCTGCCCCAGGACGCCCACGCATTTGCCGTCCACATAGACCTTGGCACAGCGGCCGGGGTGGTAGGAGGGGTTGCCTCGCTCCTGCTCGAAGTGGGGCTTGGCGGCGCCCAGGCTCTCCAACAGGGCCTCCACCCAGCCCTTGAGGGTGAAGAAGCTCATATTCGGTCCGTAGGCGCCCATGGAGACGATCTTCGGCTCGTCGGCCAGGCCGTCGGGGCGCTTCAGGTAGATCCGCCCGATCTCATACAGGGCCGCCCGCTTGTTGCGGTAGTTGTAGTTGCGGGTCAGGATCTCCAGCATGGAGGGCAGGATGGTGGTGCGCATGATGGAGGTATCCTCGCCCAGGGGGTTGAGGATGCGCAGGCTGTCGCGCAGGGGCGAATCCGCGGGCATGCGGATCTTGTCGTAATAGCTTGGGCTGATGAAGGAATAGGTGATGATCTCATCCAGTCCCAGGCTGCGGCAGGTCTGGCCGATCAGCCGCTCGCACTGCTGCTCCTCGGTGAAGCCGCCGCAGGTGCTGATGGCCCCTGTGAAGGCCACGGGGATCTCGTTGTAGCCGTAGAAGCGGGCCACTTCCTCCGCGATGTCGGAGTAGTGCTCCACGTCGCCCCGCCAGGTGGGCACATAGATGGTGTCCCCCTCCAGCGTGAAGCCCAGATCCAGCAGGATCTTGCGCATGGTGGCCTCGTCGATGTCCGTGCCCAGCAGGGCGTTGATCTTCTCCGGCTCCAGCTTAACGGTGGTCTGCTCCTTCCTGCCGGGGTACACGTCGATGATGCCGTCCACCACTTCGCCCGCGCCCAGCAGCTCCACCAGCTCGCAGGCCCGCTGCACGGCCCGGTAGGTATTCTCCGGGTCCAGACCCTTCTCGTAGCGGGAGGAGGCGTCGGTGCGCATGCCCAGGGCGGTGGCGGTGCGGCGGATGGAGGTGCCGTTGAAGTTGGCGCACTCAAAGAGGACCATGGCCGTGTCGCCCACGATCTCGCTGTTCTCGCCGCCCATGACGCCGGCCACGCCCACGGGCTTGTCGGTGTCGCAGATGCAGAGCATGGAGGGGTTGAGCTTGCGCTCGGTGCCGTCCAGGGTGCGGATGGTCTCCCCTTCCCGGGCGCAGCGCACATGGATCTCGCCGTTGTTCACACAACTGAAGTCGAAGGCGTGCATGGGCTGGCCGTACTCCAGCATGACATAGTTGGTGATATCCACCAGGTTGTTGATGGGGCGCATGCCCGCGTTGCGGATCCGCTCCCGCATCCACGCCGGGGAGGGCGCGATCTTCACGTTCTTGACCATGCGGCCGATGTAGCGGGGGCAGAGCTCCGGCTCCTCCACGATGATCCTTGCGTAGTCGTTGATATCGCCGCCGGCACGCGCCTCCACCACCGGCTCGTGGAGCTGCAGCTCCCTGCCGAAGGTGACGGCCGCCTCCCGGGCGAGACCGATCATGCACAGGCAGTCCGGCCGGTTGGGAGTGATCTCAAACTCCACCACATGGTCGTCCCGGCCCAGCAGCACGGCCACGTCGTCGCCGGGCTGCACGTCCTCGTGGAGGATGAAGATGCCGTCCTCGATGCAGTGGGGGAATTCCCGCTGCTCCGCGTGCAGGTCGGCCAGGGTGCAGATCTTGTCCTCGGCGGTGTTGTAGGCCACCAGGTCGCCCCGGTGCAGGTTCTGGCAGGCGGTGAGGGTCTCAGCCGCGCCGCCGCCCAGATTCAATTCACAGCGGAAGCGGTTGACGCCCACGGCCTCCGCGTTCTCCACCGCGGCGGCCAGCACCTTGCCGAAGATCCGGTCCCCCGCCTGAATCAGCGGGGAGATGGAGGGCTTGAGCGGGTCGATGGGATGGTAGTCCCCCAGGATCGCCGCCGCCCTGATCTCGGCGTAGGGGTAGTCGTGGGTGCTCAGGTCCAGCTCCTTCAGGGAGCAGAGCATGCCCTCGGACGCCACGCCCCGGAGCTTGCCCCGGGTGATCTTCGCCCCGGTGGGCAGCAGGGAGTCGTGCAGGGCCACGGGGACCAGGTCGCCCACATGGACGTTCCAGGCGCCGGTGACGATCTGGACGGGCTCCGCCCCGCCCACGTCGAGCCGGGTGATGAACATATGGTCGGAGTCGGGGTGCTTCTCCAAAGAGAGGATGCGGCCCACCTTCACGTTGCGCAGGGTCGCGCTCAGGTCCTCGGTGACCTCCACCTTGGAGCCGGACACGGTCATGGCCTCGGCAAAGGCCTTGTCGTCCACCTCATCGAGAGGCAGCTCCACAAACTCATTGAGCCATTTTCTGGATAACTTCATGTCCGCACCTCCTTAAAACTGCTCCAGGAATCTCACGTCGTTCTCGAAGATCAGACGCAGATCCGTGATCTTGTACTCGCCCATGGCCAGCCGCTCCAGGCCCATGCCAAAGGCCCAGCCGGAGTACACGTCCGGGTCGATGCCGCAGCCGGCGAGCACCTTGGGGTGCACCATGCCGGCGCCCAGCACCTCGATCCAGCCCTCGCCCTTGCAGGTGGGGCAGCCCTTGCCGCCGCACTTGTGGCACTGGATGTCCATCTCGCAGCTGGGCTCGGTGAAAGGGAAATGATGGGGCCGGAAGCGGGTCACGGTCCCCTTGCCGTAGATCTTCTCCACCACCAGGTTCAGGGTGGCCTTCAGGTCCGACATGGTCACGCCCTTGTCGATGACCATGCCCTCGATCTGGTGGAACATGGGGGAATGGGTGGCGTCCACCTCGTCCTTGCGGTAGACCCGCCCGGGGGCGATCATGCGGATGGGCAGCTCCTTGGCCTCCATGGCGTGGATCTGCATGGGAGAGGTCTGGGTGCGCAGGAGGATCCTGCTGTCCTCGGTGAAATAGAAAGTATCGGTCCACTCCCGGGAGGGGTGGCCCTCGTCGATGTTCAGCTTGGTGAAATTATAGTCGGCCAGCTCCACCTCGGGGCCGTCCACGATCTCAAAGCCCATGCCGATGAAGATCTCCTTGATCTGGTCCAGCACGTTGTACATGGGGTGCTTGTGGCCCAGCTGGGGCTTCTCGCCGGGCATGGTCACGTCCAGGGTCTCCCGCTCCAGCTTCCTGGCCAGCATGGCCTCGTTCAGCTCGGCCCGCCGTTTTTCGATGGAGGCCTCGATATCGCCGCGCAGCTGGTTGGCCAGCTGGCCCATGGCCGGGCGCTCCTCGGCGGAGAGCTTGCCCATCTGGCGCAGGATCGCCGTCAACTCGCCCTTCTTGCCTAGGTACTTGACCCGCAGATTCTCCAGGGAATCCGGGCTGTCGCTCTCCAGGATCGCCTGGATGGAGGCCTCTCTCAGCCTCTGCATAGCTTCTTTCATAGTTCTCTCCTTTATCAATAAACAATAATAACCGATCGTTCAAGCCTCAGGCTTTCCCGGTCTCTCTCCTCGGAGGGGATCCCAATCGTTTTCGAGGCGGCTTTGCCGTCTTGAAAACACCCTGAGCCGAGCCGGGCGAGGCCTCGCGCCGACCAAAGCGGCCCAAAGCCGCTGCGATGCGCGCGAGTCATCCCTGCGAAATACCGTTTCGCCAGGGAGGATAAAAAAAGCCTCCGCCCCCAACAGGGACGAAAGCAAAACTTCCGCGGTACCACCCACGTTCGGCGCACGCGCCGCACTCTCGAGGCTTAACGCGCCTCACACGCCGGGGATTGGCCGGAGCTCCCGGGCGAACCAAGCAGTACGGACTTTGAGGGCTCACAGCCGCCGACCCTCATTCTCTGTCAGCCGTATCTCTGCTATTTTCCCGTTCACAGCGAAACTAAGCGTATCACAAATTGCCCAAATTGGCAAGAGTATTTTTGGTTTCTTTTACGAAAACCGGATTTGACGAACGGGCATGGAGTGATTATAATGAAGACGTCCGCATATGCTGTGGCATCAACGCCTATGGAGGTGGCCATGAAACGCATATGCCTTCCCCTGCTGCTCCTGCTGGCCCTGCTGCTGTCCGGCTGCGGCAGCGCCCCCGGGGAGAAACAGTTCCGGGCTTTTTCCCAGGAGCTCAGTCAGCGGGACCAATTGGATTTCCGGGCGCGGCTGCGGGCCGAGTACCCGGACAAGTCGGTGAGCTTCCTGCTGGACTACGCCATGAAGGACGGGGAGCAGACCGTCACCGTGGCGGAGCCGGAGAATATCGCGGGCATCCGGGCCCGGCTCCTGCCCGGCGAGACCAGGCTGGAGTATCAGGATCTGATCTTGGACACCGGGGATCTGGACAAGGCGGGGCTTACGCCCATGTCCGCCCTGCCCACACTGGTGGAGGCCCTGCGCCGCGGGCATCTGGATTCCCTCTGGCAGGAGGACGGGGAGCCGGTGGTGCAGCTGGTGCTCACCGACGAGCTGAGCGCCCGGGTCCGCTTCCGGCCCGACGGCATGACCCCCACCCACGCCGAGCTCATCTGCGGCGACACCGTGACCGTGTACTGTGAGATAAACGATTGGAGATAGACCATGAACGATCTGCAAAAGAGGACCTGGGCGGAGATCAGCCTCAATAACATCCGCCACAACTACGAGGCCATCCGGGCCTGCCTGCCCGCCGGCTGCCGTTTCCTGGGCGTGGTCAAGGCCGACGCCTACGGCCACGGGGCCCTGCCGGTGGCGAAGCTGCTGCAGGAGGCCGGGGCGGACTACCTGGCGGTATCCTGTCTGGACGAGGCGCTGGAGCTGCGGCAGGGCGGCATCCGCATGCCCATCCTGATCCTGGGCCACACGCCCCACGAGTATACCGAGACGCTGATCGACAACCACATCACCCAGACCGTCAGCGCCCTGGCCAAGGCCCGGGAATACTCCGCCGCCGCGTCTGCCCTGGGCAAGACCCTGAAGGTCCACATCAAGCTGGACACCGGCATGTCCCGGCTGGGCTTCCTCTGCGCCGGCTCATACTTTGAGGGCGGCGTGGACAACGTGATCCGCTCCTGCGGCCTGCCGAACCTGGAGCCGGAGGGGATCTATACCCACTTCGCCGTCTCCGACGAGCCGGACCCGGACAGCGAGGCCTACACCCGCGCCCAGTTCAAGCTGTTTTGCGACGTGATCGAGGCCGTCCGGGAAAGGGGCGGGATCAGCTTCCCCATCCGCCACTGCGCCAACAGCGGCGCGGTGGTCCGCTACCCGGAGATGATGCTGGACATGGTGCGCCCCGGCCTGCTGCTCTACGGCTACGGGGACGACAGCGGCCGGCTGGGACTGCGCCCCTGCATGCGCCTGGTGACCACCGTCAGCACCATCAAGTTTTACGAGCCGGGCACCAGCATCAGCTACGGCCGCCGCTACGTGACCGACAAGCGCACCCGCATGGGCGTGCTGGCCATCGGCTACGCGGACGGGCTGCCTCGGCTGATCTCCAACAAATGCAGCTTTGCCGCCAAGGGCGGCTTCGCGCCCCAGCGGGGCAATATCTGCATGGACATGTGCATGGCGGATCTGAGCGAGCTGCCCCAGGTGGACGTGGGCAGCGAGGTGGAGCTGTTCGGTCCCCGCTGCGATATCCGTCAGCTCTCCGACGCCGCCCAGACCATCCCCTACGAGCTGCTGTGCTCGGTGTCCAAGCGGGTCCCCCGGGTCTATGTGGACTGATTGCAAATAGAAAAGCGCTGCCGCAGGAAAACACCGCGGCAGCGCTTTTCTTTATTCCTCGATCTTCCAGGGCAGGTCCACGAATTCCGGCGCGCGCTCCAGGGCGGGCAGGATCTTCCCGAACAGGTCCTCCGTGGAAAAGCGGAGGCTGCTGGTATTGATGCAGGGGTGGCAGCCGAAGCTGGGCTCCCGCAGCAGGTCCCGGTCCACCAGGAGCCTGACGGCCTTCTCCTTGTCGTTCATGAGCCCTAAGACGCTGACGGAGCCGGGCGTGATGTCCAGGTACTTCTTCATATGCTCGGGGCTGGCGAAGGACAGGCGCGCGCTGCCGATCTGTTTGGACAGCAGCTTGGTCTTGAAGGGCTTCTCCCCCGGCATGATCAGCAGATAAAAGGCCGTCTGCTGCCGGTTGGTGAGAAAGAGGTTTTTGCAGATCCTGCAGCCAAGCAGCTCCTCCACCTGCTCGCAGGCGGCGATGGTGTCGGCGTGCTCATGGTCCACCCGGAAGTATTCCACCCCAAGGCTGTCCAGCAGCGCGTAGCAGCGCTCCTCCTTGGGGATGCGGGCCTCCGCGGGACGCCCGGTATACAGCGTATTATCAATATACATAGCTCTACCTCTTGTGATGCGGCAGCCAGATCCGCTGCCCCTCCGCCGCCCGGATCAGTTCTTCCCGAAAATCCGGGTGGGCTATGGAGATCAGCGCGTCCGCGCGCTGCCATGTGCTGAGCCCCGCCAGGTTCACCGCGCCGTATTCCGTCACCACATAACAGGTCAGGCTTCTGGGGGTAGTGACGATATCGCCGTTCAGGCCGGGCAGGATCCGGGAACGCAGCTGTCCCGTCTTGTCGCTGAAGGTGGAATTCATGCACAGGAAGGCCTTGCCTCCCTTGGAGCGGATAGCTCCTTCCACGAAGTCCAGTTGTCCGCCGGTGCCGCTGATCTGCCGGAAGCCGCTGCTTTCCGAGCTCACCTGCCCGTAGAGATCCACATGCAGACAGCCGTTGATCGAGATCATGTTGTCGTTTTGGGCGATGACCGCCGGATCGTTCACATAGCTCAGCGGGAGCCCCAGAAGATCCGGATTCTCATGGAGCCAGTCGTACAGCGGCCGGGAACCTATGGCCAGGCTCAGCACGCCCTTGCCCGGATGCAGGCTCTTGCGCCGGTTGGTCAGCTTCCCCGCCCGGTACAGGGCCAGATAGCCGTCGGAGCACAGCTCCGTATGCATCCCCAGGTCCCGCAGGTCCGAGTCGGCAATCAGCTCTCCCAGGGCGTTGGGCGTGCCGCCGATGCCCAGCTGCAGGGTGGCGCCGTCGCAGAGCTGGGGCAGGATGTATGAAGCGATCTTCCGGTCGGCCTCCGTGGGGGCGGGCAGGGCCATGCTCCACAGAGGGCGGCTCCCCACTTCCACCACATGGTCGGCTTCTGAGATATGGACCTTTACGTCCGGCCCGCCGCAGATATATGGCATGGCCTCGTTGACCTCCAGGATCACATGCCGGGCCTGCTCAACGATAAAGCGCTCGGAGCCCATCGCGCCGGACAGGCTGAACCAGCCGTCCTTGTCCATGGGCGAAACACAGAGCATGGCCACGTCCACGGTCAAAAACTGCCTGTAATACCAGTCCTCATGGCGGAACACCATGGGGGAAAAGAAAGCCCGTCCCTGATCGCAGAGCCTCCGCTCATAGGCGGAGCAGTGCCAGGTATGGTATACGAAGTGCTCCATTTCCGGATCGCACTCGCAGATCTGCAGGGGGCCGGGCATCAGATTCCCACGGACCTTCACCCGCGTGAGTTCATCCCTGCGGGCGGCCAGCGCCTTATCCAGCGCCACGGGAAAGCCGTTGTTCCCGCCGTAGTCCACCCAGTCGCCGCTTTTGACCAGGCGCACCGCCTCCTCCGCGGAGCAGCGTTTGCGCCGGTATTCTTCAAAAACGTCCATCCGATCACCCCCGGGGATTATAACACAGGCGGGGGCCGCCCTGCAAGCGGTCAAAGAAAAAGGACGCCCAGACGGGCGTCCTTTCGTATGTTGAGGGTTTGCTTAGGCTTCCTTGGTCTTGGCCTGCTGAGACAGAGTCTTGATGGCGGTGATGGCCAGGATAACAGCCAGAACGACAAGGATAGTGGACCAAATGGCCACGTACCAGTCGCCCCAGACAGCAGCGCCGCCGCCGATGACCTTCAGCTTGGCGATGATGGTCATGCACAGGGAAGTGAGGGTCGCGACCAGCATGAAGCACATCGGGAAGTAGAACATCTTGTTGTTGCGGCCGACCTTGCCCAGCCAGGTGCAGACAGCCAGCATGGCGATACCGGCAAGCAGCTGGTTGGCAGCGCCGAACACGCCCCAGATCTGGGACAGGTTCAGGAAGCCCATGCCGCAGCCGATGACGACCATGATCAGGGTGGACACGATCGGGGTGGAGAAGAACTTGGCAGCGCCGGTCAGATCCTCGTGGGTCTTTCCTTCCGGAGTCAGCAGCTCAGCGAACAGATAGCGGCAGAGACGGGTGGCGGAGTCCAGAGAGGTCAGAGCGAAGACGGAGACGGCCAGGGTGAACAGGTTGTAGATCACAGCGTAGCCGCCGGCGAAGGAAGCGAACATGGTGGCAATGCCGCCGGCGAAAGCCTGAGGAGGCGTAGTGAACTCGGAGCCGCCGCCCTGCGCAGCGCGGGAGAAGATAACGCCGACAGCGATCAGGGAGATGACGCCCAGAGCGGACTCGATGATCATGGAGCCGTAGCCGATGATCTTCGCGTCTTTCTCACTGTTGAGCTGCTTGGAGGAAGTACCGGAGCTGATCAGAGAGTGGAAGCCTGAGCAGGCGCCGCAGGCGACCGTGATGAACAGAGCCGGGAACAGGGTGCCGCCGCTGGTCTTCCAGCCGGCGAAAGCGGGGATCTCCACGGTGGCAGCGCCGGTGAAGGTGCCGCCCAGGATGGCGACGACAGCCAGGATCATCATACCGTAGAGCAGGAAGGAGCTCAGGTAGTCACGGGGCTGCAGCAGGATCCAGACAGGCAGCAGAGAAGCCACGGTGACGTAGACGGCGATGAACAGCACCCAGAAGGTACGGCTGAAGTGCAGGCCGGCGAACTGGCCCAGGAAGACGATCGCGATGATGCCGATGATGCCGATGACGGTCGCGGGACCGATCTTGGCATTCTTGCGGTACACGAAGAAGCCGAAGATCGCGGCGATGACGATGAACAGGATGGAGGTCATTGCGGTGGAGCCGTTGGCCGCATAGTTGGCGGCGGAGGGATCCACGGAAGCGAAGGTGCCGGCAACGACAGCGGTGAAGGAGGCAATGACCAGGATCAGCACGGCCAGCGCGAAGATGATGAACAGGCGCTGGGCCTTGACGCCCATGGAGTCCTTGATGACCTCACCGACAGAACCGCCGTTGTGACGGACGGAGGCGAACAGGGCGCCGAAGTCATGCATGGCGCCGATGAAGATGCCGCCGAGTACGCACCACAGGAACACGGGTACCCAGCCGAACACGGAGGCCAGGATGGGTCCGTTGATGGGGCCTGCGCCGGCGATGGAAGAGAAGTGGTGACCCATCAGCACGGCGGGGTTGGCAGGAACGAAGTCCTTTCCGTCGTAACTGGTATGGGCCGGGGTCTCGCGACTGGGGTCGACGCCCCACTGCTTGGCCAGCCAGCTGCCATAGAAGACATAGCCGAGGGCGAGCAGCACGATCGCGATCAAGAGGATAACAAGTGCGCTCATACTTTTCACTCCTTAAATGAAAAATAAATAATATATCACCATTTGCCTCCCGGGCCCTCTATTCCCGGGCGGCAAACAGTTTCTTGAAGTAGTCGGCCAGCTCATTCCCGGCCGCGTTGGTATAGGTCTTCTGTTTGCTCAGATCCACTCCGCCGGTGAGCAGGTTGCTGAAGCCCTGCAGACCGAAGTGATAGTTCTTGGTGCGGCTGGCCCTGCGGATCACCTTGATCGTGTCCGCGTCCAGGGTGTCCGCCAGGAAAACCGCCTTGGCGTTGGTACACTGGTGCTCCTTGTGGGGCTGCACCCGGGGCAGCATATCCTCCCAGGCGTAGTCCAGGCATTTCTTCACCGTCTCCGGATCGAAGGTCGGCGCGGAAAAGATATAGGCGTACTCGTTCTTCTCATTGCCCCAGATCTTGGCGCTCTTGGTGAAGAAGTACTGCTCATCCCGGGCCCGGTAGTCGGCACGGAAAGCCAGCGGAAGCCCGCTCTCCTCCACATCTTCCACGATGGTGTAGTAGGCGCTGTAGGAATCTTTGAGCACCTCAAGCATAACAGGACGCTCGATCGCCATCCAGCAGCCCTCCTGAAAAAATGAACAAATTATGACCTGACGATAATATAACGCTTTCATTGGAAAAATTCAATAGTTTTTTTTGCAAAATTTTGGTTTTATTGCTCAAAAATAAAATATTGTACACTTTCATGCAAGTGTACATACGGCGATTCTTTTTTTATTTGCAAAAAGGTTTCCCCCCGTTTACAAGCTCAAATCTTTGTTGTATGATGGAATCAATATCAAAAACGGGAGTTTTTTATGGAATTCAAGCTTTGCGTCCCCTGTCTGTTCGGGCTGGAGGGACTTGTGGCGGACGAGCTGCGGCGGCTGGGCATGGCCGGCGTGGCAGCTGAAAACGGCAGAGTGTATTTTACCGGCGGGCCGGAGGCCATCGCCGCAGCCAACCTGTGGCTGCGCAAGGGCGAGCGGGTGCTGCTGGAGCTGGGCAGCTTCCGGGCCGAGAGCTTCGACGAGCTGTTCGAGGGCACCAAAGCCCTCCCCTGGGAGCGGCTGATCCCCGCCGACGGGGCCTTCCCGGTCACCGGACACAGTCTCAACTCCAGGCTCTTCTCCGTGTCCGACTGCCAGCGCATCATCAAAAAAGCGGTGGTCGAGCGGCTGAAAAGCGCATACCGTCTCCAGTGGTTCCCGGAGACCGGGGCCCAGCACCAGATCCGCTTCGCCATCATGAAGGACCAGGTCTCCCTGTGCCTGGACACCAGCGGCGCGGGCCTGCACAAGCGGGGCTACCGCCCGGCCCACAACGCCGCCCCCCTGCGGGAGACCCTGGCCGCTGCCATGGTGGACCTGGCCCGCTACCGGGGCCGGGGCGAATTCTGCGACCCCTTCTGCGGCAGCGGCACCATCCCCATTGAGGCCGCCCTGATCGCCAAAAACCGGGCTCCCGGCATGGACCGGCACTTCGCCGCCATGGACTGGCCCGCCCTCCCCGCCGGGATCTGGGACGCGGCGAAGGAGGCCGCCAGGGCAAAGGAGTTTCACGGGGACTACGCCATTCTGGGGACGGATATAGACCCCAGGGCCATCGAGATCGCCCGGGCCAACGCCCGCCGGGCCGGCGTGGAGGATGTTGTCCGCTTTGAGACGGCCGACGCCATGGCTTTTTCGCGCAGCACGGAGCGGGGCGTGATCGTCACCAACCCGCCCTACGGGGAGCGCATCCTGGAGAAGCAGGACGCGGAGGCCCTGTACCGGGGCTTCGGCAGGGCGCTGCAGAGCTGCCGCGGCTGGCAGGTCTACGTGCTCTCCTCCCACACGGAGTTCGAGCGCTGCTTCGGCCGGCAGGCGGATAAAAAGCGAAAGCTGTATAACGGTATGATCAAGTGCGACCTGTTTATGTATTTTAAATAAAGAGAGGAAATGGCTATGCGGCATCTGTTTATCGTCAACCCCACAGCCGGCGGAAAAGACAAGACAGCGGAAGTCCGGGAAAAAGTGCAGGCTGCCTTCCGGGACCGCAGGGACAGCTACGAGATCTACGTGACTAAAGCGCCCATGGACGCCGCTGCCAGGATCCAGGCGGAGGCCGCCGACGGGGAAACCCTGCGGGTCTATGCCTGCGGCGGCGACGGCACCTTCAACGAGTGCGTCTGCGGCGCGGCTTTGCTGCCCAACGTTGCGGTCTGTCCCTTCCCCACCGGCACCGGCAACGACTTCTGCCGCATGTTCGGTGAGGAGAGCGAATGCTACCGGGATCTGGACGCCGTCCTGGACGGCTGGGAGACTTCCATCGACCTGATCCGGGTCAACGACCGCTACAGCGCCAACATCTGCTCCGTGGGCATCGACGCCCGCGTGGGTACCGACGTGCACAAATACAGCAAGCTGCCCCTGATCGGCGGTGCCAC
This sequence comes from Oscillospiraceae bacterium, assembly GCA_017470325.1. Next base: position 12,736 of record JAFUES010000036.1, read on the forward strand.
CGGCTACGTGGTGTCCACCGTGGTCAACGTGCTCAAGGGCATCACCACGCCCATGCGCGTCCGCTGCGGGGACTGGAGCAGCGAGGGCCCCCACGCCATCGTCTGCGCCTGCAACGGCCGCTACTACGGCGGCGGCTTCAATCCCAGCCCGGAAGCCCGTCCGGACGACGGGATCCTGGATATCTACATCGTGCAGGATCTGAAGCTCCTCAAGCTGGCCGGCCTGATCGGGAAATACGCCGCCGGCCGGGCGGACGAGTTCCCGGAGATCATCCACCATCTGCGGGGCACGGAGGTCGAGATCTCCTTCGACCAGCCGAACGTGGTCAATGTGGACGGTGAGGCCATCTGGGGCGACACCGTGAAGATGGAGCTGCTGCCCAAGGCCATGAAGCTGGTAGTCCCCCGGGGGATGCGCTTTTTCGGCCAGGCGCCCGCAAAAGCGGCGGCGCAGCCTGTAAGCGAGTAAGTCGTCCGCGAAACCCGTAACAAAAAGTTTATAATTTTTCCCCCAACTTTTTTCGTCTGGGGGCTTGCAAAAAAAGAAAAGTGTGGTAATATAAGCATCGTTAGCACTCAGATGTTTTGAGTGCTAACGATGCTGAATTTTGTAATCTAATAATTGGAGGTATATAGTATGAAACTGAAACCTTTGGCTGACCGCGTTGTCCTCAAGCAGAACGCGGCTGAGGAGCGCACCTCCTCCGGTATTTTCCTGACCGCGTCCGCGCAGGAGAAGCCCGAAGTCTATGAGGTCGTGGAAGTGGGCCCCGGCGGTCTGGTAGACGGCAATGAGGTCGAGATGATCGTCAAGGCCGGACAGAACGTGCTGGTCGGCAAATACAGCGGCAGCAAGGTCAAGCTGGATGACCAGGAGTACACCATCGTCCGCCAGTCTGACATTCTGGCTGTCATCGAATAAGGAGGAAGGATATCATGGCAAAACAGATCATTTACGGCGAAGAGGCAAGAAAAGCCATTGAGCGCGGCGTCAACCAGCTGGCTGATACCGTGAAGATCACCCTCGGCCCCAAGGGCCGGAACGTGGTTCTGGATAAGAAGTACGGCACTCCCTTGATCACCAACGACGGCGTCACCATCGCCAAGGAGATCGAGCTGGAGGACGCTTTTGAGAATATGGGCGCGCAGCTGATCAAGGAAGTTTCCACCAAGACCAACGACGTGGCCGGCGACGGCACCACCACCGCCACGGTCCTGGCCCAGGCCATGATCGGCGAGGGTCTGAAGAACCTGGCCGCGGGCGCCAACCCCATGACCATGAAGCGCGGCATCCAGAAGGCCGCCGGCGAGGCCGTCAAGGCGGTCAAGGCCGTGTCCCAGCCGGTCTCCGGCTCCAAGGACATCGCCCGTGTCGGCACCATCTCCTCCGGCGACGAGCTGATCGGTACCCTGATCTCCGAGGCCATGGAGAAGGTCAGCCAGAACGGCGTCATCACCATTGAGGAGTCCAAGACCGCCGAGACCTACAGCGACGTGGTGGAGGGCATGCAGTTCGACCGGGGCTACCTGTCCCCCTACATGGTCACCGATCCCGACAAGATGGAAGCCGTCATCGACGACGCGTTGATCCTCATCACCGACAAGAAGATCTCCAACATCCAGGATCTGCTGCCCCTGCTGGAGCAGATCGTCAAGGCCGGCCGCAAGCTGCTGATCATCGCCGAGGACGTGGAGGGCGAGGCCCTGGCCACCATCGTGCTCAACAAGCTGCGCGGCACCTTCACCTGCGTCTGCGTCAAGGCCCCCGGCTTCGGCGACCGCCGCAAGGAGATGCTGCAGGATATCGCCATCCTCACCGGCGGCCAGGTCATTTCCGCCGACGTGGGCATGGAGCTGAAGGACGCTGACCTGCGCATGCTGGGCCAGGCCCACCAGGTCAAGGTCACCAAGGAGAACACCGTGATCGTGGACGGCGCCGGCGACCCCGCCGAGATCCGCGCCCGCGCCGCGCAGATCGAGCACCAGATCGGCACTACCACCTCCGACTATGACCGCGAGAAGCTGCAGGAGCGGCTGGCCCGCCTCAGCGGCGGCGTAGCCGTGATCAAGGTCGGCGCTGCCACCGAGACCGAGATGAAGGAAAAGAAGCTGCGCATCGAGGACGCGCTCAACGCCACCCGCGCGGCTGTGGAAGAGGGCATCGTCCCCGGCGGCGGCTCCGCCTATGTGATCGCCGCCAAGGCCGCCGAGAAGCTGGTCGCCACCCTTGAGGGCGACGAGAAGACCGGCGCCTCCATCGTGGCCAAGGCCCTGAAGGCCCCCATCATGCAGATCGCCGCCAACGCCGGTGTGGAAGGCGCCGTGATCCTAAACACCGTCGCCTCCAGCGAGAGCGTCAACTTCGGCTACGACGCCGCCAACGACGTTTACGGCGACATGATCGAGCTGGGCATCATCGACCCGACCAAGGTCTGCCGCAGCGCGCTGGAGAACGCCGCCTCCGTGGCCTCCATGGTCCTGACCACCGAGAGCCTGGTCGCGGATATCCCCGAGAAGAATCCTCCCATGCCCGCAGCTCCCGACATGGGCGGCATGTATTGATCGGTAACGATCCGGCAGAAAACCAAATATAGATCCGCTTCTTGCTATCCATTTTGGAACTTTTTATCGCAGTTTTGCTTTACGAAAACTTACGATAAGGGAAAGCATAAATGGCGGATACGCTTAAGGCCAGTGCAATTGAATGCACTGGCCTTTTGTTTTGCTCTGTTGGGTTTTGTAAATTTACATTCAAAGAATGCCGGGAAAGATACGATCACAAACAAAACCACGCGTTTTACGCGTGGTTTTGATCCGGTCATTATTCGTTCCAGATAGCGGTAAAGATCACTGTGGTCCAGGGCCGAAAATCATCGCCGGCATCGTAGGTCTCGATCTTATCATCGATCTCTCTGTACCAGCCGCCAAACTCAAAGCCCTCTTTTTCCGGCGCATCCAGCAGATGGATCAGCTGCCCCGGCATGCAGTAACGGATAATGGGGCCCGGGTCGTCCCGATAAAGGCCTCCGTCCAACTCGTAGATTATTTTGATCCCCCAGGCTTCACCACCGACAGAGTCGGAGCCTCCCGACGGCTTGGGCTGGGGCTTGGGCTGAGGCTTGGGATCCGGTTCGGGCTGAGGCTTGGGATCCGGTTCGGGAGAGAGCTTCTCCCGGAGAACCGCCGAAAGAAGGATTCCGCCGCCCCTGGTCACCGAGTAATAGAAGCCCTGTTCATCCTTGCTCAGCTGCGTACCGTCGACGTTCTCGGCGCTTACGATCTCGTATCTGTCGTCACTTAACGTCAGGCGCACGATTTCACCTTCGTTTTCCGTTGAGACCGTCTGTTCCCCTTCATCATCCGAAACCTTGTAGGTTTTCGTATTAAGGGCGCTTCCATCAGCCTTGACCGCCTTAAGAATATCACCCTGATCGGGCTGAACCAGTTTGACGATGTAATGGATAACCTGTTTCGCGAGGTTCGTGATGCCTGCGGAACCCAGCTCCCCGTACATGTCATCAACCAAAGGTCCTTTCGAATCGATCTTCCAGGTGGTGATAGATGTTTTACTCGCATCGGTATCATCATCAAAAGCAATACCGACATTTCTGCCGGAAATGGTACCGGTAACGACTAAGTCAAGAGTTCCGCCATCCAGCGTAAGGATTCTCCCGCCCTCCCTATCGGTTGTAACGTTACCGTCCACAACAACTTCTGTGCTGTTGCCGGTACCTATGGTTTCCAAAATCAGTCCGTGCGAAGATTCTCCTTGGTCATCCGTATCCATAGTGGCTGATACATCGCCGTTCACATTAAGGCGTACACTGTTGTTTTTACCTTCACTATTAAACACCTTGATACCCGTTGCTTCGGTAAGGGCATTATGTACCGTAACGTTGCCATCCACGGCGATTTCGATGCTGCTGTTATCTCCAATATCGTAATAATTTTGATAGACGTCAATACCAACCGCACTGCCGTAAGTATCATCGCTTGCGGTGCCTGCGGTCACTTTGATTTCTCCCGTCTTGAGTGTGGTGTGGTGCTCGCCGCCGTCGCTTGAAACCTTAATACCGCTTGCATCCGGCCCTTCGTCTTCGGCTGATACGGAAACAGTAATACTGCCTGTTTCGATCGAGTTTACAGCATTATTGCCCTCTTCCAGATAGAGACCCACACCTTCATATGAATAACCATCATCAGCGTTGATTGTGACGCTGACATTTCCGGTTGAGACATACTGCTCTCCACCGCCGGTGCCGGAGGAAGATTCCACTGCTACGCCAATCGCACGATCATTACTCATATCGACCGTGACATCTCCGACCTCCACCGGGTTTTGAGACCCGTCTACGTCTACTCCGGTCTCATACAGAGATGCAAGGCCGCCCGCATAAGCGGTAACGCCACCGACACTGGCAAGCATGCATAATACCAGAAGGCAGGCCGCTGTCTTTGCTGCAAAGGCTCGGATCGTTTTTTTCATGATGAACCCTCCTTGTGTGTATACAACAGATGCTTCATTCTTTATACATTATATTGAAAATTGTTATATATTTTACCACTTATGGCAGAACAAGTCAATGAAGTGAAAGCAATAATGTGGATACTTCTGCTTTAAGAACTAATTGCAGTTTAGTATGCGTATGATTTCCAGTGGGCGGCATGTATTGATCGACCCCTGACACACACGAGCCGCTGCGCGTTGTGCGTATCGGCTCTTTTTCTTTTTGAATGTTTCTGCCGAATGGTATTTCTTTCCCGCGCGAACTGTGGTAGAATATGGGTATCTCACAGATAAAGGACGATGAAATCCGATGATAAAGAAAACCGGTTTCTTCTTTTTGATGATCCTCACGTTTGCCCTGCTGCTGTCAGCGTGCGGCGCTTCCGGCGCGCAGGATACGGCAGCAGCAGAGACCGCGGCCCCTGCGGCCGATGTCGCCCCTGATGCGGACGCGGTGACGGCTCAGCCTGAGACCGACGCGCAGCAGGACGCAGCCGCCGCGGGCACGGAGCCGGCAGGCGCTGCGCTCGGCTTCACAGAGCGCGGCGACAGCATCTCCGGGGAATATACCGATGGCTCCGGCAACCGCTATACCTATAGCTATTCCCTGCCCCTCGTGTCCGGCGATACGGATTATGCGGCCGCTGTCAACAAGGAACTGGACGAGGTCTATGAGACTTACATCGCGCCGGAGCTGCAGCACATGGACGCGGGGAACAGTATAATCACCACCTGCGCCTCCTGGCGCTCCGCGGAATACAAGGGGGTCACTTCCCTGCTCGTGTATCTGCATAACGACTGGGACGAGAGCGCTTACCGGGTCTACCATTTCACCGCCGATGGGGAACAGGTGACAAACCCGGCGCTTCTGGACACGCTGGGTCTCAGCGGCGAGGCGTTTACCGCCGCGGCTTCCGAAAGGCTGTCGGACCGGATCGGCTACGACCCTGCCAATTACAAATCCGATGAGATCCGGGCGGCGATGGAAGAGTGTCTGGAAAAAACGCTCGCCCCGGAAAACTGCAATGCGGAGATGCCGATCTATGTCACATCCTCCGGGATCGTCTGCTTCGTTGGGCGTGTTTATACCCCGGCCGGGGCCGGGTACTATGATCGGCTTTTTGTTCTCTCTTCGGAAGACGGCTCCGCTGACGAAGAACTTGCCGAGCTTCAGGCGATGCTTGCGGCATGATTGGGAGATCCCGTCACGGATAAAAGGCCGGGACCGGCACGACAGTGTGATCTGTCAGGCCGGTCCCGGCCTTTTGTTTCCCCCACGCTCAGGCGCAGAGGGCCCTCAGTTTATCCCGCTGGCTGAAGATCTCCCGCAGGTACGGCTCATAGTCTTCGGCCGTTCCCGCGCGCAGCCGCTCCGTCAGCTCCGAGGCCGGCGCATACATGGGGGTAAGCGCCAGGTTCCCCAGCACGCCCTTGAGCGCATGGGCAGCCTCAAAAGCGGCCTTCCCGTCGCCGGCGGCAAGGGCGGTCTCCAGCTTTTCAAAGCCGGGATCCTCCAGGGCCATCCCGATCAGGCGGAAATAAAAGCCCTCGTTGTTCATGCAGCGTTTCATTCCTTCGTCCACATTGGCGCCGAAGGCTCTGAGCGTGTCCAGTGTCAGCATGTATGATCTCCTCCTCTGTAAATACTGTTCATCTCTGTCGGTCAACACCGCTTGCCCTTACTCCCGGCCGAACCAGTCCTGAGCGGCTTCCTCCGGATCCTCCTGCTCGCTGACCGTGTCCACGGCACTTTCGATCAGCTTGATCATCTCCCACACCGAGCGGAAATAGATGGTCTTGTCCTCTTCCATCCAGGTGATGCGTCCCTGCCAGCTGCTGTTCTGCCGGTGCTGGACCCGGACGATAAAGGTCCCGATATCGCCATGCTTGCTCAAAAGTGCGTCGTCACTCATAATTCTCTCCCTTTCCGGCCGATGCCGGATATTTTTATGTTCTTCCACAAAAGATCTCTCGTTGGTGCTGGGATGCGGAAAGTTCAGCGAATCATAGAGGGCTTCCATCAGCAGCACCATCTGCTGGGCGTTTTCAAAGGGCTGCCCCTCGGTCTGATAGCTGTGGTACAGGATTCCCTGCGGTTCCTTCTGCTGAAATCCGTTGACGCACAAGACCACGCCGTTGGGCGCGCCGATATACCATTGTGTTTTCCCGGCCATACTCACTTGTCCTTCTTTTCAAGATGCGGTTCCCAGAACACGCTGTTCACATAGTACTGGATCCCGATGCGCTGCCGTCCGATGATAAAGCGCTCGTTGATACGCTTCTGGATCACCCGGCAGTTTTCCCGGGTGGTGTTGACCAGCAGCACCAGATACTGCCCCCTGCCGTACTGGCCCATGGCGTCGCCCCGGCGTATGGACCTGCGTATGGCGTCGCCCATGCGCTTGGTCAGTTCCTCCAGCATGGGGCCGTCCTTCATGGGGTTGCCCTTGCCGTCGATCACCGTGCACAGCATCAGATACACCGACTGGCCGCCTCGCTCCAGCATCCGCTCCACCATGCGGTAGATGCCCACAAAGACCGGATAGCTGCAGAGATAGCCGCCGGGAAAGTCGTCCCCCCTGCCGGACAGTTCCGCCTGGATGATATCCAGCGCGGCATGCTGGTGCTTCATCTCCGCGCCCAGCCGGTCCAGCTGCTCCATCATCTTTTTGGACGGCCGCAGTCCCTGCTCGTTGAAATAGTACTGCACCGTGTCGTCATAGAGCTTGCGCGCCTCGTCATAGCGGCCCAGAGATACCAGGGCCTCCATGGTCAGGGTCTCCCAGTCCGCCAGCGGGTCGATCTTGGATGAGCGGCTGCCCAGCTCCTCCAGCTGGAAATAGTCCTGGTTTTCCCGCAGCATCTGGGCCGCCTTTTCCACGCATTCGCAGAAAATGCCCTTCAGCCGCCGGGCCTCCTGAGCCGCCCAGATCACAGCCGTCTGGGCCGGGAGGAATTCCCCGCTGTACCAATGGCTTGCCTCCAGATACAGCACCAGCTTCTCGTCCCGGTCCTCGCAGCTCTCCGCTTCCCGGTAAAGACGCTCGAACTCCGACGCGTCTTCCACCAGCGGGATCTCCTCCGCCCAGAAAAAGACGCCCTTGCGCTGCTCGATGCAGTTGGCAGCCGGGAATCCGGCCCGCTCCAGCTTTTTCTTGGTATTGTAAATGACGCTCTGCAGGGCGTGGTGGACGTTGCTCATGTCCCGATCCTCGAAGAGCAGCTCTTCCAGCCGGTCGCGGGTCACCCCATGCTCCCGGTTGTGGATCAGAATCTGCAGCAGATAACTGGCCTGGGATCCGTTGGCCTTGGAGCCGCCGCCCACCAGCTTCCCGTTATAGCGCATGGAGAAGCCGCCCAGCGTCCGCACATACAGCACGTCAGGTTTCGTCTCCGTTATTCTCATATCCGCACCGCCTTCCGCTCAAAGCTGTTCGATTCCCCATGCCTTACAGGCGCTTTGCCATGTTTTCGTAATTCACACAGGATACCAGCGCCGTATCCCTGGTGATCTTGCCTTCCCGATACAGCTTCAGCAGGCTGCCGTCCATGGTGCACATACCGTCGGCCGCGCCTGCCTGCATGGCGGACTCCAGCTGATGGAGCTTGTCCTCGCGGATCATGTTCTGGATGGCCACCGTGGACTTCATGATCTCAAACACCGGCAGCTGCCCGCCGTCGGTGGAGGGCACCAGCTGTTGGCACACGACCCCTTTGAGGATCTGGGCCAGCTGGATCTTGACCTGCTTCTGCTGGTTGGCCGGGAACACGTCCAGGATCCGGTTGATGGTATTGGCCGCGCTGCTGGTATGCAGGGTGCTCAGCAGCAGCACGCCGGTCTCGGCCGCCGTGATGGCGGCGGAGATGGTCTCATAGTCGCGCATCTCTCCCAGCAGGATCACATCCGGGCTCTCCCGCAGCGCCGAGCGCAGGGAGTCCAGATAGCTGGGGGTGTCGATGGAGATCTCCCGCTGGGTCACAATGGCCTTGTCATGCCGGTGGATATACTCGATGGGATCCTCCATGGTGATGATGTGGCAGTCCCGGCTCTTGTTGATCCGGTCGATCATACAGGCAAGGGTCGTGGACTTGCCTGTACCGGCAGAGCCGGTGATCAGCACCAGGCCCTTTTTGTTCTCCGCCAGGGAGAGCACCGCCTCCGGGATGCCCAGCTGCACAGGATCGGGCAGTCCGAAACGGATCACGCGGATCACCGCGGCCACAGAGCCCCGCTGCCGGAACACATTGACCCGGAACCGGCCCAAATGGGGTACCGCAAAGGAGAAGTCATCGTCCAGGCCCTTGTCCAGGTTGCTCCGGTCCCGTCTGCTGAGCTCATACACGGACTCCACCAGCATGCGGATATCCCCCGGACGCAGAAAGTCGCCCGGATTCCGCTCCTGATGTCCGCCGCACTTAAAGGTCACCGGCAGGCCTGCGATCAGGAAGATATCCGCCGCGTCGATCTCTATGGCTCTCCGCAGGATGTCCAATATCGTCATAGCTTTCGTCCTTTCAAAAACCGTTCCAGAGATTTCCGATGCCGGTATCCTGGTTCCATTCTTTCTCGTGCCGCCAGGCAGCCACCTGACAGCCCTCACGCCCTGCGGTAAACCCGATGCGCAGCTGCGCGCCGTCCCGCTCCAAGGTGATCCAATAGACGCCCTTCGCGTCCCGTTCCAGATCCATCAGACTCAGGTCCGCCGGATCCAGCTCTTTCAGTTCCTGTAAAAAGCGCTGCCCCTCCGCCTCCAGCTCATAGCGGGTCCGGACCGTGTCGGCGTATTTCTCCGCCAGGCGCAGGTCCGCCCGGGCCGTGGTGAAGGTCAGGATCGCGAGGGTGGTCAGACAGATGCTGATCACCGTCAGCAGCAGGGTCAAAGGCCCCAGCTTGATCGGTACCTGTTTCATGACCCCACCTCCTGCAAAAGCACCGCCGTGCGCAGCTCATAGACGGCGTCCGTTTTCCCGGCGCCGTACACGCTTATGGTGCTGTTGACCAAGCGCGGATCTTCCGCTGTCGGCTCCCAGCTGATCAATACCCGCAGGCCGGGATCGCGAGTCAGCTCCGGCTCCATCCGGGAATTGTAATCTGCTTCCACCAGGCCGCTGTCCAGGACGCGAACATTGCCGCCCTCGTCCAGCAAGCGAACGACAGCCGCCGGGCTGTCAGAGGCGGCCACGGCTTCCGCCGCGTTTTCCGCCAGGCACACCGCGTTGGTCAGCAGCTTTGCCCGGCTGCTCTGCACCTTGCCCAGGCCGAACACATGGGTCAGCACCAGGATGATGGCGATGAACACCAGGATCAGCAGCAGCGTCTCCACATAAAAGGCGGTGATATGTTCCTGTTTCTTCATGCCGCGCCGCCCCCTTCACTGCGAAGCCGGAGCAGGACGCGCCCGGCATCCGTTCGGATCAGCAGCAGATCCTCTCCGGGCTGCTCGATCTGAAACAGCTCGGTCTCGCCGATCTGCTGCGCCTCCTCCGGCTGCAGCTCGGCGTCCGCCGCGGCATAGTCCTCCAGCAGGAGGCCCTCGTGCTGATAGATCCGCACGGCGTAGCCGCTGCCGCCGTCGGCGACGCTGAGCACCGGGCCGTAGGCGGAATCCGCCACCCGGACGCCGCCGGAGATATCGCCGGCCTTGACCGTAGTGGCCAGATAGGACAGCAGCGCACGGCTTTGCATATTCTCATTTTGCCCTGCCACCGTGTTGCGGTAGCTCTGGGACCCGAAAACCACCAGCAGGAGAAAGCCCGCCAGAAACAGCGCCGCAATCCCAATGGTGTAATAACCCAACGGGGACCGTTCTTCTTTTTTCACCGGCAGCATCTCCTCTCCTTGGTTTTCAGCCCTTGCTGGTCACATGGACCGTGGGCGGCAGGTTAGAGGCAAAGGCCTCATAGGTCACGTAGAAGTCCTTCGTATTCACCTGCAGGCCATAGTTCTCTTCCAGGTAGCTCAGGCTGGGCGGATACACGCCCTCCACCACATAGCATTGGCGCGCCGTGCGCTGCACGGCTTCCTGGATGGCCGCCGCGCTCTCCTCGCTCAGATCCCGGCCCGGCTTCCACACGGCTGTGCACAGCACCAATATCACCAGCGCCAACAGGATCCACAGCCAGAGCAGCCGTGATCGGCGTTTGCTTGTCGCATCCGAATACATCGCCGTGCCTCCGTCAGACCACAGAGTTCATCATGCCGATCAGCGGCAGCATGACGCTCAGCAGCGACAGGCCAACCGTGACCATCAGCACGCCGGACAGCAGCGGATCGATGACGCCCACCAGACGCTCCACCAGATTACCGCAGTTTTCTTCCAGCAGCTGCGTCATGCGCTGGAGCACCTGCTCCAGACTGCCGCTGCGCTCACCGGCCAGCAGCATGCGCCCGTAGACCGGTTCGAACAGGTTCTCATCGTAGGCCGCCTGGGCAATGCTATGCCCTTCTTCCATGCGCGTCACACATTTTTTCAGCTTTTCCTCCACTGGCGGATAGTCCGCCATGGGGATGCTGTTCAAAACCGCCTCATCCTGCATCTCCCCGCTGGCCAGGAAGGTGGCCAGGGCGGAGGTGAAGCGGAACATACTCATGCTCTCCAGAATGGAGGCGCAGAGCTTGTTCTTGCGCAGCACGGCCTCCACCTGCTCCCGCTTGCCCTTGTTCCACAGCACAAGACCGATCAGCAGCGCCGCTGCCAGCACCACCATGATGATCAGCGCCAGCCAACAGAATACATAGGCCCAGCGCACATAGCTGTAGGAGGAAGCCGAAAGGCTCCCGGTCAGGTTGTTGTATACGTCGGTAAAGGAGGGCAGCACCATGATCAGCATCACCGCCAGCACCGCGATGATCAGCACCAGCATGGCGGCCGGGTAGGTCACGGCGTTGCGCAGCTTTTCCGAAATGGTCTTCTGCTCCGCATAGTATCTGGACAGGCGAAACAGGATATCCTCCAGACGGCCGGAGCTCTCCCCCGCCTCGATCATCTGCAGGGCGTAGTCCGGGAAGATCTCTGTCTGCCGCATGGCGGCGGCCAGGCCGCTTCCCTGGTCCAACTGCTCCTTCATCACGGACAGGCCTTCCTCCAGCACGCCACCGGTGGTCCCCTGGCTCTGCAGCAGGGAGACGGCTTCATCGGTCTGGATACCGGCCTGGACCATCATGGCCATGCTCTCACAGAAAGCGCTGACGCCCAGGTAATCCAATTTGCGTTTACTCATAGTCTTCACCTGCTCTCCCATCAATAGAAATACAAGTCAGAATAGTTGCTTCCGTCACCGATGAAACGGGAGTCCGCCCCGTTGGCGGAGAAGGTCAGATCCATGCGGTTCCAGCTGTCGCCCCGCAGCTCATAGCTGACAGTGATCCAGCCGGTCTCCTCCGTATAGATCATATTCCAGGCGTGGTACAGGCCGTCCGGCGATACATAGCCGAAGATCTCCTTGGTGGGGATCCCCTGGCTGCGCAGCATGGCCGCCGCCAGCGAGGCGTAATCGAAGCAGATCCCCAGGCCGGTGTGCATGGTCTCGTCCGGGTCCGGCAGATAGCCGGACTGCACGGTGGCCGCCTTCTGCGCATCGTATTTTACCGTGGCGCACACAAAGCCATAGACCGAGGCGATCAAGCCCAGAGCGTCGCCGGCTGTCTGTGCAAGCTCCGCCGCCTTTTTGACGCAGTCGGAATCCCGGCTGTAATTCACATAGTCACTGGGACGGAGAAATGGCTGGAACTCATCGTCCAGTGTGACAGACACCGTCACGGAGTATTTTTCCGCATACTTGCTGTCCACCACATTTTCCATCACCCGGAAGCGGTAATCCCCATCTCCGCTCTGAAGCGGGAAGATAGAGGGCGTCCCGTCCGAGGCGATATCATAGTTATAAGTAGCGTCATCCTTGATGACCTGGAATTTCAAGCGGTTCTCTGCCATCACAGAGACGCCCACGTAGCCCTGTCCGCTGGCAGAGAGATCGATCTTCACGTCCGCATCCCCCACAGCCAGTTCCTCATGGAACGCGGCGTCCGCATATTCCGGCGCCACATAGGGGCCCAGATCCTTGCTCTCCGCCGCCATCTCCTCAGCATTGTCTGTCCTGGTAAACAGGCCCTGAGGGACTTGGGCGTCGTCAATGCGCTCTGATTTTCCGCTGCCGCAGCCGCAAAGGAGCAGCGCCGCTGCCAAAATCAGACAAGTCAACTTGTGCATCCGCAAAGATCCGTCACCCCCTTTGGGTGGATTTCAAAAAAGCTCAGTCCAAATTGGAGAAGGGCACGCCGCCTGCACTGCTGACAGGTACCAGCCTGCCGTGGATCACAGAGCGGGCGTTATCGAAAACATACGCGCAGGTGGAAAGCAGCACATAGTGCCCGTTGGGATCCACTTCCGCCCCGGTCCGTACTGTGGAATAGAGCGCTGACACCTTCAGATACTCGGTAAAGTTCCAGCTGGGTGCCGGAAAAATCGTATAGGTATCTGAATAGGCGGAAGTATTATACGCGCTGAACAGCTCGATCTTATAATCCTGCTCCGGGGTCAGCAGCCATATGACCGGATGCTCTTCATAATAATCCTGGTCCTGCCAGCGGTCCAGGGTGGCAAACATGGAGTTGTCGTTCATATGGTGGCCATAGATGATGGTGTTGGAATCGGCAAAGCCCCGCCGGTTATCCGCTTCCACGAAGATGGAACCCGAGGCGTTGATCTCACCATTATAACTGCGATGAAGATATTGATCGTTGTCTGTCCCCTGCAGCAACGGGTAATTGATAACGGTGTCCGGGCAAAAGATCCAGCCCACCACGTCGGGGTTGACCTCTCGCAGGCCGTCGAAATTCACAGCGATGGGTGCGGCCTCCGGCAAACGCTGCTGTGCAGGGACTTCTGCATCGCTGCTGTCCTGTGCTGCTTGGTTTGCCGGGTCAGTCTGGCTCTCCGCCGACAGCGGCAGAGGAATCGTGATAAACTGCGCGGCAGCGGACTCATAGAGCCGGTCGCTGACCCGATACTGGTGCCTGACCACCAGGATCGTCCCGGCAGAGCCCAGGAACACCACCAGCGCCAAGATCAGGAGGATCCTTTTTATAACTTTTCCTGGGGAGGCACGTTTCCTTGGCATATTACCGCGGAGCAACTCCTCCACTATTACCTGATCCTCATCGGTCATTTCCAGTTCTGCCCGAACCGTTTCACGCCGGTTAGCCCGAATGCGCCCGGCGAGGATATTGAACATCACGCCGCAGGCCGCCAGGCATAGCAGGTATAACTTTCCCACATTGCCGGATAACAGCGTAAACAGCTGCCCGGCCAGAGGTAAATGGAGCTTCACCCGTCCGATCAGCGTGTTATACGGCACGGGATTGAGATCCTCCTGCTCATTGGCGTCGCCCTTGGTGATAAACTCACCCACGACAAAGCGGTTTTCCACCACCCGATGTGTCACCACAAAATCGTCCCGCCAGAAGGCGATCACATCCCCCGGTTCCACATCTTCCGGGGCAATCTGCTCCACATAAACCACGCTGCCCACAGGGATCTCCGGCTCCATACTGCCGCTGACCACGTTGAAAATATCATAGCCCAGCAGTCTCGGGACTGTCAAGGGCAGGCAGGAAATAATTACCAGCATCAGGATCAACGTGCCCAGAAAATTACATAGGGCGGGAATGAACTTCCCGCCCGCTTTTCCGGGACGCTGTACAGACGGCGTCGCTTTATGACTCATTATACTTTTTCCTCTTACGATAGAACAACAGATACCAGAACAAGGCGATGATCGCGCCGAAGAACAATATGATCAACAGGATCAGCAGGATCCTGGAGATGCGCCGCGACGTCTTTTCCGTCTTGGCGCTGCTGGTACTCGTCTGTCCCTGGCTGCCGGTATCCGGGCCGGCCAAAGGCACATCCAGATCCAGGATATCCTCCGTCTGCTGTGCACCGGTCGTGGTATCGCTGCCAGTCGTACCGCCCGCTGCGGCATTGGTATTCGTGCCGCCCGCTGTCGCCGCGTTGCCATTGGCGTTATTTGCATTTACGCCGGTATTCGCATTCGCGTTGGTGTTAGCGTTGGCGTTTGCATTGTTGGCGTTTGCGCCCGCATTCGCGTTGTTGTTCGCGTTTGCATTGGCGTTGGCGTTTGCATTGGTGTTGGCATTGGCCGCGTTCACCGGGCTGTACACGAAGGTCCATTCATTGGCCTGACCGGCGCGCAGGGTGCCGGTGATCTGCCGGAAGTTTGGCTGATACCCCTCGATATACAGATAGGAGGCCACCGGCTTATCCCCGGGGCTGCCATAATAGGTCACCGAATCGGCCAGCTTATTGCCATTGGAATCCACATAGTTGATGGTATAGGCCACCTCGTTGCCGAGGATACCGTAAGCCACCACATAATCCTGGTCTCTGGTCACGGTGATGACCTTGTTGGCCTCATAGGTGTTATTATCCTTACCGCTTTCGCGAATGCCCTTCACATAGTATTTTTCTGTGTTCTTGGGTGTGGCCTGGCTGTTGCTGAAGGAAAAGGTGTCACCGTATTTCAGATTCGTTCCCTGGCTGATGATGCCGCCCTTACTTCCCTGATCGCCGTCATAGATGCGGATCGTGTAGGTATAATCCGCAAAAGCGGAGACATTCAGGCTCAAGAACAGGCACAAGACCAGCAGAAGAGGCAAAAGCTTTTTCATTCTCTTCATCTTCTGCCCTTCTTTCCGTAGACCCGGTCTGTGATGCCGTCCAACACGAAATACAGAAGTACCAGCCCGCTGAGAAACATGGCAATATAATAGGGATTCAGATCGGTGTCATCGCCGGTCTTAACAGGGTTGGCGCGGGTGGTAGTGGTATTGGTAAGCTCTACGGCAAATTTCATCATCAGATTGGCCAACGTATCCTGATAATCGTTGCCCTGGGTCTCGCCATCAAGGGCCACCTTCAGGGTGATCTTCGCGGATTGATTGGGGGCCATCGTATCCAGATAGAAATAATCCTCAAGATTGCTGGTGGCCTCACGCAGGCCTTCGCGCTCTCCAGCCTTGTGCTCGCCGCCCACGGTGTCGCTGTTGTACAGCTCATCCACAACTCCGTTGGGATCGGTATAAGTCAGCAGGTACGAATAGCCGCCGCCCGCGGTGGCGCTGTTGGCGCTCTTGTCTTCCAGAGATTTGAGCACCTCGTTTTTCATGTACCAGTTGGTATTGCTGCCATTCTTGTTGGTCAGGGTGATGGTCATGGTCAGGTCATCACCCGGCTGGAGGCCCGCCAGATCGTCATTCCACTCCTTCTGATCCAGATTGTCATCTATCTTCCCGGCTGAGGTGAATGTGACGTACCAGTTGGAGCTGCCATAGTAATGCTCCGCATATGCGCAGACAGAGAGGCTCCCAAGCAGGCAGAGGATCAAGAGGATACTGAAAATTTTCTTTTTCATATCCGCCCCTCCTTAACCTGTAACAGAACGGCCCCATGCGCTGCGCATAGCCGCATCCGCATTATGGGTCTGGACCGCATCGACTTCCACTTCCAACACAAAGCCCAGGTCGTCGTATGCATAGGTATATGTGGTTTTTTCCACGCCGTTGACCGTGGTGGTCGTGACCTTCACAGCGTTGGTCACGGCGCCGCGGACGGTAAGCGTGTCAGAAAAAGCGGGCGAAGTCGCACCACTGCCCAGAACGTTCTGATAATACAGCACGGTCCGCTCGGAAGTACTGGCGCCGGTGTCGGGGACCCACACACCGGTATTGACCAGATGCAGGTCGATCAAACCGGGATCCAGATCCAACTGCTTTCCGCCATTGCCGTTGAACCAACCGTAGTCCTCTATCTTCTGTCCGCTCGCATCCACCCAGTACTTATAGATGGTGACACGGACATACTCGTCGATGGTGCCGCTGTTTTTCACGGTCAGTGATACCGGGTATGCCTTTCCGACCTTGAACTCCGTATCGCCGGCGTCCTTGACAATGTCATGGATCAGGTTACCGCTTTTCATGCTCCACCGGCCGTCAGAATAACGGACATAGTCCCGGCTGCCGACTTCGTTCGTCCCTTCCAACAAGGTAACACCGATATCATACAGAGCCAGCTGGGATTGATAGTCATCCGAAAAGATCGTCAGGGCGGCGCGGGTTCCGCCGATAGAACCCATCATCAGCAAAGCCACGGCCATCACGAACAGAAAAACCGTCATGGCGGGGGAACGCAGAATCCTCTTCATCAGCTGTTCCCTCCTTGAATCACTGTGACTTCCCCCTGATTCCAGGCCGTATCCGGATCAGGACTGCCGTCCGCCTTATAGATCGCAAGGACACATTCATAGACCACGGCGACATCGATCTCGTCACCCTCTCTGGCCTCACTGGCAGGCACATCCTTGATCGCGATATCCAGTTGAGATGTCTGAGAGCCGCCGGGCAGCACATCATTGTAATACCAATAATCTCCCGCTCCCAAGCTCCAGCCGGAGCCGCTGATTTCCAGCGGGTAATGCTTACCGCTGACCGCCTTCACACGCACAAAAACAGGGGATGAGTTTTCCCTGCTGGTGATGACCACATGCTTTGTCCAGTCGCTGAATTCCTCTTCGATCTCGGTTTCCCCACCGAGACGGATCACATAGCCGCCTTTTGTCTCGGCATAGGTGGTAAAATACGCCACCGCTGTTCCGATGCTGGAACCCAGTATCAACACGACAGCCAGCAGGAAGGGGAACCATTTTCTCATCTTCATGCTTTTCCCTCCTATGTGGACGCTCTTCTCTGGACCCAACGCCAGGTACTTCCGTCGTGCTCAAAATGATTCTCGATCCCGTGACCGCCCTTCACCGTTTTGTCGAACACGTTGGTGAAGGCAGCCTTAACAGTATCCTCCGCGGCGATGGTCACGGTCTGCTCCTGGTCGGTGAAGCTCAATGTGTAGTGGGCACCGGAGTAAACCTCCGTTACCTTCACCTCTACGCCGACGGGGATCTGCTGCTCGATCTTGTAGGTCTGGGTCCCGTCTGCGCTGAAGAAGAAGGTGTGCGAGTTGCTGAAATAATCCGTCTTGGTATTATCGTTTAGATTTGGCCACTCGGCCTCGATGGTAAAAATAAAGGCGGCTTCCTCGGTACCGATATAGCCCTCCAGGGTCTTGGATATCTCCAGATCCCCCATGCGGTAAAGCCGCTCGGGTTTGAGAGCAATGGTGGGATTATAGATCCAGTCACCGGGATTGGCGGTGTTGATTTCTGTTCCAATCACAGCGCCCGTCTCATCCAGCACATCCACCGCCGCCTTGGTGGGCAGGGCGATCAACTGGGGCTCATACACATACTGATACAAGTCGGAATAGGCGACGGTCACAAGCTTTTCGTGATCCGCCTCGTCCTTGATGGTCGTGATATAATCCTCCTCTGCGGTCAGATCCCTGCCGCGGGCGATGACCAGATACAAGCCGGGGCCACCCGGTACATCCTGTTCTTCACTGCTGAGCGTGATCGCCGTATCGACGGCGGCGCCGCTCACCGCAGGCGCCAACGCCTTCTCCCGCACAACATCAAAGGCCGCTTGGGCCAGATCCTGCCAGTCGGCATTGGTTACCGCATCGGGGATGGTCAGCCCTGTAAAGTCGGAACGCATCGTCAGCGAATAGATGTCGTAGCCCGGTACAGAAGCGGCGTCCGCCACCTTATACAGATCCACCACCACATAGGCATTTTGCGTCAGGTCCTCCAGGTAACCGGAGGCCGACCCGGCGGGAAGGATCTTCACACCGCAAGTCTGCTCAAGATCGACAGCCAGGGCCGTTGCCTGGGGCAGCGCCGCAAACAGGGCGCAGACCAGCAGGATCGCAAGCAGGCGTGAGACGCGCGTGCGTTTATTTTTCCAAGTATTCTCCATAGGCGTTTCCTCTCTTGGACTGCACGGTTATGGTTTCTTCTTTGTGTCCTTGATATCGATATCGAAGTCAAAGTCATCGGAATCGGCGATCCTGGGCCGGCGGCGCCGGTAATAAATCAGCATGCCCACCAGGAACAGGAACAGCAGCGGGATCGCCACCGCAGGAATGGTCAGGTAGTTGGGGATTCGGAAGGCCTCCGGTGTGACCACCAGCTGGCCGCCCTCGTTGGCCACACGATGGCCGCGCACCAACAGCCTGTGGGTATTGATGCCGTAGGGGGTGCAGGTGACCAGAGTGCAGTAATCCTCTCCGGGGACGATCGCCAGCTCGGACACGTCGCCGGGCTCCACAATGCGGATCTGATCCACCTCGTAACTGATCTGCTGCTTGAGCACAGTGATCGTAAACCGGTCCCCTTCCTTCATCTGGTCCAGGTCGGTAAAGAGGCGGGCGCTGGGCAAGCCCCGGTGCCCGGACAGGACAGCGTGGGTCCCCTCCCCGCCGATGGGCAGAGAGGTCCAGTCGATATGTCCCACCGCGATCTGCAGCACCGACTCCTCGGTACTGTGGTAGATGGGGATATAGACGTTGATGGACTTGATCTCGATATAGCCGATGATGCCGGTGCCGGAAACATTCAGCAGAGAATTGTATTCCGCCAGGTCGTCATCGCTCATAAAGAAGGGATTTTCCTTATAGGGAAGCTTCTCGTTGTAGGCCCGGGCCGCCGCCAGCATGGCCTGGATCTCCTCGCTGTCGGTGTTTTCCACCACGGCGGAATAGCTGGCAATGGCACGGGTGGCGTGGAAGGAGTTCCACCAGTCGCTGACTGTGGGATAAGCCATGATCCCAAGGCCCAGGATCAACACCAGCACTAAAAGAGCGGTGGACAGGTTGGAGTTTTTCTTTTTGGGGTTTTTCTGCTTCTTCTCTTTCGCCATCGGACACTCCGCGAATCATGATGCTTCGTCACTGACGTTGGCCGGGATCGCAGCCGATCCCGTTGCTCGCCGCACACCGCGGGAAGGTGTCAGTTTGTGCGGCAAAGCCCCGGGGCGGGGAACCCCGTCCCAGGACTGTAAAGTTTGCCTTTGGAGGCGATCAGCCTTCCCTGCTCACGCGCTTTTTGGTGATCAGAAGAACCACCGCGCCGAGGACCAGGACGCCGCCGACCACGTAGAAGATAGTGGTGCCGATGCCGCCGGTGCTGGGCAGCTCAGTACCGGAGTTGTTCTCCACTTCGATGCCGCCTTTATCATAGGTGTCATTATCAGTCGTCGTAGTCTTGAAGGTGGCCATATTGTCGCCACCGGTCTTGGTAGTGGTTTCAGTCCCACCCTCGGTGGAAGTCGTGGTGCTTGCCGCAGAAACTACTACTTGGGCACGGGAAGTCAGCTTGTTGTATCCGGCAGGCGCCTCAGTCTCTTCCAGCCAGTAAGTTCCGGCCTTGATACCCCTGATCACGGGGGTGCCAGCCTCGATCTCGACGCCATCCTCACCGCTCTTTGCAAGACGATATACGCCGTCAGAAACCTTGACAACCTTGATCTCGTTTCCGCCAGTCTCTTGGTCATAGAGCCTGAACTTTGCACCGGTCAGGAGCTTGTTGTTTTTGTCGTCCTTGACGATCTGGAACTTCATAGTGGTGACTTCAACACTGTCGGTCTGATGCTGGTTGGAATAATCCAGATCACTGGTATTCTTGTTCTCGCCTTCTTCAGACTCCGTAATCGCATTTTCGTTCAGCACCGCATTGTAGCATACGATCAAAGTGTCACTCTCGTTGAGGGTGGCCATGTAGCTGCCTTCGACCTTGATTTTGAAAGTCCAGGTATCGCCATCTGCCTTTTCGACAAGGCTCCACTGAGCGACGGCGGGCTCGCCCGCTGTCTTTGCCACTTCATTCGCAGCAACCACACTGCCCTTATAGATCTTTAGGCTGCTTTCATTGAAGGTCAGCCCGGAAGACATGGTATCAGTGAGGAACAGGTCCTTATCGGTACCCTTTCCGTCGGTAATCGTGACCTGATAGTACACAGTGTCACCAATGCTTACGTTGAGTTCATCATCGGTATAGGTTCCATCTTCCGATGTGGACTGCTTCTTATTCTCGCCCGGGACAGAGTTCTTATCTTCAACAACAACGTCTTTCAGCGTGCTGTCGATCGTGACAGTGGAGCCAACGGAGCTGGTCACATAGTAATATCCGAAATCAAGCCCAGTCCAGGAGACGGTCGAAGTAGTAGAAGGTGCTACGGCTGCAGGAGCAGTGGCCTCAGTGCCAGCCGAGGGGAGCTTGCTCTGGTTGGTCTTCAAGAAGCTTGCGATATCCTCTGCGGTTTTGCCCTCTTTAACCGCCACATTGTACACGTTGGCAGTCGTGGTCGCAGTCAGAGTAAAGGGGCTGTTTTCAGAAGTCAGAGCGCTATACAGTTCATCTGAGTCACCGGTCTTGGTATAAGTATAAGACACACCTTCGTAGGCGGTGCTGGTTGTGGTCGAACCTTCCGTGGTCGTCTGGCCCTCGCCGCTGTAAGTGAGGTCGAACACCTTGTAAATGTTATATTTCTCACCCGGGATCGCATTGTTCACAGTAACGCTACCGGTGGCGGTGCTGCTTGTGGTTCCACCGGTTTCACCGGCTTCGCCGCCTTCATCGCCATCGGCGAAGGCGACAGCGCTGAGGGACAGCACCAGCAAGGCTATGAGCAGGAACGCGAATACTTTCTTTACATGTTTCATCGTTTTCCTTTTCCTTTCATCTTCCAAAAAGAATTGTTTGTTTTTTGGTTCTATGCTTGGAGTATAACAGGTCCTCCGTCATCAAAGCAATCAATAAATCTGGAAATATTGGGTTATTTTCAAAAAATATATTGATTCTCTATTGACTTTTGTGCCTGGCCTTGGGGAAGCCATGCTATGGACAACATCGCCTCCCCAAAGTTGAGGCTTTCCGGGAAGAAGGCTTGCCCCGGATATGGGGGATGATGTACCTCATGCCGGGTCATCACCTTCCTTCCTGCGGCGTCCAAGCATAGTGCCGGCGCCGTACACCAGCGCGGAGCCAAGGATCAGCGCCGCTCCCAGTCTGGTGTAAAGATCGGTTCCCATTCCGCCGCTGTTCGGCAGTTCCTTGCCGGGCGTATTGGGAATGATGAACAGGTTTTCGCTTTCGACGAAGTCGCCGCCGTCGAGCATCAGCTCCGGCGTGACTGCGCCTTCCCTGTAGTTGAAGATCACCACATTGTTCTCCGTGATCACACAACCGTCAGGCGGCTTGATCTCCCGGATCTGATACCGGCCTTCGCCCAGATTGGAGAGCTCCGCCCTGCCATCGGCGTTGACGGTAAACTGGTCATTTGCATCCAGCCCGCCGATCATGGCATGGGTCACCTGCGTATAATGCGTGGTCGTCTCATCGTACTTCCAGAGCTCAAACACCGCGCCGGAAAGGGGTTTGCGCAGCGGATCGGTCTTGAGCACCTTCAGTGCCAGATTGTACTTGCCGTTGGTGATGGTGAAGCTGTCTTCGTCCAGGCTCATGTTGGCGCGGGCCGCACTGTCCACCGTCTGCACCGCTCCGTTTTCCCCTTCACGATAGGTGATGGTGAAATCCTCGCTGCCGTCGGTGATCTCATGGACGTAGTAGCCGTAGTACAGCCAGCCGTCCGGGTCATACTGTGTCTTGCGGACAAAGAACTCCTCATCGGGCAGGTCGTCGAACTCGTAGGACCACTGGTTCTCTGCGTTCAGTTCAAACTCCGTATTCCCCAGCGCATCCGCCACCGGGACCGGATCGCCGACCTGAGTCACACGGCCCGGATCGGAATAGGTGATGCGCATGAGCTGGAACTGGACCGTAGGCAAGGTCCCGCCGGGCTCTGTAGCGGCAAACTCCGCCGCCGTCACTACCTCGCCGTTGATCTTCCACACCTTGTTTACCTTCAGGGTAATGGTCTCCGGCGTGTTGGTAAAGGTGAAGTGACTGCCATCCTGCGTCACATTGGTCAGTTCATACCCCACCTCCGGGTTCTCAATGACCAGATATTCGTAACGGTAAGTGGTGCTCTCTTCCGTGTAGCCCTCGGGGAGGCCGTCCCAGGTCACGGTCAGATCTTCGCCGGTGGCATCCACCGGGATGGTCTGCACTGTCTGGAAACCATCGTAGGTCTCCATCACCAGGGAGTAGCCCGCCTCCCTGGCTTCCGCCGCGGTCGGGATCGGGTCAGCGCTTGTGGAGCCGCTGTCACCGCCGTTCACTTCCACCGCCTTTCGGTAGAGCGTAAAGCTCACCGCCGGGTGATCGTGGGCATTGGGGTCAGCCCAGGTCTTCGTAGCCTGCACCGACACCGTATCGGGAGCAGGAATGGTGTTGGTAATGATCACACTGGTCGACGCGGTAGCGCCATTCTTCTCCCACTGGTAGCTGACCTGGTAATCTTCAATGCCGTCGGGCTTCTCGAAGATGTAATAGATCCTGCCGCTGCTTAGGTAATAGGTCTTTGCCCAAGCCTCTCCATTCTTGTTGTAATCGTCTGCCGTGATGGTGTCCTCAAGAAGGAGTTGTTTCTCCGGGAGCTGCCATTCACTGATCACCTGCGCGATGTATGCATCCAACTCTTCCTGGTCAACAGCCTCGCCATCATCCGGCTCCGGATTAAATGAGATGCTGGATCCACTGCCCGGTGTGATGGGAAGCTCTTTCCAGTTGCCACTGTCCTTACCATCCCAATGATCAGCTGTATAGCTGCCATTCATGAAATAGACGTAATATTTCCCATCTTTGACCATCATGTTGCCGCGCCGGAAATTCTGTTGATTGGGCAGTTCATCGTAATCATAGACAGGCCCGGTCAACTTAGTCAAAATGTCGATATTCTCACTGTCAAAGTTCCCTTGCATCCCGTTCAATTGGCTATAACCATAGCTACCGCCGGTGCGGATCCAATAATAAGAACCGTTGTACTGGAATACGATATTCCCGGTCAAAGAATAGGACTGGTTGGGCTGCATGTTCTGAGGCCATGCTTCCTCATAGGTATATGCGCTCTCAGCAAGATCAGACCAGATCTGTTCTGTACCGCCGCTCCCGCCGGGAAGATCAATGTAATAAATCTCAATTCCGATCTGATCCGGTGGGTTCGGGAGCTCGCTTCCATCGCTGTTCTTCCAGACCTTCTTAACGTTTATCTCCGTACCGCTGGGCTTGCTGTTGGTAACCGTGATCGCGCTGGCGCTGTGGGCGTAGCTGGCATTGTACGCAGCTCCGCCAAGCTCCACCACATAATACTGGTAGGCTTTCGTGCCGTCAGCACTGTACTTGGGCAGCTCGGAAATGCTCGTCGTCCAGTTGTTGGATTCGTTGAGGACGATCTCGCCGTAGTCTACCAGGGTGCCGCCCAGGGCCTCCACCTGCTCCTGTGTCTTGGCGATGTCGGAAACATCATATACAACAGGGAGCTCCGGATCGCCGAGTATAAAGCTCACATTTCCATCTGCATCCAGGGCGCTTGCATATGCTTCATCTGCTGCGATACAAACCCTGATTCCCCAAGAAACATCAATCGTTACTCCCGAAGGCACCGTAAAGGTAACGGTAACCACATTACCATTGATCGTGGTCGTTGGATGGGTGTCATTTGCGTTCCAGCCCATATACCACTGGTCGCCCTGATATGCCTGAACGTTGACACTTGGATTGTTATTCTCAAAGAGTATATGATTGCCACCGTGAACGAAGGCAGAAACGGTATTGAACGTAAGGGTTATTTTGTCTCCTTGATTCGCATAAGCAGTTGTCGCCAGCTTCGGTAAGCTTTCGCTAGCGCTTCCGTTATTGCCTACCTGGATGGTTATTGGGATCGTCCCACTGGGCACTTGCGCCGGCCCACTCTGAGAATAGGGCGTTTCTACTCGGTAGAGTTTGAAGTTCAGCTCCCGCTTTTCACTGGTATTCCAGCTCTTGCTCAGTGTAAAGCCGGTCTTGTCACCGGTAAACTCCTCGTAAGCATTTTCAAACTCAACCGTCGTCGTTTGTCCGCCGGCTACATTGACCTGGACAGTATCCCCGCTGGTCTGCGTCCCGCTGTTGACCACGTAGGTCGTGGTGCGGCTCAGTCCCGGGAAGGAGGCGTTGGTCTCCTTCACCACATACTGGCCCGGGGTAAGCTCCGTGCCAACAGTCCAGGAGCCGCCGGTCATCTCAGCATAGGTCTTGCTCGCGCTGAATCCGTTGGGTCCGGTCACGGTAAAGGTGATCTGATTCTTCTGCGCCTCAGTCAGTTGAGAGCCGTCAAAACTCTTGGTCACGACCAGGCTGCCAGGCGACTGCAGATCGTTGGTGATCTTGTAGCCGTCGCCCGTCACTTCGATCTTGCCGCTGACAGGCTTATCATTGACCGTCGCAATGACCTCGTCGCCGTTCTTGATGGTCTCCTTTACGGTGTAGATATACTCGCTGCCGTAGCTGTCCGCCTTGGGGAGCCGGTCAAAGGTTCCGCTGATCTCCGTCCCGCTCAGGGTCAGGGTCTTGCCGGTCATCTCCGTACCGTTCTGGTACAGCTGCACCTCAACGGTCACACCCGCCGGCCACCCCATGGGTTCGCCGCCATTGGTCCACGCCTTGCTGACCGTCACGGAAGTGGTCTCCGGCAGGGTATAGTTGACAAGCTGCACGCTGTAGCTGTCGGCCGTTTCGTTATAGACCAGGGTCACATCCGGTTCGCCGTCCAGCTGGACGCCATCCGGCAGATCGCCGGCCATGAGGGGCACTTCTTTCACATAGTAGGCATAATAGGTGGCCTTGCCCTTATCGTCCACACGGACGGCGGGCAGCTTGGTAAACTTGGTGGTGGAGGCCACTTCGCCATAGCGATAGAGCCAGTACGCGCCTGTCTCTCCGTCCACATGGGCCGAATGCGGGCCGCCCCAGGGGGACTGCGCATCGTCATAAAGGGAGCCGCCCATGCTGACGAGCATTTCGTAGGCGCTGCTGAAGCCCAGCCGCGTCACGTTCTCCGCGCTGAGGTCGATGGGCTTATTGCTCTGCACCTGATACAGCTTGAACTGGAGTTGCTGCATATTGCCCGGCCAATCGATGGCTTCCGCCTGGCTGCGGTCGTCGTTGCCGTTATACTTCCACAGCTTTACCACGTCCAGGGAAGCATCGCTCTCCACAGGCTTCTCACGGTTGACCATGGTGAAGGTATAGTTATCCCCGGTCTTGGTGATGCTGAGGGAGGAGTCGTAGCCGTCCACCTCATTCTCGCGGACATAATAATAGTAGTAAATGGGATCCTGACCGTCTTCTGCCACGACAGCCGGGAGGCCGCTGAAGGTGATCCCGGATTCGTATTCAGCACTTGGGAGCTGGTAGACGCCCGTATCGGAGCCTGCTTTGTAAGCCGCGGCGTCGGGCCAGGTGTAAGCCAGACCGCCTGCCTGCGGTTCCCTATCCAGCGGCGTGCGGGAGCTCACCTGGTACAGGGTGAACCTGACATTATCGGGCAGATCCGTTGTCTTCTGTCCGCCGCCCTCATCCAACCAGGTCTTCTTGACCGTCAAATCGGTGTTCTTGTTCTCCGCCCTGCGGTTGGTGATGGTGTAAGCCTTTTCCGCCTCGATCCCCTTTTCCACATCGGCAGCTGTCTCCTGCAGCTTCACGCTGACAGAGAAGCCCTCCGGAATCTGCACCTCTTCCAGCTTGTATGCGTACTGGTGATCCTGATCCACACGGGGAAGATCCTTCCACTCGGCCTTCCACTGGTTGCCCTGGTCCAGGGTCACCACACCGCTGTCATCCGTCACTTCCGTGATGGATGTGGCAACGCCTTCGTCATTCGTCTCGACCTTGATCTTCTTCCAGTCGCCCGAATCGGTCTTGCGGTAGAGCTGGACGGTAGCCGTCAAGGCGGCAAGCTCATCATCATCTGTGATAGCTTTGCCGTCGGCATCCTGCCAGAGCTTCTCCACCGTCAGGTCGACCGGCTGATCGGTCTTGGTATTGGACATCTTGAGGATGTCGTCATAGTAGAAGTAGATCCATTGCTTCCAACCGTGCTCATCACGGCGGTTGGGGTCGCCATAGTTGACCTCGTCCGGATCGGTGGTCAGCGTAAAGCTCCAGTATTCGGTGGAGCTGTCGATCTGATAGCCGGGAGGCGAGTCGATCTCCTTCAGATAATAGTGAACGTTCTCGTCAAGCTGCGCGCCGTGATCCGTCTGGTTCAGCGCGATCTTCGCCAGGCCGTTTTCGTCCGTCGTAAAGGTGATGGGCTTGCCGGCGATGTTCTGGCTGATGGTGTTCGCGTTCGTGCCATAGGTCATGGGGATGCAGTTGTTGTAGTCCCCGCTGCCGTCGTCCACGAACAGCTGGAACACTGCCCCCTCCAGGCCCTTGCTGGTAGCGCCCAGCTCATGCTTGAGGACATTGATCTGCAGTACGATACCGCCGGCGCTGGCCGAAGAGCCAAAGCTGCGGCTGTCCTTCTTGATGCTGGAGTAGCCCTCCATTACGGCTTCATTGGAGAAGGTCTGCGTGTTGCTGCCCACGATCAGCGCACTGTACACAATGGCAATGTGATGATTGTCGGGGACGTTGTAGAAGGTACCAATGTTGCCGTCAAAGTTCCAGTACAGATCTGTACCGTCATAGGCGGGCGTATAGTCCCCGGCAACATATTTCTGCTTCAGCTGATCTCGCGTCAGATTCGTGCCGGTCAGGTCATAGACACGGATGGACGAATAGTCCACGCTCAGGTTGGAGCTGTGCGTATCCGTCAGGGTCATGGTCTGGCCATTGTTCAGGGTCAGCGCCTCAGGGTTGACGTCGATGACGAAGTCATAGAGGCGCTCATTGCCGGCCTTGACAGAATCGTGGAACCAACCGTCCTTCTCAATGGTGGGGACGGTGTAATCGATATCCACATGATCTGACAGATCGCCCCATACCGCGTCGTTATGCAGCTTATACACGCCGCCATTGGCCAGGGCCGCCGTCTTCAGCGCCGCCGCCTCAGACGCGGGCACTTTCAGATAATAGTAAACATGATAGTAGGGATAGAAGCTGCCGTCCTCCTGCGTGTCCAGTCCATTCTCGGCAATGGTGATGGTAAGCGTGTGCGTACTGTCATTGGCCACATAGGTAGGAAGCGTATAATCCTGATAGTTATAGGAATTGCTGTAGCTCTTATCACCGTACTTGATGATGAGATTCTGATCGTCCACACCCGCCGGGATGGGCACGAACTGCATATGCTCGTCATAGGTATCGGTGATGGTCAGCGGCAGCTCGGTCACATTGGCCAGCTGGATATCGTAGAAGAAATAGAGATCCCCATCCTGTTTGGTGCTGTCCCAGTTGGGTCCGTTATTGGCAGACGAGCCTTTCTTTTCAATGGTGGGCAGCATGGGCTGACCGACGCCCTGCACCTGGGTGTTGTTTACCCTGGCGATATTGGTATGTCTGGTAAACTCGGTGTTGGTCTTGCCGGCCTCCAGCCAGTCAGGGTCGTTTCTGGTGCGCAGGGTCAGCGTTACAATGCGGGCATAGCCTGTGCCATACAGGCCGTTCTGCTGCTGGCCGTTTTCATCCGTATAGTGGAAGTC
Organism: Oscillospiraceae bacterium; assembly: GCA_017470325.1. The sequence continues at coordinate 40,732 of JAFUES010000036.1, forward strand.
GATCGTTACGATCTCGCGCTCGACGGGCACGCCGTTCTTCTTGAGGTACTTGTCGTTGGTCGTCGTAACGACGGGCGTACCCACGCCCTCGTTATGGTCCGGGTCCAGGCCCACCACGCCCACGATGGAGTCAAACGTATCTACCATCTGAACGTCCGGGTTGTCGCCGGAGGCGTAGGACCAGGGGACCTCATCTACCACGCGAAGTCCTCCGGGGAAACCCTCAGCGGGAACGGAGATGACGATATCCCAGTCGATATACTCTGCGGTCACATTCTTGGCCGTCTTGACTGCAGTGACAGTATCTGTACCGCCGCCACCGCCTCCGCCGGGCCCGATGATGCCGGTACCGCTGCTGCTGCCGCCGTGGTCATTTTCCGAATTGTTGCGCACAGTCGGATCATTGGAAGAGACCTTGGTATTGTCAACCACCGTCTTGTAGGTGATCTCATAGCTGTAGGCCTTATCCGCATCGTCATCCGGGATCGTATAGGACCAGGTCTGCTGCTCCTCGTTCCAGGAAACATGATCCACCGCCACTTGGACGTTATTGTCCGTTCTGACCACGTTGTCGTTCGCATCTTTCACAACAATGTCAAGCAAAAGATTCCCGTTGCTGTCGGTGAGATACTTCATTGCTTCCTTGCTGTTCCAGTCGATGGTATCGGTGATCTTACCCCCGGCAATGGACGCCTTGGGCGGATCGTTGACAACGATCGTCCAGGTGAGGGTGGTCGTGTCGCCGTCTGTTTCAGCGCCGGTGTTGGCCTTGGAAATGTTGGAATATTTGATCTCGTTGGTATAGCTGAAGGTGTCCGTCTTCGGATCGCCGCCGTCCGGCGTCGCCGAAACGGTATTCGTGTTGTCCTGAGAGCTGAGGGTGAAGTTGTCTCCCAGCTTGGAGATGTCCACGTCAGCGGAATACCGGATGGTGACCACGTCGTTGTGGTTCATCTGGCCCAGGTCCAACGAGAAACTGTTGTTGTTTGTGTCCACATTCGGTGTGCCGTTGAGCTTGGAGGACGGCTCAACCGTAACAGGAGCTGTCAGATGCAGCGCAGTGCCCTGGATCTGGTCTTCCACGTGGACGGAATCGTTGGTGCCCTGGGAGCGCACAGTCACCACATAGTCGATCTGATTCGTAGCGGCATTGTAGGAGCCGGTCTTGCTGACCGTCACATCACCGGAGCTCTCCACATGCACGTCCCGCTCCACATCGTCATTGAAGTGCAGATCTGTGGTACCCTCAGCAAACTTCGCGATCAGGTCGATATCAAAATAGATATTGGAAGAACGCGTCAGCAGATCTTCCGGGTCATCGCCAAAGGTGATATACAGCTTACCGTCCCTGACCTCATAACGGTTGTTATAAATAGTACCTGCCAGGCCGGTGGGGATATCAAAGCTGCCGCTGGTATTTTCAAGGGTCAGCCCTGCCGGCAGATCCACCACGATGGTGTCTCCGCTGGTGCCGGGGATCTGCTTATCGCCTCTCTCGGAGAAGCGCAGCTTCAGGTTGTAATCTACATTGGGATATACCTCCCAAACAGTCCCCGCTCCATAGGTCCTCCCGTCGATCTCCAGTGTGGCATCAGAGATCAGGTTGTTCACATCCGTGCCGGAATACTGCTCGTCGCTGACCGCAATAATGATCTCACGACCATCTGCCATGAAAATGGACAGTGTCTCGTCTGTACTGAAGGGCTGGAGGCTGGTCAGAAGGTAGTCCCCCTCCACCGCCTGGACGGAAAGCAGACTCGGATCGGTAAAGAGCACATAAGCCACCTGTGCCACGTCCTCCTGGATGCCCAGGGAACGGAACAGCTCGGAGAGCAGGATGCTCCCCCGGCCGCTCAGATTATATTCCATACCTTCATAATGAAAGTCCACTGTATATACGATCGCGTAAACAGAGAAGGCATCCGTATCAAAGGCTACCTGGGCGCCGGCTTCCGTGGGCTCGTCCACAACGCTGGCCTTGCCGTCGTCCTCCACATGGACGACGACTTGCTCAACCGCACCGTCAGACACCCCAACTGGCCGCATCTCGACGCGCACCGGAATGCGCGGCTCGATCTCTTTGCCCGCTGCGTCGAAGAAGGTGATATCCACTGCCTGTACGTGCACGACTTCTTTATCCACCGCACCGGAGACAGCGTCCATGACATCCTCTGCGTCCACAGCCTTGACGATCATGATGGTCCCCGCCGGGAAAGCGCCGTCATCTGCAGTGACGGTAACGCTCATGCCGGATACGCGGCCGGCAAAGCTCTGGGCAGGATAAGCGATCGTATCAGCTGCACCGGTGATCTCGGATTCTGCAACAAGGTCGACATTATCTGTATTATCACCGTTGTCAATGAGAGCGGCCTCCGGGTCCGTCGCGTTATTCGCTGCCATCTTCGGATTTTCCGGCAGGATACCATAGCCCAGGATAGCCGTGGAGCCGAGGGGATAGGTAAAGCGCTCCACATAGCTTACATTGTTGCCCTCAATGGTCTCAACCACTGTAGCGCCGTTTACATCATATACGTCAGTCACCAAACCTACATGGTCGGACAACTGATTCCGGTCCATATCGAAAAAGATCACGTCGCCGCCCTTGGGTCGATACTCACCAGCCGGGACATACATCCCCCGCTCGGTGAGGGCATCGATCCAGGTGGTGCAGCCGCAGTCATAGGGGAAGGCCGTCTCCGGAACATCGGCGTAGTACAGGCAGAAGGAGACAAACATGGCGCACCAGTCTCCATAGGGCAGACCGTACCAGGCGCCGTAACGGGTGTAGCCCTTCTTGACGTCATCTACTACCTCAAAGTTGTTCTGGCTCTCCGCGTAGCCCAGCTGGGTCTTGGCGATCTCCACCACGTCGCGGCTCCAGTCGCCGCTCAGCTCTAGGTTCTCGAACTGTGCGGTCCAGATCGCCTCATTCTCCACATCCGCAGTGGAGTCGCTCTCCCCGTACGGGTTCTCTTGGTTCTGTTCTTTTTCTCTTTTTGCCTTCTCGGCCACTTCTTCCGCAGTCAACTCCACGGTCTTGAAGCAGTCCTCATTGTGGACATGCTCCACCAGCTGCAGCTGGCCGCAGATCAGATTGCCGTCGGCGTCGTAACAGGACTCGTCATGGGTATGGATACCCTGCTGACCGCAGCTGAGATAGCAGCGGGTCTCGTAGCAGGCGTCTCCGTGAATATGAGCGCCCTCACCGGCTTCCTTGCCGCAGATCAGAGCTTCCTCCCAGGCATAGCAAGCATCACTATGGATATGGCCTTCGCTCTCTTCCAGCTCGCAGGTCAACACCCGATCCCAGGCGTAGCACTCGTCGCTGTGTTCATGCTCTTCGCTCGTATCTTCGCAAATCAGCTCGCCCCGCACCAGACTATAGCATTCTTCCGTGTGGGCGTGGCCCTCGCTCTCTTCCAGGCCGCAGGTCAGGTCGCCCCGCACCAGGCCATAGCAATCCTCCGTATGCACATGTCCTTCTGTTTCCTCCTGGTCACAGGTCAGGACCATGCCGGTGGTATAGCAATCCTCCGTGTGCACATGCGCACGGATTTCCGGCAGCGGACACACCAGCACACCATCGGCATCATAGCAGTCGTCATTGTGAACATGGGCCACATAATCTGCCCAGCCCTCCCCGGAGGGGGCCACGAACTGGCAGTCCAGCACCTGCTCACTATGGGTCTTGGCGACGCCGTTGAGCTTGAAGGCCGCGGCAGTTGCCAGGCTCACAATCAAAGCAAGACACAGAAAGATCGCTATCCACCTCTTATGTGACTTCTGTGCCGACAATATGTTATTGATTTGTCTTTCCAGAGACTCGCCCATGGCGTTACCTCTTCTTACATGATATATATGTAAAGCGTTTCAAAGCTTATCTATTTGACCGGGCCAAGCTCCGTCAGCGGCCAAACCCGCAGCAGGAGCCTGCCAACGACCATATCGTTACTGACACAGCCGACCGCTGTATTGCGGCTGTCTATGCTGGTGGCCCGATGGTCGCCCATCACAAAGCACTTGCCTTCCGGAACTTGGTAAGGAAGGGAGATGTCACAGTCGCCGAGAGCTTTATCGCTGACATATGGCTCATACAGCAGCTGCCCGTTGACATATACATTGCCGCTTTCATCGATATCGACCCAATCGCCGGATGTCGCGATGACTCGTTTGATCAGAATACTGTTGTTGAAATAAAAGCCGATCACATCGCCTGTCTTGTACTTTGAGTCGTTGAGTGTGACCACGATGTCGCCATCGTCCAGCGTGTTCGACATGGAGACACCGCTGATCTGCAATACCGGCATCAACAAAACCGCAATAATGACCGCCACCGCGGCCACGACCAACAAAGAAAAGATCGTGCTGCGGAGGACCCGGCCGAAATTGCTCTTATATCGTTCTTTTTTCAGTTCTTCTTCCAGCAATTCAATGGAAGGTATTGAAACCTGTTGCTCTTCCATGTCTTACCCTCTTTTGAACGATCCTACTGTTGCTATCTGCGCATGTCTGAATCTGCCGGCACAGCTGCCAACGCTCTTATTCGCCCTCGCTCTGCTGTCTGGCAGTGGGCGAGACGAGACTCCATACGCGCGCCCACAGCTCCTGGACTTCTGTTTCCTTCCGCTCCAAGCGGAGCTTCAACTCCCGGATCTCCGCATCCTTGGCTTCCAGCGTTCTGCAAAGCTGTTCGTTGCTGGACCGCAGATCTGTCATCGCCTGCTTCTGGTCTTGTTTCTGGCTGTTGCGCCAGGCCTGCATCTCCGTGCGGATCTCCCGCAGAGAGCCTTCCTTCTGTTCCATCTGCCGGGTCAGACGCTCCACCTGGGCCTCTTTGGCGTTCAGTTTTTCACGCAGTTCCTGTGTGGACGCCTGAAACTCCTCGATCACATATTCCAGATCGGAGGAGCTGTCATAGCCGCCTTGCCGGGTCGTCGCCTGCAGCTGTTGGATCTGTGCGCTCAACTGCTGCCCCTGGGCCTGGGCCTGTGACAGCTTTGATTTGAGTCGCCGGATCTCGTCGTCCCTATCATCTAATTGCCGTCTGAGCCTGCGCTCGCTTTCCGAATCAGCCTGGGGTGCAGGCGTATAGACCGGCTGCCTGCGCAGCGCGGTCTTCAATTCTTCGTCCTTCGCATCCAGATGTCCCCTCAGCTTTTCCAGCTGCGTATCTTTTTCCGAAAGCTGGACCTTCATCTGATCTCGCTGAACGTCCTTCTCATTGAGTCGGCTCTTGAGTTTTTCCAGCTGAGCGTCCTTCTCGTTGAGCTTATCCTTTAAACGCTCGTTGCCTTCCATCGCGGCGGCAAGCTCTTTATTCAATTCTTCGATCTCCGCTTTTTGTCTGGCAACCTCACGGCTCTGCGCCAGCAGCAGGCGGAGAAGATCTTCCCGTTTCAGCTTATGTAATTCTTTCTCTGTCATGAAGGTCGCCCCCGCAGTTGTGTTTATCGTTCCCTTTTATGCACAATCATGCGTAAAATAAATATACTTTATCAGTTTATTTTACTGCAAAGTGTACTCATTTTCAATGATGTGTGATAAAAAACATCATACAACTTTTTGAACCATTTTGCTCAGCCGCTAATCGTGGCATGATACTATATTATAATATCATGGTTACAAAAAGATTACAATATATTTCTGAAAAAATTGCAGGAAAATGATAGCATATTCAGGATCGATGGCAACTGTATTTTTTTGATTATACACTGCATACCATCAACAAAAGAGTCAACTCCACAAAGAAAAAGCGGCAGCACGACAAGAACAGTGCCCGTGCTGTGGGCGCCTTGCCATTTTTCCGCCTCTGTGCTAAGATGATGCCACACAAAAAAGGAGCAGGCCCATGAGAAATACCACACTGTGTTACCTGGAACGGGGCGACAGATACCTGATGCTCCATCGGGTCAAAAAGACCATAGATGAGAATAAGGATAAATGGATCGGCGTAGGCGGTAAGTTTGAAGAGGGCGAAAGCCCGGAGGACTGCCTGCTGCGAGAGGTCCGGGAGGAGACCGGACTGACGCTGCACAGCTGGCGTTATCGGGGAATTGTCACCTTCGTCTCCGACGAATGGGGTACGGAATATATGCATCTGTTCACTTCCGACGATTTCAGCGGCGAAATTGTTTCCTGTGAGGAAGGCGAGCTGGCATGGATCGGCAAAGAGGAACTGCTGACTATGCCCATATGGGAGGGTGATAAGATCTTTCTGCGCCTGTTGCAGCAGGATGTCCCCTTCTTTTCTTTGAAGCTCTGCTATCAAGGCGACACGCTGACGCAGGCCGTTTTGAACGGTGCGTCCATCCTATAACAGCCGAAACGAAACAGGACCCTCTTTGCATTGGCAAAGAGGGTCCTGTTTCGTTGGGGCGATGCTTATTCCACGCCGAGGACCTTGTAGTCCTGGGCCTCCACCGCGGCCTTCATGGTCTCGAAGTCCACGCTGCCGGTGACCACGGCCGTGCCGGCCTCATGGCTGACCGCCGCGCTCTCCACGCCATCCAGTGCCTCCAGCGCCTTCTTGACGCGGGCCTCACAGTGGGGGCACATCATGCCCTCGATCTTCAAAGTCTGTACCATTTTTGTTTCCTCCTCTTGATTGTTGTGATCGGATTCTATTTGCGGCAGGATCGGTTCCTGGGATCTCTGTTTCAGCGGCTTGTCATGGCTGGCGTCACGGATATTCAGCAGATTCAGCCGCAGGGCATTCGTCACCACGCAGAAGCTGGACAGGCTCATAGCCGCGGCTCCCAGCATGGGGTTCAGGGTCAGCCCAGCCCACACAAAGGCTCCGGCTGCCACGGGGATGCAGATGGCATTGTAGAAGAAGGCCCAGAACAGGTTCTGGTGGATGTTCCGCAAGGTCCCCCGGCTCAGGCGGATAGCCGCCGCCACATCCAGAAGGCTGCCGTGCATCAGCACCACGTCCGCCGCATCCACTGCGATATCCGCACCGGCACCGATGGCGACGCCGATGTCCGCGCGGGTGAGCGCCGGGGCGTCATTGATGCCGTCACCCACCATGGCAACCTTACCGCTTTCCGCCAGGCGCCGGATGGTGTTCTCTTTGCCATCGGGCAAGACCCCGGCGATCACCTCATCCACGCCGGCCTGACGGCCGATGGCCTCTGCCGTGCGCTGATTGTCACCGGTTAACATAACAACATGAATGCCCATATTCTTCAGTTCCTGAACTGCCTGGGCGCTGTCCGCCTTGATCACATCCGCCACGGCGATGATCCCCAGCAGGCGCTCACCCCAGGCGAAGAACAGCGGCGTCTTGCCCTCTCCGGCCAGGCTTTCCGCCCGGTCGATCAGTGCAGTGGGTAGCGACAGTCGGCTTTCCAGGAAACGGCGGCTGCCGCCGCAGAGGGGCTTTCCGTCCAGACTGGCGATCAGGCCGTTGCCGGGCAGGGCCTGAAAATCCTCCACCGGGCGCAAGGCTGTCCCCTTTTCCGCCGCATGCTCCAGGACCGCACCCGCCAGCGGGTGCTCGCTCTTGCTCTCCAAAGCCGCGGCCAGAGCCAACAGCTCATCCGCGCTGACGCCCTCCGCAGGCAGGATATCCGTCACCTTGGGCGTACCCGCGGTGATCGTGCCTGTCTTATCCAGGGCGACCACCTGGACCCGTCCGGTCTCTTCCAGGGAGGCCGCCGTCTTGAACAGGATCCCCTGGCGTGCGCCCACGCCGTTGCCCACCATGATGGCCACCGGCGTGGCCAGGCCCAGGGCGCAGGGGCAGCTGATGACCAGGACCGAGATGCCCCGGGCCAGCGCGAATCCCACGCTCCTGCCCGCGAGGAGCCAGATAGCCGTCGTGATCAGCGCGATGGTGATGACCACCGGCACGAACACGCCGGACACCTTATCCGCCACCTTGGCGATGGGCGCCTTGGTAGCTGCGGCGTCGCTGACCATGCGGATGATCTGGCTAAGGGTGGTGTCCTCTCCCACGCGGGTGGCCTCACAGCGGATGAAGCCCACCTGGTTGACCGTGGCCGCAGAGACCATATCTCCGGCAGCCTTGTCCACCGGGATGCTCTCACCGGTCAAAGCCGACTCATCCACCGCGCTGCTGCCCTCCAGGACGATCCCGTCCACGGGGATGTTCTCACCGGGGCGCACCACAAAGATATCGCCCTTCTTCACCTGCTCGATGGGCACTGTGCGCTCCTGCCCGTCCACTACCAGCGTGGCAGTCTTGGGCGCGATCTTCATCAGACCCTTCAGCGCATCCGTGGTTTTGCCCTTGGACCGGGCTTCCAGCATCTTGCCCACGGTGATCAAGGTCAGGATCGTGGCTGCGGACTCAAAATAAAACTCGTCCATCCAGGGCATGGCCGCTTCACTGCCGCCGCTGACCTGGGCCCCCGTCATGGCAAACAGCGCATACGTGCTGTAAGCAAAGGCCGCAGCAGCGCCCATGGCCACCAGGGTATCCATATTGGGCGCCTTGTGCAGCAGCCCCTTAAAGCCGCTGATGAAAAACTTCTGGTTGATGACCATGACGATGACCGCCAGCAGCAGCTGGGTCAGTCCCATGGCCACATGGTTGCCGTCCATGAACCTGGGCAGGGGCCAGCCCCACAGCATATGGCCCATGGAGAAATACATCAGCACCAGCAAAAAGCCCAGGGACGCGATCAGCCGCCGTTTGAGGACCGGGGTCTCCCGATCCACCAGGGCGTCTTCGTCCTGGGAGGCGGTCTTCTCTCCGCCCTTGACACTGGCACCATAGCCCGCGTCCTCTACCGCCTTGATGATGGCACGCTCATCCGCCGTACCCTCCACACCCATGGAGTTGGTCAGCAGACTGACGGAGCAGGCGCTCACACCCGGCACCGCCGATACCGCCTTTTCCACTCGAGCCGAGCAGGCCGCGCAGCTCATGCCCGTCACATTATATTGTGTCATATTCACACACTTCCTCTATGGGCTATTTTGCCCCTATTTCATCATCTTTTGCAGGGTCGCAAGCAGCTCGTCGATGACCTCGTCATTTCCGGAGCGCACATCATTCACCACGCAGGAACGAATATGGCTGGACAGCAGTTCCCGGCTGAAGGCGTTCAGCGCCGCATTGGCCGCCGCCGCCTGGACCAGAATATCCGGGCAGTAGGCACTGCGTTCCAGCATCCCGCGGATCCCACGGATCTGTCCCTCAATCCGGTTGAGCCGGTTCATCAGGCGTTTGTACTCTTCCGGCTCCCGCTCCTTGGTCTTATGACAGTTACACTGCTCCTCCGTTTGGGGCTTATCGCAGCAATGGTCCGACATATTCATCCCTCCATTCGTCCCGCATTATATACCCCTTGGGGGTATCTGTCAACTATAAAAACAGAGAGGCAAAGCTACCTCTCTGTTTTTTGCTTGTGTTATTTCCGTCTGCGCTTGCGCAGCAGGATCACCGCCGGAACCAGAACGCCGCAGAGCGCCAGCCCTGTGACCGCGCCCCAGAGGGCGGCATTTCGGTTGTCACCGGTTTTGGGCCGGGTGGAATAGCCGTTGACGAAGATGCAGCTGGCGACAGATCTGCTGTTCTTGGTCGTCGTGCGGACCCCGAACAGGTCATTGCCCTCCTGCCGAACCTCATAGGTAACGGTATATACGCTGTCATCATAGGTATAGCCGCTGGCCTTATCATTGACCTCCCGAACCTGATATATATAGGTACCGGGCATGGTAAAGGTGATCAGGCCGAATTCTGTCTCCCCGGGTCCTTTCAGGCTGATGGTCTTCTTCTGGTCCTTCGAGCCGGAAGGCATGGGCAGGTTCCCCTTCAGCTCGCCGACGCTGGTGCTGACCGCCGTCAGGGTAAACCGGAAGGTCTCATCCTTGGGCGGCGTCCTGCCTACCAGCAGCTTCTTTACCGGCAGATTATCCGTCGCGTAGCGGATCGCCGCCGGTGTGGGTGCCGGTGTAGGTGTAGGTGTAGGCGTCGGCGTAGGTGTGGGTGTGGGTGTAGGCGTAGGCGCTGGTGTGGGGCTCGGACTGGGGCTTGGGTCGGGGCTTGGGTCCGGTGACGGACTGGGCGCCACATAGGTATTGGTAATGGTAAAGGTAGTGCCGTCCCCAGAGAGCACCGGTTCGCCGATCGTATAGGAATCGACAGTGTCATTCAGGGAAACACTGTATTCGATTGCTTGCCCTTCCGAATCTTTAAGAGACAGGTCTGTGAAGCTGCCGCTCCATTCATTCCCGGCATTGAGTGTAAGGGTCTGCGGTTCATCACCGGGGTCATCATTGATCAGCAGTGTAATGGTGACGCTTTCGGGCCGCTTTTCAGCGGCATCGTTTTCATCCTCCCAGAGGACTTTGACATTGAGCGTTTTGGTGGTCCCGTCGGTGCCGCCGCTTTCACCGCTTCCGGTGTCACCGCCTGCGCCGCTGCCTCCTTCGCCACCGTCTCCGCCTTCGCCGCCTTCTCCTTCTCCGGCAGCTGCGGCAAACAGCGCGCCGCGCCCGACTGTTTTCACGGTTTTGACCGCAGCTGTCGGCGCAGGGGCATACAGATAGAATGCGTCACTGAAGGTCCCGGCTGCATAGAGCGCAGCGGCCTGTGCGCCGTTCCCCCCTGCCGCGTATTCATCGGAACTGAGGGCATACGCCGTATCCCCGGCGCTGTTCTTCACCTGGTAGCCGTCTGCCGCGCCGCCCACATTGACAGCAAAGGAGCGGTAACCCGCCGGAAGCTGCAGACTGTGGCGTTCGCCGGCGTCGGCGGAAACCACCTGAATTGCCTGACCTTCCAGCTGCCCATTATCGACGAAAGTTCCCTGCAGCACGCCGATGATGGTTCCTCTGCCGGCAGACGCCGTAGACGTTCCGCCGCCGGACTTGGAGTCGACGGCAAACTTGGTGCCGTCCGCATAGGCGTACAGCTGGCTGTCCTGGATGCTGATTTCCGCCCGGGCCTGGGGGTGGGCGCCATATTCGCCCGCGGGGTCGTCGGCGCCGGAGCCGATGGCGCAGGCTCCCCAGCCGCCGATGGCTGTGACCTTACTGTCACTGATCTGGATGACGGTCTCTGTGCTCACATAGTAAAGGTCAGATTTCGGGTCATAGGCTCCGTAATAGGCCGAGCCGATCCCGGCGCCGCCCTGCTTCAGACCGCGCTCACTGGCGCCGCCGACCGCAGTGACTTCGCCGCCGCTGATCGTTACCAGCACCTTATCCGCACCGATCCCGCCGCCGATCCCGGCTGCGCTTTCGCCGCCCTCAGCGGAGACGATACCGCCGTCAATGACGATGCCGCCGACAATAGCAGAGGGTGTCTTGCTGCCAGTGTTGCTGATCTGATGATAGCCGCTGCCAATGGCCGCCGCGCCTTCACCGCCCATAGCGGTGATCTCGCCGGAATTGATCCGGATGTTGCCGCAGAGTGCGCTGCTGCGGCCCATGCTGCCGCCGATACCCGCGCTGCCCTTGCCGCCGACAGCCATCAGACTGCCTTTGCCATCAATGATCACGGATGCAAGACTGCCATTCGGAGAGGCGCCTACCTCCAGCGCAGCATAATTGCCGCCGCCGGAGAGCAGATTGCTCCCATTCAGGTACAGGGAAACGGAGCTGCCGCCGCCCAAGGCGACTGCAGGTGCATTTGCCGCGGCAATACTTACACTGTCCAAGGTCACCGAGGCACTGCCGTCGATCACGATCCGGTCTGTATCGGTCGCGCCGCTTACCGTGAGGCTTCCGCTGTGGATGTATAAAATATGATCCTTGTACTCGTATGAGCCCTCTCCGGAGACCGCAAAATCACCGGTACTGGCATCTGTTGAAGGATTCGCACCGGCAACCGAGTTCGTTCCCTTGCTTAGGTCTGTTGTGGGCTGCGGCGTCGGTTGTGGTGTCGGCTCCGGCGTAGGTGTCGGCGTTGGCTCCGGCGTCGGCTCCAGCGTTGGCTCCGGTGTCGGCTCCGGCGTTGGTTCCGGTGTCGGCTCCGGCGTCGGTTCCGGCGTCGGTTCCGGGGTCGGTTCCGGGGTTGGCTGCGGTGTCGGTTCCGGGGTCGGTTCCGGGGTCGGTTCCGGGGTTGGCTCCGGCGTTGGCTCCGGCGTTGGCTCCGGCGTTGGCTCCGCAGTCGTGGTCGGTGTCGGTTCCGGCGTCGGTGTCGGCTCATCTACCGGCTCCGCGTAGGCCAAAGAAGAGAATAGAGAGGCCGCCAGCAGCAAACACAAAAGCACTGCCAGTCCCCTCTTGAAAAACGTCTTCATAGTTTCCCTCCCCGCCTATATCTTGTGGTAAAAAGCGAGTACTCCTCGCAATATAAGCTACATGCAGAATAGTACAAATCGGTGGGAAAGTCAATCCCCATAATAGGGTAGAAAGGGGTTAAGGCCCCTCCCTCCCGTTGCACCGTACGTACCGGTCAGGTATACGGCGCTACATCAAAGCAGAAATTCAAGTACAACTTGCGAGATAGTACGCCAAGGGATCGACCAAGCCGGGTCGA
>JAFUES010000037.1 GCA_017470325.1 Oscillospiraceae bacterium
CGTTCCCGTCGCTGAGTGGCCGTTGACTTCCGCGCCAGCGGTCACTCTCTATAAATTTCACCGCAAAAACTGCGCTGCTGTTGCCGCCGCCGGGCTGCCGTTGGGCACCGCACCGGCTGCCGCCGGGCTCCGCAGAATGCAGGATTAGCAGGAGGAATGTGTTCAATGAAGGTCGTCATCATAGGCTTTTTCCCAGAAAAAGCAAAAGATAGAATCCGCGGGAGTTTTCCATGTACCTGGGATGTCAGAATTGTTTTGCCGGAAGAGGTTGAACAGGAATTAACAGATGCAGACGTATTGATTCCTGAACACATCCTGATTGACGACGAAATCCTGCAGAAAGCGCCTAAGCTGAAGTTGGTGCAGACAGGCGCGGGATATGACAATGTTGACTTACGCGCATGTACAAAGCATGGTGTCCAGGTATGTAATGCAGCGGGTGTAAATGCCAACGCTGTAGCTGAACATGTCATGGCGTTGATTCTTTGCTGGTACAAAAACATTGTAAAACTTGACAGGTTCTTAAAGACGAATTCCGATGAAGGCGGACTAAACTATTTCGGAGCCGAACTCTCGGAAAAAACAATCGGCCTTGTTGGATTTGGTCATGTCGGGAAAAAAGTGGCAGAATACTGTAATGCTTTTCACATGAAAGTACTGGTTTATAGCCATCATCCAACTGATGCTGCTGGAATTGAGCAAAGAGACTTGGAGAGTCTGCTCCGTGACAGCGATATTGTCAGCCTGCATGTTCCTCTGAATGAAAGTACCCGGCATATGATAAATGCAGATGTGTTTGCCAAAATGAAGTCAGACGCTGTCCTGATCAACACATCGAGAGGTGGAGTCGTCGATGAGCCGCAGCTTCTGCAAGCGTTGGAGAAGGGCCTTATCGGAGGTGCTTGTCTGGACGTTTTTGAAGAAGAACCCTTGCGGCGTGATCATCCATTCCGCGGAATGGAGAATGTAATCTTAACTCCGCATACTGCTGGCCTTCCCGATGGAGTGAAGTATCACAAGAAGCGCTACGAGTTTTTTGTGAAAAATATTGAACGAGTAATGAAAAACGAAACTCCGGATTGCAGGATTAATAATCTGGTGAAATAGATTCCGGGTTAACTCGCATTATCTCTTTTCCCCGTCGGTAGTAAAACACCCCGATTTTTACTACCATTTGACTACCATTGACGGCTGTGACTTGCCGCGTTTTGCCGTATTTTGCTTTTTCCATGACAGAGTCACATTTTGTTCACGGAATTTTGAGGTCGGCAAATCGCGGCAAAACGGGGCAGAATACGGCTTTTCAGGAGGCTGATCGCATTTGACAAAGATACTTTTTGTGTGCCACGGCAATATATGCCGCAGCCCCATGGCTGAATTCGTATTTCGGGACATGGTGGTAAAGGCCGGATTGGAGGCGGACTATGAAATCGCCTCCGCCGCCACTAGCACCGAGGAGATCGGCAACCCGGTCTATCCCCCGGTGCGGCGCCTGCTGGGCGAGCACGGCATCGACTGCTCGGGCAAGACCGCCAGGCAGATCCGCCGCAGCGATTATGAATATTACGATCTGCTCATCGGCATGGATGAGGAGAATCTCTGGAACATGCGCCGCCGCTTTGGCGGCGATCCGGAGGGGAAGCTGCACAACATGCTGGAGTATGCGGGCCGGCCCCATGACGCCATCCCGGACCCCTGGTATACCCGGGATTTCGTCAGCGCCTGGGACGATATCCATGAAGCCTGTCTGGGTATGCTGGAGGCCCTGTCCGACACGGTCCTGCTGGACTTCTCCCGCTGCGCAGACATCCCCGATCTGTATCAGGAGCTGCGGCACAAGATGGCCTGGTCCTCCTGGTACGGGGAAAACCTGGACGCGCTCTACGATGTGCTCACCGGCTTGCCCCACAAGGGACGCCGCTTTGTGCTCACCATGCCGGAGGATGACGCGCCCGCCGAGGTGCGGCTCTACGCCCAGCGGATCCTCAAGGTCTTCAAGGTGGCAGGGGCCGAGTTGGTCCTGCCCGGGGATGAGGGAACATCATGAACGAAAAACAGATCGTCCTGGCGGGCGGCTGCTTCTGGGGCATGGAAAAGCTGTACCGCGGACTGCCCGGCGTGCTGGATGCCACCGCGGGCTACGCCAACGGCGACACAGAGGACCACGCCGATTATGAGACCGTGTGTACCGGGCGCACCGGCTTTCGAGAGTCGCTGTATCTGCGCTATGATCCCGCGCAGATCTCCCTGGGTCAGCTGCTCTTTTTCTACTTCGCCGTGATCGACCCCACCATGTTCAACCGACAGGGGATGGATATCGGTACCCAATACCAGACCGGCGTCTACTGGCTCGACAAGGAGACCGAGGCGGAAGTCCTTGCCGTGGCCGCCATGGAGCGCGCCGCCCGCCGGGAATTCTATGTGGAGCTGAAGCCGCTGGAAAATTTTTATCCGGCGGAGGAATATCACCAGCGTTATCTGGAAAAGAACCCGGATGGCTACTGCCACATCTCCCCGGCCAAGATGGCTGCCCTGCGCCGCTATCCCTACCGGGAGGAAGCCTATACCGTCCCCGCCGCCCAGCTGTTGGCGGCATACCGAAAACAGGCGGAAGAATAAACGATGCCAACACGCGGGAGCCAAGCAGCTTCCGCGTGTTTTTTGCTTTACATCATCGGCGCTTATGATAAAATAGAGAGCAAGAAACCGTGAGAAACGGAGGTCGGGTCATGTTCGGGAGAAGAAAGCGCAGCCGGGGGAGCTTCTTTCTGTGGGCGGTGTTCGCCCTTATGATGCTGCTGATCCTGCTGGTATCGGTGCTGCTGGTGGTGCCCCTGCTGGAACGGGGCGACCGTACCGCTGTAGACGGCTCCGCGGCTTGGATGGCCCGGTTGGACGACGGGCTCCCGCTCAACCGCTTGACCATCCCGGGCACCCACGACAGTGCTACCCAATATGTGCAGCTGGCCTTCTTCTCCAAGTGTCAGGCCCTGAGCGTGGGCGAGCAGTTGGAGGCGGGCTTCCGCTATCTGGATATCCGCCTGGGCGAGGACGGAGAAGGCGGCTTAAAGCTGATGCACGGCTTCACCGACTGCAAGACCGGCTTCGGCCCCCAGAGCGAGGTCCTGGCCCTGGACGCTGTGCTGGAGCAGTGCTATAGCTTTCTGGCCGCCCACCCCACAGAGACCGTGCTCTTTGCGGTCAAGCAGGAGCATGGAGAAATGAGCGTGGCGGAGTTCCAGACCCTGCTGTACCGCTACATCCAGAAGGCCCCCAACGGTTGGCTGCTCACCGACGGCATCCCCAGCCTGGGGCAGGCCCGGGGCAAGCTGATCCTGCTGCGCCGTTATCCTGACGAGGCGGAGCTGGGCAGCCGGGCGGGCATCCCCTTCCTCTGGCCGGACCAGCCCGGAACAGAGGACACCGCCCTGAATACCGCTGCCAGCGACAACGGCGGCTACACCCTTTGGGTGCAGGACCGTTATGAGTACGACAGCGTGGACAAGTGGAACGCTTTCCGTGCCGGCATGGACAACGAAGCCGGCGTCAAGGATATCTCCCTGAACTTTTTAAGCACCAAGGGCAGCCAGACCTACGGCCATCCCTATCGTTACGCCCGGGTACTGAACACCCGGCTCCTGGGAATGGCGCTGCCGGCAGGCAGCTTCCACGGCTGGATCGTGGTGGATTTCGGCAGCGCGCCCCTGGCCAGCCACATCTACCGGGCCAATTTCGGGTGATCGCCATGGAAAACAGCTTTGAAAAGATCTATGCCATCGTCCGGCGCATCCCCTTCGGCCGCGTCACCAGTTATGGGCAGATCGCATGCATGCTGGGCAATCCCCGTATGTCCAGGGTGGTGGGCTACGCCATGCACGCGGCGCCCGATTCGCTGCCCTGCCATCGGGTGGTCAATCGCTTCGGCGGTCTGAGCGACGCCTTCTCCCCGGCCGGCAAAGAGACCCACCGGCTGCTGCTGGAGATGGAGGGCGTGCGCTTCACGCCCGACGGCTGCGTGGATATGCCTCATTTTTTCTGGGACGGCAGCGAGGATAAGGAACATACGCTTGATTCATAAATCCCAATCTGCTATAATCGACAGAGAACGACAGGGCTTGCGGCACAGCGGGAGAATGAAATGGCACTGGATAAGGATTACTTTGACGCGATCCATATCGACGTCGTAAAGAAAAAATACTATAACGCCAACAAGGTGGAGGCCGTTTTCGAGGATATCCGCCGGCAGGCGGCCGCCCTCACCGAGGAGAATGAGCGGCTGCGGCAGGAGCTGAACGCCCGCTCCGGTCACCGGGAGGAACTGCGGGAGTCCGTGATCTCCGCCCAGGCGATCTATCAGCGGATCATCGAAAAGGCCCAACAGCGGGCCGACGCCATCTTGAGTGAGGCCCGGCGGGAGAGTGAGGAGATCCGCCGCAACAACGAAGCCCAGCAGGATCTGGCCGTCAAGCAGGTGGAGGCTTGTCTGAGCCGCGTCCGTCAGCTGCAGGAAAACGCCATTGAGGAGATCAATACCCAGTGGCAGAATTTCCTCATCGGCCTATACCCCGAGGAGGCGCCTGCTCCTGACAAGGTTCCCGCGGACCTGTCGGACAAAGTGGACAGCATCGCCCGGGAGCTCTGGGCCATCAACAACTCCGATTCCTGAACAAGAAGAAAGTCCGGACTGAACTTTTGTCTGTCCGGACTTTCTTCTTATGCGTTTGCAAACGGTCAGGCGGCGCTGTGGACCAGGGCTGTCTCCGGCAGGGTCACCAGGCCCTCGCCAATCATCCAGTCGATCTCATCGGCCACGCTGCGCTCCATGGGGCGGGGCCGATAGCCCAGCTCCCGGCAGGCCTTGGAGGAGTCGAACTCGTTGTTGCGCAGCAGGTTGTACACGGCGAAGCTGGTCATGCGCTGGGGCTTGTGGCTGAGCTTCTCCGCCATGTCGCTCATTTTGCCCAGTACCTTGCCAAGATTTGCGGGCAGGATGGTCTTGATGGTGGGCAGACCCGTGTGCTCGGAGAGGATGTCAAAGACCTGCTTCATGCTGATCATTTCGCCGCCCAGGATATAGCTCTCACCGGTGCGGCCCAGCTTGCAGGCGCGGATAATGGCCTCCGCCATGTCCCGGTTGTCCGCGCAGTTGAAGGTGCCCTCCACGCCGGCGGGCATCTTGCCCTCGGCGTATTCCCGGATCACGCCGGCCACGTTGCCGAAGGTATAGTCGCCGGGGCCGGAGATGCCGGTGGGCAGGATCAGGCAGGCGTCCAGACCATCCGCCACCGCGTCCAGCACCAGCTGGCTGGCCGCCGCCTTGGTCTGGTCATACAGGCCGATCACCGCGGCGGGGTCGTAGTGGTCCACCTCCCGGATGGCGGTACCCTTGGGCAGCTCGGGGATCGCGCCGGTGGAGCCGATGAATACCAGCCGGGCGTCGTGCTCGCGGCACTGGTCGATGATGTTGCCGGTGCCGTTTACGTTCACATTCCAGATCTTCTCCGCCACCAGCGTGCTGACGGAGACCATGGCCGCGCAGTGGATCACATAGAGCACCGTATCCGCCGGGATATCCGCGAACAGGGTCTCCAGGCTGGAAATATCGGTCACATCGCCTTCGATCACCTGCGCCTGTGCCGGCAGATGCCGGGCCGCCTCCTCTCCCCGCAAAACAAAGGCGCGGACGCTCCTGCCCTCGCGGACCAGCTGACGGACGATGGCGCTGCCCAGGTTCCCCGCGGCGCCGGTGACGATATGAAGCTCATTCTGATTGGTGTTGGTATTCATTGTATATTCCTCCGATTCGGTAATGTTTTGTTTTCATCCCCTTGGGATGGTCAAAGAATACCGGAGGAATGTTTGGATTTTTTTCAGGAAATATTTGCGAAATGTTAAAACTGCTTTTTTATCACATTTTTTGCCCGCCGCGAATAACATTTCTCATCTCGTCATGAAAAACCGGAAGATGCGGTGCATTGACCTTTCCGGTCGGATCTAGTAAAGTAAGAGTGGAGAAGAAGGGAGCCATTATGGATCAAAACATATACAACAGCTATCTGGATATCCTGGAGGAGGAGCTGGTCCCCGCCATGGGCTGTACCGAGCCCATCGCCGTGGCCTACGCAGGGGCGCTGGCCCGGCAAACGCTTGGCGCCGAGCCGGAGCGTACGGTACTGACCGTCAGCGGCAACATCATCAAAAATGTAAAAAGCGTGATCGTTCCCCACACCGGCGGGCGGAAAGGCCTGCGCACCGCCGTGGCCGCGGGCATCTGCTTCGGTCAGGCTGACAAGGAACTGGAGGTGCTGTCCGAGGCCACAGAGGAGCAGCTCAAAGAGCTGGACGCCTGGCTGAGCCAGGCGGAGATCGAGATCCGGGACTCCAGTGCCAACTGTCCCTTCGATCTGCATGTGGAACTGTTCAGGGGCGATGACAGCGCCTATGTGCACATCATCGGCCATCACACCAATGTGGTGTGCATTCGCCGCAATGAGGAGGTCCTGCTCTCCAAGCCCTTCTCCGACGACGCGGTGCAGGCCCCGGAAAACCGGAAGCTGCTGAACGTGGAGGAAATCGTGGCCTTTGCCGACTGCGTGGAGATCGCCCGGGTCAAGGATCTGCTGCAGCGACAGATCGACTACAACCTGGCTATCGTAGAGGCGGGCCTCACCGGGGAATACGGCGCGGCCATCGGCAAGATCCTGCTGCTCTCCTACGGCAACAGCGTGCAGAACCGGGCCAAGGCCTGGGCGGCCGCCGGGTCTGACGCCCGGATGGACGGCTGCGAGCTGCCCGTGGTCATCAACTCCGGCAGCGGCAACCAGGGGCTCACCGCCTCTGTGCCGGTGATCGTTTACGCCAGGGAGTGCGCCGTCTCCGACGAGATGCTGTATCGGGCCCTGGTGGTCTCCAACCTGGTGACCATCCACCTGAAAACCGGCATCGGCAGCCTGTCCGCCTACTGCGGCGCTACTAGCGCAGGCGCCGGGGCGGGCGCCGGCATCTGCTATCTGTACGGCGGTAAGTATAAGGAGGTCGCCCACACCATTGTCAACGCCCTGGCCATCAACTCCGGCATGATCTGCGACGGCGCCAAGGCCAGCTGTGCGGCCAAGATCGCCTCCGCGGTGGAGGCGGGCATGCTGGGCATGCGCATGTATATGCATGACAGCCAGTTCTACGGCGGCGACGGCATCGTGGTCAAGGGCGTGGAGAACACCATCCGCGCCGTCAGCGTTATTGCCCGGGACGGTATGCGCAGCACCGACAAGGAAGTCATCCGTCTCATGATGGAAAACGAGTGAGCCGTTTGAATCAAACAAGCCGGAACTGCCTGCGCAGTTCCGGCTTGTGCCGCCCCATGCGATGGGGCGCTTGCATTTTTATCGGGAACGCGGTATAATCCACCCACGGAAAACCACAACCGGGGAAACCAGAAATAAGTCAGTTTGGCGTAGTCTGTTTCGGCAGGCTGCGCTTTTCTGATGCTATTTTTCCGGAGGTACTCTTATGCCAAAAACCAAAGCCCAGGGGATCGTCTTCGGTCTCATCATGTCCTATGCCATGGCCATCGGGATGGAGGTGTACAACATCGCCGTCAAGATGGGCTTCCCCCGGCAGCCGGGTGGCTTTTCGTCCATGACCAACGCGGTCTTTCCCGCGGCGCTGCTGGAGGCAGCTTACATGGGCCTGTTCGTATTCCTGTTCTCCAATCTCTGGGGTAACCGCTGCGGCGCGCTCTTCGCGGCCAGGGTCACAGACCCGGCAAAGGACAATCCCTATTTCTGCCAGCTGATGCGCCAGGCCGGGACCATCGCCGTCATGTGCCCCACCATGAGTCTGGTGGCGTCCATCCTGTTCAATGTGATCCTGGCCAAACAACCGATCGTGCAGCTGCCCGCCATCTGGGTGGGCACAGTCATCAAAAATTTCCCCATGGCCTTCTTCTGGAACATGTTTGCTGCCGCACCCTTCACCCGCTGGCTGTTCGGAAAGCTGTTCCGATAATCATGCGCCGCCCCTTTCCCGGCCTGTTAAGTCTTCGCCCGGGAGACTATTTCATCCCGAAGAAGGCGATCATCCCTTCTGAGGCGATGTGCATTTTGGCGGGGTCCAGAAAACGGTGGTCCCCGTCTTCGATTGGGACGAAGCCAATACCATTTTTCTCGGCGAACGCCTTGGACGCGTCGAAGGATGCGACCTCATCCCGGGTGCCATGAAAAATCAGAATGTCTTTCGCGTATGGCAGAAAATCGCGTGCGATGATCTCAGTCTTTTTCAAGCTTTCCAGGAAAATTTGATCCACTTCGATCTTCCGGTCAAATCCCACCTGTACCGTGTTCCCTTTTCGGATCTGCTCCCGGTCGCTTTCCGTCATGATGGTTTTCATGAGCACATCATACATGTTGACCGCCGGACTGCGAAGCACAATCTTTTGAAAGGGATTGCTGTGCTCTGAGACATATTTCAGGAACAGATACGCGCCGAAGCTGTTCGCATAGGCATAGAGCGCCGGCGGGGAATGAACACCGGAACTTGCTTCCTTCGCCCCAAAATTCTCCTGAATGTAGGCATGCATCAGTCTCAGATAATCGTCGCAGGTTTCCAGGCGAAGCTTCAGGGCAGCATCGTCACCGTGACAGGGCCAGTTAAAGGTGACCAGCGCTGTGTGCTCATTTTGAGCCCGGACGCGCGCCGCGAATTTTTCGGCTGCAAGGTTGTCTTTATGCCCGCCGAAGCCGTGACCGAACAGGATGACTGTCCGGATATCGTCACGGTCTGTGCAGTATAGCTTCCCCTGGATAACGTGCCCCTCAGCGCGGTGTGCAAAATATTCTTCCATTGTCGTCTCTCCGTTTCTGAAAACCCGATCATAATCATCATCGTTATCCCCGGATCACGGGGAAAAAGAAACCCCCGCGAAGCCTTGCGCCGCAAGGCTTCGCGGGGGTTCTGGTCACTCCCACTTGCCAACTAAATCTCCGCTTTAATTGCTTTTGTTTAGGAGATTTGTCTCGACATGACTCCATTTGATGTGATTACTATTGCTGCAGTATTACATATGTAGTAGTAAACTGGCTTTTTACCGGTCAGCATCCCAGCCTCGCCGGGTAATCTCCTCCCACAGTGCGGCCCGCTGGCCCCGGTAGCAATCCAGCCAGTTGCGATTTGTCGCAGCCTCAGCCGCATCCACATCCCTTACCCGGAGCGCCTCGATCAGCGCATCGTGCGCAGCGATCGAGGATTCCCGCTCAAAACCGATGGCGGACAGAATATACTCGAAGCGATAGACATGCGCCTGCAGTTGTTGATGATAGGCAAGCAGGAAGGGATTATCCGCTATCTGCGCTACTGCGGTGTGGAAGCTCCGGTCTGCAGCAAGCACCTGCTCGACGTCTCCTGCAGCCTGTGCTTTTGCGAAGCGCGCGTTCAACTCCGCAAGTCTGTCAAGATCTGACTCCTTTCGCTTCTCGCAGGCCAGACGTGCGACGCTGCTCGCGACGCCTGAGATGGCCTCATAGACTGCGTCACATTCTTTGCGAGACAGACGGGAGACAAAACTTCCGCGTGCAGGGTAGATGTCGGTAAACCGCTCCCGCTCAAGCAAGAGCAAAGCCTCATGAACCGGAGTCCGGCTGACGGAAAAGAATGAGGCAATCTCTACCTCATTCAGCTTCTCTCCCGGTTGAAGCGTCCCGTTGACGATCCAGCGCAACAACTGCTCATAGATGCGATCCGCTACACTCTCATGTTTCTGCGCTTGTGAGCTCTTCGGTACAGGCATGGCGATCCTCCTGAAAACGGTGTGCTCGCTTATGTTGTGCGGTCATGTCCTCGTTGTACACACCCGTTTTTATTATAATATAACACCCTTCCTTGCGATACGCAATATGCACTTGACTTTCCCGCGCGAAGCTGCTATGATCACATTAAGATATGCAATATGCAATATGCAGATAGTGGAGGAGGATGCGTTATGCGGCTGATCTTGCTTGGAAATATCGTTTCGGCCTTTGCCTCCGTTTTTCTAGCTGCCAGTTGTCTTGTCAACAACAAGCGACGGGCCTACTTATGCCAAGCCGCAGAGAGTGTGCTGCTGGTCATATCTTCTCTCCTGTTGCGTTCCTGGGCAGGGGCATCTACGCAGTTGATTGCCGTCTACCGCAACGTGGAAGTGATGGAGGACCGTTTCTCCGGGCGGAAGCTGCTTATCTGCACACTGCTCACGGTGGGAATTGGGCTGGCCGTCAACAATCGCGGCTTGATTGGCCTGATCCCCATTGCGGCAACCATTCAGTTGAGCTTTTGCAATCGCTATGCCAGATCCCTATGGGGAATAAAATGGGCTTTCTTCTTCAATGGGCTGCTGTATATCGTCTACTCTCTTTTCATTTCGGACTATGCCTACGCCATTGCCCTTATGGCAATCTGTGCAGGATGCCTCACCAGCCTTGTTCACCTTCGCCGCAGCCAGATATGAGAGCTAAAGGCGGCGGGGATTTCTCCTCGCCGCCTTTGGGTATTATGTAAGTTTCATTCCCACTCGCCAAGCAAATCTCCACTTTAACTGCTTTTGTTTAGGAGATTTGTCTCGACATGACTCCATTTGACTCCCATTATCCTTAACCCATGGGATCTACGGACTTTTGCTATCAAAAAGCTATCAAAGCTGCTATCACCGTTCCGATTTGTTGGGGCAGTATACGCTGGTTTGGACGATTAACGAAAATGCTTTGATCATTTGTCATCAGCTCTTTGACGTGGTTACTATAGCACATAATCTGATGCTTTTCAATGTTATCATCATAGAAACACGGTGGGATTTAACAGAATGTAAAGGATTTACCTTTACCATTAGAAGATTGCTTTCATAAACGAGCTTATATTCTCAGCAAAAGCCTCCGGATGCTCCAATGCCGTGAAGTGGCCTCCACGCGGCATCTCTGTGTATTGGATGATCGGATAGTTCCGCTCGATCCATTCTCTCGGTATAGGAAGGACATCATGTGGGAACGCTGCAAAGGCAGTTGGCACGGTGATTTTGCCCATTGGCGGCAGAGTAAAGCTGTTGCCGTGATAGGCCCGGATCGAGGTGGAAGCCGTGTTCGTCATCCAATAAAGTGTCAGGCAGTCGCAGAGATCATCCATGGTGAGCAGCGGCCAATCGCTCCAGGCATGGTATTTTTCCACGATCCACGCCGCCATGCCCGCGGGAGAATCGCTCAGCGCATAGGCCAGGGACTGGGGCTTCGTGCTGTGGATGCTGATATATGCTCCCTCTTTGCGGAGCCACTCCTGCGCCCGCCGCTTGTAGTCGAGTTCCTCCAGCGTCAAGGTTTCATCCACCGCGGCTACAAGGTCACCGGCAAAGCCCGCGTCGGTCAGATGGATGCCCTTGACCTCCTGCGGATAGCGGGAGGCGAGATAGCAGGTCACACCGCGCCCCATATCTCCGCCAGACGCCGCGTATGACCTGTAGCCCAACACCTCCGTCATCAGCTTGTGCCAGATCTCGGCGGTCTCGGCATTGTTCATATATCCCTTCGGCGGCAGTGTGGAGAATGCGAAGCCGGGTAAAGACGGAACGACAAGGTCATAATCCGAAAGCAGAGGAAACACCTTGGCATAGCGCAGAAAGCTGTCCGGCCAGCCGTGGGTCAGCAGCAATGGCTTTGCCCCCTTGCGCGGGGAACGGATATGGAAAAAGTGGATCGTCAGGCCGTCGATCTCACTGGTAAACTGCGGGTATTGATTCAGTTCCCGCTCCTTGCGCCGCCAGTCAAAACGGTTGCACCAGTAGTCAAGAAGTGACGATAAATAGCCGCTGTCCGTGCCGAGGTTCCAATCTCCGTTGCTGTCTATGAGCGGGAGCCTCGTATCCCGGATACGCTGACGCAGCTCCGCCAGCCCTTCCTCCGGGAAATGGATCTCAAATTCCTTCATGCTTCTATTTCTTTCTTGGCCGCCAGATACTCCTGTTCCGTCATGACAGGGATTCCTGCATCGAGCAGCATCTGCGTGAACACACCGTTACCTTCCACCAAACCACCGTCGAAGTAGCCGTTGTGGATCAAGCCAATGCCGCAAGAGGGGCTTTTCGCTTTCAGGATCGCGCGGCTGCAACCGTGCTCCCGGCAGATGCGCAGTGATTCCTCCGCACCGCGGATGAACTCAGCGGTGACGTCTTTCCCGCTCTTGCTAAATACGCGGCCGTCCCGCTGTTCGCTGGGATCTCGAGGCGTGGGCAGGCCGCCCAGCTCCTCCGGGCAGACCGGGATCGCCTTTCCCTCGTCCACCAGGCGCTTGATCTCCGGCACAAGCTTGTTCCCGCCGTCCATGCGGCAGTTGACGCCTGCAAGACAGGCGCTGACAAGGATCATCCTGCGTCACCTCGATTATCTTCTGATTATCAACGATTATACAGTGGAATATTCCGTTGTGTCAATGCGTCTCTATGTATGCGTTCAATCTCCCATGATACTCATCCAAGGTATCCGGCATGGGTTCGGACGCGCGGTCCAGCAGGAGATCCGGCAGATAAAGCGGCGTTTTGCCGCCTGAGGTCATGGCGCGGACACAGCCGATGCAGGTGACCACCACGTTTTCGCAGGGGAATTGTTCCGCCCGCTCCCGGATCCGTGCCTCGACCTGCTCGTTGGATACGTAGCCGTAGAAATTGTCTCCGCAGCAGACAGATTTGGTGCCGCTGAATTCCGCCTCCGCGATCTCAATTTTCATCTTGCGCAAGAGACTGCGGATCGCCGCGTGTACCTGCGGCTTGTGCCGGTAACCGCAGGAATCATGCACAGACACTGTCAGGCCACTGTGATCCGGCAGCGCCAGCCCTTCGATCCCGTCCAGCACTTCCCAGATGGAGACGGTGTTGATGCCGGGATACAGGGAGCGGAAGCGTCTGTCACAACCGGCGCAGTTGTTGATGACCGTCGCGCCCTCAGGCAGCTGCGGATCGTGACGGCAGCAAATGTTGTGGAATTTCACATCGCCGAAGTTGTTCCGCAGCAGTTTCCAAAGCAGGTCAGGGACTTCCGGCTTATAGGCGCTCATGGCGCAGCCGGGATTGAAATAGCATTTGGTCATGTCGATCTGATCGACGGAAATACTCTCTCGGATTTGTGCCATAAAATCGCCTCCTCAAACGGGCTGGGGTACGCCCAACGGACAGACATAAGAACAGGTCCCGCAGTCGATACAGAGTGCAGGATCGATTTCATACCGGCCGTCGCCCTCCGTGATCGCCTGGACAGGACAGGCTTCCGCGCAGCTTCCGCACATGACGCAATCTTCGGAAATTACATAATAGAATTTGTCCTCCACGCCGGGAATAACCGGCGCAACAAGGGTGTTTTCAGGCTTCCATTTCATATGTACGGTTTCCTTTCTGACTGAGTATTCTTTGTCATAGGAGCGGTTTGTCATAGGAGCGGTTCCTGCACGGTATAGGAAAGAATCGCCGCGCCGGCGGCCAGAGCCCCACCGAGCAGCCAAATCAGCGTATAGCTCCCTGTATTCGACACCATAATGCCGCCCAGATAGGTACTCAGGAAGCTCCCGATCTGGTGAAAGACAAAGGCGGTGCCGGAGAGCAGGCCGAGCTTCTTGGCGCCGTAGAGCTTACTGAGCAGATTCGTGGTGGGCGGGACAGTGGCATTGCCGATCAGGCCGAGAAATACCACGAAGAAATAGACTGTGAAGACTGTTTTTGGCATCAGCAGAAACAGCACCACCGCGACAGGCCGCAGGGCGTAGAGGGTGCCCAGCACCCATTTACACCGAACTTTGACACAGAGAAAGCCGGCGAGGATCGGACCGATCATCCCAAAAATTCCGTACACGGTGAATGCAAACGCCGCAGTCTGACCGGAAAAGTCCAAGCTGACGATCTGTGCGTAAAGCTGCGTCTCGATAATCGCCATGAAAAAGCCGCAGGTGAAGAAAGCCAGCGCCAGATGCAGGAAATCCCGGCTCTTTAGGGCGTCCAGGATCGCGCGTCCGGTGACCACTTCCTCAGCCGTCTCAGCCTGTGCGGATCTCGTTTCCGCGTTCTTCTCCGCGAAATGGAGCCAGATGCAGAGCGCGACGATCAGGGCCGAGAGAAAGGAGAATCCCAGCGTCAAGGCGCGGAGGCCGCCCCTATCGATCAGGCTCTGCGCCACGGGAGCCAGGATGGAGCCGCCGATGCCGCCCGCCCCATTGATAATGCCGGAGACGGCAGCGGCCTTCTTTTCCCCGAGAATGGGCGTGACCGCGCTCATCACCAGCCCGAAGGCCATTGCTCCTGTACCGCCGCCGATAACCGGGCCGAAGAGAAGATCCAGCATCCAGACCTGTCTGCACAGCGGCGTCAGGACAAAGCCCACGCAGAGCATCAGCGCACCGAGCGCCAGGACGCTGGCGTTTGTCTTTTTCAGGGCCAGCGCTCCGAATACCGGCTGGGAGATGCCGTAAAAGAGCTGGGCCAGCGCAATGGCAAAGCTCACTGCGGCGCTTTCAAATCCTGTTGCGTTTACAATGGCGGAAGAAATAAGACCGTAATTGACTCTGACCCCATTGTTCAGCGCATAGATCAGGCAGCCCACAAGGGCGATCACCACAAACCGGCCTGTGATAGTTTTCTGTGTATTCCGCTTTTCCATGGTGGTTTCTCCTGATTACAGTCTTTGCAGCTTCTGGCCAATTCGCAGCAGAGCGGCGGCGTCCTCGTCGCCCAGCACGTCGCATACTCGCTTCTGGGCGGATTCCCAAAGGGGAACAGCCTGAGCAAGGGTCTCTTTTCCCGTCTCCGAGAGCATATAGACTTTGCCGCGGCCACTGGTTTCCTGAATAAAGCCCTTTGCCTCCAAAAGCCTTGCGTCACGCACCATGGTTGTGCGTTCGATCCCGGTTTTCTCAGCCCAGACAGTCAGATTCCCGTTCCCCAGGCGCTCCAGATTCCGCAAGAGGCAGAATTGCGCCGTGTTCAGGCCGGATTCCTTCAAGGAATCATTGTAGAAATCCGTCAGGATCCCCGCGATCCGCCGGGCATTGGTGTTGTAACAGGGGCTGGTAAAAGCTCTTGCCATCTTGCCGTCCTCCAAACTGTGTATTTACACTATTCGGAGAATACCACTCTTGTTTGTATCTGTCAAGCAGTGTTTTCACCGTTGGCAGACACCAATTCGACCCGATTTGTGTCAGTCTGTGCCCTCCAGCCTCAACAGCTTCTCTTTGTTCTCCAGTCCTCCGGCGTAGCCGGTGAGACTGCCGTCGGCGCCGACAACACGGTGGCAGGGAATGATCACCAAGATCGGGTTGCGCCCCACGACGCTTCCCACCGCCCGCGCCGAGCTCCCCAGCCGCGCAGCCAGCGCACCGTAGCTTTCCGCCTGACCGTAAGGGATCGTCAGCAGCTCCTGCCATACGCGCTGCTGAAAAGCCGTGCCTTTGGGTGACAGCGGCAGCTGGGCCGGATCGGGACGCTCCCCCGCAAAATAGCGGTCCAGCCAGAGCCGCGCCCGCCGCAGTACCGGCGTCTCCCGCTCCCGGCCCTCTCCGGCGAGGTGCTGCGCTTCGTATTTCTGCCCCGCGATCACCAGCGCGATCAGCGCGTCGTTCTCCGCAGCGATGGTCAGCGTCCCCAGCGGGGAAGCATAACGAATGTAGTCGTACATGTTTATCTTCTCCTTTATATGTTCCACAGATTCATGACCGCATAGCTCCGCCAGGGCCGCCAGCCCTCTGCCAGCGTGGTCATCTCTTTTCGCGTGCGCGGCGCCAGGGCCGTTTTCACACCGTAGTCCGTGGATAAGAAAGCATCTGTGTCTCCCAGCACCCGCATGGCGATATAGTCCGCCGTCCACGGGCCGACCCCTTTGATTGCCAGCAGCTTATTCCGTGTGACCGCTTCGCCTTGTCGAAACAGTTCTGCCAATTCCAGGATGGCCTCGCCGCGACCACGGATCACGCCCAGCTCGCCCAAGGCTTCCGCGCCGGATTCCAGCATCTCGCCCGAGACCGGAAAACTGTGCGTCAGTCCCTCAATCCCGGTTTCCATCGGTGTCCCCAAAGCCTGCACGATGCGTCCGGCCAGCGTGGTGGCGGCTTTCACCGTGATCTGCTGGCCCAGGATCGCGCGGACACAGGTTTCAAAGGCGTCGAAGCAGCCGGGCACACGCAACCCGCAGATCGGCAGCGTCTCATGGATCTGCCGCATATCCTTCAGCGTATCAGCGATCGTCTGCGGCTCGCTGTCGGTGTCAAACAGACGGCGGATCTTTGCCAATACCTGCGGCAGAACACGGAGCAGGGAAGCCGAAACGGTGACCGCCAGCGTGTTCTTCGCTTCGTGCTGCCTGATCACGATCCATCCGGTATGATCCTTGATCCTCACCGTTCGGTAATAGGCGTCGTCCCGAACTGTCTCCACGCCTGGAATGGCGCGGGCATCGAGGAAGCGCAGCATCTCCTGCCAGCAATAGGGCGGACGGTAGCCGACCTCGACTGTAAAGCTGTCGGCGCTTTTTCTCTGCCCGGCAACCTGCTTGTGCACGGCGCTGGGCGTGAGCTTATACTCCCGCTCAAAGACGGTGTTAAAGCGCCGCAGGCTGCCAAAGCCCGAGGCCATCGCCACATCCAGAACCGAAAGCTGCGTATCCGTCAGCAGCTTCTTGGCCAGCAACAGGCGGCAGGTCTGCCGGTACTGGAGGGGCGTCACACGAAACTCCGCCTCAAAGACCCGACGTAGATGCCGATCCGTGCAGCCAAGCCGTGCCGCCAGTTGCGCCAGGCTCTCCTCATTGCCGCAGCTGGCCTCGATCTCTCTGGCCGCGGCTTTTGCCAAATCCGAGCTGGATTCCAGCGTTGAGCTGCCCGGCGCCAGCTCCGGCCTGCATTTCAGGCAGGGCCGGAAGCCCGCCGCCTCCGCCTCGGCAGCGGAGAGAAAGAACGTGCAGTTTTCCTCCTTTGGCGTCCTTACCCGGCAAACCGGGCGGCAATAGATCCCCGTGCTGCGGACACCCACAAAAAACTTCCCGTCAAAACGGCCGTCGTGGGAGCACAGGGCTCCGTAATATGTCTTCTGCTCCATGTTCCTTCCCCATCGGTCTGTGTGTTTCCTCTGTGATTGTCATAATAGCACACTTCCATGAAAAAAGCTCGCCGTTTTCGGACATGTATTTTTTCGTATAGAAAAGCGGCGGGGATTTCTCCCCGCCGCTGATACTCATGTGTAGATCAATTCGTTGTTCACTACCTCCATCGCCCGATCCTGGATGTTGTTCATCCTCTGTACCCACAGCATTTGATTCAGTGCCTTGAGTCGCTCAGTGACGCCCTCGCGGGCTGCCATCTGTTCGACCAGTCGGAAGAGCATATCCTCCGCCTGATCGTTCAGATCGGCCAGATAGCTGTTCAACTTGCCGGTGCTCTGTAGCTCTGAATACAACGCTGTTTGATGTTGTCGGATATACCGCAAGTGACGCTGTCCCCATACGCCGATGGGTCGCATTTCTTCTGGTGGTACTGTCAGACATGGAAGATAGTAATCCCCGTGCAGTTCGTACCAAAGACCGTTCTTTTCGTCATAGATGTGTTTTTGCATGATTCTTGCTTTCCTTTCTTGTTTGTATTCCTGTTGCTTTTGCATTCTGACTTGCCTGCTGCCGTCGTTCCTTTGAATATGGTGCCGTCAAACGGATGCTGAATCTGCCTTTCTCGATTTCAAATTCAAGTCCGCCCTGGCCGTCGTCGTCGGTCTGCCTGCACAGATCGGGATGTTCCGCCGCATATTTTGTCAGACGCTTCTTCAAATCCGTGTTGTGGGTGAGTATCTCGACGGTGCTGCTGTGTTCATCAAAGAAAATGCTGGTGGTTTTCTGCTTTTTGGTCAATCCTGTTATCATGTAACTCCTTTCTCTGGAAATATGTGTTTTTCGGGCAGTTTTCTCCGGCTTAAGAGCCGGAAAAATAGCCCTGTTTTTGATTGGGAGCTCCCGGAATGATGCTCTGTTCAATTTGGATGCTCCCATTGGTAAAACCTCAAAAAATTCAGGTCAAGACGGTTTTACGGGTCGGATCAAAAAAGATCGCCCTTCGGTCATACTGTGGCAGGGCAAAAATGTCCGCCCTCTCATCTTGCACCGATCTCATGCCGCTTGTTCCGCTGTTTGCGAAGCTGACGCTCCGCCTCCTCACGTTCCAGAATTGCTTTTGCCTGAGATTCAATATAGTCTTTCCCGAAGCCGCGCCAGATGGCGTTATATTTGGTAGACACAGAATCTCTATCTTTTACCAGTTCCTGAATACGGTTATGCATGGACTCAACCTTATCGACCTCTATCCCGTACCTGCGTTGCAGGTTTTCGTGCTCATATTTCAGATCGACATACTTGCTATACAGTGCTCGCAATTCCGCAATCAGCTTTCTAAATAGTGGTTTGACTTTCCGCTCACGAAAAGATTTGGCCGACTCCAGCAAATCCGGCTGCGGTAGAACCTGATCAACATCTGCAATGTGATCTCTGGCGAAGTCCACAACCTTTTCCATTTTGGGTACGACTCGATCAATCTGCTTTTGGGCTGCAGCCGCTTCTTTTTTTGCCTTTTCCGTATTCTTCTCAACCTCGCCCAGCTCATCGAGCATTTCGTTTTTCACAGCCTCGATATCTGCCAGCATCTCACGTTCTTTCTTGACCTTGAACTCCGTGACAGAGAGATGTTGGGCGGTGCTACCGCGCTCCCCGCGCTCGAAGTCCTCGAATCCGGCGTCCCGCATATGCTCGAAAAACCGGTCTTGCAGCAGGCTGTAGGATTTGATAATCTGTGTGTGACCGTTCTCGTCTGAGATCTTCGGAGAAGCCCATTTCTTGGAGTGGCTGATCTGGTGGACAACCTCCTTGACTGTTCCCACCAGCGCGGGATCTTTGCAGCGTTTCGACCAGAGGATCTCCTTTTCTACCACGGGCAGCGCAACAACGTGCATATGGTAATGATAGACCGGATGGCCTAACTGCTCTGTCAGCGCGGTATTCAGCTCATCTGCGTGCATGACGGCGGAAACAATGTTCTCCGGGCCGTACTCCTTCTGGGCGAAGCGGAACACCTCTTCATAAAACCGGCAGGCATATTCGTAGCCGCCGCGTTCCTCGAAATAGGCCGTGTTCACATCGAAGATCATTTCATCGAATACCTTCGCGTCTTTCTTCAAGCCCCGCAAGGAGATGCTGCCATCCTCCACCAGCCTGTCCAGGTGGGCATTGTAGGTCAGATCGTTGCAGCTTTGGTAATGGACATTCATGGGCGTCCGGGACAGATCGACATTCATATTTTCGTAGCTCTCGTTCTTACGCTCGATATGGCGCTCGGATTTCCCGACGCTCGCCTTTGTGTGCTGCTCGACGCGGGCCACACTGTAATTTTTATCATTCATTCGTTTTCACTTCCTTTCCTTTCGACGGTGGGGCAGGACGCGGTTACACAACTTTTGCAAAGTGTGTAACCCACTATGACACTTTCATCCCCGGAGGGCTGCAAAGTGCCGTGGGCTCTCCGAGGGGGCTGCCGGAAGCATCTTCTCGCTGCCGCGTTCCGATGCTCCCGGAGGGGCGCTGCCCCTGCTATCTGCGGATAGCTCCCCGGCAGGGAGCGCCCTTTGGAAAGGGCTCCCTGCACCCCGCCTAAACTTCACTCGCCGTTGGGCAGGAGGGGAAAGCAATCTCTTTCCCCTCCGCTGCGCGAGTGTTTTCCGTGAGAAAAGCTCAAGGGGTTCGGGTTGTATTTCCTTGCGGAAATCTCCACCCGCAAGTATGCCCCCTTGACCTTTCCTCCGCTCCCTGTGACGATCCGTGTCGATGGTGACGGTGTTTTTGATACCGCACCCGCTGCCGAAAACATCGTCACGACCGTCACACATCGTCACGCGCTCTCCGGCTCATACCGCAAAACGATCTTTCGCCCATCATGTGTCCTACTGTTCCAGTAGCGAATTCCATGCTCACGATATAAGCGCCCGGTGTTGACATTCAGCTTCATGGTCAACGCATTTGCTTTCATATCTACCGAAAGCGCCTCGACCAGCTCTGTCGGGCTCCCGGACCATTCCGGCATTTCCGCATTTACGAGCGTGGCAACAGCATCCAAGATCGCTTCCGGCGGCGCTTTCCATAGCTCGGTTTCACATCGCTCCATCTCCCAGCACAGTTTTTCTTCGTTCCGAAAAAGATGAAGCCTCTGATCCTGCTGATCCCTGCCGGAGATGTCAAGCGTGGCCTCGTTGGCAGTACGCTTCGGTTTTTGCAGAAGAAACGCGCCGTCCGCCGCGCCGAGCAGTCCGTTCGTGCCGGAGATCATATCGAACACATCATCCGCTTTTTGTTTGCGCGTGTGATGCACCAGAATCAGGCACAGGCCGCGGCAATCGGCGAAGCTTTTCAGCCGGGTGATAATGTCGTAATCGCTCGCATAACTGTACGCCTCACCGCCGATCTCCCTCACCTTTTGCAGCGTGTCGATGATAATAAGCCTGGTATCCGGGTGCTCCCGGACGAAACGCTCCAGCTGCTCGTCCAATCCTTTTCCGAGCTGACGCGCGTGTGTGGCAAAATAGAGCTGATCCGCGATTTCCATATTGAACATCTGATACATCCGGCTCTGCAGGCGCTGGTTGTCGTCCTCCAGCGCCATATACAAAACCGTTCCTTTTCTTACCGGGTAATTCCAGAGCGGCGTCCCTGTACTGACATGATAGGCGAGCTGTGCGACCAGGAAGCTCTTTCCCAACTTCGGCGCGCCGACCAGAAGATAGGTCCCTGGATAGAGCAGGCCGTCGATTAACGGCGGCTTGCTCTCATACGCGGTTTCATACAGCTCTCTCATGGATACCGTTGCCAGGTACGATGGATCGTTCTATTGGCGAAAAATCCTGTTGTATTCTTCGAGAGAATCTGCTAAACTGTCTACACAGAGGTTTTGATTCGGCTGTCCTGCATCTGCGCCAACAGATGTGTTGAGGGCAGTCGTTTCTTTTTTATCTGTCATCGTCGTTCCTCCTTCATTCCGTCAAGGGTCCGGGTGATCAGCTCGATATTATCCAGCAGCTCGTCCCGGAGTTCGCCAGCCGCCTCAATGCGTTTGAGTTCGTCGAGAACGGCGGCAAGCTGGTTCCGCAGCGCCTTATACACCCTCGGATTGCCCTGCACCACGATTTCCCGGTTGAGACACCGGCGATAGCAGTATTCCTGTTTAGGCAGGCCCGACAGTGCAACCGCGATGTTGATCTGCTCGTTTTCTTCGGGAGACACCCGAAATCCTACGGTGATGTTCCTCCAACGGTTGTGTTCATCTCTGTTTTTGGCTGACATTTTCATGCGCTCCTTTCTTCGTTCAGCTTGTTTGCCATCTCTTTCTGCACGGTCGGAAACATGTGGGCGTAACGGAACGTGATATCCACGCTCTCATGCCCGACCCGATTCCCGATTGCGACTGCCGAATATCCCATGTTGATCAAAAGGGAAACGTGGCTGTGGCGGAGATCATGGATTCGGATCTTCTTCACGCCGCTCTGCTTGCAGCCGTACTCCATCCCCCTCGACAGTTGATGTTTTGACAGAGGAAAGACTCTCGCGTCTTCCGGCAGGCTGTAGAACTGCTTGAAATAATCCTGAATTTCATCACACAGGAAATCCGGGATCACGATCGTCCGGATGCTCTTTTTTGTCTTTGGGGGCGTGATCACATCCTCGCCCTTGATCCGTTGATACGATTTATTGATCCGCAGCGTCTTTTCCTTGAAGTTGAAGTCTGCCGCTGTCAGCGCCAGCAGTTCGCCCTCACGAATACCACACCAGTACAGGATCTCAAAAGCGTAGTACAGCATGGGCTTGTCCATCATCGCGTCGATGAACAGCAGAAATTCCTCCTTCGTCCAGAAAAGCATCTCATCGCTCTCTTTCTCTCCCATGACCCCGGCCTTTCGGACGGGATTCTCATGCAGACCATAGAATCGTACTGCATGATTGAAGATGGCGCTGAGCTGATTATTGATGTTTTTCAGATACGTCGGAGAATACGGCTGCCCGGTTTTGTCCTTCTGCTTCAGCATCTGATTCTGCCAGGTCAGCACGTCTCGCGGCGTGATCTCCGACAGCTTTCGCTTCTTGAAATAGGGCAGGATTTTGCTTTCGATCACGGATTCCTTGCTGAGCCAGGTGTTCAGTCGGATTTTCGGCTTGATGTCCTGTTCATAGAGCTTCACAAAGCTCTCGAAACTCATATCCGGATCTGCCCGCTTTGTCCGCAAAAACTCTCGCTCCCATTCCTGGGCCTCTCGCTTCGTGCTGAAGCCGCGCTTAAGTTTCTGCTGTCGCTCACCGGTCCAGTCGGTGTAGCGGAATTGCACATACCATGTGCCGTTTTTCTTGTCTTTGAATGCTGCCATGATCAATCCTCCTTCCTTTTCTGGGTAGCATACAGGTGTTCGTGGAAAAACCTTCGGTCGATGCGACCGTTGATGACGATGCAGCCGGCTGCCTTGAGTTCCTTATTCAGCTCCCGGATCAGCTTATAAGCATAGGAATTGGAAACGCCCAGCTCGGCCGCAACCTCATCGACCTTCATAAAAATCTGTTCGGATATAAAAATCACCTCCCTTCCTTGCCCTCAAAAGTGAAAGCAGTTATTTTATTACGAAAATTTGATTCGCCGCTCTATCCGAAACCAGTTTCCTGACAGGCAACCCTATGCGGCGCTGTGTCGTCGCGTCAGATCAAGCTTCGTATCTTTCGCTTCCGCGTAAACGCGAAAGCTCAATCACTCCGCTGATCTTCCTTTTCACGCGGAATCACGGATTTCGCGTGATTGGGAATAACGCGCGCTCCTTCCCTGTGCGGGAGATCATGGCGGTATATCTCTGGTCGGACGGTCATTCAATTTTACTAAGCATTTTAGTTTAGCTCGCAGTAATTATACTAAACAAATACAGTTAAGTCAAGAAGAAAAACTAAACGAATTTATTTAATTATTCCTTGACAACACTAAACATATTTGCTAAAATGCTCTTGACACTATAAGAAGACAGGAGTTTTCTGCTATGGCTATCGGTGAAAGAATCCATTTCATCCGCTCTCTGCGAGGCATGACACAGAAGTATTTGGGCATGATGGTCGGTTTCTCGGAAAAAACTGCCGACGTGCGTATGGCGCAGTATGAAACCGGCGCTCGGACGCCAAAGGCCGATCTGACCGCAGAGCTGGCCAGGGTGCTGGATGTATCTCCAAAGGCGCTGGATGTACCGGAGATTGACAGTTATATTGGGCTGATGCACACGCTGTTCGCACTGGAGGATATTTACGGTCTCAAGATTGGAGAGGTCGACGGTGAATTGTGCCTCTGTCTTGATAAATCAAAGGGCTCGACCTATCTTCAGCTGTTTGATATGTTCCGTTCCTGGCGGGAACAGGCCGCCAAGTTGGAGCGCGGAGAGATCAGCAAAGAGGAGTATGATCGCTGGCGCTACAAATACCCGGAGATGGATCAATCCGGGAGGTGGGCCAAAGTGCCCTCGCAAGCTCTGTCCGACGCGCTGATTGAAGAATTGAACAAAGGCTAAGCACTGTTCAGACGGCAAAAAGAAAAGAGGTCAACCCGGCTTGCAAAAGTCAGGTTGACCTCTTTGGTTTATTGGATTATGGGTGGTAGCACTCGCAAACCCAGTGTTTGCAGCTCAACAAAACTGAGATTCTCGTGCTATCATTTTGCTATCACTTGGAGTTTGAGGAATTCAAAAGTCCAGTGTTTTCAAGGCTTTCCGGCCTCTAAGAATCACTTTTTCCTTATTCCCACTCTATCGTTCCCGTGGGCTTCGGCGTCAGGTCGTAGAGCACGCGGTTGACGCCCGCCACCTCATGGGTGATCCGATCGGTGATGTGCTGCAGCAGGGCGAAGGGCACATCCTCCACCGTGGCGGTCATGGCGTCGCGGGTGTTGACGGCACGAATGACCACGGGCCAGTCATAGGAGCGCAGGCCTTCCTTCACGCCGGTGGACTTGAAGTCCGGCACGATGGTGAAATACTGCCACACCTTTCCGGCCAGACCGTTCTTGGCAAACTCCTCCCGCAGGATGGCGTCGGATTCCCGCACGGCCTCCAGTCGGTCGCGGGTGATGGCGCCCACGCAGCGCACGCCCAGACCGGGGCCGGGGAAGGGCTGCCGATAGACCATACCGTCAGGCAGGCCAAGCTCCTTGCCCACCACGCGCACCTCGTCCTTGAACAGGAACTTCAGCGGCTCCACCAGCTCAAACTGCAGATCCTCCGGCAGACCGCCCACGTTGTGGTGGGCTTTCACCGGGCCGCTCTCCAGGATGTCCGGATAGATGGTGCCCTGGGCCAGGAACTCGATGCCGTCCAGCTTGCGGGCTTCCTCCTCAAACACGCGGATGAATTCCGCGCCGATGATCTTGCGCTTGGTCTCCGGATCGGCCACACCGGCCAGCTTGTCCAGGAAGCGGTCCACCGCGTCCACATAGACCAGGTTCGCGTTCATCTGGTTGCGGAACACCTCGATGACCTGCTCGGGTTCGCCCTTGCGCAGCAGGCCGTGGTTGACATGAACGCAGGTCAGCTGCTTGCCCACCGCCTTGATGAGCAGAGCCGCCACCACAGAGGAGTCCACACCGCCGGACAGAGCCAGCAGCACCTTTTTATCGCCGATCTGCTCCCGCAGCGCGGCCAGCTGTTCGTCGATGAATGCTTTTGCCAGTTCAGGGGTCGTGATGCGCTCCATGTTCTCCGGGCGCTTGTTGTCTGCCATAGAATATTCCTCCTGTATCTTTTTTCGTCGGAAATATTATAGCTTGCCTGCGGCCCTCGCGCAACAAAAACTTGCTCTACCCTCGAGAAAGCAGGCCGGCGGCGGACCTCATCTGGCGCCTGCCGCCGCCGGGATGTTTAAAAAACCTGCATTTCCCCGCAGTCGTGCGAATTTTCGGCTTTACTTCTGCATTTTTCAGGTATATACTACGTGCATGGAAAAGACATGCAGGCGGCCGGGCGGCCCTTTCCGCGCCGGCGCCGGCCTCAGGTTAACCATGTAATTCTAATAAGATCCGAAAGGAGCACACACCATGCAATTCAAATTGTCCAACATGATCACGAAGCCTGATTTCCAGGGTGAGTTCACCGCCAGCATTCTGGCGGCTGCCGCCTCCCCCGACATCATTTCCTTTGCCGGCGGCCTGCCCAACCCGGTGTCCTTCCCCATCCCCGAGATGGAAGCGGCCACCAAGAAGGTCCTGGAAGAGAACGGCGTCGTGGCTCTGCAATACAGCTCCACCGCCGGCTGGCCCGCCCTGCGCCAGTGGATCGCCAAGCGCTATGAGACCATGGGCGTCTCCGGCGTGAAGCCCG
This sequence comes from Oscillospiraceae bacterium, assembly GCA_017470325.1. The sequence continues at coordinate 25,400 of JAFUES010000037.1, forward strand.
AGGATATCATCGTCACCAACGGCTCCCAGCAGGCCCTGGCCATGGTCGGCGCCGCCATGCTGGATCCGGGCGATAAGGTCATCGTGGAGGATCCCACCTACCTGGTGGCACTGCAGTCCTTCCATGTGTTCGACCCCGAAGTGCTGCCCGTGACCATCAACGCCGACGGCATCGACTGCGAGAAGCTGGCCGAGACCGTGAAAGCCAATCCCGACGCCAAGTTCGCCTACCTGATCCCCAACTTCCAGAACCCCACCGGTCTGAGCTATTCTCAGGAAGTGCACGACAAGGTCGTGGAGATCTTCAAGGGCACCAACATCATGCTCCTGGAGGACAACCCCTATCGTGAGCTGCGCTTCGCCGGCACCGCCACCGACAGCTTCGGCGCCGATCTGGGTGAGCAGTGCTGCATGCTGGGCACCTTCTCCAAGATCGTCACCCCGGGCATGCGCATCGGCTGGATCTGCGTGCGCAACGAGGAGCTGCGCGCAAAGCTCCTCAGCTACAAGGCCACCGCCGACCTGCACACCAACATCTTCAGCCAGATGGTGCTGGCCCAGTACCTGGCCGACAACGACGTGGACACCCACATCGAGAAGACCAAGGTCCTGTACAAGGCCAAGGCCGAGTTCATGATGGACTGCCTGCGCAAGTATCTGCCCGAGGGCGTGACCTTCACCCCCACCGAGGGCGGCATGTTCCTGTGGGTCACCCTGCCCGAAGGCATCACCGCGGTGGATCTGTACCGCAAGGGCCTGGAAAAGGGTGTCGCCATCTGCCCGGGCGATCCCTTCTATGAGGTCCAGCGCAATGTGCGCACCTTCCGTGTCAACTACTCCAACAGCACCGACGAGGCCATTGAAAAGGGCGTCAAGATCCTTGGCGAGGTCTGCGCCGAGCTGATCGCCCAGGCCTGAGCCGAAGCGAAAACCCTATAAACCAAGAACCGCCCTCCGGCTTGACCGGAGGGCGGTTCTCGGTTGTTTGCTTTATTTGCCTTTGTAGTAGTGCTTCTCGGAGTTGAGCATGGCGCTGCAGGCGGCCAGGGACAGATAGGTCTGCTCCGGGGGATCGCTGCGGCCGCTGATGGCGATGGGGATATTGCAGCCCACCAGGATGCCGAAGCCGGTGGCGTTGGCGTTGCGCTGCAGGACCTTGACCAGCAGGTTGCCGGACATCAGATTGGGCACCACGATACCGTCGAATTCGCCGCAGTAGGGGCAGTCGAAATTCTTCAGCCGGGCGGCTTCTTTGCTGACGATCAGGTCATAGGAGATGGGGCCTACCAGATTGCAGTCAGCGATGGGGCGCATCTTGTGATTGCGGACGATGGTCTGATCCTCCACGGTGTCGCGCATCTGGAAGCTGGGGGTCTCCACCAGGGACAGCAGGGCGATATTGGGGGTCGCGACCTCGAAGACGCTCAGCGCCTTGACCATGTTCTTGGCCACTTCCACACGGGCATCCGCCGGGGGGTTGATCAGCAGGGTCACGTCGGAGATGGCCATCACCTTGTTATATTCAGGCACCTTCAGGAACACCACGTGGGTGACCAGCTCATCTTCTCTGACCAAATGGTTGGCCCGGTTCAGAACGGGCATGAGGAAATCGCGGGTCTGGGTATTGCCGCGCACCAGGCAGTCCGCGTCGCCGGCATTGATCATCTCGATGGCGTACTGTACTACGTTGGTGTCATCGGGCACCGGCTGCAGCACATAGTCCCTCCCGGTCATGCCCAGCTTTTCCACCACGGCGAGGATCTTCGCCTCGTTGCCGATCAGGATGGGTTCAATGAAGCCGTCCTCCTGGGCGTCGAACACGCCCTTCAGGATGTTCTCGGCATCCGCGCCGGCAACAGCCACACGCATGACCTTCTTGCCCGTCTTGGCTTTCTCTACGATGCCGGCAAATTCTTTTTCAAAATAATCCATTGCGATACTCTCCTTCGTTAAGGTTTGTTCCGAACTTGATGTGATCATATTCTATCATCCGCGGCACCACATTACAAGCGAAAACCGCAGTTTTGGTGAAAGAAAATGACATCTGGCCGTTTTTGCTGGCCTGGCAAGGGGTTCGCGGTCTGCTCACTCCCGCCGGTCCAGGCGGCCGATGCGGCGCACCTTGCCCAAGAAACGCACATTGCTGCGGAAGAAGCGGCCGAAGCGCTTGGGTTCCCTGGTGATCCGGTACAGCCATTCCAGATTCAGCTTCAGGAAAATCTCCGGCGCCCTCTGCTTGGTGCCGCTGAGCACATCGAAGGAGCCGCCCACGCCGATGAACACGCCCTTGTCGAACTTGTCGAGCCACCGGGAGATCAGCAGCTCCTGCCGCGGCACGCCCAGGGCCACCAGCACCAGATCCGGCCGCTGCTCCAGCACATCCCGGAACACCGCGTCATCGTCATGCTCGTAGCCGTTTTTCGCGCCTGCGATCACCGCCCCGGGCACTTCCGTCCCGATGCGTCTGACCAGCGCCTGCAGCACTTCCTCCTTGGCGCCGTACAGATAAACGCGCTTACCCGTCTGCCCCGCGTGACAGATCAGCTCCCAGGCCAGCTCCACACCGGTCACCCGCCCAGGCAGCGTCAGCCCCAGGCTGCGCGCCGCCTGGACCACGCCGATCCCGTCGGGCACGATGGTAGCCGCATCCGAACAAAGCACCGTGTCCAGCTCCGGCGTCGCCTGGGCGATCATCATGACCTCCGGGTTGGCCGTCACCACGAACAGCCGTTCCTCCCGGTCCATGGCCCCATCGGCCAGCCGGAAAAAGTCCGCCTGGCTGCCGGTATACAGTTTTTCAAAATACTCCTTCAGCATAACCGCATCCCTCAGGCTTTCCGGAAGCGCTCCACGATGGCGTCGGCGATGCGGCGGCTGGCCTGCCCGTCCCCGTAGGGATTGCTGGCATGGCTCATCCGCTCGTATTCCTCCCGGTCACTGAGAAGCTCATCCACGATCTCAAAGATCCTCTCCTCATCCGTCCCCGCCAGCTTCAGCGTGCCGGCTTCGATCCCCTCGGGCCGCTCGGTGGTATCCCGCAGGACTACCACGGGCTTGCCCAGAGACGGCGCCTCCTCCTGGATGCCGCCGCTGTCTGTGAGGATCAGATAAGAGTGGGCCAGCAGATTGTGGAACTGGATCACCTCCAGGGGAGGTATAAGCTTGACCCGCTCGCAGTCGCCCAGGCATTCCTCGGCCACGCTTTTCACCTTGGGGTTGAGGTGCACCGGGTAGATCACCTTGATGTCCTCATACTTGTCCAGGATGCGGCGGATGGCCCGGAACATGCCCCGCATGGGATCGCCCAGGTTTTCCCGGCGGTGGGCCGTCAGCGTGATCAGGCGGCTGCCCGCCGCCCAGTCGGTGAGCTCATCGGCATAGTCCGGGCGGACCGTGGTCCGCATGGCGTCGATGGCGGTATTGCCGGTAACGTAGATGCTCTCGGCCCTGCGGCCTTCGCGCAGCAGATTGTCCCGGCTCTTGGTGGTGGGAGCAAAGTTCATATCCGCCATGGCGCTGACGAACTGCCGGTTCATTTCCTCCGGATAAGGGGAATATTTGTTGTAGGTCCGCAGCCCTGCCTCCACATGACCGATGGCCACCTGCTGATAGAAGGCGGCGAGAGCGCCGGCAAAGGTGGTGGTGGTGTCCCCGTGGACCAGCACAATATCCGGCTGCACTTCACGGATCACATCCTCCAGCCCCTTGAGCACCCGGGCGGTGATATCCGACAGGGTCTGGCCGTGCTGCATGATGTTCAGATCGTATTCCGGCACAATGGCAAAAGCCTCCAGCACCTGATCCAGCATCTCCCTGTGCTGGGCCGTGACGCAGACGGTGCAGGCAATCTCCGGCCGGCTTTTCAATTCCATCACCAGCGGCGCCATTTTGATGGTCTCCGGCCGGGTGCCGAAGATCGTCAGGACCTTGATCTTTTCCATATCGTCCTCTTTCCACCCGGTCTGTCCGGGCGTTTCGTTTTTCCTATTATACTATGCCGCCGCCCGGGTTTCAACAAATGAATTTTTTGCCCCGGCGCAACCGGACGCCTTTTTTCGGTGTTAGAATAGGTGAAAGGCCTTTCAAGACAACACAAGGAGGTGAATGCATGGAGGATCGAGAGATCGTCACCTTGTTCTGGCAGCGGGACGAGCGGGCCCTGCAGGCCGCGGCGGACAAGTACGGCGGCCTCTGCCGCAGCATAGCCCGGAACATCCTGGCCGACACCCAGGATGCGGAGGAGTGTCTCAACGACATCTGGCTGAACGCCTGGAACAGCATCCCGCCCCACAAGCCGGAAGCCCTGTCCGGGTACCTTGCCAAGCTGACCCGCTTCGCCGCTTTGAAACGCTGGCGGGACGCCCGGGCCCAAAAGCGCGGCGGCGGAGAGCTGCCCCTGGTCTATGAGGAGCTGGCCGACTGCATCCCCGGAAGCCGGGAACCGGACGAGGCGCTGGCCGAGAAGGAGCTGGCGGAGCTGATCCGGCGCTTTCTGGCGCAGCTGCCCGCTGCGCAGCGGCGGGTCTTTCTCTGCCGATACTGGTACTTTGACAGCATCGCCGCCATCGCGGCGCAGTTCGGCTTCAGCGAGAGCAAGGTGAAATCCATGCTCCATCGCAGCCGCAAACGGCTGCGGGATCTATTGAATAAGGAGGGCTTTACGATATGACAAGCGATCAGATCCTGGACGCCATCGGTCTCGCAGACGAGACCTGGGTGGCCGACGCAAAAGCAAACATCGCGGCTCAGCCGCGGAAAACGAAGGTCTCCGTTCATCGGCGTGTGCGGCGCGTGGCGCTGCTGGCCGCCGTAGTCAGCCTGTTCTTCACCGTCACGGCTTACGCCTTGGGCAGCCCCGCGGGGATCCTGTCCTGGTCCCTGTCCAAGGGCCTGGGCCAAAGTGACTTCCGGTTCCTGCCCGCCTATGAACGGCAGGTGGGCTTTCCTGTCTCGGCTGTGGAGGAATTTTCCAATGGCTACCGCTTCCGGGAGCTGTCCCTGGTCCACAACCAGGTGGTGGACGAAGGGGGCAGCCCCCTGGCGGAGTATCCCGGGTTGAACCTGCGCTATGAAAAGACAGACGCACCGGACGTGTATCTGGACGTGGAGCCGGCTGCTCTCTCCAACGAGGAAAACGCCCCGGCCGCTACGGAAACGCGGGAGATCGGCGGCGTGACGGTGCGCTATTACTACAGCGTCTACATGGCCGTGCCCGTGGACTACCGCCCTACGGCGGAGGAAGAGGCGCGCGTCGCCTCCGGCGAGCTGCAGATCGGCTACGGCAGCGACGCTGTGCAGGTCAATCCCTTTGCCAGCATCGGCTTTGTTTTAGGCGATGTGCGATATACCCTGCTGAGTTTTGCCGATCGCGACGCCGACTTCATGTTTCAGATGGCGTCAGAGCTTTTGGCCGCCTGATGAAAACCCCAGGCCGCGGAGATCCGCTCCGCGGCCTTTTTTCATAATTGACAGCGCATAAAGGATTCGTTAAAATAAGGCGACAACGGATAAAAAGTCTGTAAAGCTGGTGAAGTATGCGAAAGCGTATTTTTGAAGTGATCGAGGTCGCCAAAGAGGGCGACATTCTCAGTGCGGTCTATGACAGCTTCATGATGCTCATCATCACGCTGAGTTTGCTGCCGCTGGTGTTTAAGGAGAGCACACCATTTCTGACGGTTCTGGATAAGACGACCGCGGGGGTCTTCATCGTGGACTACCTGCTGCGCTGGTCAACGGCGGATCTGAAATTCCACAACCGCAGTGTGAATTCCTTCCTGCGCTACCCCTTTTCGTTCATGGCGATCGTGGACCTGCTGTCCATCCTGCCCTCGCTGACTTTTCTCAACAGCGGCTTCAAGGTCCTGCGTCTGCTGCGCATGAGCCGGGCCTTCCGGGTGCTGCGGGTGTTCCGTGCCCTGCGTTATTCCCGCAGCCTGCGCATCATCGGGAATGTGCTGCGCAGCTCCAAGGACTCCCTGGCCGCAGTGGGCACCCTGGCCATCGGCTACATTTTCATCTCCTCCCTGATCATTTTCAACGCCGAGCCGGACTCCTTTAACAATTTCTTTGAGGCCATGTATTGGGCCACAGTCTCTCTGACCACGGTGGGCTATGGCGACATCTATCCTGTCTCCACACTGGGTCGCGCCATCGCCATGGTCTCCTCCATCTTCGGCATGGCCATCGTCGCCCTTCCCTCCGGCATCATCACCGCAGGTTATATGCGGGAATTGGAAAAAGAACGCCGCAGCGAGCGGGAAAAGCTGGACGGACAGCAAACGAACCTCTGACAAATACAGTCAGAGGTTTTTTCTTTTGCCGGCTCTCCATATTTTATAGAAATTACCCGTATCCAAACCCTGCAGACCTGTGATATAATTGATTCATAACCCTGTAACGACTTCGCCACGGATGGTTTGCGCATGGACGTTATGACCGAACAATTGAATCTTGACGTTTTGCCGCTGCCGGTCCACTGCGTCCATTGCGGCGCGGAGGCGAACTATGATCTGGCCCGGCAGAATTACCACTGCCTGTTTTGCGGCAAATCCACCCCGGTGCAGCAGCCCCTGCGCTATGCACAGGACTGGCAGGAGCAGCAGCTGAGCCTGCTGCGCCAGCGCCTGTGGGACGAGGAGGCGGCGCTGTACCGCTGCCCCGGCTGCGGCGCGGTCACGCTCAGCGCCAGGGCCGCAGCGGCGGACTGTGCCTTTTGCGGCTGCGAGCTGCAGCGGGGCGCCATGTCCCGGGATTTGGACCTGCCAACGCTGGCTCTTCCCTTTGTGCTGTCGGTAGAGGATGCCGGACGGGCCTTGAAAAGCTGGGCCGGGAAAAACCGCCTGCAAAAAGAGGCCCGCCGGGTGGAAAAGGCCGTGGACCGGCTGGAAGCCTGTTATCTGCCCTGCGAGCTTCTGGAAGGACCCGTGGGCTTCCAGGTCACACGCCGGGCCTGTGCGCGCAGCTACAGCTGCCGCAGCAGCGCCGACGATGTACTGGTCAACAGCTCCGCTCAGGTGGACAGTCTGCTGCTGAGCGCGGTGGAGCCCTTCGACTGGCGGCCTCTGCGCCCCTTAGACGGGGCGCTTCCGGATGCGGTCCGGCTCAAGCTGCGGGACCTGCCAGAGGCTCTGTTGGAGCATCGCATCGACGAAGAACTGGCCATGCACCATCTGGGCGCGGTGGAACGGACGCTGCACAGCAGTGACCTGCAGCTGCAGCCGGATCGCTCCGATACCCTGTGTCTTTCGGTGCTGGTACCGGTCTATCTGCTGACCATAGACGGCACTCGGGTGATGATCAACGGGCAGAACGGCCGCGTCGCAGTCAGCCGGGATAAGCGCGTGCGCTCCCATCAGTGGCTGATGGAGCCGCTGATCCTGTCGCTGCTGGCCACCTTGTTCTGGATCTACGCCTCCACCGGGAACCTGGAGCTGTTTATCCTGGGCACCGCCGCCAGCGTGGTGCTGATCTTCGCGCTGCTGGGCGGCGAGCGGGGCGAACGGCTGCACAGGCGGCTGTTTCGCATCCGCGATCCGTTGACCGAGCGCTATGAGGGGCGCTTTTATACCTCGTCCCCGGCGGAGGCCGGCGCCGCAAAGCCCGCCCCGGAACTGCGCTTCTACGAAGCGCCGGACGGAGAGCGCATTCCGGTGGAGATCCGCTACTACACGGCCAAGCGCATCTGCCTGTTTCTGCTGTTTACCCTGGGAGTGTTGGCCCTGCCCTGGCTGCTGTGCGTTGTGATCACCGGCCTGCGCATGCTTTCCGGCGCGGAGATCCAACTGGCCCAGATCGAGACCGCCTATGGCGCGGTGTGGTATGTGTTGGCCCTGGCCGCCGTTTTCCTGGGCTGTCTGAGTCTCGGCCGCAGCCTGGTGTTCGACCACCCGATCCTTTACAGGAGCATGCCCGACGGCAGTATGAACCCCATCCCGCCGAAAAAAAGTGCGCCCGGCAGACTCTCCCTTTGGGCAAGACTGCGCCGGCTGTTTCGCGCCGACGCCATTGTGGGCCTGGCCTTCGCCGCCCTGGTGGTGCTGATCGGATCGGTATTGGCAATGATGCCGTAACAATATTCTAAGGAGGACTCCCCCATGCGCATCAAGGTTTATGGTACCAGGGAATGCCCCGACACCCGGGAATGCCTGGCCGCCTATGAGGAGAAGAAGCTGGATTTTGAGTTCGTGGATATCTCCCGGCTGGACAGCCTGAAGGCCTTTCTGGCCATCCGGGATAAGGACCCGCTGTATGCCCCCATCAAGGCCGCCGGCAGGGTCGGGATCCCCCTGGTCGAAAACGGGGAGCTCCGCACCCTGGATTGGGAGTCCCTGCTCTGACGGGGAAAGAAGGACAGGACCGCAGACTTTGCATCTGCGGTCCTGTTCTTCTTTTGATACTGATCCCCAATAAAAACAAGACAATCTTTGCGGCTATAATTGTGCCATACTGCGTTGGGCTCCTTGACCATATATCTCCATTATGCTCTGCGGAGCCCGCCTTGTCTGGCGCAATTCTGCCTCGCAAATCTTTGTCTGCTTTCTATCGGGTATCAGTATTACGGTCGCCCAGCAGCTTTGCGATCCGTTCGTCCTCCGCCCCGGTCAGCTGCCGCAGATATGCGTAGACCTTGCGCCGGGATTCCTCCGGCTCCTGCCGGTAGGCCTCCTCCATCAGTGTCTCACCGAATTGGGCCTCGGGTGTGCTGTAGCGGGCTACGCCCCAGCCGTAGGGCCGGCCGTAGCGGTCCACCTGGTACTCGAAATCGGCAATGCTCACATAGCTGCGCATCTGCAGCCGGGTGATGACCGTATCAAAGCCCTTGTTGCCACCCTTCCCGTAGCCGCAGCGCCGCTTCAGCTCCTTCGAAAGCAGCGAGCCCGCCGCCTGCAGGGTGTCATAGACCTCCTTGTCTTTATGGGAAGCGAAGCCATCCTCATACAGAGCGTCAAAATCATAGCCGTCCCGGCGGTAATTGGCAAAAGCAGGAAACCAGCGCAGGCTGATGAAGCCCGCCCGGCCCTTGAAGAATTTGCCGTATACGCAGCGGCCATTGGAGGCCACCGGCCCCTTCCATTCCCAGGGTCCGTCCTCCGTCTCGGAAAACCACAGCCGCGCCGGCGTGTGCTCCTCGATGGAAAAGCCGGGGATCTCGTTGCGGAAGAAGGGCAGAAAGCCCAGCTCCTCCACCCGCTCAGAGAGGGCTTGTAAACTGTCGATCCGTTCAATGTGCATGGTTATTGTCCTGCCTCCGTCTTTTTTCTGGTTTCCAGCATACGCTTTTTTCCCGATTTTGACAATGCCGGGGAGAGAATTTACACTTTACACATGCTTTTTCCGAGAATATAATATATCTTGTATCTGAACCACGCCTAACACACCACAAATGGAGGTCCTGCCGTGAAAGATCTGAAACCTGTCTGCCGCGTCGCGGTCGTCCAGGCCGCGCCTGTGATGTTCGACAAGGCCGCCTGCCTGGAAAAGGCCCTGGCACTGACAAAAGAGGCTGCGCAAAACGGCGCGGAGCTGGTGGTGTTTCCCGAGCTGTTCATCCCCTGTTATCCCTACGGCATGACCTTTGGCTTCACGGTGGGGCACCGGGAGGAATCCGGCCGCAAGGACTGGCTGCTCTACTATGAAAACTCCATTCTGGTCCCCGGGCCGGAGACGGCGCAGCTTGCCGCCGCCGCCAGAGAGAACAAGGTCTGGCTCAGTATCGGCGTCTCGGAGCGGACGCTGAACACCGCTACACTCTATAACAGCAATCTGATCTTCTCCCCAGAAGGGGAACTGGTCTCCGCCCACCGGAAGCTCAAGCCCACCGGGGCCGAGCGGGTGGTCTGGGGCGACGCGGACCGGGGCTACTTCCCCATGGCGGACACGCCCTGGGGCCCTATGGGCAGCCTGATCTGCTGGGAGAGCTACATGCCCCTGGCCCGGGTAGCCCTGTACGAAAAGGGCGTGACGCTCTACCTCTCCCCCAATACCAACGACAACGAGGAATGGCAGGCCACCATCCGCCACATCGCCATTGAGGGCCACTGCTACTTCATCAACTGCGACATGTTCTTCACCCGGGACATGTATCCCGCCGCGCTCCAGGCCCAGGATGAAATCGCCCGCCTGCCGGAACTGACCTGCCGGGGCGGCAGCTGTGTGGTGGACCCCTTCGGCCACTATGTGACCGAGCCGGTCTGGGACCGGGAGGCCATCATCTATGCGGACCTGGATATGCAGAAGGTCCCCGCCAGCCGAATGGAGTTTGACGCCTGCGGGCACTATACCCGCCCCGACGTTTTAAGCTTAAAGATTTCTGAATAAACGCGAAAGGAGAATGCCATGAAACTGAAAAAACAGGGTCTGGCCCTGCTGCTGGTCCTGATGCTGCTGCTGAGCCTGCTGCCCGCGACAGCGCTGGCCGCCCCCAAAGGCCCCAAAGAGGACGCCGAAGAAGCGGCTGAGATCGAGGCTGTGGCCGAGGCTGTAGAGGCAGAAGAAGCCGAAGCGGAGGACTTCGCCGAAGAGACGACGGAGGAGATCGCGGCGGAGCTGGACGCAGCCATTGAGGCTCTGGAGGAACAGGCCGAGGAGGCGCCCGACGTTGAGATCCCCGCGGAGGAAGCCGAGACAGCGGAAGCTGCGGAAGACGCCGAGGATGCGGAGCCTGCCGAAGAAGAGGAGCTGCCGCCCCTGCCCGACGCCATCTACAATGAGGCGGAGGAGACCCTCTACGCCAAGGAGGGTGATCTGGTCTACAACAACGCGGGTACTGTGTACAACAACGCCGGCACCGTCTATAACAACAACGGCCTGATCTACAACAACGGCGGTCTGGTCTACAACAACGGCGGCACCGTGTACAGCAATGGCGGCATCGTCTACAACAACGGCGGCAAGGTCTACAGCAACGGCGCCGTGGTCTACGCCTTCGACGGTGATGTGGAGACCAGCCTGATCGCCGGCTATTACCGGGTGGCCCTGGCCGACGATTACAGCGCCTTTGCCCAGATCGACGGGCTTGAGCCGGAGCCGGGCACGGAGGATTCCCTGATGATGTCCAAGGAAAGTCTGGTCACCATCACCCCCAAGGAAGGCTTCTCCATCGTATCCGCTCAGGCGGACGGTGCCAAGCTCAACAAGAATGAGGACGGCAGCTACACCCTGTCCGATCCTTCTGCCGCTCTGGAGCTGGCGCTCAGCTTCCGGACCGACGCCCCGGTGTTCAGCCTGGCCGAGGGTACTTACGCCAGCGCCCAGAGCCTGGAGCTGACGGCCCCGGAGGGCGCAGCGATCTATTACAGCGTGGACGGCCAGCTGCCTGACGAGGAGAATAGCGTCCTCTATGAAGAGCCCATCGAACTGACGGAAGGTGCCGTTGTCACAGCCGTTGCCCTCTTTGAGGGCGCGGAAGCCAGCGAACCCGCCAGCGCCTCCTATGCCATCGTGACCGTTACGATCCCCAGCTTTGAGGCCCAGGAGGAGGGCTACAGCACCCCCGCAGCCCAGGGCATCCAGGTGGAGAATCCCGGCACTGTGACCGCTCATGTGGAAAGCGTTGAGCTGTCCGGCGAGGACGCCGTCTGCTTCACCCTCAACCGCGGCAGCAGCGGGCGCGTGGGCGCCGCTGCCGTCAACGACAGCACCTGGGTCCTGCGTCCGGCAGCTAAGCTGGAAGCCGGCACCTATACCGCGCTGGTCACCCTGACCTTCGACAGCGGCGACAGCTACGAAGCCGAGCTGAGCTTTGAAGTGACCGCCCCGGCTGAGGAGCCGGAGGAAGCTGAGGCGGAAGAGCCCGTTGAAGAAGCTCCGGCGGAAGATGCCGAGGCGGAAGCGGTCGAAGCCGAAACCAACGCCGAGACTCAAGAGGCCCCCGACGCCGCATAAACTCCCCCACATCAAAAAACCTCTGCCTGCTGGCAGAGGTTTTTTTGTGTTCACATTTCACCGAACAGGGTCAATTGACCGCTGTCCCGATCCACTGCGTAGATCCGTTCCGGGCCGATCTGGCCGGGGTCGGTAAAGAGCGTGCCGAAGCGCCGGGCGAAATCGTCATTCATATGATAGACGACCACGAAATCATATTCCGCTTTCAGCTTCTCCTGCAGCTGCTCCGGCGTACAGGCGCGAGTCCACACGTCGCCCTCGTAGAAGGGCTCTCCCAGACTCCAGCCCAAAGGCGAAGATACCGCGTGGGGTCGGAAGCTGTACTTGGTCATATAAAAATAATACTCCGTGTCCTCCTGGGACAGGAAATAGATCCGGGCCGGTGTGCCGCTGTAAGCCTTCTCAAAGCGCTGCTCCAGCATAGTGATGGGCGCCCGGTATCCCCGGCTCTGTGCCACGGAGCTCCGGTTGGACAGGTTGATGAGGCTTTGCGGCGGCGTCCCGATCAACACCGCGCAGAGAACTGCCGCCGCCAGAAGGCTCTTGTCCCCCTTGCCGCTTCGGATCAGAGCCATAGTCAAAAACAACGTCAGCAGCCAGATGGACAGCAGCGGCACCGCCACATAGCGCTCCAGTGACGCCAGCTGCAGCGCCTCATAGGCGGAGAATTTGAACAGATACATGATCAGCAGGCTCAGCAGATATAGCACCAACTCCACCAGCTTCAGCCAGAACACCCATTTGAACAGGTCTGCCCGCTCCGGGAAGCGCCTGCGGCAGCGTTTGAGCACAAACAGAAACGCCGTCAGCATCAGGGCGATCAGCACGATGTAGGTCAAGCCAATTCCGGAAATGGCGGCAGAAGAACCGTTTTCCAGAAGGGCCGTCCAGAACAGATCCCTCACGTCCTTGCGGTAGCTCTGATCCTGGAACAGCAGGACCTTCAGCAGCGCCGGCAGGGAGACCTTGTCGGGATAGGCCACCGCCGCGTTGTTCATCAGGATACTCAGCTTCCAGCTGCCCCAGGGCAGCAGCACCGCACCCACCGAGACCAGCACCGCCCACTTTCTCTCCCGAAGCCTCTGGGCAAAGCCCTGTCTGTCCGGCCCCAGCTGGGACGCCAGGTAGAGCGCCGTCAGCACGATGGCATAGGCAAGGCCCGCATCCTTGATCAGCACCAGCATGGCCGCACAGAGGGCCACATAGGCACACAGATACCGGCTGTTCCGGCGTTTTTCCAGCAGGACCATGGCGAGGCCGGAGGCCGCCACCACGCCCAGCACCGGGTCCACATAGATAAAGGTGTAAATGTTGGCGAACAGGAAGGTGGGCGCCAGCAGCACCGCGGCAGCCAGCAGCCAGGCATAGATCTTTCTGAAATCCAGCTCCCGGAAGAAGGGAAACAGGAAGGCCAGGAAAAAGACCTGAAAGGCGTGATACAGCCGCCAGTCCGCATATTCCCCGCCAAGGAGGATCGCCAGCTCTTCCGACAGATACTGGAACAGAGACAGGCCCGGCGGGTAGGACTGGAAGGTGGAGTTAGACAGTGGATTTGTGGACAGCCGCCCGGTCTGCACCATAGCCTTGACCACATCCGCCCAATGGGAAAGCGCGTCAAACTCCCAGGCCATGCGCCCGTAGTTGAGCACTGCCAGATAGCCGAACAGCAGCAGATACAGGAAGAAGGCGGGCGTGAAGAAGCGGCGTGCCGCCGCCTTCCAGCTGCACTTTTTTTGCAGCAGCAGGCGCAGCGCATGCAACAGGAACAGCCAGCAAAGGCAGATCGCCACCGTGATCCCCATATGCCGCAGGCCCAGCAGCGCCGTTACATACAGCGTCAGCGCCAGGGCCGCGCAGCTGAGGGGCAGCGTCTCTTCAAATTTTCGATCGGAGGCCACCGCGCAAAGGGCCGGCAGCGCGCCGATCATCAGAAAGAAGACCAACAAGGACAGCATCGTGTCCCTCCTAACTTAAACTTCCTTATGCTTCCACCGGGCAGCGCAGCACAGCCGTCACCGGGGCCGTCAGCTTATCCGGTTCCAAAACGTTGGTGTCCTGCCGCTGAACGTTTTCCGCCAGGGCCAGGAAATCTTCCACCGGGGACAGCACGTCAAAACCGAAGCCCGCGCCCCGATAGTGCATGGGGACCAGGATCTTCGGCCGGATCGCCCGGGCCAGCTCCCAGGCCGTTTCCGGTCCGATGGTGTAGAAGCCGCCCACCGGCAGCAGCAGTACGTCGACCGCGCCCAACTGGGCCAGTTGTTTTGCGCTGAGCATATGACCCAGGTCGCCCATGTGGACGACGCGCATGCCCTCCGCCTCCAGTATGGTGACGGTATTGGCACCCCGGCGCAGGCCGCGGACCTCGTCATGCCAGGTGTCCAGACGCGAGACAGACAGGGTCGCATTCCTGCCGGTCAGAGTCACGCCGTCTCTCCAATTGTGATCGCCATGCTCATGGCTGCACAACACCAGATCCGCCATCAGCGCAGGCAGACGAAGGCCCGGAACACTCCCCGGGCTGTAGGGATCCAGGACAACGGAGCCCTCCGCCGTCTCCACCAGGAAACAGGAGTGGCCATACCATGTGATCTTCAAACGCACGCACCTCCCGGCCGACTGTTATGGTAATAGTTGTTTATTTATTATAACAGATGCGCAGAGCAGGTTCAACAAAATAATGTTGACCGAAATGAAGCAAAATGCTATTATTGTTCTGTATGTTATCGTACGTTTTGAATCGGAGGTAACCCAAATGAGACCCAAGCTTTTCGGTCGGATCGTGCTGGCGCTGTTTGCGCTGGCGCTGCTGTTCGTTTATTCATATTATCATTTTTCCAATGCGGCCTTCAGCGACGATATCGGCGCGCCGGGCGAGACCTATGTGCCCTGGACCGCGGCGGAATCCACGGTAAAGCCCCTCTTCGGCGTTGAAGTCGGCGGATCCGGCTCCAAGACGGAGCCCACGCCCGAGCCCACAGAGGAGGTCACACCGGAGCCTACGCCCGAGCCCACACCGGAGCCCACGCTGGATCCCAACTCGCCTGAGGCCAAGGCCCTGGCGCTTGGTCTGCCCAAGCCGCCGGAGATCGATGTGACCCTGCCCCAGTACGTGCTGGTCAACGGCGATCACCCCATGGACCCCATCGACTATGAGCCGGAAAACCTGGTCTATCTGAACATGGTGGGCGACGATACCGACATCCGCACCGCCTATGATGGCAACCGCCAGGTGGTAGACGAGCTGATCGCTCAGCCGCTGATCGATATGACCCAGGCCTGCAAAGAGGCGGGCAATCCCATTTTCCTGTCCTCCGGCTATCGCAGCTATTATATTCAGTATCAGAACTTCCAGCGGGTCTGTGCCAACAACGGCATCTCTGACGGCAAGGACGGCGAGGGCAATTACATCACCATGCCCGCCGGCTGCAGCGAACACCAGAGCGGCCTGTGCTGTGACATCACCGACCGGTACTATGAGGTCAAGAACGACTCCATCGTGGATACGCCCACCGTTCGTTGGCTGGCTGAGCACTGCGCGGAATACGGCTTCATCCTGCGCTTCCCTGTGGAGAAGAAAGCCATCACCCATGTCATGAGTGAATCCTGGCACTTCCGCTATGTGGGCGTGGAGGCCGCGACGTATATGACGGAAAACAACCTGTGCCTGGAAGAATTCCTGGCGCTTTACGGCGTTGAATAAGATCAGCATCACTTGGGAGGCGGGCCTATGAACCGCAAAACAAAATACAAAGGCGCTGTTTCTCTCCTGCTGCTCGTCGCCATGTTGGGCATGCTGATGGGCCTGGCCGCCTGCGGCGCAGGGGCCGCCCCCGCAACGCAGACCCCCGCAGTGCAGACCGCTGCGGCCACACCGGAACCTGTGGAAGAAGCCGAGCCCACACCCACCCCGGAGCCGACTCCTACGCCGGAGCCGACCCCTGATCCCGACACCCCCGCGGGCCGGGCCTACGCCAAGGGCCTGCCGGAGCCGCCGGATGTGGACATCGACAGCTGGGAGTTCAAGCTGGCCAACACCAACAATGGCATCTCCGAGTATCACATCCCGGAGTTTGGAGGGATCGAGGGCCAGGGTATCGACGCCCGGATCATGGATCAGGCCTATGCCTTTGTCCAGGGCGCCCGGGAGGCCGGGCTTCATGCTTACATCGCCGTGGCATACCGGAATTTTGAATTCCTGTTCATGCTGTATCAGAACATGATCGCCCAGTACGGCAGCGCGGCCGCCGTGGCGGAGATCTATCCCGGCGCGGGCGTCAGCGAGCATCAGCTGGGTCTGGCGCTGGACTTTACCGATCAATACGGGTACAGCGCTTTCTACCAGTATTTTGACAACACCGGCTTTAAAGACACCGAGCTGTATGCCTGGCTCCACGAGCACTGCGCGGAGTACGGCTTCATCGACCGGTATCCTGAAGGAAAAGAATATTACTACGGCACCGCCTGCACGGAAGGCCACTTCCGCTACGTGGGCGAGGAGGCTGCCCGGTATATCATGGACAACGGGATCTGCTTTGAGGAGTTCCTCATGTTATACGACCCGAACCGTGTGTTCATCCCCGGCGCGGATTAGTTTCATCTAACCGTCAAAATGTGATCTGTGCAGGGGACGAACCGGTCCCCTGCTTTTATTTTTATAAAGGAGGAACTGTTGTGAAAAAGTTTTGCGTGGTCAGTGGATTTCTGGGCGCCGGGAAAACCACCGGCATGATGACCATGACCCGGCTGTATAACGAGAAGTACGGCAAGGCCACTATGATCTCCAACGACATCGCCGCCAAGGGCCTGGCGGACATGCAGTACGCCAATGCCTGCGGCGTGGTCTCCACAGAGCTGACCGGCGAGTGCATCTGCTACCAGACGGAAAACCTGGTGGACCGCCTTCGCCGCCTGTTCGATTATGAGAAGAACGAATTGGTCATGTCGGACCATCCAGGCTTCGGTGTTGGCGCGCTGGACCATGTGTATCACAAGCTGGCCCGGGAGTATCCCGGTGAGTTCGAGCTGGCCCCCTTCGTGGTCTTCACCGAGCCGGAGCGGCTGAAGCTGCTGACGGAGCCGGAGACGGATCTGCACCTGCCGGAGGAGCTGCGCTACGTGCTGCGCACCCAGCTGCTGGAATGCGATGTGGCCGTGCTCAACAAGATCGACACCCTCTCCGAGGAGGAGACCCAGCGCTATGTGGACTTTTTGAAGGCCCAGGCGCCCCATGCCCAGGTCTTCCCGATCTCCGCTCTGGAGGGGACCGGCCTGGATGCACTGGTCTGCTGGCTGCGGGATCACGACGCCAGTATGCGCAACCCCGATATCCAGTACGGCGGCGAGGAATTCTGCGCGGCCATGAGTAAGATCAGCCAGTATGACATCCAGTTTTACACCAAGGTCTGCTGCAACACCTTCGACGGGGACGCCTACCTCTCCGCCTTGGCCCAAAAGATCCAGGATCTGCTGGGGATGAACGGCCAGAACAGCCCCCACCTGAAGCTGTTCGCCATCACCGAGGCGGGGGATTTTGCCAAGCAGGATCTGTTGGGGATCGACTATCCCGTCGAGGTCAACCACCGCTTCTCCGCCCCGGTCACAGACATGTCCGTGGTCATCAACACCAGCTCTGTCTGTGAGGAAAAGCTGCTGGGGGAGATCATCGACTCTGCGATCCAGATGGTCTCCGCCGACTTCAACTGCGAGACCCAGGTATACTACCGGGAGTGCTTTGGCGCCATGGCCGCAGGCCGGCTGTAATACTATTATCTGATTAAAAGCATTAATCAGATAAGCCGCAGTTCCTGCGGCGTTTTCACCGCAAGGCGCTGAAAACCCGTCTCATACAGAACCTCTGCGCGCCTGCGGCGCTATAAGAGTCTTTAAAGAATGAAAGGTTTTTATGAGGTTCTAGTATAATACATCCGCATATGTCAAAACGGACAGGGACCTTTTCGTCTCCTGTCCGTTTTGCTTATCTGTATTCCCTCAGGCCAGCTTGATCTCCCGGCAGCTGCCGGTACCGAAGTCTTCCTCCATAGCCGCCTTGTAAGCCGGGAAGTATTTGCTGGGCATCAGCGCCTGCACACAGCCGCCAAAGCCGCCGCCGTGCACCCGCCAGGCGCCCTTGCCCTGCAGGAGCTGTGCACTCTTTTCCAGACCCTGAGCCAGCTTGGTGTCGCCGCTGGCGCTGGTGATGATGTTGTTGAGCAGCTCTTCGGAGGAGCGGCCCGACTCGTTCATCAGCCGCATATAGGTCTCCCCATCGTCGGCCTTCAGGGCGTCGCGCATCTGGGGCACCCGTTCGTTTTCGTCGAAAAAGTGCATGGCGCGGCGGACCGGGCGGTTGGCCGGATCCCAGCCCTTGCTGCGAAATTCCTCCGGATCCACATCGCCCAACACGCCCTTGTCAAAGAGGTTGGCGATATAGATCATGTCCGCGGGGATGCGGGCATAGGAGGTGTCCAGCCCGGCGTGGCTGCCGCCGGTATCGGTCAGGCAGAGGGTCAGCCCCATGGTGGAGAAGTCCGCCTGGATGGGTTCGATCTCCCGGGTCTTGAAGTCCGCGTACACCGTGTGGCCCATGGCGCAGACCAATTGGCTCATCAGACCGCAGGGCTTGCCGAAGTAGTGATTCTCCGCCTGCTGGGCTGCCCGGGCGATCACGATGGGTTCCACTTTCCCGTCGTTGTACAGCTCGCTGAGGATCCGGCCGATCAGCACGGAGAACGCGGCGGAGGAGCTGAGCCCCGCGCCCACCGGCAGCGTGCTGGTGACCTCCGCATCAAAGCCGCCGATCCGCAGACCCAATGCGTCGAAATTGGCCGCCACGCCCCGGGCCAGGGATTTGGGCGTACCAAATTCCTGGGTGCGGATGGACAGATGATTGGTCCTCACTTCAAAAGGCTCGTGTCCTTCGGAGCGCACGCGCATCACGCCCGCCCCGTTGGCCTCCACCCGAGCGGTCACGCCCAAGTCGATGGCGGCCGCCAGGATGCGCCCGTTCTGGTGATCTGTATGGTTACCGGCCAGTTCTGTTCTGCCGGAGACAAAAAATTCCTTCATCAAAACCTCTTATCATCCACAAACACGTTGGTTTCCGTCATTTGCTTACCTAATCAGAATATACCAAGTCCCGCCCAAAGTCAACCGCCGATCCCCGACAAGAGTTTAACGCAGTGTAGGGTTTACAATGATGTGTGACAGTAAGTAAAAAAGAATAGCGAATAGGAGTGGCCTGTATTAAGGTTGAGTTGTCGAGACAAAACCGAAAGGCAGGTGCCACCCTATTCGCCATGAACAAGATAACACAAACCGC
>JAFUES010000054.1 GCA_017470325.1 Oscillospiraceae bacterium
ATCGCGGTGAAGACGGCATGGTCTCCGCTGAAGACAACGCCACCTATGAAAAGATGGAGGCCGATGTGGTTGCCCTCGGCAAAGAAATCGAGCGTCTGGAGCGTCAGGCCGCGATCGACCGTGAGATGGATCAGCCCACCGCCGCGCCTCTGGTTTCCCGTCCCACCACTGCCACTGCTCAGAAGCAGGGCCGCGCCTCCGATGAGTACCGGAATGCCTTCTGGGGCATGATCCGGAATCGCGCTGCCAGCCCTGCGGTCATGAACGCCCTGCAGATCGGCACCGACTCTGAGGGTGGCTATCTCGTGCCGGATGAGTACGAGCGCACCCTGGTGCAGGGCCTCGAGGAGGAGAATGTTCTCCGATCCCTGTGCACCGTCATCCAGACCAGCTCCGGCGACCGGAAGATCCCGATCGTCGCTTCCCACGGCACCGCGTCCTGGGTGGATGAGGAAGGCACCATTCCGGATAGCGATGACGCTTTCGGTCAGATCTCCATCGGCGCTCATAAGGTGGCCACCATGATCAAGGTGTCCGATGAGCTGCTGCAGGACTCTGTCTTCAACATCGAAAGCTACATCGCTTCCGAGTTTGCCCGCCGGATCGGCGCTGCGGAAGAGGAAGCCTTCATCACCGGCAATGGCACCGGCAAGCCCACCGGCCTGCTTCACGCCACCAATGGTGCGGGTACCGGCGTGACCACTGCGGGCACCACCATCGCCGCTGATGAGATCTTCGACCTGGTGCACTCCATCAAGAGTGTCTACCGGAAGAAGTCCGTCTTCCTGCTGAACGACAGCACTCTGAAGGCTATCCGGAAGTTGAAGGACGGCCAGGGCCAGTACCTGTGGCAGCCCGGCCTGAAGGAAGGCCAGCCTGACCTGCTGCTGAACTACCGGATCGTGACTTCTCCCTTCATGCCGGAAATCTCCGCCGGAAACAAGGTGATCCTGTTCGGCGACTTCAAGTCCTACTGGATCGCCGATCGTCAGGGCCGTTCTTTCCAGCGCCTGAACGAGCTCTTCGCCGTCACCGGTCAGGTCGGTTTCCGCGCTACCCAGCGTGTGGATGGCCGTCTGGTGCTGGCTGAAGCCATGAAGTGCCTGGCTTTGAAGTCCTGATAACTCAACGACCATGGGAGCCATCTGATACCGGATGGCTCCCTTCCTGAAGGAGGAATGCTTTATGGCGAATACCTATAACACCAAGAACTATGCCGCACACGGCGGCGAGGAATGGGTCATTGGAGGCAAGCTGACCTTTCTGGAAGGCGCAGAGGTGGAGAACTTCCCCGGCGAGGGAGGCGGCGGTTCCTATACGCTGCCGACTGCCAGCGCTGACACGCTCGGCGGCATTAAGGTGGGTAGCGGCCTTTCCATTACCGATGGTGTGCTTTCTGCGGATGGCATTACACCCGCCGCCTATCAGGCGGACAGCACTGCCAGCGCCTATACGCAGCTGAAGGAAGACTTCAATGCCCTGCTGGCCGCGCTGCGTGCTGCCGGGCTGATGGAAGCGACCGCACCGGAGACCCAGGAAACTGAGGGAACCGAGGGCGGTGGTACCTGATGATCGTCACCGTGGATGAAGTCAAAACCCATCTGCGCATCGAGCATGATGAGGAAGATGGCTACATCGAAAGTCTGATCAGGCAGTCCCAGACCGCCGCCGAGGATTACTGCCGGGTTTCCTTTGAGCCGGAACCGGACGAGGAAGGCAATGTGCCTGACGTGCCGGAGCCTGTTCGTCTGGCCGTCATCCTCATGACCAGCTTCTACTATGAAAACCGGGACATCCCGGACATGACCACCTACAAAGCGACCCGCATGGCTTTCGACAGCCTGCTGTATCCCTACCGCGATCCGGAGAAGATGTTCTGAAGGAGGCGATGACCTGTGCGCGGTTACAAAAACTTCGACAGCGATCCGCATCCCGGAGACCTTCGCCACAAGATTGAGATCGGGTACACAGAGAACGCCATCAACGAAAACGGCTATCCCACCCCGACGGACGTTGTGGTCTGCCGGGTCTGGGCGGCTGTTACGGATGCCGGAAACCAGCACTACCGCAGCGCCGATGTGATGAACACCGAGGCGGTGATCAACTTCACCATCCGGTACCGGGAGGACATCAAGCCCGGCATGTGGGTGCGCTTTCAGGGCGAGAAATGGAACATCTCCACCCTCGGTGAGTACAGCTTCAAGCATACCTACCTGGGCCTGAAGGCTTCCATCGCCAAGGGGGTGAGCGGATGAAACAGGTACAGAGTGCTCTGGCCGACATCGGCATTCCGGTTTTCGCCGGGGTCTGGCGGGCCACATCGCCCGATCAGAATCCGCCCGTGCAGTACTGCGTTTATTCCACGACCACCACGGAAGCCAGCCATCACGATGATCACGTGACCAGCTTCCGCACCTTCGTCTACCTGAACCTGTGGAGCGACATCGACCCGACCGACATGGCGGATACGATCCGGGAAGCCATGTACACCTACGGCTTCATGATGCTGGAGGAATCCGACAAGGGTTACAACCAGCCAGCCTACGATACGGCCACCCGGCAGTACACGGTGCAGTGGACATGGGTCTGGAGGGAGGATGTTTCCTATGGCAATTGAACTGCGCGGTTTTGATGATCTCCAGAACGACATGGTGAACATGGCGTATCAGCTGGATCAGGGGCCGGGAGTGAACCGTGCCCTGAAGGCGGGCGCTGTGCCCATTGAGGAACAAATGCTCCACAATGCCAGCACCGACCCGAAGATCATCACGGATACCCTGCACTCGTCCATCCATACAGGCAAGGTCAGACAGAAACGCGGCGGCGGGAAGCAGATCACCATCGGCGTCCATCACGCGGAGCATGGCGCGTACTACGCCAACCCCGTGGAGTTTGGGCACGGCGGGCCTGCCCCGGCTCCCGCGC
>JAFUES010000038.1 GCA_017470325.1 Oscillospiraceae bacterium
GTAGGCTCCTCGGCTTCGCTACACCGCTTCCTCCCTCGCCGTCATTACTGTCGTCGACTTGCGGTTCGCTACACTTGGCGGTAAATACCCGTGACGGGACTCTCACCCGTAAGAACTGTGCCATGCCCGGCACACCAAAAAGATCCGCGGTCCCAGAACTTGGGACCGCGGATCCTTTTGGGTTTTTCCGCTGGAGCGGAGTATCGGCATCAGCCGAAGTAATCGATGATGTGACGCGGGCAGATATCGGCGCAGTGACCACACTGGATGCACTTGCTGGTATCTACCTGGGCCAGGTTGTTGGTCACGACGATGGCGTCCGCCGGGCACTCGCGCTGGCACTTCATGCAGCCGATGCAGCCGACCTTGCAGATCTTCATAACCTGCGCACCCTTGTCCTTGCTGGAGCAGGCGGGCATGATCTTCTGGCTCTCGGGGATCAGCTTGACGATGCTCTTGGGGCAGGCTTCCACGCAGGCGCCGCAGCCAACACACTTATAGCGGTCGACCTTGGCGACGCCGTTTTCCACATGCATGGCGTCAAACTGGCAGGCACGGGCGCAGTTGCCCAGGCCGATGCAGGCGAAGGAGCACCACTTGCTGCTCTTGCCACCGAACAGCATGGCCGCACGACAGTCCACAGGACCGGAATAGTTGAAGCGGGGCTCCGCGATATCGGCAGCGCCGGAGCAGGCCACATGGGCCACCATCTTCTCCGCCGCGTCGGCGGCAACGCCCATGATCTCGGAGACCTTGGCCGCAGTCTCGGCACCGCCGGCAACGCACTTGTTGCAGGGGGCCTCGCCAGCGGCGACCGCCTTGGCGTAACCGTCGCAGCCGGGATAACCGCAGCCGCCGCAGTTGGCGCCGGCCAGCACTTCACGCACAGCCGCTTCTCTGGGGTCTACTTCCACATGGAAGATCTTGGCAGCGAAGGCCAGGACCGCACCGAAGAGAGCGCCCAGAGCGCCGAGGACCACGATGGATAAAAGGATAGTTTTCATATCGACAGGTCCTCCTTACACGATCTTCATGCCGCTGAAGCCCATGAAGGCCAGGGCCACCAGACCTGCGGAAACCAAGCAGATGGAGAAGCCCTCGAAGTTCTCGGGGTAATCAGCGAACTGGATGCGCTCACGGACACTGGCGAACAGAACGATGGCCAGCATGAAGCCCAGGCCGCCGGTGACGCCGTAAACCACGGACTCCAGGAAGTTGTAGGTGTTCTGCACGTTCAGCAGAACCACGCCCAGCACCGCGCAGTTGGTGGTGATCAGAGGCAGGTAAATGCCCAGAGCCGAGTACAGGGAGGGCACGGACTTCTTCAGGAACATCTCGACGAACTGAACCAGCGCCGCAATGACCAGGATGAAGGCCAGCGTCTCCAGGAAAGCCAGGCCCAGAGGAACCAGGATGTATGTATCGATGACCCAGCAGATGGCGGAAGCCAGACCCATAACGAACACAACAGCCAGGCCCATACCGGTGGCGGTGTCCACCTTGCTGGAGCAGCCCAGGAAGGGGCAGCAGCCCAGGAACTGGGAGAAGATGAAGTTATTGGTCAGGATCGCGCCCAGAGAAATGGAAATAATCGAGGTAAGCATTATTCGTCAGCCTCCTTCTCCGCCAAAGCAGCCGCTTCCGCAGCGGCACGCTCTGCCAGTTCTTTCTTCTTGGCGGATTTCTTCAGCGCATACTGCATCACAGCAAGCAGAAGACCCAGGGTAATGAAACCGCCGAAGGGCAGGTTCAGGATGGAAGCGCCGTACTCGGAGGGGAAGATCTGGATGCCGGCACCGGTGCCGTCCAGAGTAAAGCGGAAACCGTTGGTCACGTCGATGAGACCGCCGCCGAAACGGCCGCTTCCGAAGAACTCACGGAACACGCACATGATGATCAGCACGCAGGTATAGCCCAGACCCTGGAAGATGCCGTCAAAGAACGAGGCGCCCACAGGGTTTTTCTGACAGAAAGCTTCCGCACGGCCGATGATGATGCAGTTGACAACGATCAGCGGAATGAAGACGCCCAGAGCGGCGCTCAATGCGGGGATGAAAGCCTGCAGCAGCAGGTCCACGATGGTCACGAAGCCGGCGATGACGACAACGAAGATCGCCAGACGGATCTCATCGGGGATAATCTTACGGATCGCGGATACGACCACGTTGCAGCAGGTCAGGATGATCAGAACCGACAGGCCCATGCCGACGCCGTTGAAGAGCGTGGTGGTGATGGCCATGGTGGCGCACATACCGATCTGCTGGACCAGTACGGGGTTGTTGGTGGTCAGACCTTCAACAAATTGTTTCTTAATGTTCATTTCCCACAGCCTCCTTATGCGACAGATTTGGCGACCTGGATCGCGGTAGCTACGGCGTTCGTCACAGCGGTGGAGGTGATGGTCGCACCGGCCAGGGCGTCGATGTTGCCGCCGGCCTTGGACAGGGCGATGTTCTCATCTTCGCCGATGAACTGTGCACGGAAGTTCTGGCCGATCTCAGAGGAGCTGGCCGCGTTGGCGCCCAGACCGGAGGTCTCGGAGTGCTCAATGATGGAGATGCCGCTGCACTTGTAGTCGCTGTCCACGCCGACGACCATGGTGATCATGCCCTGGGCGCCGGAGACCGTCTCCTGCACCACATAGCCCTCACCGCCGTTGGCCTTGTTGACATTGTCGACCGAGGCAAACGCGGCCTTGTCGAATTCGACTTCGGTATAGCCGTCCGCCGGGAGCACAAGAGCAAAGGCCTCGATGGTCTTCTGGTTGTTGATCTCCCAGATACGGTCCTTGGTCAGTTCGTTGACCACGCCCAGAACACCGGCAACGATGGCACTGATCATGAACAGGATCAGCGCGAGTTTCAGGATCTTATTCATTTCGCCGCCTCCTTTGCTGCGGCCTTTGCCGCCTTCTTGGCTGCCTTCTCAGCGGCGATGTCCTCCTTGGACACGCCGAACTGATGACGATGGAAGGCCTTGTCAATGGCCCAGGAGCAGAGGTTCATCAGCAGGATGGCATAGGAAACGCCTTCGGGGAAGCCGCCGAAGTAACGGATCAGCACGGTGATGATGCCGCAGCCGACGCCGTAGACCAGCTGGCCGTTGAGGGTGACAGGACTGGTGGAATAATCCGTCGCCATGAAGAAGGCGCCCAGCATCACGCCGCCGCAGAAAACGTTGTAAAGCATCCAGCCGCCCCGGTCCAGACCGTTGTGGCCGAAGATCAGGGTCAGCAGCGCGACCGTGCCGATGAAGGCCACGGGGATACGCCAGGAGATGACCTTGCGGACGATCAGATAAATGCCGCCGATGAGCAGCAGCAGCGCGCTGACTTCACCCAGGGCGCCGGGGATGGTGCCCAGGAAGATGGCCTTCAGGTTGAAGTAGGAAGGCATGGCGCTGGTGCCGTACATATAGCTGAGAGGAGTGGCCATGGTGATGCCGTCCACAGTGCCCTTCAGGGCCTTGGGGATGGCGTAGGTGCCCATGGTCAGCGCATAGGAGGCCAGCAGGAAGGCACGGCCCGCCAGCGCGGGGTTGAGGAAGTTCTTGCCGATGCCGCCATAGAGCTGCTTGACCACGACGATGGCGAAGAAGGTGCCGACTACGGGGACCCACCAGGGGGCCGTGGGGGGCAGGGTCATAGCCAGGAGCAGACCGGTCAGCACAGCGGACAGGTCGTCGATGGTGGCCGGCTTCTTCATCAGCTTCCGGTAGCCCCACTCGAAGAACACGGCGGAGGCCACGGAGGACACCATCACTATCAGAGCGGACACACCGAACTGCACCACAGCCCAGATGGCCGCGGGGCACAGCGCGATGATCACATCCAGCATCAGGCGCCGGGTGTCGGTATTGGTCCTGACTTGCGGCTGATACGCTACGTCAAGGACGATCTTTTCTTTCTGCTCGCTCATTTCTGGGCCTCCTTTGCTGCCGCAGCTTCAGCCTTTGCTTTGTCGGCGGCTGCTTTGGCCTGGAACATTAGCTTGGCTGTCTTGAACGCGTGGGTCAGAGGCATTCTGGCCGGGCAGTTGTAGGCGCAGCTGCCGCATTCAAAGCAGTCGGTAATGTGGTATTTCTCCATGTTTTCAAAGTCACCCTTGCTGTAGTACATGTACATAAATACCGGCTCCAGATTCATGGGACATACGGTAATGCACTTGCCGCAGCGGATACAGGTGGGATTGTCAACATGCTTATCCTCTTCCTCGGTGAAGTAGAGGACGCCTGCGGTACCCTTGACCGTGGGCGCGTCAAAGCTGGTGGCGCAGATGCCCATCATGGGTCCACCCAGGACGATCTTGCGGGGCGTCTTGACGAAGCCGCCGCACTGCTCGGCCAGGTAACCGAAGGGAGTGCCCACGCGGGTCAGGCCGTTGACCGGGGCCTTCAGGGCGCTGCCGGCCACCGTTACAATACGCTCGATAACAGGCTTGCCCTCATAGCAGGCCTGATAAATGGCATAGCAGGTACGGGTGCTGACCACGTTGCAGCCAACGCCGGAGGGGATGCCGCCGGGCTTGACTTCGCGGTTGGTGACCGCCTTGACCTGCATCTTCTCGCCGCCCTGAGGGTACTTGACCTCTTCGGGGACGATCTCGATGCCATACTTCTCCGGGTGCAGGGAGTTGAGCAGATCGATGGCATCCTGCTTGTTCTTTTCGATGCCATAGTAGGCCGTGTCGACGCCGCTGGCGATGCGCACAAGCTCGATACCCTTCATCAACTGCTCAGGATAGTTGAGCATGGTCAGATGGTCACCGTTCAGGTAGGGCTCGCACTCTGCGCCGTTGATGATCAGCTTGTCGACCTTGCCGATGCCGCCGCGGATCTTGAAGGCCGTGGGGAACATGGCGCCGCCCATGCCGACCACGCCGGCTTCCCGGATACGATCCAGGATGGCGTCGGGGTCCTTGAGCTGCTCCTCCGTCAGAGGGGCCAGATCCGTGCAGGGGGTATCCTGGTAGTCATTCTCAATGACGACAGACATGATCATGTCGCCCAGTGGATGATGCCGGGGTTCCACCGCTACGACCGTGCCGGAGACGGAGGCGTGGACCGGTGCGGAAACCGGAGCCGGATTCTCACCGATCTTCTGACCCATCGTCACATAGTCGCCCTTTTTCACCAGGGGCTGGCAGGGAGCGCCTATATGCTGGGCCATGGGGATAATTACTTGGGCAGGCGGAGTGATGACAGTCACCGGGATCTCCGGAGACTTCATATAGTTGGGGTGCACGCCGCCTTTGAACTGATAGGACATAAGCTTCACCTCGTAAAAAAACTCACCATGGGATTGTCCACCGTAGATTATAGCATAGTGTGTCACAAAATGTCTACACGAATTGACTCAAAAATTGTTGCTTTACATGGATAAGTTTCTAACAATGCCGTTAATTGCTTGACAAAGAGTTCGTTTTTCCGGATTTTAGGGGGATTGTGTATTTTATGGCAAACTGCGAGTTTACATGTCGCCTGCGCAACCACTCCCCTTCCCTAAGGAAAAACTATGCGCGCCTTGCGGCGCGCATAACACTTGTCCACGGACACAGCCTCCCCGCGGAAGCGGCGGGGGAGGCTGTGCTTGTTACATGCTCTGGGCGATGGCGTCCGCCAGCGCTTCGATCTGCTCCAGCTGGCTTTCCTGGAGGGCGGACTTGATGGTCAGATTGTCACCGATGAACTCGGTGTTCTTCAGTGCGGAGAGCAGCTCCCGCATCAGCTTGCCGCTGACGGGGGCCCAGCTGCCGTTTTCGATGATGGCGATCTTGCGGCCCTGGAGATTGTGGTTGACCACGTCGTGCAGCAGATCCTCCATGGTGACAAAAATGCTGTTGTTGTAGGTGGTGGCCGCAAAGACCAGATGGCTGCAGCGGAAAGCGTCGGACACGATGTAGCTGGCCGGGGTCACGGAGGTGTCGTACATGCGCACCCGGATCCCCTTCTCCGCCAGCTTCGCCGCCAGGATGTTGGCCGCGTTCTCGGTGTGGCCGTAGACCGACGCGTAGGCCAGCATGACGCTCTTCTCCTCAGGGGTATAGCTGCTCCACAGCTGGTACTTCTCCAGATAGGCGCCGAAGTCCTTCCGCCAGACGAAGCCGTGCAGCGGGCAGACATAGGCGATCTCCAGCGCGGCGGCCTTTTTCAGCACCGCCTGGACCTGGGGGCCGTACTTGCCCACGATGTTGGTGTAGTAGCGGCGGGCCTCATCCAGATGCTCGCCCATGAAGTCCGTCTCATCGGCAAAGAGGCGGCCGTTGAGGGCGCCGAAGGTGCCGAAGGCGTCGGCAGTAAAGAGGATCTTCGCCGTCTTGTCGTAGGTCATCATGACCTCGGGCCAGTGGACCATGGGCGCCATGATGAAGCTCAGCTCATGACTGCCGGCGGAGAAACTGTCCCCCTCCTTGACCAACACGATCCGATCGCTCAGATCCATGCTGAAAAACTGGGCCAGCATGGTCTTGACCTTGGCGTTGCAGATGATCTGCACCGTGGGATAGCGGACGATCAGATCCTCGATGGTGGCCGCGTGGTCCGGCTCCATATGGGAGATCAACAGGTAATCCAATCCCCTACCGCCCAGGGCATGGGCCACGTTCTCAAAAAACTGTGTGCCCACCGCCTTGTCCGCAGTGTCGAACAGCACCGTCTTTTCATCCAGCAGCAGATAAGAGTTATAGGAAACGCCCTCGGGTACGCCGTAGACGCCCTCGAAGCAGCTGAGTCTTCTGTCGTCCGCGCCGACCCAGATCAGATCATTGGTCACATTTCTTGTACAATACATAGTGTTCCTCCCGCCCGAAGGCTGTCATATTTCAGGATGGCTCTATTATAAAAAGAAAATCTTGCAGATGCAACTGTTTTCTGCTATAACTGAAATCAGAGAACACTTGGAGGCGATCCCATGGCAGAGAAGAAATATATTACGGCGAAAGATTCCGCCGATTACGAACAGGCGCAGGTTTTTGACAAACTCCGCGTGGGCAATGAGGGCGTCTATTTCAAGGATGGCTTTCGCACCCGCTTTATCCCTTACGGGGATATGGACCGGGCCTTTATCCGGGTCCATGAGGTCAATGGCCGGATGTGCTGCGGCAGCGCGGTGTTCCACTATTTCCGCATGGTGTTCATGCGAGACGGCAAAGAATTCGGTGACACCGTATCGGAAAAAGAGAACGCCTTTGACCAGGCGCTGGCGGCCATCGCCGCCAAGGCGCCCAATGTGGCCATCGGCACAGCAACCGCATAAAAATGCGAGGGGATGTTTTCATCCCCTCGTTTTTTCGCTAATAGATGGCAAACAGCTGCGGTTTCAACTTGTATTTGACGCCTGAGACCAGGCCCATGGCGGCGAACATCGTCATCATGGACGAGCCCCCGTAACTGAAGAACGGCAGCGTGATGCCGATGACCGGCGTGATGCCGATGCACATGCCGATGTTGATGAAGGTCTGGAAGGCCACCGCGGAGCCTACGCCCACGCAGATGAGCATGTCGAAGGTGCGTCCGGCCTTGAGGCCCACCCGGAAGATGTGGATGATGATGACGCTCAGCAGGATGATGACGATGATGCAGCCGATCATCCCCAGCTCCTCCCCCACGCAGGAGAAGATGAAGTCCGTGTGCTTGCCGATGAAGTTGGTGGCGCGGTGCTCCGCGTCCACGCCGGTGAGCCGGCCGGAGGCCAGGGTCAGCTTGCTCTGGGAGGTCTGCCAGTTGATGCCGTAGCCCTCCGGGTCGATGCTGGCGTCGTAGGGCGCCACCAGACGCTGCTTCTGATAGTCCTTCAGGAAGTAGTTCCACAGCAGCGGGATCGCCGCGGCCAGGGCCGCGCCGCCGATGGCAAACCAGTAGAGCCGCACCCCCAGGGCAAAGAACATGGTCAGGAAGATGCAGAGGATGATGGACGCGCTTCCCAGGTCCGAGGAGACCACGACGATCAGGCCGAAGACGATGACGAAGTGGCCCGCCATCTGCACCACGGACAGGAAGGAGTTCATATCCCGGTATTCTTTTAGATACGTCATCTGCTTGGCCGCCACGATCACGTAGATGACCTTGATGACCTCCGAGGGCTGAATGCCGATGCCGGCGAAACGGATCCAGCTCTTGTTGCCGGTGTTATCCTCCACGCCGAAGATGACCAGGGCCACCAGCAGCAGCACGTTGATGGCGCAGAGCCATTTCCACTGATCGCCCAGCAGGTCGGCGTCGATCACCGTCAGGAACACGAAGGCGCCCAGCCCCAGAAACATGGAAAACAGCTGGACCACCACCAGCTTGGTGGGGTTATAGTCGCCACCGGTTGCCGCCATACCCGAGGCCGCCCGGTAGACCATCACGGTGCCGAATAGGGCGCTGACGATGCAGATGCACAGCAGGAAAATATCCGCCCGCTCGAAAAACTGCTTGACATATGGCTTAAACTTTTTTATGGAAAATCACTGTCCTTTCCCATCGGGAACTGAGAGTTCAACAAAATCCGAAGCTTACGCGGAGCATATTTTATCACATTCTTTCTCTTTACGCAACGGCCATGACGGTGGTATAATGAGCAAAGTGTAAACAATTTCTGGATTCACAGCGGGAGCGGATATGTCCATTCACATCACCAAAACCGAATCGGAGACCGAGCAGCTGGGCAGCCTCCTGGCACAGCAACTGCCCGACGGCGCAGTGGTCGCCATGTATGGGGACCTGGGCGCCGGGAAGACGGCGTTTGTGCGCGGCATGGCAAGAGGCATGGGCATCGACTGCCGGGTCTCCAGCCCCACCTTCACCATCGTCAACGAGTATCTGGGGCCGCGGGAGCTGATCCACTTCGATATGTATCGCCTGTCCGGCGCCGACGAGCTGTTCGAGATCGGTTGGGAGGACTATCTCAACCGCGGCGCTGTGTGCGCGGTGGAGTGGAGCGAGAACGTGCGGGACGCTTTCTTCGGGGATGAGATCACCGTCACCATTGAGAAGCTGGACGATACCACCCGCAGGATCACCATCGAGGGGGCGGAGCTATGCTGACGCTTGCATTTGAATCCTCGGCCAAGGCCGCGTCCGTGGCCCTCTGCCGGGACGGCGCCCTGCTGTCCCAGTATAGCCAGTGCACCGCCCTGACCCACAGCCGCACCCTGCTGCCCATGGCGGAGGATCTGCTGAAAAACGCGGAGCTGCGCATGTCCGACATCGATCTGTTTGCCGTGGCCCACGGCCCCGGTTCCTTCACCGGGATTCGCATCGGCGTCTCCACGGTCAAGGGTCTGGCCTGGGCGCTGGACAAGCCCTGTGTGGGCGTCTCCACCCTGGAGGCCATGGCCTGGCACGGTCTGGCAGCCGGCGGGGTCGTCTGCCCGGTCATGGATGCAAGGCGCAGCCAGGTGTATAACGCCCTGTTTCGCATCGAAGACAACAAACCCCGGCGGCTGACGCCGGACCGGCCCATCGCCCTGGCGGAGTTGGCAGAGGAATTGCGCGCGCTGCAGGAGCCTGTTTTTCTCGTTGGCGACGGCGCCGCCCTGACAGCCGCGTTTTTGAAGGAACAGGGACTTCCCTTCCGCACCGCGCCGGAAAACCTGCTGTGGCAGAGTGCCTGGGGCGTGGCCATGGCCGCCGCCGGCAAGACTCCCGGCACCGCAGACGAGCTGCTGCCGGTCTATTTGCGCCTTTCCCAGGCGGAGCGGGAGCGCCAGGCGCGGCTTGCCCGGGAAGAAAACCCATAAAGTATACCCGCCCGCGAACGCGGGCCACAATAGTACGATGAAAAAAGGAGAATGAGAACATGAGCAAGGTATGTGTATTTGACCACCCTCTGATCCAGCACAAGCTGTCCATTCTGCGCGACAAGAACACCAGCGTCAAGGAATTTCGTGAGTTGATCTCTGAGATCGCCATGCTGATGTGCTATGAAGCAACCCGGGATCTGCCCCTGGAAGAGGTGGAGATCGAGACGCCCGTGGCCATGGCAAAATGCCACCGCATCGCCGGCAAGAAGCTGGCTGTAGTCCCCATTCTCCGCGCCGGTCTGGGCATGGTCGACGGCATGGTCAGCATGATGCCCAACGTCAAGGTGGGCCACATCGGCCTGTTCCGCGATCCCGAGACTCTGGAGCCTGTCAAGTACTACTACAAGATGCCCCCCGATATCCAGGAGCGCGACGTGATCGTGGTCGATCCCATGCTGGCCACCGGCGGCTCCGCCTCCGCGGCCATCTCCTTCCTGAAGGAGACCGGCGTCAAGCATATCAAGCTCATGAGCGTCATCGGCGCCCCCGAGGGTGTGGAAAAGATGCAGCAGGACCACCCGGATGTGGACATCTTCGTGGCCGCGCTGGATGATCATCTGAACGATCACGGCTACATCGTCCCCGGTCTGGGCGACGCAGGCGATCGTATCTTCGGTACCAAGTAAAATAGGGTAGAAAGGGGTTAAGGCCCCTCCCTCCCGTTGCACCGTACGTACCGGTCAGGTATACGGCGCTACATCAAAGCAGAAATTCAAGTACAACTTGCGAGATAGTACGCCAAGGGATCGACCAAGCCGGGTCGA
>JAFUES010000039.1 GCA_017470325.1 Oscillospiraceae bacterium
CCGAAGAAGACTACTTCGTTGATAGGCCGGCGGTGTACGCATGGTAACATGTTCAGCCAACCGGTACTAA
Source organism: Oscillospiraceae bacterium (assembly GCA_017470325.1). The sequence continues at coordinate 71 of JAFUES010000039.1, forward strand.
TAGCCCGAGGGCTTGACCTACAAAACTATGCAGGCAAACCTTGCTCTTCCCTCTGTTTGGTTTTCAGGGTACAGTCCCTGAATAGAGTTGGTGTTTTTAACGGTGAGGGTCCACCTGTTCCCATTCCGAACACAGAAGTTAAGCTCACCAGTGCCGACAATACTTGTCTGGAGACGGACCGGGAAGATAGGTCAACGCCAACACAGCGCCGCTCACTTGAGCGGCGCTGCTTTTTCATATCGTTTGTGTTTGTGGAAAGGAGGCCGCCATGCGAAAAACGATCCTGGTTTTCCTCTGCCTGCTGGCCGTATGCCTTGCCGCCTGCGGGGATCAAGCCGCCCCGCCGCAGACAGGGACCGAAGCACCGGCCGTTGAGGAAACGGTGGCGCTCACCGTAGACCAGCTGCTGGCGACGGAAAAGCAGCGGCTGCTGGCCGACGGCTATACCGCTCTTTCCCACAGTGAATACGCTGCCACCTATGCGGCGACCCTTCTCCATTGCGAGGGGCTGCCTGAGGCCTATCGGCTTTTGGATGCGGTCTATGTGAAGGCCGCGCCCTGCAACGCGGACGAGGCCATTTCGGTACAGCTGTGCGTCAGCGAAGAGGAGCAGGCGGTACTCTGGCTGCAGCAGACGCCGCTGTCGACTTCACCGGGGACGGAGAGTTGTTATCTTTCGTTGGGCCGGAGCGATGAGGCGTACGCTGAGGAACACCCCTGGGCCAGACACGCAGCCTTTTATCAAGCGGAAATGCAGGATACCGGCGTGGCTTTGGCGCTGTACTCCGTTCAGGCGCTGGACAGCGAACACTGCAGTCAACTTTTTTCTGAGATCGGTTTTTAAAAGAGAAGTCCTTTGAATAGGACTTCTCTTTTGTGGTATAATATGGTACACTGTCAACAGGCGCAAAGCCGTAGAATACGGCGGATCGATGCGATCTCATACCGGAAGAGAGCTTCCGGTGCGCAGAAATGTTACACAAGCTGAAAGGAGAAACGATCATGGCGAATAAATATGCCGGCACCAAGACCGAGAAGAACCTGTGGGAGGCATTTGCCGGGGAGTCCCAGGCGCGCAACAAGTATACCTACTTTGCTTCTGTTGCCAAGAAGGCGGGCTATGAGCAGATCTCCGCGATCTTTCTGAAGACCGCAGAGAACGAGAAGGAGCATGCCAAGCTCTGGTTCAAGGAGCTGGGCGAGCTGGGTACCACCGAGGAGAACCTGCTGCATGCGGCCGAGGGCGAGAACTTCGAGTGGACCGATATGTATGAGCGCATGGCCAAGGAGGCAGAGGAAGAGGGCTTCCCCGAGCTGGCGGAGAAGTTCCGCGGCGTGGGCGCTATCGAGAAGCATCACGAGGAGCGTTATCGCAAGCTGCTGGCCAATGTGGAGGCCAAGGAAGTCTTCGAGAAGAGCGGCGTGAAGGTTTGGGAATGCCGCAACTGCGGCCATCTGGTCATCGGCACCAAGGCCCCGGAGGTATGTCCTGTCTGCAATCACCCCCAGGCCTATTTCGAGGTCAGAGAAGAGAATTATTGATCAACGGAAAAGTGAGCGCCCGGGGGCAACCCCGGGCGCTTTTCACATCATTCGTCTTTTTTGTTTCTCATCTTCCTGGCGTATGCGAACATCCAGACCACGATCGCAACCATGGCGACGACTACGACCACACCCAGGATCACATTACCCAGGGCGCTGACCATACTGATGGCGCCGGTGATCAGCTTGAACAGGATGGAGATACAGGTGATGACCACGGCGGCCAGCACCACGAGACGGGATACATCTTTGGTTGTCATGTGTAGACCTCCTTATCCGATAACCGGTCCCAGGCGGGACAGTACTTCCGTGAAATATTGCGGTAGCGGCGTGACTAGGCGGACAGGCTGGCCGCTGCGGGGATGGATGAATTTCAATTCCCTGGCATGCAGGCATTGCCCTTCCAGTCCCTTTTCCGGTGAGGGCGCGCCGTAGGTGAAATCGCCAAGCAGCGAGTGGCCAATGCTGGCCATATGCACCCGGATCTGATGGGTACGTCCGGTTTCCAGCCGGCAGCACACATGGGTATAGCCCTGGTAGCGCGCCAGCACTTCCCAGTGCGTGACCGCCGGGCGGCTGTTCTTTTCCGTAACAGCCATGCGCTTGCGGTCCGTGGGATGGCGGCCGATAGGCCGATTTACCGTACCGCGATCCTCCCGGAAGCCGCCGCGGACCACGGCTTCGTAAATCCGGGAAAGGCTGCGGTCCGCCAGTTGGGCAGACAGGGCCTGATGGGCGAAATCATTCTTGGCCGCGATCAGCAGACCGGAGGTGTCCTTATCGATCCGATGTACGATGCCGGGCCGCCGCTCCCCGCCGATGCCGGAAAGGGAATCCCCGCAGTGGAAAAGCAGGGCGTTGACCAGGGTGCCGTCCGGGTGGCCGGGGGCCGGATGGACCACCATGCCCCGGGGCTTGTTGACCACGATCACATCGTCGTCTTCAAACACCACATCCAGGGGCAGCTCCTGCGCAAGCAGCGGGAGATCTTCCGCTGCGGGCAGTGTCACATCAAAACGATCCCCCGCGGAGCAACGGTAATTTTTCCGCACCGCGATGCCATCCATACGTACCAGACCGTTTTCCAACAGGCGCTGGGCCTGGCTGCGGGACAAACCTTCTATATTGCGCGCAAGGAGAGCGTCGATCCTGTCGCCGCTCTCCTCTGCTGTGATAAGAAGTCGATCTTCTTCCATTCTATTATTTGAATTCCGCCAGGATGTCGTCCAGAGAGAAATCCTCCTCCGCGGCGACAGGTGCAGGCTTCTTCGCAGGGGCCTGCGGCTTGGGCGCGGCAGGCTTGGCGGCGGAAGCTGCGGGCTTGACCGCGGACTGTGCGGTGGGAGTACTGGCTGCAGGCGCTACAGGCGTCTGGGTCCGGGCCGTGCGGCGCGGAGACTGGACGCCGGCGCGGGCATTGGCACGCTCCCACTCGGCAAAGGGATCTTCCACGGCGCTCGCCTTGGGCTGCTCGGCGGTCTGTGCGGCCTTTCTCCTGGCAGCGGCGGCAGCAGCTTCATCCGCTCTCTTGCGGGCGGCTTCCGCTTCAGCCTGGGCCTGGAGATACGCTTCCTCCGCCCGTTCCTTGCGGGACTTGCGGGTGGGCCGAACAGGCTCTTCCTCCTCGTCGTCCTCGTCCTCGTCGATGCGTGCGGCCTTTCTGGCCTTGCGGGCATCCCGCTTCTCGGCTTTCCTGGCCTTGCGGGCGGCACGGAGATCTTCCTCGTCGTCGTAATCGTCTTCCTCGTCGTCCTCCAGCGAGAACTCATCCTCATAATCGTCGTAGACGGTCTTGCGTTCAAACAAAACGGCAAGCACGAACAAAATGGCAAAGACGGTGATAAAAATGTCCGCCACGTTGAAGATGGGGAAGTTGAACAGTTCGCACTTGAACATATCCTGCACATAGCCGTAGATCACACGGTCGATGCAGTTGCCCAGACCGCCGGCGGTGACCAGGACCAGGCACCAGCGGGCGAACTTCCCGGAGATGAACTTGGTAGCCAGAGCGATGATGACCGCGACGATGAAGACACCGGTGATGATGATAAAGGGGATGCGGGCGTTGCTCCCGGCCAGGAAGCTGAAAGCCGCGCCGTCGTTGTGAACGTTCACAAGACTGAGGATCCCGGGAATAAAGGCCTCACCGGTGGACTCCGGGTTGATGGCTCCGGAGACCCAGTACTTCACCCACTGGTCAACGATGACGACCAACAGGCCAACGATTGCGTATAACATAAAAATCTCCTCTCTGCCGCGGATACGGCCGCAGCGCGGGATTTATCAACACCGGGAGCCCGGCGTTGTTTGCAAAAAACGAAGCCGAGAGCTTACAGCTTGGCGACCACTGCTGCACAGCGGGGGCAAAGTCCGGTCTCAGGATCGGCCTGCTCGGAGTGCATCCAGCAGCGGGGGCACTTCACGCCGGGGGCCTCTACCACGGAGACGGTCAGACCGGCGTAGTTGGAGCCCTGGCCCACAGCGGCGGCCTCGCCCTGGGGCTCGTCCTCGGCGATGAGGCACTTGGACACGATGAACAGCTCCGCCAGATTCATGTCGGAAACGCTCTTCACCAAGTCACGGGAAGCGTCGTCGGTGGGACGGAGGGTGACAGCGGCCTCCAGGGGCTTGCCGATGCGCTTGGAAGCGCGGGCCGTCTCCAGTACGCCGTTGACGTCGTTGCGCAGCTTGATCAGATCGTCCCAACGAGCCAGCGCCTCGGCGCTCAGCTCGTAAGCGTCGAAGGGCTGATTCATGCAGTTGAGCACCACGTTGCGCACATCGTCGCCCTCGCGGTGAGGCATGGCCAGCCAGATCTCATCGCAGGTGAAAGCCAGGATCGGCGCGAACATCTTGGTCATGGTATCCAGGATCAGGTACAGGGCGGTCTGGGCGCTGCGGCGCTTGAGACCGTTCTTCTCCTCGCAGTAGAGGCGGTCCTTGATGATATCCAGATAGAAGCTGCTCAGCTCTACCACGCAGAAGTCGTTGATCAGATGGGAGACCACATGGAACTCATAATCCTTGTAGGCGTCCTCCGCCTTGCGGATCAGAGCGTTGAGCTTGGTGATGGCCCAGCGGTCCAGCTCCTCCATATCCTCGGGCTTGACCAGATCGTTTACATCAAAGCCGTCCAGATTGCCCAAGCAGTAGCGGGCGGTGTTGCGGAACTTCAGATAGTTCTGACTCATCTGCTTGAAGATCTCTTTGGAGCAGCGCACGTCTACATGGTAATCCATGGAGCCGGCCCACAAGCGGACGATATCCGCGCCGAATTCCTGGAACAGATCGGCAGGATCCACGCCGTTGCCCAGAGACTTGTGCATGACACGGCCTTCGCCGTCCACGGTCCAGCCATGGGTCAGGCATTCCTTATAGGGAGCGCCCTGGCCCAGAGCGCCCACGGCAACCAGCAGGGAAGACTGGAACCAGCCGCGATACTGGTCGCCGCCCTCAATATACATGGAGGCGGGCCAGAAGCCCTGATCCCGCTGCATGGCAGCGAAATGGGTGGAGCCGGAGTCGAACCAGCCGTCCAGGGTATCGGTCTCCTGGGTGAAGTGCTTGCCGCCGCAGTGGGGGCAGGTGAAGCCCTCCGGCAGGATATCGGCGGCGGGCCGGTCAAACCAGGCGTTGCTGCCTTCCTTTTCGAAGAGCTGGGCCACGGCCTCGATGCTCTCCTCGGTGCAAACGGGCTTGCCGCAATCATCGCAGTAGAACACGGGAATGGGCAGACCCCAGCGGCGCTGACGGGAAATGCACCAGTCGCTGCGCTCACGGATCATGGCGCCCATGCGCTCCTTGCCCCAGGCGGGCAGCCAGCGCACATTCTCACAGGCCTGGATGGCCTCTTCTTTGAAGGAATCCACCGAGCAGAACCACTGAGGGGTGGCCCGGAAGATGATGGGCTTCTTGCAGCGCCAGCAGTGGGGATAGCTGTGGATCATGTCCTCACTGGCGAAGAGCATGCCGCTCTCCTTCATGTCGGCCAGGATAACGGGGTTGGACTCCTCAGTGCCCAGGCCCGCGTACTTGCCGGCATACTCGGTGTGGCGGCCCTGATCGTCCACGGGCACAACCATCTCGGTGCCGTAGCGCATGCAGGTCACATAGTCGTCCGCGCCGAAGCCGGGGGCGGTATGGACACAACCGGTGCCGGAATCCATAGTGACATAGTCCGCCAGCATCAGCAGACTGGTCTTGGGCAGGAAGGGGTGATCGGCCAGCATGTACTCGAAGAAGGAGCCCTCGTGGGTCTCCACGATCTCATACTCGCTGACGCCGCCCACGGCCATAACCTGCTCCACCAGGACCTCGGCCACGATGTACATCTCACCATTGGGGACCTTGACGATGGCGTAGCTGTCCTTGGGGCTCAGGGTGATGCCCAGGTTGCCGGGCAGGGTCCATGTGGTGGTGGTCCAGATCAGGAAGAAGAGCTTGCTCTTGTCCAGATGGGACAGCTTGCCCTTGTCGTCGTTCATGGGGAACTTCACATAGACCGTGGTGACCGGGTCGTCGTGATACTCGATCTCGGCCTCGGCCAGGGCGGTCTCGTCATGGGCGCACCAATAGACCGGCTTCAGGCCCTTATAGATGTGACCGTTCCGGTACATCTTGCCGAAGATGCGCACTTCGTCGGCCTCGAAGCCCTGGTTCATGGTCAGATAGGGATGCTCCCAGTCGCCCACCACGCCCAGACGCTTGAAGCCGTCCATCTGGCGCTGGATATATTTCTCCGCGTAGGCCTTGCAGGCGGAGCGGAAATCGGCCACGCTCAGGGTCTTGTGGATGCGGCCCTGCTCCTTGATGATGGCGCTTTCGATGGGCATGCCGTGGTTGTCCCAGCCGGGGATGTAAGGTACATGGTAGCCCCGCATCATGTAAGAGCGGTTGATGAAATCCTTCAGGGATTTATTCAGGGCGTGCCCCATGTGGATGTCGCCGTTGGAGAAGGGAGGGCCGTCATGCAGGCTGAACAGAGGCAGACCCTCGGACTTTTTCAGGTGCTCGTTATAGATGTCCAGTTCCGCCCAATGCTTGAGCATGTCCGGCTCCCGCTTGGGGAGACCAGCACGCATGGGGAAGTCGGTTTTCGGAAGATTTAAGGTGGCGTTAAAATCCTTTGACATGATTCTGTCTCCTACTGTTTTGTGGAATATCTGCGGTTCCTGAGGGCAGGAAAAGGCCGGGATACCGGCCTGTAAAATCCCTCAAAATACCAAACAGCGGGGCGCGCGCAACTGCGCTCGCCCCGTGATGTTATGAACGGTTAGGCCTCAGACCGTGAAAGGCTGCGTGCTCTCGAAGCCCTTGAGCACGTCGTCCACAGTCTCTTCTGCGGGGGTCACATCGATATTGAAAGCGGGATCGGGCTGGTAGTTGGCCACATTGCTCTCAATGCTGCGGATCGCCTCGTCGACGGTATCGGCGGCGGGGGCGGCGTAGACTTCCGCATCGGGAAGGATATCGCTGCTGATCACTTCCAGATCCTGCAGCTGCTGGTTGCACAGGGCACGGATCCCGTCGAAGAACTTGGCGGTAGCAGCCTTGGCCTCAGCCAGGCGGCGCTCCTCAATCGCGGTCTCCTCCTGAATGGAGCCGACCTTGGCCTTGACCTGCTCGTCAGCCTCGGCGAGCATGGCGCTGGCACGCTGACGGGCGTCGTTCTCGATCTGGACCGCCAGCTTCTGAGCAGACAAAATCGCCATGTTCAGCGCTTCCTCATTGGCGCGGTACTCCTCGATCTTGTCTACGAGGACCTTCATCTTGCTTTTGAGAACGGCGTTTTCCTTCTGGGAAGCGGTAATGTCGTCCGCCAGTTCCTCCAGAAAATCGTCCACAGAAGCCATGTCATAGCCATTGAGGCGAGACTTTTCAAAGGTCTTTTCGCGAATGTCCTGTGCGGTAATCATATCATAAATCCACCTTTCAAAGATTTCTGTATATACTGAATTAAGGAATTATAAGTACTGACCGTCACTCTCGGGCTGCTCGCTCTGGGCGCCCACGATGTCCACGTTCTGCGGGGTCACGAAATAAGTCTTTGCGGAGATCGGCGTGATCTTGCCCTGCAGGGCGTAAGCGATGCCGGACAGGAAGTCCAGCAGACGGCGGGCGTTCTCCGTGGGGACGCCCTCCAGCGTCATGACAACGCTGCGGCCCTGATTGAGCTGGTTGACCAGATCCCCGGCCTCGTCAAAGGTCTTGGGATTGAAGAGGATCACCTGGGTCTCCGTGCCGCCCCAGTCCACGGTGCGTTCCCTGTGGGTCTTGGCCCGGCCCGCTTTTTTGGAGCCGCGGCTGCTGAAGATACCGCCGCCCTCGTTCTGGGCCCTGGCAGGCTTCTTGGGAGTGCCGGCCGGCTCCGGCTTGCCGCCGGTTTCCGCGCCAAAGGTGTTTTCGAATACCATCTGGGCCTCGCTGGGTTGTGCGGACTGACTGAGACTGCTGTCGGCGTCATCGTAAAAATCGTCTTCGTCGTCGTAAGGCTGTGTAAGTTTTCTCAGTTCATCCATGAACCCCATGGTCTGGCCTCCAAGCTATAATGTGCAATGGAACGAATCTATATCCAATACGCGTTATTTCGAATAATCTCGCGCGCCGAAGATCGCGGTCCCGACCCGGACCAGATTGGCGCCGCAGGCAACCGCCTCGGTATAATCCCCGGACATGCCCATGGACAGAAAATCCATAGATACATTATCGTATTTTTTTTCGCCATTGTCAACAAAAAGCTTTTCCATTCGACAAAAAAATGGGCGGTTTTCTTCGGGGAAGGCACAGATGGGAGGAATTGCCATCAATCCGCGGACCCGCAGTCCGGGCAAAGTGGAAGCAAATTCCAACACCGCGGGGATCTCCTCAGGCCGAAAACCGGATTTGGAGGCTTCCTCACCGATGTTTACCTCCAGCAGCACATCCTGTACCAGACCCCGGTTGAGCGCCGTACGGGAGATGACCTCCAGCAGCTCCCGGCTGTCCGCGCCATGGATCAGGGTCGCCAGACCGACCACCTGCTTGACCTTGTTCTTCTGCAGATGGCCGATGAAATGCAGCGGCGCGCCCTCATAGGCGCCCTGGCTGTTTTTCTCCAGCATCTCCTGTACCCGGTTTTCCCCGCAGATATCCACCCCGGCGGCGATGGCCTGGCGTACCCGGTCCGCATCGTTCATCTTGGTGGCGGCCACCAGTTGCACGGAGGCCGGGTCCCGGCCAGCAGCGATAGCGGCGGCGCGGATCTTGGCTTTTACCGCGGCTACGTTTTCGGCAATACTCATAGTTTATCCTTCTTTCTCTTGATTCATTAATAATGTTTCTTGAAAAAGGAACAGCTGCGCGTCACATTTGCGGAGAGAGAGACAGTCTTCTCCGCCCTCGGTCAGGCGCAGCAGGACCGCCCGCTGGCCGCCATATGCTTCGCTGACGGAGAGCAGACGGGCGGGCAGCGCCCGGTCGAGCCCCTGAAAGCGGAGCAGACAGCGGCCGCCGGGGTTAAGAGGCAGCTCGTCGTCGGACAGGGCGGCGAAGTACCAGTCCGTACCGGTGACCAGCCGCCCGTAGGCCCCGGCGCTGCTTTGCGGTTCAGCGGCCAGCAGCGCTTCCGCCGCCGGTACGTCCAGACCGGCAAGGGCTTCCGGGTCCAGCCATTCCAGTCCGTCCCAGTCGGCGAAAAAGACCGCGGAGCTGTCTGTATACAGCGCTGTGCCCCCAGCGGTGACAGCCAGCTCAGCGCCCTCCGCCAGACGTTTGCCGTCTGCCGCCGCGAGGCGTACCCGGCGCCGGGAACAGAGCAGGCGTTCCCGACGGACGGCGACGCCGCGCAGCGTGACTGCAGCAGGATCATCCGCTGCGCCCGCGTCAGCGCGCATGCCCGGAGCGGGCGTCATTGCCCGATGGAGTCCGGCGCCCAGCCAGGCGCAGAGCGCCAGGAACAGCAGCGTAGCCATGGCGCGCAGAAAAAGCGTGTCCGGGCGCTTATGTATCCGCATCCAGACTCAGCGGCTTGGGGGAGACGATGGTGGAGATGGCGTGCTTGTAGATCAGCTGCTGCTTGCCCTCCGAATCCAGCACCACCGTAAAGCCGTCGAAGCCGCGGACGATGCCGCGCATCTGAAAGCCGTTCATCAAGAACATGGTGACCTGGAGCCGGTCCCGGCGTGCCTGGTTGAGGAAAAGATCCTGAAGATTCTGGGATTTCTGCATATTCGTTTACTCCTTCTATCTTGTAGTATGTCTGCGAGAGCAGATACACTATGATAGCGCGGAGCAAGCTGCGTTTTTGGTCGAAAAGCGGCGGGAGGCGAGAAGTTCAGTTCATGTGAAAGTGTTGCTCCACCTGGCGCAGCGCCTCGTCAAAATCCGGCTCGCCGTCCCAGAGGATCCAAAGCGCGTCGGGGGCGCGCTTGAACCAGGTCAGCTGCCGCTTGGCATAGCGGCGGCTGTTTTGCTTGATCCGATCGGCGGCCTCCTTCCGGGAGATCTCCCCCCGGAGAGCCAGTACGGCCTCCTTGTAGCCGATGGCCTGCATGGCCGTACAATCGGCGGAAAGGCCCTGGGCCAACAGCGCCTCCACTTCGTCAAAAAGGCCCGCCTGGATCATGATGTCCACCCGCCGGTCGATGCGCGCATAGAGCGCCGCCCGATCCCGATAGCTCAGCACGATCCTCCCGGCCCGATAGCGGGGCGGTTTGGCGCGGGTCTCGGCGTCATGCTCGGTGATGGTGACGCCGGTGAGCTTGTAGATCTCGATGGCCCGTACGATGCGCCGCTTGTCCGCCGGATGGAGCCTGGCGGCCCGTTCCGGGTCGAAGGCGGCAAGCTGTAAAAGCATGGCCTCGCCGCCGATGCGGTCGTATTCCGCGTTCAGCGTCTCACGCAAACTTTCGCTGCCGCTGTCCCTTTGGGCAAAGTCCCTTTGGGCCAGCAGGGAGTCGATATAGAGGCCCGTACCGCCTACGATCACCGGCAGCCTGCCGCGGCTGAGGATCTCGTCGCAGCAGCGCCCGGCCTCCTCTACATAGCGGGAGACGGAGTAGTCCTCCCAGGGCTCCGCCACATCCAGCATGTGGTGGGGTGCCGCGGCGCGCTCTTCGGCGTCTGCCTTGGCGGTGCCGATGTCCATCCGGCGGTAGACCTGCATGGAGTCTGCGGAGACGATCTCTCCGCCATAGCGGCGAGCAAGCTCGATACCCAGGCGGGTCTTGCCTGTGGCGGTCGGGCCCGCAACCACCAGCACCTGGGGCTTTTCGGAAGGTTTCATACGATCCGCTTGAACATCTTGTCCAGGTCCCGCCTCGTCAGCACGGCGGAAACGGGCCTGCCGTGGGGGCAGTATTTGACCTGGCCGGAGAGCACCGCGTCCACAAGACGCTGCAGCTCCTCCTGCTGGGTGTCCCAGCCGGCCTTGATGGCGGCCTTGCAGGCGATGGTGTGCAGGATCTCGTCCCGGGCGCTGGCGGCGTCCGGCGCTTTGCCCCGGCGGAGCCTTTCGCAGATCTCCTCCACGGCCCCGGCGGCGTCCGCCGGGTCGATGTCCGCGGGCACGGAGCGGACCACATAGTCCGTATCACCCAGGGCGTCGATCTCAAAGCCCAGCTCCGCCAGCAGCGCTCCGTTCTGCTCGATCAGCTCCGCATCCTCCGGGCTCAGGCGCAGCGGCACGGTGACCAGCAGCGCCTGGGACAGGATCGGATGCTCCAGCTGCTTGAGCCGGTCAAAATTCATCCGCTCGTGGGCGGCGTGCTTGTCGATCAGGATCAGCGACTCACCCTGCTCCACCAGGATGTAGGTCTTCATGGCCTCCCCCAGTATTTTGTGGTCGGGGATGGCCGGGCTTTCAACATTTTGAACATCTTTTTCAACACCATATCCGGAAGATATGGGTGCAGACTTTGTCATATCTGGAGCTTGGGGCTCGAAAACCGTCGGCTCCTGTCGGGGCAGATCCATACGGGTCTGGTAGGGGATGCTGTCGCTGCGAAAGCGCAGAGTATCGGGATTCGCCGGGCGCGGCGGGGCCGGCTCTCTGCGGGGCGGAGCAGAGGGGGAAGAGCCGCTTCGCCCCACGGAGTAGCCGTTGGCGCGAAAGCTCTCGGCGCTCATGCTGCGGTAAAAGTCCGCCCGGGGCTCCGTCACCTTGCGGGTAGAGGGAGACAGCGCCACCTGGGCACTGCGGTTTTCGTTTTCCAGAGCCAGACGCACCGCGTTGTAGACCAGGTCAAAGACCTTTTTCTCAAAGGAGAATTTGATCTCCATCTTGGCCGGATGCACGTTCACGTCCACGCTGCCGTAGCCGATATTCAAATACAGCGCGCAGGCCGGGTAGCGCCCGGTGAGCAGGGTGTTCTTATAGGCCTGCTCCAGGGCCGCCTGCAGCAGGGCGGATTTGATGAAGCGCCCGTTGCAGAAAAAGTACTGGGCGCTGCGATTCCCCCGTCCCGCGGCGGGCGAGGACACGAAACCGGACAGGCGCAGCCCCTCGTCCTCACTCTTACAGGGGAGCATGGAAGCGGCCAGGTCCCGGCCCAGCAGGGTATAGACACAGGAATCCTCCCTCCCGTCACCGGGGGAAAAGAACTCCTCCTTCCCGTCCCGCAGAAAGCGCACGGAGACTTCCGGCCGCCCCAGGGCGCAGCGCAGCGCCGCCTGGATGCAGGCAGAGGCCTCGGCCCGGTCGGATTTCAGGAACTTGAGCCGGGCGGGAGTGTTGAAAAACAGATCCCGCACGATCATGGTGGTGCCCTCCGGGCAGCCCACAGGACCCATCTCCTGAATGTCCCCGGCGCTCAGCTCCACAAAGGTCCCGGCGGGATCGCCGGCGCGTCGGGTGCGCAGCTCCACATGGGACACGGCAGAGATGGCGGCCAGCGCCTCACCGCGGAAGCCCATGGTGGCGATGGCCTCCAGGCCGCTCTCGTCGTGGAGCTTGGAGGTGGCGTGGCGCAGGAAGGCGACCCCGGCGTCCTCCGGGGCCATGCCGCAGCCGTCGTCCGTCACCCGGATGTAGGGCGCGCCGCCGCCGCGGATCTCCACGGTCACGTTCTTCGCCCCAGCGTCAAAGGAATTCTCGATCAGCTCTTTGACCACGGAAGCGGGGCGATCCACCACCTCGCCGGCAGCGATCATGTCCGCCACATGGGGAGAAAGTATATTGATAACAGGCATAGAAAAACCTCCTGTATGCGTTAACTTCATCATTATACAGGATTTCAGTTGAAAGTTCCATAGATTTTATGTTAAAATCGAATGCTAAGAGTTTTGAAAAAAGGACAGAGACTATGCCTTACGAGAGAAAAGTAATCGATATACAGGAGATCCAGCGCCAGCAGACCATCTGCGCGGAGATCTTCGACCGGGTCACCGCCGACGGAAGGCGGCCCCTGGCCATGGTGGACACCTATGGCTGCCAGCAGAACGAGGCTGACAGCGAGAAGCTCCGGGGTTATCTGGCCGAGATGGGCTACAGCTTTACCCAGGACGAGTTCCAGGCGGATGTGATCGTAGTCAACACCTGCGCGGTGCGCGAGCATGCGGAGATGCGGGTGCTGGGCAACGTGGGCGCCTTGAACCACACCAAGAAAAATAAGCCCGATCAGATCATTGCCGTCTGCGGCTGCATGGTGCAGCAGGAGCATATGGCGCAGAAGATCAAGATGTCCTACCCGGTGGTGGATCTGGTTTTCGGCCCTCATGAGCTGTGGCGCTTTCCCGAGCTGCTGCAGCGGGTCATGACCAAGGGCAAGCGGGTCTTCGCCACGGAAAAGGACAACGGCGCGGTGGCGGAGGGCATCCCCCAGCGGCGGGACGGCAGCGTGAAGGCCTGGCTGTCCATTATGTACGGCTGCAACAATTTCTGCACCTACTGCGTGGTGCCCTATGTGCGCGGCCGGGAGCGATCCCGCAGACCGGAGGACGTGGTGGCCGAGGCGCGGGAACTGGTGGCCGCCGGGTATAAGGACATTACCCTGCTGGGCCAGAACGTCAACTCCTACGGCAAGGACTTGGACAGCGGTGTGGACTTCGCCGACCTGATCCGCATGGTCAACGATATCCCCGGGGATTTTCTGATCCGCTTCATGACCAGCCACCCCAAGGACGCCACGGAGAAGCTGTTCAAAACCATGGCCGAATGTGAGAAATGCGCCCATCACATCCACCTGCCGGTGCAGGCGGGCAATGACCGGGTGCTCAAGGCCATGAACCGCAGCTATAACCGGGCCAAGTATCTGGAAGAGGTGGCTCTGGCCCGGCAGTACATGCCGGATCTGGTGCTGACTACGGACATCATCGTGGGCTTCCCCGGCGAGACCGAGGAGGAGTTTGCCGATACCCTGTCCCTCTGCGAGGAAGTGCGCTTTGACGCCATGTTCACCTTCATCTATTCCAAGCGGGTGGGCACCCCTGCGTCCTCCATGCCGGATCCCTATACACGGGCCGACAAGCAGCGGCATTTTGACCAGCTGATGGAGGTGGCCAACCGCATCTCCGGGGAAAAGCACCGGGAATATGAGGGCAGGACCCTGCGGGTGCTGGTGGACGGAGAGACCGGGAAGCCGGCCTACAACCTTTCCAGCCGCACCAACGGCGGACGACTGGTGCACCTGAAGGGCGATCCGGCCCTGGTGGGACAGTTCGTGGATGTGACCATCACCGCCAGCAACACCTGGGCCCTGTACGGTGAGCTGGCAGAGAAACAATAAGTTTGAAACGACAGAAAGAAACGGGAGCGAGAGAGCATGGCTGAGCTTACGCCCATGAAAAAGCAATACAGGGAGATCAAGCAGCAGCATCAGGACTGCCTGCTGTTCTTCCGCCTGGGGGACTTCTATGAGATGTTCGACGAGGACGCCAAGATCGCGTCCCGGGAGCTGGACCTGACGCTGACCACCCGGGACCGGGCTGTCGAAAATCCGGAGGATCGCACCCCCATGTGCGGCGTGCCTTACCACAGCGCCGAGGCCTACATCGCCCGGCTGATCGCCAAGGGCTATAAGGTGGCCATCTGCGAGCAGACGGAGGACCCGGCCCTGGCCAAGGGCCTGGTGCAGCGGGAGGTCATCCGCATCATTACCCCCGGTACGGTGACGGAGAGTTCCATGCTGGAAGAAGGGCGCAGCAACTACATCTGCGCGGTGTATCTGGCCGCGGGTAAGGGCGGCGCCGCCTTCTGCGACATCTCCACCGGCGAATTCTGCTGCGCTGCCTTTGGCGTGGATGCGGAGAACCACATCCTCAACGAGTTGGGCCGTTTTGCCCCCCGGGAGGCCCTGCTGTCCCCCGGCGCGGAGGACAGCGGCGCCGTCGTGGGTTTTCTCCGCCAGCGGCTGGACGCCATGCTGGAAAAGGGCGGAGAGCTGTTTGAATATCTCCCTGCTGCCGCCCGGGTCTGTGAGCAGTTCGGCTTTACGGATATCGACCAGAGCGGGTTGGGGGACGACCAGGCTGCCATCTGCGCCGCCGGCGCCCTGCTGCAGTATATTGCCGATACCCAGAAATTCGACCTGAGCCACATCAACCGGCTGGACGTGTTCTACGGCGGCCGGTATATGGAACTGGACTGGACCACCCGCCGCAGCCTGGAGCTGACGGAATCCCTGCGCAGCGGGGAAAAGCGCGGCTCCCTGCTCTGGGTGCTGGACAAGACGAAGACGCCCATGGGCGGGCGCCTGCTCCGCTCCTGGGTGGAGCGGCCGCTGCTGTCGGTAGTGGCCATCAAGCGCCGTCTGGCGGCGGTCAGCGAATTGTTCAAAGACAATGTGGCCCGGGGTGAGCTGATGCTGGCCCTGCGGGACATCAATGACATGCAGCGCCTGGTAGGCCGGGCGGTCTACGGGACTGCTGGCGGCCGGGACCTGCGGGCCCTCGCCAACTGCGCCGCGGTGCTGCCCCGGCTGAAGGAGCTGCTGGCGCCCTTCCAGTGCGCCGAGCTGCGGGAGATCTGCGCCATGGATGCCCTGGAGGACATGCGCTTTGAGATCGACCGCGCCATCTGTGACGATCCTCCCTTCTCCGTGCGGGAAGGGGGCATCCTGCGCCGGGGCTATTCCGAGGAAGTGGATCGGCTGCGCAGTGTGCGGGACAACGGCGCCCAGATGGTCACGGAGCTGGAGACCCGGGAGCGGCAGCGCACCGGGATCAAAAAGCTCAAGGTGGGCTACAACAAGGTCTTCGGCTACTACATCGACGTGCCCCGCTCGGCGGGGCTGGAGAACGTGCCGGAGGATTATATCCGCAAGCAGACTCTGGTTTCCAACGAGCGCTACTTCACCCAGGAGCTGAAGGAGCTGGAGAATACCCTGCTCACCGCCCGTGACCGGATCAACGATCTGGAGTATGAGTACTTCTGCCAGGTGCGGGACAGTGTGGCCGCCAAGGTAGACCGGATCCAGGCAACGGCGGAAGCGGTGGCCCGGCTGGACGTGCTCTGCTCCCTGGCCGAGGTGGCTGTGCGCAACAACTACACCTGCCCGGAGGTGGACGCCTCCCGGCAGCTGCATATCATTGAGGGCCGTCATCCCGTGGTGGAACAGACCATGAAGGACGTGCTTTTCGTCCCCAACGACACCTATCTCAACGACGCCGAGGACCGGGTAGCCATCGTCACCGGGCCCAATATGGCGGGCAAATCCACCTACATGCGCCAGACTGCACTGATTGCGCTCATGGCTCAGATGGGCTCCTTCGTCCCGGCCAAGAGCGCCACCATCGGCGTGGTGGACCGGGTGTTCACCCGCATTGGCGCTTCGGACGATCTGGCCTCCGGTCAGTCTACCTTCATGGTGGAGATGAACGAGATGGCCAATATCCTGCGTCACGCCACCGCCGCCTCTCTGCTGATCCTGGACGAAATCGGCCGCGGCACCTCCACCTTTGACGGCATGGCCATCGCTCGGGCGGTTCTGGAGTACTGCGCCGATAAGCGGAAGCTGGGCGCCAA
Organism: Oscillospiraceae bacterium; assembly: GCA_017470325.1. The sequence continues at coordinate 16,551 of JAFUES010000039.1, forward strand.
AACCATGTTTGCCACCCACTACCATGAGCTGAGCGCCCTGGAGGGGGAGATCGCTGGTGTGCGCAACTATAACATCACGGCCAAGAAGCAGGGTGGGACTCTGGTCTTCCTGCGCAAGATCGTGCGGGGCGCGGCGGACGACAGTTACGGCATCGAGGTGGCCAAGCTGGCGGGCCTGCCGGAGATTGTGATCAACAAGGCCAAAAGCCATCTGAAGGAACTGGAGCGGGACGGCATCTCCGCTCCGGTGGGGCCGGCTGTGGAGGAGGATCAAATCAGCTTCGCCGACATCGGCGCGGACGAGGTGAGCCGCATTCTGCGGGATACGGACCTGAACACCCTCACGCCCATCGAGGCCATGAATCTGCTCTTTGACCTGCAGAAGAAAGCGAGGGGCTGATGATCAAACGGCGAGAGGATAACCCTTTTACCAGCCGGATGAGCCGGGCGGAGACCATCGCCGCCCTGGTATACTTGCCCATCCACGTTCTGCTGCTGCCCTGGCTGATGACCCGGCTTCTGGGCGACAGCTTCAGCAGCGCGGAGATCAACTTCATCTGCTACGCAGTAGGCGTGCTGTATATGCTGGTCTGCGCTGGACGTTTTCTGCGGCGGGACTTCGACCCTCTGTGCGACAATCTGTTGTACATCTTGCTGGAGGTCATCATCTGCTACGGGCTGATGCTGTGCTTCAACCTGATCCTCAGCGGCCTGCTCACCCTGGCGGAGGGGCTGATCTCCAACTTTTCCGCGGTGGAATTTACCTCCGCCAATCCCAACAACAACGCGGTCGTCGATATGACGACGCAGGGTTTCGGCATGGTGGAGGCCATGGCGGTCTTCCTGGCGCCTATCGTGGAGGAGCTGATGTTCCGGGCCGGCCTGTTCGGCCTGCTGCGCCGCTACAACCGGACCTGGGCCTATATCATCGGCATCCTGGCCTTTGCCTTCTATCACGTCTGGGGCTATGCCCTTAACGATCCCATCAGCTGGCTGTATCTGCTGCAGTATATCCCGGTGACCTATCTGCTGTGCCGCTGCTATGAGCGGTCCAACAGCATCTGGGGCAGCATATTGCTGCACATGCTCATCAACTTTATTTCCCTGCGGGCGCTGACGGTGCTGCAGGAGCTGCTGTAATGCCTATGGAGAGCTATGTGATCCGGCCCATCGCCCATATCCGGACCGACCTGAAAGAGAAGTTCGGCGTGCCCCGCCAGGCGGGGATCGTGGAAGCTCTGGAGGGGCGCATCGTCTTTGAACCGGAATACCGCAGGGAGGAAGCCCTGCGGGGCATCGAGGGCTTTTCCCACATCTGGCTGATCTGGCAGTTTTCCAAAGCCCTGCGGGAGGATTGGTCTCCCACAGTGCGGCCGCCCCGGCTGGGCGGCAACGTCCGCATGGGCGTCTTTGCCACCCGCTCGCCCTTCCGGCCCAACGCCCTGGGCCTCAGCTGCGTGCGTCTGCTGGGGGTGGAGGCGGATCCTGAGCTGGGCGCGGTGCTGCGCGTGGCGGGCGCCGACCTGGTGGACGGGACCCCCATTTTTGACATCAAGCCCTATGTGCCCTATGCCGACTGCCGCCCGGAGGCTGCCTCCGGCTTTGCACCGGACCCGGGGGCCACGCTGTCGGTGGTCTACGCCCCCGGCACGAAGGAGCGGATCCCGCCGGAGAAGCGGCAGGCCCTGACGGGCGTGCTGGCCAACGACCCCCGGCCCCGCTATCAGGAGGACGCGGATCGGGTCTACGGTCTGGCCTTCGCGGGGAGGAACGTCAAATTCACCGTGGACGGGGAGACCCTGACGGTCATCGAGATCGAATAAACCGGCTGTGCCTGCTGCACAGCCGGTTTTTCGCGTGTGAGTACAGGATACGATTGCTATTCCCGTACGGCGATGCTATAATAAAACCATCCCAATTCGAAAAATTTTTCAAGGAGGAATATCCAATGGCAAAGAAAGTACTGCTGCTCTGCGGCGACTTCACCGAGGATTACGAGACCATGGTGCCGTTCCAGGCGCTGGGCGTGCTGGGCTATCAGGTGGATGCGGTCTGCCCCGACAAGAAGGCGGGCGAGACGGTGGCCACCGCGGTCCATGACTTCCTGGGTGAGCAGACCTACACCGAGCTGCGCGGACACAACTTCGCGCTGACGGCGGATTTTGACGCGGTGAAGACCGAGGACTATGAGGGTCTCTTCATCACCGGCGGCCGCGCCCCCGAGTACATCCGGCTCAATGCCCGGGTGCTGGAGATCGTGAGAGAGTTCTTCGCGGCGGGCAAGCCCGTTGCGGCCATCTGCCACGGCCCGCAGGTCCTGGCGGCTGCCGGCGTGCTGGCCGGCTACAAGGCTACTGCCTATCCCGCCGTGGGTCCCGACGTGACCCTGGCAGGCGGCACCTTTGTTGAAGTCCCCGCCACCGACGCTGTGGTGGACCGGAACCTGGTCACTGCTCCCGCCTGGCCCGGCGACACCGCCATCGTCAAGGAGTTCGCCAAGCTCATGGGCGCCAAGATCGAGATCTGATTTTCTGAACAAACAGCGAAACCCCGGCTCGTTCGAGCCGGGGTTTTCCATTGCTTGTGTCAGAGTAGCGCCTTAAGCGCGGCCACATCCTCCGGGCGGGTAGCCCAGCTGGTGGCAAAGCGGACCACGGTGCGTCCGTCGGGGAGCTTTTCCCAGAAGCTGAAGGCCACATCCTTGCCCAGCCGTTCCATCTGCTCATCGGTCAGCGCCACGAACTGCTGGTTAGTGGGGGAGTCCAGATACAGCGGGTAGCCCCTTTCCCGGAAAGCGGCCTTCAGTTCCATGGCCATGTCGATGGCGTGACGGCTGATGGACCAGTAGAGCCCGTCGGTGAACAGCGCGTCGAACTGCATGCCCAGCAGGCGGCCCTTGGCCAGCAGTGCTCCCTGCTGCTTCTGCAGTGTCAGGAAATGGGCGGGCATGTTCTGCCGGGTGAAGATCAGCGCCTCTCCGCAGAGGGCGCCCACCTTGGTGCCGCCGATGTAGAACACGTCGCAGCAGCGGACGATGTCGTCGATGCTCACGTCCGTGTCATAGGCCATCAGCCCGTAGCCCAGCCGGGCCCCGTCCAGATATAGGGGGATGTCGTAGCTGCGGCAGAGGGCGGACAGGGCTTCCAGCTCCGCCTTTGTATACAGCGTGCCGTACTCGGTGGGGTGGGAGATATAGACCATGCCGGGGAAGGGCATGTGCTCGTGGTTGCCGTCCTCATAGAAACCTTTGAGACAGGCGGACAGAGCCTCGGCGGAAAGCTTGCCCTCCGCGGCGTCCAGTTCGATGACCTTGTGGCCGGTGTATTCGATGGCCCCGGCCTCGTGGATGCTCACATGGCCGGTCTTGGCGGCCACCACCGCCTCGTAACGGCGCAGCATGGTGGAGATGGTCACCAGATTGGTCTGGGTCCCGCCCACGAGAAAGACGATCTGCAGATCGTCCCTGTGACAGGCGGCGCGGATCTTTTCTTTTGCTGCCTGGCAGGCCGCGTCGTCCCCGTAGCCGGGCATGGAGATCAGGTTGTCCGCGCAGAGCTTTTCCAGGATCTTCGGGTGCGCGCCCTCGGTATAATCGCTCATAAAGTACAGCATGGCAGGTCCTCCCTATCGGTTTTTCTCCCGCAGCTTTCTGCGGCGGCGGTTGATGTAGCGTTCCAGGTGTCCGGCGTTGATGAATTCCGCCAGCACGTATTGGTCATATACAGGTACGGTACAGGAATAAAAGTCCAGCTTCCGGGCGTAAACCTCCAGTAGGGGCTCCGGCAGCACCAGAAAACCGGTGCGCATGGAAGGGGCCAGGATCTTGGAAAAGGTGTTCAGATAGAGCACCCGCTCCGGGGCCAGGGAAAAGACGGTCTCGATCTGCCGGGTCAGCGAGGCAAACTCCGCGTCGTAGTCGTCCTCTACGATGAAGGCGCCGTGCTCCCGGGCCCAGGCGGCGTATTCGTGCCGCTTGGCCGCGCTGGCGGTGACGCCGCTGGGGTAGCTGTGGAAAGGGGTCACGTGCAAGACCCCGGCCCGGCAGGCATCCAGCGCCTGGCTCAGAATGCCGTCCTCACCCATGGGCAGCAGCCGGCATGCTGCGCCGTTGGCCTCATACACCCGGCGGATCTTCTCATAGCAGGGATCCTCCAGGGCGAAAAGCCGGTCCCGACCCAGCAGCTGCACCACCAGGCCGTAGAGGTATTCCGCGCCGGAGCCGATGATGATCTGCTCCGGGGTCACATCCAGACCGCGGCTGCGGGCCAGATAAGCGGAGATGGCGCCGCGCAGCTCGGGGCAGCCGGCATTGGGGGATTTGATGAGGATGCGCCTGTCATAGTCGGCCAGCACAGCGCGCATGGTTTTTGCCAGCACGGAAAAGGGGAAGTCCTCCGTGCGGCCGGCGGCCTCGGCGCTCATCTCCTCCAAAGCTGCCCGGCGGGGAGGCGCACCGCTGCCGAGCCCGCCGAAGGCGGCGTAGTAGCCGCTGCGGGGCCGGGACTCGGCGTAGCCCTCGTCCACCAGCAGGGCATAGGCGTGCTCCACGGTGATGACGCTGATCTCCAGTTCTTCGGCCAGCAGCCGCTTGGAGGGCAGCTTGCTGCCGGGAGGCAGGACGCCGCCGACGATATCCTGCCGCAGCTGCTTGTACAGCTGCAGGTAGGCGCTCTCCCCACCGTGTTTTTCAATGCGGTATTTCATGGGTACAGACCCCTCTTGACCAAACTGGCCTTATAAAAAAGTTTTAAACTGGCGATAGAAATAAGTCCAGTTCCCTATTATAATCCAATTACAAAATTTGTCAAGGGAGGTCTGGATCATGTATGAATCCCGGATGAACGCCAAGAAAATTACCTTTACCGCAGTGCTGATGGCGATGAACATCATCATGAGCACCAGCGTTCTCAGTGTGCCGGTCCCCGGCGGCCATATGTATCTCAACGACGCGATCATCGTCACGGCGGCGGTGCTGCTGGACCCGCTGTGCGCCTTTCTGGTGGGCGGCGTGGGCGCCTTCATCGGCGACATGCTGTTCTACCCCGCGCCCATGTTCGTGTCCCTGGTGACCCACGGCCTCCAGGCGGTGGTCATCTCTCTGGTGGCTCATCGGACCCTGAAGGGCAAGCCTGTGGCGGCCTCGATCGTGGGCACCATCCTGGGCTGGGTCATCTGCTTTACCGGCTACACCCTGGGCCGCGCCTTCATCTACAGCACCCCGGCCTATGCCATCGCCAAGTTCCCCTTCCAGGTATTGCAGACCGCGGTGGGCTCCGCCATTGCCCTCCTGCTGTGCTGGAAGGCCGGTATTGTGAAGCTCTACAACCGCTGGTACTACAAGGCGGCGTAAAACAAAACACCGAAAGACAGCGGGCGGCTCTGATATGAGCCGCCCGGCTTTTATTTCAGAATGGGCTGCAGCTGCTCCCCGGCCAAGGCCGCCTCCACGGCGGGGCGCAGACGGGTAAAGTCCGCCTGGAGTGAACTGGGTTTGTTTGCCGGATCGTCCTGCCCGAAGGGGACGAAATAGATATGCTTTCGGTTTAAAAGCCGCGCGATGTTCTCCGCCGATCCGGAAAGCCCGTCGTTGGTGGACAGGGCGAGGATCACGGGCCGCCCGTTTCGCAGGTGGGCCTTGGCCGCCATCAGTACGGCGCTGTCTGTGATCCCGTGGGCCAGCTTCCCCAGGGTGTTGCCGGTGCAGGGGGCGATCAGCAGCGCGTCCATGGGTCGGGCGGGGCCTAAGGGTTCTGCCTCGGCGATGGTGGTCACCACACTTTTGCCGCTTAGCTCCATCAGCTGTTTGATGTGCTCCGCGGCCCGGCCGAAGCGGCTGTCGGTCTCAGCTGCGGTCTCGCTCATGATGGGGATCAGCTCGTAATGCTCCGCCAGCTCCGCGGCGGCGGCGAACAGCTTCTCATAGGTGCAGTAGGACCCGCAGAGAGCCAGGCCCAGGGTCTTCTTTTTCGCCATGGTCATTCCTCCAATTCCCGGATGGCCCCGTACACTGCCGCCCGGATCAGCAGCGCCGCGGAGTAGGGGGCGTAGCGCCCCGGCAGTCCCGGGGCATAGAGTGTGCGCAGGCCGATGTTTTCAGCCAGTCGCCGGTCAAAGCCGCCGGGGGGCGAGGCCAGCTCCAGCAGTACCGCCTCCGGCGCGGCGCAGCACAGCGCTGCCTCGCTGAGTACCTGTGCGGGCACGGTGTTGACGATGAAATCAAAGTCCCCGATCAGCCCCTCCAGCTGCCGGTATTCCAGGGCGTTCAGCCCCAGAACGGCGGCCAGGGCCCGGTCCGCGCCGCTGCGGGCGGCCACAGTGGTCTGGGCGCCCAGGGCGGCCAGACTCAAGGCCAGGGGTTTGCCGATGCGGCCAAAGCCCAGCACCAGAGCGCGGCTGTCCCGGATGGAACGCTCGCTCTCCGCCATCAGAAGAGAGATGGCTCCCTCGGCGGTCAGCGCGGCGTTGCCCGCCACGAAATCCGGCCGCAGCATCACGTCCGCCACGTGGAGCTTTTCCCGCTGGGCGGCACGGCAGCAGTCATCACCCAGCTGCCCGCCGCACAGCAATTGTCCGGGCCAGAGGGCGCCGATCAGCGCGTCCATGGACAGGCTCTCGCCCGACAACGGCGCATTCAAAAGCCCGCCGGTCCGGGCGGGCACAGGCAGGATCACACAGTCCGCGGCGTAGACACAGGCCTGCAGACAGTCGTCCTTTGGGATCTCGGCGGGGAGGGGCGCCTGCTCCAGGGCGTAGCTATGTACCTTGTGGCCGTCCTGCAGCAGCAGCGTACACAGCAGCACCGAGCGCCGGTCCCCGCCGACTACGGCAAATCGCATATTCATCACCTCCATATCAGTCTATTCTGATAGACAAAGGGCGGTTCCTGTGGTAAAATGACAGCGACCATACAGAAAATGAGGTGTTCTATATGAGCAGAGCAGACGAGATCTTCATCCAAAACTGCAAGGATATATTGGAAAACGGCATCTGGGATACGGATCGTGAGGTCCGCCCCCGCTGGGAGGACGGCACCCCCGCCCACACCATTAAGAAATTCGGCATCGTCAACCGCTATGACCTGTCCCAGGAGTTCCCCATCCTCACCATCCGGCGCACCTTCTGGAAGTCCGCCATCGATGAGCTGCTGTGGATCTGGCAGGCCAAGAGCAACAATGTCAATGAACTGCGCACCCGGGTCTGGGACGCCTGGGCCGACGAGAACGGCTCCATTGGCAAGGCCTACGGCTATCAGCTGGGCGTCAAGCACCATTACCCGGAGGGGGACATGGACCAGGTGGACAAGGTGCTGTGGGATCTGAAGCACAACCCCGCCTCCCGCCGTATCATGACCAACATCTACACCTTTGCCGATCTGAGCGAAATGGCGCTCTACCCCTGTGCCTACTCCATGACCTTCAACGTCAGCGGCAACAAACTCAACGCCATTTTGAACCAGCGCTCCCAGGATATGCTGGCGGCCAACAACTGGAACGTGGTGCAGTACTCGGTGCTGACCATGATGATTGCTCAGGCCACCGGCTTTGAGCCGGGCGAATTCGTCCATGTGATCGCAGACGCCCACATCTACGACCGGCACGTACCCGCCATCCAGGAGATCATTCAGAACGAGCCCAAGCCCGCTCCCACCTTCATCGTGGACCCGTCGGTCAAGGACTTTTACGACTTCACCAGGGACAGCTTCAAGATCGAGAACTATCAGTACTCGGACTTCAATGGCAAGATCCCGGTAGCGGTGTGAGTTTATGGAAGCCATCGTAGCGGTTTACGCCGACTGGGGCATCGGCAGCGACGGGACCCAGCCGGTGGTGCTGAAGGCCGACCGGGCCCATTTTCGGCAGGTAACGGGAAATGCGGCGGTGATCGTGGGCCGCAAAACGCTGGAGGACTTTCCCGGCGGCAAGCCCCTGAAGGGACGGCACAATATCGTGGTCACCCGGCAGGACATTCAGATCGAGGGGGCCCAGGTGGTCCACTCCACGGAGGAGGCCCTTGCCGCGGCGGCGGAACAGGAGCGCTGCCTGGTCATCGGCGGCGCCAGCGTATACCGGCAGTTCTTCCCCTATATGGACCGGGTGCACATCACCAAGATTGAGCTGACCCCTCATTCGGACAGCTTCTTCCCGGACCTGGACAGCCTTGCGGACTGGGAATGCTCGGAGCAGGGGGAATGGCTGGAGGAAGACGGCCTGCGGTATTGCTTCTGCACGTATAACAAAAAAGGATGACGAAGGACAGGGCGAAATCGCCCTGTCCTTTACTGTACCAGCACCGTCCCGGGATAGTAATGGGCCAGGATCTCCCGGTAATCCGCGCCCTGCGCCGCCATGACGTTGGCGCCGTATTGGCTCATGCCCACCCCGTGGCCGCTGCCGGTGACGGTGAACACAAAATGCCCGTCCGTGTATTCCAGGGTGAAGGCGGTGGAGCGCAGGGAAAAGAGGCTGCGCAGCTCGGTGCCCCGAAAGGGATGACCGCCCAGGGTGAGTTCCGCCACCCGGCCGCTTTCATCCCGTTGTACGCCGCCCAGCCAATCCTCCGGCGCGCCGCTGAAATCCGCCTCCGGACAGGCCGAAAGCAGCACATCCCGGAAATCCAGGGGTGCGCAGACCAGCTCGCTTACATAGCCGGGTACGGTCTCCGCGCTCTCGGGGCTGGGGACGCAGACCAGATAGGGCCGTGGGTTCCAGACTTGACCGCAGTCCTCAGTGGCCCCGGCGGAGGAGGAATGAAAGGCGGCAAAGACCGGCTGCCCCTCATAGCTGAGATACTGTCCGGCGGTCTCGTCCACCGCCCGGTGGAGCTTTTGCAAATGCGCGTCGTAGTCCGCGCCCCATTTTTCCCGCAGGGCCGCATCGTCCTGCCAGGCCTGGCAGCAGCTGAAGTCTGTGCACACATCGGCGTCTCCGTGCTTGCCGGCCGCGGCACAATAGAGGGCATAGGTCCGGGCGGCCACAGCCTGGGCCTTCAGCGCCTCCGGCTGAAAGTCCGCCGGCATTTCCGCGGCCAGCACGCCGGTCAGATAGTCCTGCATGTCCATTTCCTCGACGGCGCCGTTTACCAGCACCCGGACAGAGGCTGCCGCAGGGGCGCCCGCGGGGACCGGCGGCGTTTCCTGAGCGGGGATGGGTTGCCCTGTGGGAACAGGCTCAGCAGTCTCCTCTGCGGCAGGGCCGATAGGACGCAGCAGATAGGGGAGAAAGGCCAGCAGCAGCGCCAGATATGCCAGGAAAACGGTCTTTTTCACATAGTCCCCTCCGAAATTCACTTGACTGAATATATAAATAAGTTTAGAATCAGCATACAGGCGGTCCCCTCAGGCCTCCGCCTGTGTTATCTTTATGGAAATGAGAGCTTGTTTATGCAGAAAAAGGCTTTGGAGATCAGTTTATATGTGGTAGGCGGCGGGGCCTTTGCGGTGTTCCTGCGCTGGCTCCAGGACCAGCTGGCCTTTAATGAGCTGGGGCTTGCGGACAGAAGCGTGTTCCATGTGCTTCTGCTGGTATTTCTGGCGGCCGCGGCCTATGTGTTCCTTCGTTTTCTCAACCGCTTCCAGGAGCAGAGCATCTATTTGCCCACTGCGTTTGGTGAGGCGCTGCACAACGATGGGAAGCTGTTTCAGATCGCCCGAATCGGTCTGGGCGTGCTCATGGGCCTGGGCGCTATCCTGCTCTTTGCCGCCAGCGAAGTGGATAAATATGTGGGCATGCAGCGCGCCTTGGCGGCGCTGGGCCTGCTGACCGGCATTTCCTACCCCCTGCTGCTGGGGGAGGCCAACAAGGAGCGGCAGGACCCGCGCCTGCTGTGCCTGCTGTCCATGGTGCCGGTGCTGATGTTCGCCATGTGGCTGCTGGTCAGCTATCGGGAGAACTCCATCAACAGCGTGGCCTGGGCCTACGCGGTAGATATCTTCACGCCCATCGCGGCCATGCTGGCCTTCTTCCGTATGGCGGGCTTTGCCTTTGGCTCTCCCAATGTCCGGCGCAGTATGTTCGGTTCCATGTTCGGCGCGGTGATGTGCATGATGGCTCTGGCGGATGAGCGCTACATGGGCATGCAGCTGATGCTGGCCGCCGCCGCTGGCATGTTGGTGCTCTATAATTGGATCATGGTCAGCAATATGCGACAGGGAAAGGTCCGGGAAAAGCGCAGGACCCATGACGGCTTTGAACGGCTTTGACAGAAAAAGGAAATTGAAGCCGCTAAATATGTGAAACGTGCATATAAAGTATGCCAAAGAATTATCTATGGTTGCAAGTTGTCCAGACAGATGGTATATTTATGCATAGCTGAACGGAGGCGTGAATTGCAAGATCCAGGCCCGAGACGTCCGAAACTGAATAGACCCGGCAAACAGCATGCGGATGAATACAGGTTGTGAAATTGCCCGCGCATCGGGAAGGCAGACATCAGGCTGCCTTTTGGAGCGCGGGCTTTTTTGTTCAGATCTTGACAGGCAGCGCTGAAGAGAGGATAGCGAAAAGAAGAATTGAGAAAAACAGGAGTGAAAGTATGGAAAAGAAAACACTGAAAAACTCGTGGGCAATGGGCTTCACAGTGGCTTCTGTGTGGTTCGGCACTCACGTCGGCGGCGGTTTTGCCTCCGGTAACCAGGTCATCGGGTATTTTTCCAAGTTCGGACCCGCGGCCGCTCTGATCTACCCCCTGCTGGCCATGGGCATCCTGGCCTGCATCATGCACATCATGCTGAAGTTCGCTCGTCTGAACGGCTTCAACAACTACAAGGACACCTACCGTGCTCTGTATCCCCAGCCCTGGATGGAAGTCTTCTTTGAGGTCTTCTACATCATCATCATTCTGGCCGCCGTTGCAGCCGCCGTCGCCGGCGCCGGCAACGTTCTGGCCAACTTCCTGGGCATCGAGTATGTGGGCGCCACGAAGGTCATCATGAACCTGATCATCGTCGCGATCCTGGTCCTGCTGAGCATCTTCGGTGTCAAGGTCGTCGCTGCGGCCTCCACCGTTCTGTCCATCCTGATCATGATCTCCACCGCGCTGGTGGTTGTGGCCGGCCTGGTCGCCGCCAAGGACGGCGACGCTGTCCGTCTGCTGCAGCAGTACAGCGTGGAAGGCGCTTCCTATGCGCCTCAGTTCGCGGGCGGCTTCTTCAGCTCCGCTCCCTTCCGCGCGATCCTGGTGTACGCCGGCTTCCAGTGCGTCTCCATTCCCCCGATGATCGCCGCCTCTGAAGAGATGGGCACCACCGGCACCAAGCGCGCCTGCATCCTGGGCTGGCTCATGAACGGCATCGCCCTGTCCCTGTCCGGCTACATGCTGTCCAAGTGGTATCCCCTGCTCCAGGGCCTGCAGAATGCCGGCATCGAAGGCTTCAAGACCGCTACCTCCATCCCCAACCAGACGGTCCTGACCATCATCGGCCTCAAGTGGCTGCTGTTCTTCTTCTCCGTGCTGCTGTTCTGCGCCTTCGTGTCCACCTGCGTCACCCTGATCTTCACCATGGTGCAGCGCTTCCAGGGCAAGTTCTTCCCCGGCGCCATCAAGAGCGAGCAGGTCCGCAAGATCTGCGTGGCCGTTATCGCCATCGCGATCTGCTTCTCCATCTCCCTGCTGGGCCTGACCACCATCACCACCAAGCTGTACGGCTATGACGGCTACTATGCTCTGATCTTCGTCGTGCTGCCTGCTCTGATCTGGGGCATTCCCAAGATCAAGAAGCTGGAGGCCGAGGGCAAGACGGCCGAGTAATTCCAGGTACATATCCCTTTCACGAGCCCTTCGGGGCTCGTGAAAGCTTGTGCCCCGAAAGGCAAAAAAGACTTGTGCTTTTGCCCGCCCCGGGTATACAATAGGAGCGGCTCAAATTATAAAAAAGGAGAATACTCAAATGAAATTTGCCATGTACGGTTCCGGCGCGGCCGGCAGCGTTTTCGCTTCCTACCTGCGCAACGGCGGCGCTGACATCATCCTGATCGACCGCTATGAAGAGCATATGAAGAAGATCGCCGAGGAAGGCATGACCTTCACCATCCACCTCCAGGAGGGCGGCGAGTATCATGACATCACCAAGGTCCTGGAAGGCTTCCGCACCTACACCTCCGCTGAGGCTGCCGCCGCGGCCGAGGGCAAGGTCGACGCCATCATCTACATGACCAAGGCCACCCAGCTGGTCCAGGCCATCCAGGATTCCCAGCCTGTGGTGGGCGAGGACACTGTGGCCATCTCCCTGATCAACGGTCTGGGCAACGACGACAACCTCCTGAAGTTCTATGACCGCGGCCGCTGCATCGTCGGCTCCGGCGTTCTGGGCACCGCGCTGAGAGGCCCCGGCCACTGCGTATCCACCCCCGCCGGCGGCGTGCAGATGAACTTCGGCGGCATCGTGAGAAACGAGCGCGTGGACGCCGTCTGCGAAGAGATGGAGAAGTGCTATCGCGCCGGCGGCTGCGACGCCTATTGGCGCAAGGATGACATCTATAAGTACATCTGGAAGAAGGTCATCGTCAACTCCACCGTCAACACCGTCTGCTATGTGCTGCGCCTGAAGATCGGCGAGGTCGAGGCGCATCCCGCCGGCCAGAAGCTGTTCCACGACGTGATCCGTGAGGCCTGCGCCGTCGCCACCGCCCGCGGCACCGCTCTGGACGCCGACGAATTCATCGCCCATGACCACAACGACATCATCACCAACATCGGCGACTACTATCCCTCCATGTGCCAGGACGCCTTCAACCATCGCCTGACCGAGATCGACGTGCTCAACGGCAAGATCGCCGAGTACGGCAAGGAGCTGGGCATCCCCACTCCCACCTGCGACGTGCTGTCCACCATCGTCCGTGCGATCCAGGACAACTACGACAAGCAGTTCTAAATCCTCTCTTTCAAAAGCTTATCGCCCGCTGCCGGATGGCAGCGGGTGATTTTTATATGTGCCAATAGAAAAGGCCCGCCGGGTGGCGGGCCTTGGTTTGCCTGGATTTGGGGATTATTCGTAGAGAGCCTTCAGCTTCATCAGGTGCTCGTAGCGGGCCTTGGCGTTCTCCTCGGAGGCCTGGAACAGGCGCTCGGCGCGCTCCGGGAACTCGCGGGTCAGCCGGCTGTAACGGGCCTCGTTCATCAGGAACTCCTGATAGCCGCCAGCGGGGGCCTTGCTGTCCAGGGAGAAGGGCTTCTCGGCGTCGGGGTTGAAGCGGAACAGGTTCCAGTAACCGCACTTGACAGCCTTGTCCATTTCCTTCTGGCAGTTCTCCATGCCGCCCTTGATGCTGTGCATCTCGCAGGGGGCGTAGGCGATGATGAGGGAGGGGCCCTTGTGGGCCTCGGCCTCAGCAATGGCCTTCAGCGTCTGGACTTGGTTGGAGCCCATGGCCACCTGGGCCACGTACACATAACCGTAGGTCATCGCCATCTCGGCCAGGCTCTTGGACTTGATCTCCTTACCGGCGGATGCGAACTGGGCAACCTGGCCGATGTTGGAGGCCTTGGAGGCCTGTCCGCCGGTGTTGGAGTACACCTCGGTGTTGAACACGAAGATGTTCACGTCCTCGCCGGAGGCCAGCACATGGTCGACACCGCCGTAGCCGATATCGAAGGCCCAGCCGTCGCCGCCGAAGATCCACATGGACTTCTTGTTCAGGTAATCCTTCTTGGCCAGGATCTCAGAGGCCAGGCTGCAGGCGTTGCAGGTGCAGACCTTGCGGCCGGCGGCCTTGGCAGCCTCAGCGGCAGCCAGAGCAGCGGGCTGATTGTCGCCGAAGATCGCTTTGGCGGCATCGGAGGCCAGGAAGCCGACGCAGTCGTCGATGGAGCTGACGTTCTCTTCCAGAGCCTTGATCAGCGCCTTGGCGGGCGCCTGGTTGGCGTTGCCGTCGTCATAGGTGTCGAGCCAGGCCTGAGCGGCGGTCTTGACTTCCTCAACGGCGTTGGAGGCGAGCAGCGCTTCCACCTTGGTCTTCAGATCGTCGCGGATCTTCTTCTGGCCCAGGTACACGCCGAGACCGTGCTCCGCGTTATCCTCAAACAGGGAGTTGGCCCAGGCAGGACCCTTGCCTTCCTTGTTGACGGTGTAGGGAGAAGTGGCCGCGGGACCGCCCCAAATGGAGGAGCAGCCGGTGGCGTTGGAGATGAGCATGTGGTCGCCAAACAGCTGGGTGACGAGACGGGCATAGCTGGTCTCGGCGCAGCCGGCGCAGGAGCCGGAGAACTCCAGGTAGGGCTGGCTGAACTGGCTGAACTTCACATCGGTGGGAACGAACATGTCGGGCTTGGCAGCGACCTTGCTGACCATGTAGTCGAACACAGGCTGCTGATCCAGCTGGCTCTCCATGGGTACCATCTCGATGGCATGCACCGGGCACTGACCGACGCAGACGCCGCAGCCCATGCAGTCCAGAGGAGACACGGCCATGGTGAACTTGTACAGGTCCTTGCCCTTGCCGGCCTTGATGGGCACGATGGTGGCAGCCTCGGGAGCGGCGGCAGCCTCTTCCTCGGTCAGGGCGAAGGGACGGATGGTGGCGTGGGGGCAAACGAAAGCGCAGCGGTTGCACTGGATGCACTTGCTGCCGTCCCATGCGGGAACGGTCACGGCGATGCCACGCTTCTCATAGGCAGCGGCGCCCAGCTCGAAGGTGCCGTCGGCGTGATCCACGAACGCGGATACGGGCAGGGAGTCGCCGTCCATCTTGCCCACGGGATCCAGAATGGTGGAGACCATCTTGACGGTCTTCTCGCGGCCGGTCTTGGTGTCGGCAACGACAGCGTCCTCAGCGGTGGCCCAGGCGGCGGGCACATCCACCTTGACATAGGCGGTGGCGCCGGCGTCGATGGCGGCATAGTTCATGTCGACCACGTCCTGGCCCTTCTTCAGGTAGGAGTGCAGGGCGGCGTCCTTCATGTAGCCGATGGCCTCTTCCTCGGGCATGACCTTGGCCAGGGAGAAGAAGGCGGACTGCAGGATGGTGTTGGTGCGCTTGCCCATGCCCAGCTGCTTGGCCAGGTCGATGGCGTTGATCATGTACAGCTGGATGTTGTTGTTGGCGATGTAGCGCTTGGAAGCGGCATCCAGGTGATGCTCCAGCTCAGCGAAGTCCCACTGGCAGTTGATCAGGAACACGCCGCCGGGTTTCACGTCACGGACGATGGGGAAGCCCTTGGTGATGTAGGAGGGCACATGGCAGGCCACGAAGTCGGCCTTGTTGATGTAGTACGGGCTCTTGATGGGCTTGTCGCCGAAGCGCAGGTGGCTGATGGTCACGCCGCCGGTCTTCTTGGAGTCGTACTGGAAATAGGCCTGTACGTACTTGTCGGTGTGGTCGCCGATGATCTTGATGGAGTTCTTGTTGGCGCCGACGGTGCCGTCACCGCCCAGACCCCAGAACTTGCACTCGATGGTGCCTTCGGCAGCGGTATTGGGAGCGGCGACCTCTTCCAGGGACAGGTTGGTCACATCGTCCACAATGCCGAGGGTGAACATACGCTTGGCGTCAGCCTTCTTCAGCTCGTTGTACACGGCGAAGACGGAGGCGGGAGGCGTGTCCTTGGAACCGAGGCCGTAGCGGCCGCCGATGACGGAGATATCCGTCTTGCCGGCAGTGGCCAGCGCGGTGACAACGTCCAGGTACAGAGGCTCGCCCTGGGCGCCGGGCTCCTTGGTGCGGTCCAGGACCGCGATCTTCTTGACGGAGGCGGGGATGGCGGCCAGCATCTTGTCCGGACAGAAAGGACGGAACAGACGCACCTTCAGCAGACCGACCTTCTCGCCCTGGGCGGACAGGTAATCGATGACTTCCTCGGCCACGTCGCAGATGGAACCCATGGCGATGATGATGCGGTCGGCATCGGGAGCGCCATAGTAGTTGAACAGCTGGTAATCGGTGCCGAGCTTCTCGTTGATCTTGCCCATGTACTCCTCGACGATGGCGGGCACCGCGTCGTAGTACTTGTTGGAGGCCTCACGGTTCTGGAAGAAAATGTCGCCATTCTCATGGGAACCGCGCATGGTGGGATGCTCGGAGTTCAGCGCACGGGCACGGAAGGCCTGGACAGCGTCCATGTCCACCATGTCGGCCAGATCCTCATAATCCCAGACTTCGATCTTCTGCAGCTCGTGGGAGGTGCGGAAGCCGTCGAAGAAGTTCAGGAAGGGAACACGGCCCTTGATGGCGGCCAGGTGGGCAACCGGGGACAGGTCCATGACTTCCTGCACGTTGGACTCGGCCAGCATGGCAAAGCCAGTCTGGCGGCAGGCCATAACGTCGCTGTGATCACCAAAGATGTTCAGGGTGTGGCTGGCGAGGGTACGGGCACTGACGTGGAACACGCCGGGCAGCAGCTCGCCTGCGATCTTGTACATGTTGGGGATCATCAGCAGCAGGCCCTGGGAGGCGGTGTAGGTGGTGGTCAGGGCACCGGCGTTCAGGGAACCGTGAACAGCGCCGGCAGCGCCGGACTCCGCCTGCATCTCCTGCACCTTGACCGTGCTGCCAAAGATGTTCTTGCGGCCCGCGGCAGACCACTGGTCGACAAAGTCAGCCATGGGGCTGGACGGGGTGATGGGGTAGATCGCTGCGACTTCGGTAAACGCATAGGATACATGGGCGGCCGCGTTATTGCCGTCCATGGTCTTCATGTGTCTCTGCATGTCTATCTTCATCTCCATATAAAAGATTTGATGCGTTTCGACCGCGGCAAAGGAACGCACTCCTTCTGCAGTGGTCGAATCGCGCTATTGGACAGCTTAAGTTTAACATTCTTTTGGCAAGATGTAAACAGACAAGAATCACAAAAAAGGGAAAATTTTTGCGATCTCGTCGGAATGGCGGAAAAAGGCCGGTCCAAAAAGAAGGAAAACTGGAAATGTCAGGAAATACACAGGAAAAAGCTTTTAAATTTTCCTTGTGCTTTTCTTATATTTGTAATATAATCTTACAATCGGTTTGTATACCCATGGGGCGGACCGATGCCATAGGACGATCCTACGGAAAGGAGATTTTTATCTATGGTAAATCTTGTAAACGAAAACGGTACGATCAGCATCACCAACGAGGTGTTTACCAATCTGGCGGGCGACGCGGCCACCAAGTGCTTCGGCGTGAAGGGTATGGCCGGACGCAGCAAGGAGGGCGGCCCCCTGCAGCTTCTGCGGCGGGAGTCCATGTCCAAGGGCGTGGAGGTCCGCTTCAATGACGACGACAGCATTTCACTGGACCTGCACATCGGCGTGGATCAGGGCGTGAACATCTCCGCCGTGGCCCGCAGCATCATGAACGAGGTCAGTTACAAGCTGTCCAAGGCCACCGGCATGCCGGTGAAGAGCGTAGACGTATACATCGATACGATCATCTGAGGCAGCGTCGGTTCCTGCCAATACGTACAGACAAAGAGGTCTTTTCATATGAGAGATTATATTGACGCCGCAGCCTTCAAGGAGATGATCCTCTGCGCGGATGCGGCGCTGCATGCCAACATCCAGGCCATCAACGAGCTCAACGTCTTTCCCGTGCCCGACGGCGACACCGGCACCAATATGGGACTTACCATCAACAATGCCGCTACCGAGCTGCGCAAGCGCAGCTTCGATACCGTCGCTTCCGCGGCGGACTGCGTGGCCGGCGCCATGCTCCGGGGCGCCCGGGGCAACTCCGGCGTCATCCTGTCCCTGCTGTTTCGCGGCATCTCCCGCCGCCTGAAGGGTACGGAGACCGCCGGGGCGGTGGAATTTTCCGGCGCCATGTCCGACGGGGTGGAGGCGGCCTACAAGGCGGTCATGAAGCCCGCCGAGGGCACTATCCTGACCGTTTCCCGCCTGGCCAGCGCCGCCGCCGTCAAGGCGGCTGAGGCGGGCGCCACGCTGGAGGACGCCCTGGCCAGTGCCATCCAGGCCGGCGAGGACGCCCTGGAGGACACCATCAACCTGAACCCCGTGCTGAAAAAGGCCGGCGTGGTGGATGCGGGCGGCAAGGGCTATGTGATCATTCTCAAGGCGATCCTGGCCTCTCTGCGGGGCGAGGTCAGCTCCTCCGCCGAGGCGATCACCATCGACGAAGCGACGGAAGCCGCCTGGGGTGCCGATGAGGTGGAGGTTCCGGAGAAGAACATTTTCGACACCGTCTACGTGGTGCGCAAGAACGACCCCAATGTGGACCTGCAGCCCCTGCGCCTGTATCTGGACAGCATCGGCGACTCCCTGGTCATCAGCGATGACGATGAGATCTTCAAGGTCCATGTACACACCGACATCCCCGGCAACGCCCTGACCGAGTCCCAGAAGTACGGCGCGCTGGATATCGCCAAGATCGAGAACATGCGTCTGCAGGCTTTGGATCTGCTGGCCGGACGCAAGGCCAAGTCCACCGATGATCTGGAGCAGGTGGATGCCGAACTGACCGCCATGGAGAGCGCTACAGCCCTGACCGGCGAGGAGCCGGAGGAGCCCGTCTTCGCCCCGGCGGAGAAGGAGTACGGCGTGGTGGCCGTCTGCGCGGGCGAGGGCATCGCCAATCTGTTCCGGGATCTGAGCGTGGACCAGATCGTCACCGGCGGCCAGACCATGAATCCCTCCACCGACGATATCCTACAGGCGGTGAACCGCACCCCGGCCTCCACGGTCTTTGTGCTGCCCAACAACAAGAACATCATCATGGCGGCGGAGCAGTGTGTGCCCCTGACCGAAAAAAAGGTGATCGTCCTGCCCACCAAGACCATCCCCCAGGGCGTCTCCGCCATGCTCAACTTTGTGGTGGACGAGCCGGAGGAATCTCTGGTCGGCGCCATGGGCGACGCCATCGGCAATGTGCATACCGCCATGGTCACCTATGCGGCCCGGGATTCGGATTTTGACGGCCACGCCATCCACGCGGGCGAGTATCTGGCTCTGCTGGATGGCAGCCTGATCGGCAGCTATGCCAACATCAAGACCCTGTTCAAGGAACTCAGCTGGGCCTTTGACGATTTCCATCCCGAGTTCATCACCGTCTATTACGGCGAGGACGTGACCGAGGAGGAGGCCAACACCGCAGCGGAGACCATCACCGGCAACTTCCCCGATGCGGAGGTCAGCGTGGTGGACGGCGGCCAGCCGGTCTACTATTACATGATCTCCGTGGAGTAAAAGCTGAATTGTGAATAAAGCCCGGCGGGGCGGTTCTCATGAACCGCCCCGCCGGGTACTTTCTACCTATATGAATATATCCTATTTCAGCGCGTCCACGTAGTGGGCCCGCTCGCCGCCGATGAACTTGGGCCGGGTGCGGGCGCAGACCAGATTGGCCTGCCCAATCTGCTTGACAGACAGGCGCACCGGCACGGCCACTTCCTTCAGATGCATGCCGATCAGCGTGTCACCGATGTCCATGCCCGCCGCGGCGCGAATATGCTCCACCGCTACGGGGCAGGTCATGTTCTCCCAGACGGTGGTGGCAAAAGAGCCGCCCGCATGGGCCCAGGGCTGTACGTTCACCGGTTCGTAGCCGAACTTTTCCGCCGTGCTGCGCTCCACGATCAGGGCCCGGTTCAAATGCTCGCAGCACTGGGCGGCAAGCAGGACGCCCTTTTCCCGCAGCGCCGGGGCAATCCCCGCGTAGACCGCCTGGGCGGCCTCCATGCTGGAGCCCTTACCAATACGCTGCCCCACGATCTCGCTGGAGGAGCAGCCGATGATAAACAGGTTCCCGGCCTTCAGCCCGGCGATCTCCAGGAGCTCCCGGACGGCGGCCTCCGCCTGCCTGCGAATATCTTCCATGATGCTTCACCTCCCCGCTTAAAAGCCCTCTTTGGTGAAGGCCTCCCAGCTGCGGTGCATGTAGGTCTCCAGGGCAATGGGCTCGCCGATATACTTGGGGTCCCTGCCGTCGGCCAGGAACTCCTCCAGAAATTCCTTCCGCCCGGTGGTGTGCGCCACGGGGATGCCGCTCATATCCGAGGCCTCCCGGATGACGTCGTAGCCCTGGCGGATATCATTGGCGCTGGCATAGGTCAGCAGATTGGAGTTGTTCACAAAGCCGGTGACCTGCTGCCGGGCAAAGCCTTCGATATCGTGCATCAGCTTCAGGATCTTCTCCGGACTCTCGGACATGGGGCGGAAGACATTTACAATGTCATAGACGCACAGCTCTCCGTCAAAGGCCGCGAAGTCCTGGTGATAGCGGCCCAGGGACAGGGCGCCGGCGGAGTCGCCGCCCACGTCGAAGACCACTAGGTCCCAGTTGTCGGTAAAGGCGGAGGCCACGGCGGCGGACATGCTGCTGGGCGTAATGCCCTGTCCGGCGAAGGTGGGGGAGACCAGGTTGATCTTTTTCTCCTGCAGCAGGGCTACCCGGTCGGACATGCGGAAATAGTCGTTGACCTTGTCCAGGTCGATGACCAGGGTGCGCAGACCCTGGCCCGCGCCGTTGACGGCCAGGTTCACGGCGATCTCCGTCTTGCCGGAGCCGTAGTTGCCCACCAGAACGATCATTTTTTTCATTGCGGCGTCCCTCCTGTTTTCTTCTGCAGCTTGTGCTTTTTTCCGTCGGGGGTCTGGATGTAGGTGTTTTCCAGCACGGCGATGGTGCTCCTGCGCCATTCCTCGATGTATTCTTTCCGCAGCGCGTCCCGCTCGGCCAGCTCCTCCGGGCTCAGCGCCCGCTCCTTGGCCAGGTGGGCCAGCTCGTTGATCCGGTTCAGCTTCTTCTGTTCCATGCTTACTCCTCTATGGTCCCCAGCTCGTCCAGTGTCAATTCAAAGGCGGGGATGAAATGCTCCATATAGTACCGCACCTCGGGCAGGGGATTGTCCTCCAGCCAGCGGCGGGTCTGCGCCTCGGCGGAGAGGAACTCGTTGTTGCCCGCCTTGCGCTCCTCGATGCACTTGATGTAGGCGGAGAGCTTGTCCGCCGCCTTGACCAGGTCGTGCAGCCGCGCCTGGGTCTCACCGGTGAGCAGCGGCTCATAGGCGCCCCGCAGCTCCTCCGGCAGGGTGGCCAGCAGCTTTTCGTTGGCCAGGGCCTCTACCTGGCTGTAGGCGCCGCGGATCTCCGCGCTGTGGTACTTGATGGGCGTGGGCAGATCCCCGGTCAAAATCTCGGAGCTGTCGTGATACAGGGCCACGGCGGCGCACTCGTTGGGGTCGCAGGGCACGCCGAACACATCCCGGCGAATGACGCCCAGGGCGTGGGCGATCACCGCCACCATGTGGCTGTGTTCCTGGATGTTCTCCGGCAGGGCGTTGCGCATCAGGCTCCAGCGGACGATGTAGCGCATGCGGGAAATATAGGCGAAAAAGTTGTGGCTCATAGATGCCTCCCTGTTTGTTTCTGGCCCGATTTTATCACGGAAAAGGGCTTGATGCAAGATAACAGTTGCAATTTCCGCCGGCGGGTGTTAAAATTCAAATTTGTGTTGAAAAACCTGAGGAAACTCGACAGAGGGAGCGAATACCTATGGATAAACTGAGGAACGTGGCCATCATCGCCCACGTCGACCACGGCAAGACCACGCTGGTGGATGAGATGCTCAAGCAGTCCGGCGTGTACCGGGAGAACCAGGAAGTGGTGGAGCGCGTCATGGACTCCAACGACCTGGAGCGGGAGCGCGGCATCACCATCATGGCCAAGAACACCGCCGTATGGTATGGGGACACCAAGATCAACATCGTGGACACCCCGGGCCATGCCGACTTCGGCGGCGAGGTGGAGCGCATTTTGAAGATGGTCAACGGCGTCATTCTGCTGGTGGACGCGGCGGAGGGCCCCATGCCCCAGACCCGCTTCGTGCTCAGCCGGGCCCTGGAGCTGGGCCACCGGGTCATCGTGGTGGTCAACAAGATCGACCGGCCCGACCAGCGCATCCATGAGGTCATCGATGAGGTGCTGGAGCTGCTGATGGATCTGGACGCCACTGACGAGCAGCTGGACTCCCCCATGCTGTTCTGCTCCGGGCGGCAGGGTACCGCCAGCTATTCCCCCGAAGTGGTGGGCACGGATCTCAAGCCCCTGTTCGAGACCATTTTGGAATACATCCCCGAGCCGGAGATGAACGAGGACGCCCCCTTCCAGATGCTGGTCAGCAGCATTGATTATAATGAATATGTGGGGCGCATCGCCATCGGCCGCATCGAGCGGGGCGTGATCCGCCAGAACCAGGAGATCGAGGTCTGCAACTACCACGATCCCGACGCGCCCACCATGAAGGCCAAGGCCGTTTCCCTGTATCAGTTCGACGGGCTCAACCGCGTCCCGGTCACTGAAGCCGGGGCCGGCAACATCATCGCCATGAGCGGCATCGGTGACGTGACCATCGGCGACACCGTCTGTGCCAAGGGCGCGGCGGAGCCGCTGGCCTTTGTGAAGATCGGCGCGCCCACCCTGGAGATGACCTTCTCCGTCAACGACAGTCCCTTCGCCGGGCGCGAAGGCAAGTTCGTCACCTCCCGCCAGATCCGCGACCGGTTGATGCGCGAGACCCTCAAGGATGTGTCCCTGCGGGTGACGGAGCTGGAGAACAGCACCGACAGCTTCAATGTGGCGGGCCGCGGTGAAATGAGTCTGTCCATCCTGATCGAGACCATGCGCCGGGAGGGCTACGAGTTCCAGGTCTCCCCGCCCCGTGTGTTGTATCAGGAGATCGACGGCAAGAAATGCGAGCCCATCGAGCGGGTGGTGGTGGACGTGCCCCAGGAGGCCATGGGCTCCGTCATGGAGAAGCTGGGTGCCCGTAAGGGGGAATTCCTGGAGATGACCCCGGTTGGCAGCCGCATGAAGCTGGAGTTCCTGGTGCCTTCCCGCGGCCTCTTCGGCTACCGCAACGAATTTCTCACCGACACCAAGGGCGAGGGTATTCTGGCCTCGGTCTTTGAAAGATATGAGCCCTACAAGGGCGACATCGCCCGCCGCAACACCGGCTCTCTCATCGCTTTTGAGACCGGCGAGGCGGTGGCCTACGGCATCTGGAACGCCCAGGAGCGCGGCGCCATGTTCATCACCCCCGGCACCAAGGTCTACGCCGGCATGGTGGTGGGCGTCTGCCCCAAGGCCGAGGACGTGCCGGTGAACGTCTGCCGTACCAAGCATCTGACCAACACCCGCGCCTCCGGCTCGGATGAGGCCCTTCGCCTGATCCCGCCCCGGCAGCTGAGCCTGGAGCAGTGCCTGGAATTCCTGGCCGACGACGAGCTGCTGGAGGTCACCCCCAAGAACCTGCGCCTGCGCAAGAGCATTCTGGACCACAGCCTGCGTATGAAGACGCTGATGCGCAACCGGTAATTGTTGCCAAATAATTTGCAAATCCACTGAGCGTACTGTATAATAGAAAAACTACCGATAAAAGTTGCGGTTTTCCGAAAAAACCGCGCCGCAAGGGGTACCCCTTGCACCTTTTCTGACGAAAAGGTGATGAGCTTTCTCCAAAGAAAAAGAAAGAAATAAGGCGGTCATGCCAATGAATTCAAAAACGCTGGTATACATCCTCAAACGAATCGGCCTGGCGATCCTGACGGTCTGGGTGGTCATCACGGTGACCTTCTTCGTGATGCACGCGGTGCCCGGCGGCCCGTTCATGAGTGAGAAAGCGGTCTCGCCCGCGGCCCAGGCGGCGCTGGAAGCCAAGTACGGCCTGGACAAGCCCCTGATGGAACAGTACTTCACCTATCTGAAGGATGTTGTGACGAAGTTTGATTTCGGCCCCTCGCTGAAGCAGCGCGGCCGCCAGGTGATCGATGTGATCCGGGATGGCATGCGGACCTCCGTCAAGCTGGGCGTCATCGCGGCGGTGGGCGCCGCGGTGGTGGGCATCCCTCTGGGTGCTGTGGCGGCGCTGCGGCGCAACAAGCTGATCGATAAGGTCATCATGGTGATCACCACCGCCTTCGTGTCCATGCCCTCGTTCATCATGGGCTCGCTGCTGCTGGTGCTCTTTGCCATCCGCTGGGCGCTGCTGCCGGCCAACGGCTCCACGGCCCAGGGGCTCATTCTCCCCATCATCACCCTGGCTCTATACCCCATGGCCTATATTACCCGTCTGACCCGCTCCTCCATGCTGGACGTGCTGGGGCAGGACTATATCCGAACGGCCAAGGCCAAGGGCGTCTCCGGCGTGAAGATCATCTTCGGCCACGCGCTGAAGAATTCCCTGATCCCGGTCATCACTTATTTCGGACCCATGCTGGCCTATATCGTCACCGGTTCTCTGGTGGTGGAGCAGATCTTCGCCGTACCGGGCATCGGGCGCGCCTTTGTCAGCAGCATCACCAACCGAAATTATCCCATGGTCATGGGCACCACCATCATCCTGGCGGTGCTGATCGTGGTGATGAACCTGATCAGCGACATCCTGTACAAGGTCGTTGATCCCCGGATCAATCTGGACTGAGGAGGGCGGACATGCAGAAGAAATTTACCATGCATGTGGACGTGGACGCGTTCCTCCCGGCTACAGAGGAAGAAAAAGAATACATGGTGCAGATGCGCCCGGCGTCCACCTTCTTCAAAGACGGCGTCAAGCGCCTGCTGAAAAACCGGGTGGCCACCATCAGCCTGATCATCATCCTGCTGATCACCCTGTCCTCCATCTTTATCCCCATGTTCTGGCCCTACTCCTATGACAGCATGCTGGGCGTGCGGCCGGGCAAGCCTGTGGACGCCTCCTACAACAATCTGGCGCCCTTTACCTACGGCAAGACCGAGCTGAAGATGATCGACAACGGGGAAAAGGTATTCCCCCATGTGTTCGGCACCGACGCCTCCGGACGCGACTACTTTATCCGCGTGGTCTACGGTACCCGCATCTCCCTGGCCGTGGGCTTTTTCGCCAGCATCATCGTGTTGATCATCGGCATGACTGTGGGCTCCATCGCAGGCTACTGCGGCGGCAAGGTGGACTTGATCATCATGCGCATCGTGGATATCATCTACTCCCTGCCGGATATGCTCATGGTCATCCTGCTGGCCAGCGTATTGAAAACCACTCTGGGGCCCGCCCTGGAAGGGACGGCCCTGGAGAAGATCGGCAGCAACATCATCAGCCTTTTCATCGTGTTCGGCGTACTGTATTGGGTCTCCATGTCCCGTCTGATCCGCGGCCAGATCCTGTCCCTGCGGGAGCAGGAATATGTGCTGGCCTCCCGGGCCGCCGGCGCCAGGGGCGGCTGGGTCATCCGCAAGCACCTGCTGCCCAACTGCATCAGCGTGGTCATCATCTCCACAGCCCTGCAGATCCCCAATGCCATTTTCACTGAGAGCTACCTGTCCTTCCTGGGCCTGGGCGTCAACGCCCCCATGCCCTCTCTGGGCTCTCTGGCTTCGGACGCGCTCAACGGCCTGTCCTCCTATCCTTCCCGCCTGGTCATCCCCGCGGTGGTCATCTCCCTGATCGTCCTGTCGCTGAACCTGTTCGGCGACGGCCTCCGGGACGCCTTTGACCCCAAGCTGAGAACCTGAGAAAGGAGAACGAAGCATGGCACTTTTGGAAGTCAACAATCTACATACCTCCTTTTTCACACCTGCCGGCGAGGTGCGCGCGGTCAACGGCGTATCCTTCCAGCTGGAGCGGGGCAAGGTCCTGGGCATTGTGGGCGAGTCCGGCTCCGGCAAGTCCGTCACCGCCTATTCCATCATGCAGATCCTGGCCACCACCGGCAGGATCGTGGAGGGCTCCATCAAGCTGGACGGACAGGAGCTGGTCAACGCCGGCGAAAAGGTCATGAAGCAGGTCCGTGGCAACAAGATCTCCATCATCTTCCAGGACCCCATGACCTCCCTCAACCCCACCTACACCATCGGCCATCAGCTGATGGAGGCCATCACCCTGCACACCGACCGCAACAAGAAGCAGGCCTGGGACCGGGCGGTGGAGATGCTGCGTCTGGTGAATGTGAACGAGCCGGAAAAGCGCATGAAGCAGTATCCCTTTGAGTTTTCCGGCGGCATGCGCCAGCGCGTCATGATCGCCATGGCGCTGGCCTGTGAGCCGGACATCCTCATTGCCGACGAGCCCACCACGGCCCTGGATGTGACCATCCAGGCCCAGATCCTGGAGCTGATGAAATCCCTCCAGGAGGAGCTGGGCATGGCCATCATCATGATCACCCACGACCTGGGCGTCGTGGCCCAGCTCTGCGACGAGGTGATTGTCATGTACGCGGGCTCCATCTGCGAGCAGGGGACCGCCGAGGAGATCTTCTACAATCCCCGGCATGAGTACACCAAGGGCCTGATGCGCTCCATCCCCACGGCGGACACCGCCGGCACCCGGCTGCAGCCCATCACCGGCACCCCCATCGATCTGCTGAACATGCCCAAGGGCTGCCCCTTTGCGCCCCGCTGCGACAATGCCATGAAGATCTGCCTGACTCAGCGCTGCGAGCGCATGGAGATCAACGACGACCACATGGCGGCCTGCTGGATGAATGTGAAAGCCGGCGCAGAAGACGGCAGCATCCAGCTGGATCATGAAGTCCCGGAAGGCGGTGAAGCGGATGCCTGAGATGACGGAAAAGAGCCTGATCGAGGTCAGGCATCTGAAGCAGTATTTCAATATCAATGTGGGCATGTTCAAGTCCAAGCCTCTCAAGGCGGTGGACGATGTGTCCTTTGCCATCCGCAAGGGCGAGACCCTTGGCCTGGTCGGCGAGTCCGGCTGCGGCAAGACCACGGTGGGCCGCACCCTGCTGCACCTGTACAAACCCACCGGCGGCGAGATCCTGTATAACGGCCAGCCGGTACAGACCAGGGAGGAGATCAACGCCTTCCGCAAGAAGGCCACCATGGTCTTCCAGGACCCCTATTCCTCCCTGAACCCCCGTATGACCGTCTCCGACATCATCGGCGAGCCGCTGGATATCCACAGGATGTACAACAGCAAGGCCGAGCGCCAGGAACGGATCCTGGAGCTGATGGACAAGGTGGGACTGAACAGCGAGCATGCCGCCCGCTACGCCCACGAGTTTTCCGGCGGTCAGCGCCAGCGCATCGGCATCGCCCGCGCCCTGGCCCTGGACCCGGAATTCATCGTCTGCGACGAGCCGGTCTCCGCTCTGGACGTGTCCATCCAGGCCCAGGTCATCAACATGTTTGACGAGCTGCAGGACCAGCTGGAGCTGACCTATCTGTTCATCGCCCACGATATCCTGGTGGTGCGGCACATCAGCGACCGGATCGCCGTCATGTATCTGGGCAAGATGGTGGAGCTGGCCGACGCCAAGGAGATCTACGAGCATCCCCTGCATCCCTATACCAAGTCCCTCATGTCCGCTGTGCCCCAGCCCGATCCCAGGATCGCCCGGGCCAACAAGCGTATCGTGCTTTCCGGGGACATTCCCAGCCCCCTGAACGCGCCCTCCGGCTGCCCCTTCCGTACCCGCTGCCCCCACGCCACGGAGGCCTGTGCGGAGTCCATGCCGGAATTCAAGGAGACAGCGCCCGGCCACTTCGCTGCCTGCCACCGGATCGCGGAGCTCAACTGAGCACCGTCTCTCATCTGCTTCAAATCTGCGTGGAGAATACGCGGTTTGAAAATATATTTTGAAAGGAAACCCAAAATGAAAAAGATTCTTGCACTGGTTCTGGCGCTGGCCATGGTGTTCGCTCTGGCCGCCTGCGGCAGTTCTCAGGCGCCTGCTGCCACCGCCGCCCCCGCGGCCGAGAGCAGCAGCGAAGCTCCCGCTGCGGCCCCCGAAGAGGCTGGCCCCAGCTCCATCGCCGTGTGTCTGGCCTCCGAGCCTGACACCCTGGACCCGGCACTCAACTCCGCCGTTGACGGCGCGACCATGCTGGTCCACCTGTTCTCCGGCCTGGCCAAGTGGGCCGAGGACGCCAACGGCGCCCTGGTCATCGTCCCCGATGCAGCCGAAGAGCTGGTTGAGGGCGTGGAGAACGAGGACGGCACCGTCACCTACACCTACACCCTGCGCGACGGCCTGAAGTGGTCCGACGGCCAGCCTGTCACCGCCGCCGACTTCGCCTTTGCCTGGCAGCGCGCCGCCTCCGTGGAGCTGGCCGCCGACTACGGCTACATGTTCGAGGTCGTTGACGGCTACGAGGACATCTGGGCCGACGAGCCCCCCGAGGACGCTCAGCTGAACGTCAAGGCCATCAATGACAAGACCCTGGAGGTCACCCTGGCCAACGCCGTGGCTTACTGGAACGAGCTGCTGGCCTTCCCCACCTACTTCCCCGTGCGCGAGGATGTGGTCGCCGATGAAGGCTGGGCCACCGATCCCTCCACCTATGTGGGCAACGGCGCCTACATCATGACCGGCTGGGACCACAACAGCCTGATCACCCTGGAAAAGAACCCCGACTATGTGGATGCGGATGAGATCCTCATGGACAAGATCGAGTGCTACCTGTCCGATGATGCCAACAACCAGCTGACCAACTTCAAGAACGGCACCTGGCAGCTGATCGACGACGTGCCCACCAATGAGATCCCCGCCCTGAAGGTCGACTATCCCGACGAGTTCTCCGTTGTCGGCCAGATCGGCACCTACTATGTCTGCTGGAACGTGAACGAGGACATCCTGCCCGCTTCCAGCGGTCTCACCGGTGTTGAGGCTGAGGCCGCCAAGGCTGAGATCCGCAACGCCATCAGCCTGCTGTTCGACCGCAACTACATCGTGGAAGAGATCGGCCAGGCCGGTCAGGTCCCCGCCTCCTCCTTTGTGGCCATGGGCATGACCAACCCCGACGGCACCCAGTTCTATGAGACCGCCGGCCACAACGACGGCTTCATCGGCTACTATGATGTGTCTGAGGACGCCTTTGAGGACAACTTCACCCAGGCTCTCGAGGTGCTGAAGAAGTACTACGACTACGACGAGACCACCGGTCAGATCTCCGGCTTCCCGACTCTGACCTACCTGTACAACACTTCCGAAGGCCACAAGGCCATCGGTGAGTATCTGCAGAGCGCTCTGGCTGGCGTGGGCATCACCATGAACATGGAGAACCAGGAGTGGAACACCTTCCTGAACACCCGTAAGCAGGGCGACTATTCCATCGCCCGCAACGGCTGGCTGGCTGACTACAACGATCCCATCTGCTTCCTGGATATGTGGACCACCGCCTCCGGCAACAACGACGTGCAGTTCGGCAAGGGCGAGCACAAGGATCTGGCCATGTACAATCTGGACCTGACCGATCTGGGCTATGACGTGAAGGTGGAGAACGGCACCTGGGCCGACACCTATGACGTGCTCATCAAGACCATCAAGACCTGCACGGACAACGAAGTGCGCTATGAGCTCATGCACCGCGCCGAGGACCTGCTCATGTCCACCGGCTGCATCTGCCCCATCTACTTCTACACGGACATCTACATGAAGGACAAGAACGTCAACGGCTTCTTCTCCAACCCGCTTGGCTACAAGTACTTCATGTACTGCACCATCGGCTGATCCAAAACAACAATCCCGGCCCCCAAAGCCCTGCTTTGGGGGCATTTTCATGATTTATAAAAATAAAGCACAGGCGGCGGGACATTCCCGCCGCCTGTGACTTGTCGTTATGAAAGATATGAACGGCTGCGTTCCTATTCATGCACCCCCGCAGCTGCCAAAGCACGAGTGACCGCTTCTTCCGTGAGAAAGCCGGCTTGCGCCAAACCGCGGGCGTGATTACAACAGCGAGAGACGATCGCATCCTCTGGCGCAGTTTGCGCAGAGGTATCTCTTACGCTGATGGCCATGCGAATTGCCTGTGCATAACAGTCCAAAGCCTTTTCATAGTCTTTCTCCACGCCCAGACCATTTTCGTAGATGTAGCCTAAGGTGTAAGCGCAGGTGACATTCTTGCTTTTTATACCGCTTTCAAACCATTCCCAGTCGGAGGGGCGCAGCTCGGCGGCACGTTCGAAGTAATCTGCCGCTTTGTCATAATTCCTGGGGAGGTTGATATTCCAGCCGCCCCAGTTGTACATGTTGCCAAGATTAAGCATGGCATTATAGTCGCCGCCGTCCACAGCCTTTTGATACCAGGCAATCGCCGTGGAGGCGTTCTTGGAGACGCCGTTGCCGTATTGATAGAGCTGGCCTATGTTGGTCATGGCAATAATGCTTCCGGCTTCCACACCTTTTTCGTACCATTCCTTGGCCTTGGCATAATCCTGCTTCACGCCGGTACCGTTTTCATAAAACTGGCCGATGACACGGTAGGCGTCCGTATAACCCGCCTCCGCCGCCTGCTCCAGATAGGCGATGCCCTTCTCGCCGTCCTGCTCCACGCCTCTGCCATAAGCATAGCAAATGCCGATCCAGTACAGGCCGTTGGCGTTGCCCAACTCGGCGGCCTGCTGGTAATAGTCCAAAGCCGCGGCGTAGTCCACCTCGCTGCCTAGACCGGAATAGGCCATGAAGCCCAAGCCGACCAAAGCCCCTGAGCTTCCTGCTTCTGCGGCCTTTTCATACCAGCTTTTTGCCTGCTCAAAATCCAGCTCCACGCCGGTGCCGTCGCGATAGAGAGTGCCCAAGCCTACCATCGCCCCGGTGCTGCCGAGCTCCACACCCTTCTCATACCAGGAGAGGGCCTGGGAATAGTCTGCCTCCAATCCGGCCACGCCCTGGGTATAGAGATCGCCGATGCTGCCGTAGGCGCTCCGCAGATAGGACAGCTCCTCGCTGTCCAGCGCGGCGGTATAATAGGTCAGGGCTTTTTGATGATCCCGCTCCACGCCGTGGGCGTTTTCATACAGACCGCCAAGGCGGAGATTCGCCTCTGCACAGCCCCCGTCCAGTGCCTGCTGATACAGCTCGCGGGTCGCATCCCAATCGCGCTCCACGCCTTGGCCGTATTCATAAAGGCTGCCTTTGCCCAGCAGACCCAGGTCACAGCCCAGCTCGATTGCTTTTTCATAATGCTCCATGGCCGTCTGAAAACGATCTTTATTCAGGTTGCGCTGGCAGAGATTTCCCAGATACCAATGGGCCAGACCGCTGCCAAGCTCGGCAGCCTGGGTAAAGCAGTCCGCGGCCTTTTCGCTGTCGTAGGCGGTACCGTCCAGACAGTAGTAGTATTTGCGGCCCTCTTCGATCGACAGATCAGCTGGAGAGGGCGTCGGCTCCGGTGTGGGTTCCGGCGTTTCCTCTGTGGCCGCCGCGGGCTGTGTACTGCCGCAGGCGGGCAGCGCAGTCAGCATGGCCAGTGCAAGCAGCAGAGCCAGCAGACGGGGAATGCGGTTTCTCTTTTTTTGCATAAACGTTCCTCCCAATAAAAAAGTGCGCAGCCGAAGCTGCGCACCGAAAAACGCACAGCTTCATCCTGTTGCCACACAAGTCAGTTCACAAGCATAAGCGTGCGAAAAGGAAGCCTACGTTTTTACCAGAGGAAAAAACGCACGCAAACGCTTGTTCTATAGACTTGTGTGGCATGTCAAGCATAGCATATCGAAAGGGAAAAAACAATGTTTTTCAAAAGACTGACAGAGGAGTTTTATACGTAAAAAATACCGCTACAAGCATTTTCCTCTTGACTTCCGTTTATTGGAATGTTACTATACCAAAGTACGCGCCCGCAGACTATGTCACAGGGTCATGCCGCCGATGCGGTTTCCTTTCCGCCTGTGACCTGGCTGTTGGGTATAGCAGAATTTGAAAGGAGTTTTTCACCATGATCACCAAAGAAGTCAAGACCCAGGTCATCACCGACAACGCGACCCATGAGGGCGACACCGGCTCTCCCGAGGTCCAGATCGCTATTCTCACTCAGCGCATCCGCGAGCTGACCGAGCACCTGAAGAAGCATCCCAACGACGACCACAGCCGTCTGGGCATGTACAAGATGGTCGGCAAGCGCCGCCGTCTGCTGGACTATCTGGCGAAGAAGGATATCGAGCGTTACCGCGCGATCATCGCCAAGCTGGGCATCCGCAAGTAAGATTCTTACGGATTCTCATTACTGAGGGGTATGAAGGTTTTTTGCAGGGGATAATTGAATATTGTCCCCTGCGTCTTTTTTGCCCCGGACCGTAAACCCGGGGGCATCCGATGGATCAGCATTTGAAAGAACGGCTCAAGGGCCGCTGTTTCAAGTGCTAAGCTGTCGGCTGCTCCTGAAAATAGAAAGCAAGCAAACCGACATTTCACAAAGGAGAACCATATGATCATCACCAACAAGCAGTTCCCCAACTACCGCAAGTATGAGATCGACTATGAAGGCCGCCCCCTGAGCATGGAGGTGGGCAAGATGGCAGAGCTGTGCAATGCCGCCGTCCTGGTCCGCTACGGCGAGACCACCGTGCTGGTCACCTGCACCGCCTCCGCCCGCCCCAAGGACGGCATCGACTACTTCCCCCTGTCCGTGGACTTCAACGAGAAGCTCTACGCAGTGGGCCGTATCCCCGGCAGCTTCATGCGCCGTGAGGGCAAGCCCAGCCTGCCCGCGGTCCTGGCCTCCCGCCTGATCGACCGCCCCATGCGCCCCCTGTTCCCCTCTGACCTGCGCAATGACGTGGTCATCGCCTGCGAGGTTCTGTCCGTGGACCGCGACTGCTCCCCGGAGATCACCGCCATGATCGGCGCCTCCGCCGCAGTATCTATCTCCGACGTGCCCTTCAACGGCCCCATCGCCGGCATCGTCCTGGGCTGGGACGGCGAGAAGTATCTCTTCAACCCCACCCACGAGGAGCAGGCCACCAATCGCATGACCACCACCATCGCCGCTACCCACAAGAAGATCGTCATGATCGAGTCCGAGGCCGACCAGGTCCCCGACGAGGTCATGTACGAGGGCATCGTGCAGGCCCATGAGCATCTGCAGCCCGTCCTGGACCTGATCGACAAGATGGTCGCCGAGGTGGGCAAGCCCAAGTTCAGCTATGAGCACGCCGCCTTTGACGAGGAGCTGTTCGAGAAGCTGGTCGCCAACGAGTTCGAGTCCATGGAGCACTGCATGGACACCGACGACAAGAACGTCCGTGAAGCCCGCGTCAACGAGTGGGTCAGCATGGTCGAGGAGAAGTACGGTGAAGAGCACCCCGACCTGATGCAGTACATGGACGAGATCCTGTACAAGCTGCAGAAGAAGGTCGTCAAGAAGTGGCTGCTGGCCGGCAAGCGCGTGGACGGCCGTCAGATGAATGAGATCCGGCCCCTGGCCGCCGAAGTGGGCGTGATCCCTGTGGTGCACGGCTCCGGTCTGTTCACCCGCGGTCAGACCCAGGTCCTGTCCATCGCCACCCTGGCCACCCTGGGCGACGCCCAGAAGCTGGACACCATCTGGGAGCCCACCGAGAAGCGCTTCATGCATCACTACAACATGCCCTCCTACTCCACGGGTGAGGCCCGTGCCAGCCGCAGCACCAGCCGCCGCGAGTACGGCCACGGCGCTCTGGTGGAGAAGGCGCTGGAGAGCGTCATCCCCGAGGTGGAGGACTTCCCCTATGCCATCCGCGTGGTCTCTGAGGTCCTGTCCTCCAACGGCTCTACCTCCCAGGGCTCCATCTGCGGCACCACCCTGGCTCTGATGGACGCAGGCGTCCCCCTGAAGGCCCCCGTGGCCGGCATCTCCTGCGGCCTGATCCAGGACGGCGACGACTTCACCACTTTCATCGACATCCAGGGCGTGGAAGACTTCCACGGCGAGATGGACTTCAAGGTGGCCGGCACCAAGGCCGGTATCACCGCCATCCAGATGGACCTGAAGAACGACGGCCTCAAGCATGAGATCGTCAAGGAAGCCTTTGCCATCACCAAGGAAGCCCGCTTCCAGATCCTGGACGCCATCCTGCTCAAGGCCATTCCCGAGCCCCGCAAGGAGCTGGCCAAGAGCGCGCCCAAGATGATCCAGATGAAGATCAACCCCGACAAGATCCGCGAAGTCATCGGCTCCGGCGGCAAGGTCATCCAGAAGATCACCGCCGACACCGGCTGCAAGATCGACATCAACGATGACGGCACCATTTTCATCGCCAGCGCCGATATCGAGGCCTGCCGCGCCGCCCGCAAGACCATCGAGGACATCGTGTTTGTCCCCGAGGTGGGCGCCCTGTACTACGGCGAGGTCAAGCGCGTGATCTCCAACCTGGGCGCTTTCGTGGAGCTGGCCCCCGGCAAGGACGCCATGTGCCACATCAAGGACCTGGAGTTCAAGCGCACCGAGAAGGTGGAAGACGTGCTGAACGTGGGCGACAAGACCTGGGTCAAGTTCACCGGCATCGACGAGAAGGGCCGCTGGAATATCTCCCGCAAGGAAGCCCTGCGCGAGCGCGGCGAAGCGTAAGCCCTCAGCGCATAACACGATAACGACAAACCTCCGGCTTACGGCTGGAGGTTTGTTTATGCGCGGCAAGCCGTACCATGAAGCGGATATATGCGCAGGGGCTTGACAATAAATGAATGATCGTTTATAATAGCGCTCGTCACCGGAGGGCAGGATATGAGGAAAAAGGATTTTGAAAAAGAACAGCGGGTGAAAGAGGCGGTCATCAAGCTGATCTTGGAGGAGGGCTTTGAGGGCGCTTCCATTTCCAAGATCGCGCGGGCAGCCGGCGTCTCGCCTGCCACGGTGTATATCTACTATGACAACAAGGAGCAGATGCTTTCCAGCATCTACCGGGAATACGCCAACAGCACCTATGAATACCTGATGGACCGCATCCGCGCGGACATGGACGGGCGGCAGCTGGTCAGCTCCCTGGTGCGGGGCTATTACAGCTACATCACCGACAACTCGGAGATCTATCGCTTTGTGGAGCAGTGCTCCCACTGTCCCACCCTCTCCGCCCAGGAGTACAACGACGTGTGCTGCGCCTTTGACTTTTTCGACTGTATGAAGGACCGGGGCGTGCTCCGGCGCTACAGCAACGAGAGTCTGGCGGCCATCATCTTTTCCCCGGTGAAGGCCATCTCTACCGAGTACCCGGCGGGGGGCCGGCGGGCGGAGGACCTGCTGGATGAGCTGATCCAGATCGTGTCCGAGGCGATCTTGATGTGAGGAAACCAAAGCGGCGAGGCCGAAACGGTCTCGCGTGCTTTTGCGACATAAAATAAACGAGCGTTCATTAAACGGAGGAATCAATATGATCGTAGTACCTGTATATAACAAGCTGGTGGCCCCGGACGCGGACGTGTACTTCCGCCGGGACCAGTTCCGCTATCTGGCGGGCCGTGCCGTGCTGGAGGAAAAGGTGGTCATCCTGGTGTGCAAAGAGGAGCAGCGCCGGGAGGATATGACCGAAGACAGCTTCTATCCCATCGGCCTGTCCGGCGTGATCAGCGAGATCAGCAACGAGGGCTATGTGGTGGTGCACACGGGCGGCCGCGTGAATATCGAAACGGTCAATGTGAACCGGGACCACAGCATCTCCCTAATGCTCTCCCGCCGGGCGGACATCGAGGATCTGAGCCCCCTGGAGGCGGCGGACCGCTTGGCCCGGATGAAGCAGGCCATCAAGGACTTCGCTTCCGGCTTCGACTGGGGCAAGGCCACCGCCGGCTATGTGGACCGGATCGAGACCATGGGCAGCATCGGCGCCATGCTGTCCATCTGGCTGAAGGTCCCCAACGAGGAGCGCTACGCGGTGCTGGCCGAGGACAGCCAGGCCAAGCGCGCGGAGCTCATGGAGGAGATCGTGTATGAATTCCTGGAGGGGGCCAAGGTGACCAACGACGCCGCCAGCGCCCAGCAGAAGGAATACCAGGATGTGTACCGGGAGTCCGCCATCAAGAAGCAGATCGAGTATCTGCAGAAGGAGCTGGACGACATGCACCCGGAGCAGATCTCCGACATCCGGAAGTTCGAGATGAAGATCGAGGAGTCCGGCATGAACGAGACCGCCCGGGGCGAGGCCGACAAGGTCCTCAACCGACTGCGCCAGGAGGGAAAGAACTCCCCCGAGGCGGGCATGCTCTATGACTATCTGGACTTCATCACCTCCCTCAACTGGAAGAAGCAGGAGGCCGCCTACATCGACCTGGAGGGCGCGCAGGCGGTGTTGGACCAGGATCACTACGGGCTGAAAAAGGTGAAGAAGCGCATCATCCAGCAGATCGCTGTGATGAATCTCAAGCGGGAGCAGTCCGGGTCTATCCTGCTGTTCGTGGGTGCGCCGGGCACCGGCAAGACCAGTATCGGCCGGAGCATCGCCCGGGCCCTGAAGCGGGAGTATGTGCGCGTCAGCCTGGGCGGCGTCCGGGACGAGGCGGATATCCGCGGCCACCGGCGCACCTACATCGGCGCCATGCCCGGCCGCATCATGGACGGCATCCAGAAGAGCGGCGTTTCCAACCCGGTGATGGTCCTGGACGAGGTGGACAAGCTCTACGCCTCCTACAACGGCGACCCGGCCAGCGCCCTGCTGGAGGTGCTGGATCCGGAGCAGAACAACACCTTTACCGACCACTACATGAACGTGCCCTACGACCTGTCCGACGTGCTGTTCATCTGCACGGCCAACACCGTGGACAGCATCCCCCAGCCGCTGCTGGACCGGATGGAGGTCATCCAGTTCGAGGGCTATACCCCGGACGAGAAGCTGTCCATCGCCAAGGAGCACCTGCTGCCCTCGGCCATGCAGGCCATGGGCATCGCCCCGGGCCAGATGGAGATCAGCGACGAGGTGCTGACCACCCTCATCTCCGACTACACCCGGGAGGCGGGCGTGCGCGGCCTGCGCAAGCGGATCGACAGCCTGTGCCGTACCGCAGCCGTGGCGGTGGCCTCCCAGCCGGAGCAGGTGTTCACCATCACGCCGGACCAGATCCGGGGCGACCTGGACATGCGCCCGGTGCGCCATCCCCACACGCCGGAAAAGCAGAAGCCCGGCGTGGTCACGGGCCTGGCCTGGACCCAGGTGGGCGGCGAGATCCTCTACATAGAGACCCTGCTGACCAAGGGCAGCGGCCGGATCATCATCACCGGCCAGTTGGGCGATGTGATGAAGGAGTCCGCCCAGATCGCCGTGAGCCTGGTCAAGTCCATGTACCCGGACAAGGCGAGTCTCTTTGCGGAGAACGACCTGCACATCCACGTGCCCGAGGGCGCGGTGCCCAAGGACGGTCCCTCCGCGGGCGTGACCATGACCACCGCCATCGCCTCCCTGGTGACGGATACGCCCATCTGCCCCCAGTACGCCATGACCGGCGAAGTGTCCCTGCGGGGCGCCGTCACCGCCATCGGCGGCCTGCCGGAAAAGCTGATGGCCGCCCAGCGGGCAGGGGTCACCACGGTGTTCATTCCCAAGGAGAACGAGGAGGATCTGGCCGATGTGTCTGAGGAGGTCCGCCGGGCGCTGCAGATCGTGCCGGTGGAGGAGGTCTCGGAGCTGCTGGGCCGGGTGGGCATCCTCCCGGCGGACACCCTGGTACAGGTTGGCTGACGAATACGGATCAAAGCGGACGCAGGATCTCTGCGCCCGCTTCTTTACGCCCTGCAGCGGTATGTGGTATACTTTGGAAAAACAGAGCGGAGGAGAACATATATGGATGCACAGGAACTGCTGAATGCCCTGCATGTGGCGGAACGGCTGAAGGACACCACCCGGCACTGCTACACCTCCGGCGGCCGCCATGAAAGCGTGGCGGAGCACAGCTGGCGCGTTTCTCTGATGGCCTATTGGCTCAGGGATGAATTCCCGGAGGCGGACATGGATAAAGTGATCCGCATGTGTCTGATTCACGATCTGGGGGAGGTCTTTACAGGCGATATCCCGGCTTTCCTGAAAACCGAAGTGGACGAGACGCAGGAAGAAAAAATGCTGGCGGGATGGGTAGAGACCCTGCCGTCGCCTTATCGGGAGGAGATGGCGGAACTCTACCGGGAAATGGCAGAGCGCAGGACTCTGGAGGCCCGGATCTTCAAGGCGCTGGACGGCCTGGAGGCGGTGATCCAGCACAACGAATCGCCGCTGACTACCTGGTCGGATAACGAGTATGAGCTGAATCTTCATTATGCGGACGACAAGGTGGCGTTCTCCGAATACCTGCGCTCTCTGCGCCAGGCGGTGCGGGAAGAGACACTGCAAAAGATCGAGACCGAGAAAAATTGAAAAACTGTTTTTAGAATTCAAGAGATTTCGGGAGAATTCAAGAGATTTCAAGAGGATTGAAAATCAAAATTAAAATTGCTGTTGACAGGACTTGACCTCTGTGGTATAAAAATAAAGCGCGCTTGGTTACCAAACGGTAACACGCACCCTGAATGGTCAAATCATTTCATATTATACGGAGGCAGAAACTATGTCCACTACCATGCTTACCAAGGAGACCGTTGATCGCAAATGGTATATCCTTGACGCAGCCGGCAAGCCCATGGGCAAGACCGCTGCACTGGCTGCCGACCTGCTGCGCGGCAAGCTGAAAACCGATTATACCCCCCACGTCGACTGCGGTGATTATGTGATCATCATCAACGCCAAGGACGCGGTCCTCACCGGCAAGAAGCTGGAGCAGAAGTACTATCGTACCCACTCCGGTTACCCCGGCGGCCTGAAGGAGACCCAGTACAAGCACCTGATGGCCAACAAGCCCGAGCTGGCTATGCGCCTGGCTGTCCGCGGCATGCTGCAGAAGAACACCATCGCCCAGTGGCAGCTGAAGCGGCTGCGCATCTTCGCCGGCGCGGAGCATGACCATGCTGCCCAGAAGCCCGAAGTTTGGGATCGCTAAGAGGAGGTAAAGAACTATGGCAACTTACAAGACCAAGAAGCCCTATATGTACGGCACCGGACGCAGAAAGTCCTCCGTCGCCCGCGTCCATCTGATCCCCAACGGCAGCGGTGTCATCACCGTCAACGGCCGTGACATCGACGAGTACTTCGGCCTGGAGACCCTGAAGCTGATCGTGCGTCAGCCCCTGGTCGCCACCAACACCCTGGGCAAGGTCGATATCGAGACCACCGTTTCCGGCGGCGGCGTTTCCGGTCAGGCCGGCGCCATCCGCCACGGCATCGCCCGCGCGCTGCTGCTGGTGGACGAGAGCTATCGCCCCATCCTGAAGGCTGCCGGTCTGCTGACCCGCGACCCGAGAATGAAAGAGCGTAAAAAATATGGCCTCAAAGCCGCCCGTCGCGCTCCCCAGTTCTCCAAGCGTTAATATGCCCAAAACCCCGGAATCACAGGATTCCGGGGTTTTCGTTTTCACAAAATGTCTGGAGGTAAAGATGTACAGAGTCGTAGCAACCGATTTGGACGGAACACTCCTCAGAACGGACAAGACCGTCTCGGACGAGCTGATCGCCGAGCTTGCAAGGATCAGTGAAAAAGGAGTCCTTTTCATACCCTCCACCGGGCGGACCCATCGGGAACTGCCGGCGGCCATCAGGGATCTGCCGTTTTTGCGCTACGCCCTCTGCTGCAACGGCGGAGCGGTATATGACTACAAAGAGAAGCGCTACATCTACGAAGAGACCATTCCCTATGAACTGGCGCTGGAGCTGCTGGGGTATGCCAAGAGCATCCCGGTCTATGAATCGGTCGTAGTCAACGGCGAAAGGATCTGCAAGGGTGATGAGGATGGCAATATCTGTGAATATATCCGCAAGCGGGCGGTCAAGGACATCCTGTTCAACTTCACCGGCGCCTATGACGTCAAAGCGGCCTTCGCCGCGAAAAAGCTGGGCGCGCAGAAGCTCCTCCTGTATTTGGATGACAGGGCCGACAAGGCGTCGGTCATCCGGGACCTGCGAGAGCGCTTCCCCCAATTGGAGATCTCTTCTTCCGGACCGATCTATATCGAGGTCAACGTGAAGGGTGTGGATAAGGGAAAAGCGCTCGACAATTTCTGCCGGATGCTGAACATCCCGGTGGAAGAAACGATCGCTTTCGGCGACGCCGAAAACGACCTGACGATGCTGGATGCGGCGGGTCTGGCAGTGGTGGTGGACAACGGAACGGAAGAGGTCAAAAAGCGCGCCGACTTGATTTGCCCCTCCAATGACGAGGATGGCGTGAAAGCCGCACTGCAGAAGCTGATCTAATTTTGTGAGAGGAATCCTGCTGGCTCGCCAATATACGCAGAGAATGTAAATAGAATCAACAGCACCTGCCGGGCCGGCAGGTGCTGTTGTATGTTGGCGTGTTTTACAGTCCGTATTCCTTCGCCAGCTCCGCGAAGGCGGGGAGGGAACGGCGGATCATGTCTGTGGGAACGCAGTAGGCCAGACGTACATAGCCTTCCACCTCGAAGGTATCGCTGGGGACCAGGATCAGTTCGTGCTGCTTGGCCCGCTCGCTGAAAGCCGCGGCATCCGGCTCCGGACTCTTGACGAACAGGTAAAAGGCCCCGTCGGGATATACACAGTCAAAGCCCAGGTCTTTCAGCCCGTTGTAGAGCAGATCCCGGTTCTCTTTATACACGGAGATGTCCGAGGTCTGATCCAAACAGCCTTCGAGGGCCCGCTGCATCAGGCTGGGGGCATTCACATAGCCCAGAGACCGGCTGGCGCCGCAGATGGCCGCGAATACGTCGTCCTTGCCGGCGGCCTTACTGCTCACGGCCAGATAGCCCACACGCTCACCGGGAAGGGACATGGACTTGCTGAAGGAATAGCAGAGGATGGTGTCATCGTAAAAGTGCAGGGGGCAGGGGACGGGAGCGCCGTCATATACCAGCTCCCGGTACGGCTCGTCAGAGACGAGATAGATGGGATGACCGTACTTCTCTTCCGCCGCGCGGAGGATATCCGCAAGCCGGGTCAGACTCTCGGCGGAGAGAATGACGCCGGAGGGATTATTGGGGGTGTTGATAATGACCATGGTGACCTTCTCGTCCAGGCACTGCTCCAGCGCGTCCAGGTCCGGCTGCAGTCCGGCGGCGGGAGGAACGCTGATAAACTCGCCCCCCGCCCGTTCCACATACACCCGGTATTCCGGGAAGAAGGGGGCGAAGGACACGGCCTTGTCGCCGGGGTTCATCAGCGCGTGGGCGCAGATAGCCAGCCCACCGGCGGCGCCACAGGTG
This sequence comes from Oscillospiraceae bacterium, assembly GCA_017470325.1. The sequence continues at coordinate 57,409 of JAFUES010000039.1, forward strand.
ACGAAGACCAGATTCGCCTCGGCACCGACGTCATAGCGCCGGTTCAGATCCGCGGCGATGGCCTTGCGAAAGCTCATCAGGCCGGGGGCGGGGGTATAAGCGTGCAGCTCCACGCTGTCCCCCTGAAGCTGACGGGCCAGGGCCGCATCCAGCGCGGCGGGGGCGGGGACACTGGGACTGCCGAGGCTGAAATCAAAGACTTTGTCCTCGCCGATCTCCGCCTTGCGGGCCGTCGCATAGGTGATCAGGACGCGCATTATATTGTCATTGCGGCCCCAGGCCAAACTTTTTTCAGAAACCATACAGATTCTCCTTTCTCATCAATCCGCCTTGCGGCCGTGCTCGGCCAGCATGCGGTCCTTCAGCGCCATAAGATTCTCCGACAGGTCCACATAGTACTCGTGGGGATAATCGAAGCGCTTGACCTCCGGCCAGAGGGTGCTGACCTGGTAGGCGCAGTTGGTTTTGATCTCTTTCAAGGTGGGCAGTTCATAGACCAGCTTTCCGCCCTGGAACACTGGCACCTGCAGCTCCACCGCTTGGAAGTTCTCCATAAGCTTGCGCTTCCAGCGGGCCTGGGGATCACAGATCTCCAACGGCTGGCTGTCGTCCACCACCTCGTCGTGCAGGCAGATATAGTCCGCCTCGGCCATGCCGGTCTCCCGGTCATAGAAGCGGTAGAGCTTCTTGAAGCCGGGGTTGGTGATCTTGCCCACGTTCTCGCTGACCTTGATCTTGGGGACGATGGTACCGTCGGCCTCCTCCACGGCACAGAGCTTATACACGCCGCCGAACACCGGGGTGCTCTTGGAGGTGATCAGCCGCTCGCCCACGCCGAAGGAGTTGATCTTTGCGTCCTGGCGCAGCAGCTCCGTGATCAGCCTCTCGTCCAGGGAATTGGAGGCGGTGATGGCGCACTCGGTCCAGCCGGCTTCATCCAGCATCTTGCGGGCCTGGCGGGTCAGGTAGGCGATATCGCCGGAGTCCAGCCGGATGCCGCACTTGGTGATGCCCAGGGGCTTGAGCACATCGTTGAAGGCGCGGATGGCGTTGGGGATGCCCGACTTGAGGGTATTGTAGGTGTCCACCAGCAGGGTGGCGTTGGTGGGGTAGATCCTGCAGTAGGCCACGAAGGCGTCATACTCCGAGTCGAACATCTGTACCCAGGAATGGGCCATGGTACCCGCAGCGGGTACGCCGTAGATCTGATCGGACACGGTGCAGGCCGTGCCAGCGCAGCCGCCGATGAACGCGGCGCGGGCACCGGTGACGGCGCCGGTGATGCCCTGGGCCCGGCGGGAGCCGAACTCCAGCACCGCCCGGCCGTCAGCCGCCCGGCAGACCCGGTTGGCCTTGGTGGCGATCAGGCTCTGGTGGTTGAATTCCAGCAGCATATAGGTCTCCAGAAGCTGGGCCTGGATGGCCGGAGCGCGGACTGTGATGACCGGCTCCCGGGGGAAGACCGGGGTGCCCTCGGGCACGGCCCACACGTCGCCGGTGAATTCAAAATGCCGCAGATAGTCCAGAAATTCCTCGCTGAACATGCCGCGGCCGCGGAGATAGGCGATATCCTCCTCGTCGAAGTGCAGGTTCTGGATATAGTCCACGATCTGTTCCAGACCCGCGGCGATGGCAAAGCCGCCGTCATCCGGAACATCCCGGTAAAAGACGTCGAAATATGTGATGCGGTCCCGCATGCCGCTTTCAAAATAACCGTTGCCCATGGTCAGCTCATAGAAATCGCAGAGCATGGTCAGGTTGATCCCGTTTGCGCTTTTCATGCACAGCCCTCCTGTTGTCAGAATAAATAGAATTGCCTGCAACTATTATATATTCTGCCCCGGGGAAAGGCAAGAAATTTGTGCCCTGCGTTAAACTCTTGTCGGGGATCGTGTAGGTTTGTCAATGATGTGTTACAACATAGGGGAAAGAAAAGAGAGCCTGTTTAGGGGAGCACCAGTTGAGGGGACGCATAGGGAAGTCATTGTATTTTCTGTTCCAGACAGCAAGCTGTTTCCGGAAGTCGTCGAAA
>JAFUES010000055.1 GCA_017470325.1 Oscillospiraceae bacterium
CTTTAACTTTTCTTCTTTGCTCCATCTTCTGCGTGCGACTCCTTTTTTACTCATTTCCTCACTCCTTTCCTGTTTCTTATTCTACAACAAAAAATGAAAGTAGGCACTTTTTCAGTGTCTACTTTCATCTTACCAGATGCAACCGCAAAGGCTTCCGGTGTCGTTTCATTTTTCAGCGAAAAGGGATGTGCGCGGCACATCCCTTATTTCTTATTCTTCCTCTTGTCCGTAGGTCTTCATATCCGTCTCGGTGTCGATCAGGACCCAGGAGCTGTTCTCATGGGGGATATAGTTGATGACCACAGGCACAAAGCGGTCCTGAGCATTGCCGATCTCCACATTGCCCTCCACATCGGCCAGGTTATAGGAATATACATAGCGATCCGTCCGATAATAGACCCGGTCGTACATCTTCAAAAACAGCACGGCGTTCTGGCCGCTGTTAGTGTCGGTCCGCACCAGGGCCGGGGCGCTGTCCACATAGACGGAGAGAAACTGCTCCCGTCCCCGATCCTGCAGCTCATTTGACACATAGACCGCAAAGCCGCAAACCGCGGTCACCGGGTTGGGGGTGGTGGACATTTCCCGGGAATACTGGAACACCACCGGGTCCTCGTCATCCTCCCGGATGGCCGTGGGGTGCATCAGATCCGCCAAGATTACCTCGTCAAAGCCCATGGCGAACAGCTCCCGCGTCAACTGGACCACATAGTTGCGCACATCCGCGTTATAGGGGTCCAGCCAGGTGCCGGTATCGTCCATATAGTTGGCGCCGTAATCGGTACGCAGGGCGAAGCTGCTGCTTCGGGAGGCCAGCAGCTCGTCCACGCAACAGCTGATCTGCGCCGCGATATAGATCTCCCTGCCGCGGGACGCGGCCGCCTCCCGCAGCTCGTTGATCATGGGCGTCATGTCGTCTCCCAGATCAGAGGAGGAGCCGATGCCGTAATCCCGGGCCAGATCCGAATTGGACTTCCACATCAATTTGCCGGAGCGTGGCTTCATCTCCAGTACCAGTGCGTTGCCGTCGTTCAGACGGGTCTCGTACTTGAGCAGCATGTCCCGATTCAATTCATCGGGCCCCACGAAAATCGCCTTCATGGAGCTTACGTTTTTCCCGGCCGTTGCGGTGATGCGGGAATAGTCCGGCTCATCGAAGACCAGTTCCGTGGATACCGGCTCAAAGACCTTGACCACATGGCCCTCGCTGTCTATCGTGGTCTCCTCCCGCTGCATGCCGGGCAGCACCACATCCACACCGTCCTTGCTGATGACGGCGTACTTCTGCATACTGTAAAACAGGACCACAGTCACCGCAAGCAGGCCCAGCACGATCACAAAGGGTATGATGGCATAATTGCGTTTTTTCCGGCTGCCCTTATAAAACTCCTGATTTCTTGCCAAAGTCTTACTCCATTCTGCCAGCCTCTATGGGCGGCAAGGTGAATCAGCCCTCGATCTTGGAGATGCGGCGAATGTGCCGCTCATCGTTGGAGAAGGGCGTGTCCAGGAAGGTGTCCACGATTTTCAGCGCCAGGCCCTCGCCCACCACACGGGCGCCCAGGGCCAGGATGTTGGCGTCGTTATGCTGCCGGGTGGCCTCCGCGGAAAAGCAGTCCCCACACAGGGCGGCGCGAATGCCCGGCACCTTGTTGGCTGTGATGGAGATCCCGATCCCGGTACCGCAGATCACGATCCCCTGCTCGCACTCGCCCCCGGCTACCGCCAGAGCCACCGCGCGGCCGTAATCGGGATAGTCGCAGCTGTCCTCCGTGTAAGTGCCGTAGTCCTTATACGCGATCCCCCGCTCCGTAAGATGCTTCATGATCGCCTGCTTCAGTGCAAATCCGCCATGATCCGAACCGATTGCCAGCATAGTATCGCCCTCCACATTTTTTTCTTATTGTAGCACCATCCCGGCCAAGGCGCAAGATTTAGCCTTCAGTTTTAACATTTCCGTCATTGTGTTTACATAATATCTGTGATATACTGAGCATATCGAAAACACCGGAAAAAAGGAGTTGATCTGTATGTCCGGTACCGTCATCGTGGCTGTGATCATCGGCCTTGTGGTCAGCTTTTTTATGGCACGGGAGTTTTACAAGGCGGCCGTAGCCAGAGGCTGGCCCCAGAAGAAATATTTTTGGATCTGCTTTTTGCTGCCGATCTTCGGCTATCTGTTGGTCATCGCGCTGCCAGATCGGGGCGGCCCCGCTCTGGGCTCCTTTGTAAGCAACGATCTGCCGGAGCTATAAAGGAGACCTGTCATGGCTGAACGCTATACCAGAATCTTTTCCCTGGACAGCCTGCGCTATACCCGAGGCGCTCCCCTGCTGATCACCGCCGGGGCCCTGCTGCAGGACGGCTACTCCGGTGACCTGCTCTGCCAGCTGAAGCTGCGAAGTCTCAGCGAACAGCCGGTCAAAGCGGCCACTGTGGTCATCAACATGCTGGATATCGCCGGTGATCCTCTGCCGCCGGAAAAATCCCATCAGTACCTGGATCTGAAGCTGCAGCGGGGAGAGGAATTCGGCCGGGACACGGCTATCATCCTTCCCCGCCGGGATGCGCGCGCCTTTGATGTGCGCTTGTCGGAAGTCATCTTTGAAGACAACAGCCGGTGGCTGTGTCGGGACGATGCCCAATGGCTGCGCATCCCGCCGCAGCGCTCCCTGGAGAACGCCTACGGAGACGAACATCTGGCCGAGCAGTTTCGCATCCGCTACGGACCCGACTGCCGGGATATGCCCTATGCGGACGGGGGACTTTGGTTTTGTACCTGCGGAGCGATAAACACCGCAGGGTCCGGCAGCTGCTGGCACTGCCGCCGGGTAGGTGCGGCGCTGCTGAACGTCAATGAGGACTCCCTCCGTCAGGAGGCGGCGGGCCGCCTCAAACAGGAGGAAGTGCGCCTGGAGGAAGACAAGGCGGAGAACAAAAAGCAGCGGCGAAAGCTGCTGCTGGCAGCGGGCATCATCCTGCCGCTGCTGATCCTCGCCCTGGGTCTGCTGAAGACCATCCCGCCTTATTTGCAGCAAAAACAGGCCTATGAAAACGCCGCCACCCTCCTGGCCATGGGGCGCTATGAGCAGGCAGCCCAAGCGTTTTCCCAGTTGGGTGACTATCAGGACAGCGCCGAACAGGCGGAGAAAAACGTCCCCTACCAGCGGGCGCTGGTCCTTCTGGACCGGGCCGCGGTTGACGACGCCTCCGCACTGAGCATGATCGGGCATACCCGGGCGGATCTTTCGGAAGATGTGACCGCCGCTACGCTGCTGTATCAGGCCGCGCTGGAGGAATTTCAGGCCCTTGACGGCTACAAGGACAGTGTCGCCTGTGCCGCCCGCTGTGAGGCCGGCTTGGAACAGGCGCAGCAGGCCCTCCTGCAGCGGGATTATGAAGCGGCAAAGCGGCTGTTGGAATTGAAGGAATACAGTCAGGCCCGCCAGGCTTTCCTGGCGCTGGGCGATTATTCCGACAGTGCGGAGATGGCCGTCGAGGCCGTCTACCGCAAGGCCTGTGCACTGTATCAATTCATCCTCAACTACGATGTACGGCACTTTTATGCGGATCTGAGTATCAGCTCGGATCGGGGCAGCACCTTTATCCTGCCCAAGGAGGCCGCGCTGGCCCAGGGCAGTCAATGCGTGACGGATCTGCGGGACGCCTGCGGCGGTGACCTGTCGGATATCCAGCTGACAGACGCGCCGGATTCAAGCGGAACATCGCTGGCGGAGAGCGTGATCGCCCTCTTCCAACAGCTGGAAGGATACGGGGACAGCCAGGCCTGTATCGACGGCATCCTGGACGCCACCGATTACACCAAGGAATTCTATGTACTGTGCGAAACCGGCGATATCTTCGGCGCTTACGACTGGCTGACCGCCTACGACGGGGACTTTGCAGACCGGGAGCACTGGCTGTCGATGCTGGAGCTGTACAAGCCCTTCTGTGCCAGTTGGACGCTCCACGGCGGCGATGTGACGGTGATCCCTCTGACTGTGGGACGCAGTCAGCCCTGCAGCGATTTCAGCACCCGCGTGCTCCTCAGCGACGGCCGGGCGACCCTGCGCATTTCCGCCAATGACGGGGAGGACTATTTCCTGGATCTCTATGCCAATCAGGGAGAGACCCGCTTCGCCAGCTATCCAGATGAAAACACCACTTATCTGCTGGTCATTACCGACGCCGGGCATCTTTCCTATATGAAGTATGACAGTGAAGGAGCCCTGAAAACCAGCTGTGAATATCTGAGAGGCTGACGATCTTTCAAATAGCAACGACCCCCGGGACTGTATTGCAGCAGTCCCGGGGGTCATTATCTGGTTCCGCTCAGATCAGCATGCCGCGCTTCTTCGCCTCGAAGCGAAGCTCGTCCCGGAAATCCGGGTGGGCGATGGCGATCAGCTGCTTTGCCCGGCTGGAAAGGCTTTCGCCCCGCAGATGGGCAAGACCGTACTCGGTAACGATATAATCCACATCGTTCTTGCTGGTGGTGCAGATGGCGCCGGGCGTGAGGATGGACTTGATCTTGCTGATGGTGCCGCCCTTGGCCGTGGAGGGGAAGGCGATAAAGCTCTTGCCGCCTCTGGACTGGCAGGCCCCCCGGACGAAGTCGATCTGCCCGCCGGAGCCGGACAAGTGGCTGGGCCCCACGCTCTCCGCACAGGCCTGTCCCCAGAGATCCACCTCCAGGGCGGCGTTGATGGAGATCATGTTGTCATTCCGGCAGATGACGGCCGGGTCGTTCACATAGTCCACCGGCAGGATGGCAATTGCCGGGTTGTCGTCCACATAGTCATAGATCCGCTGGGATCCGAAGGCAAAGGTGGTCACGCTCTGGCCCCGGTGGATCTGCTTTTTGCTGTTGTTCACTGCGCCGCACTCGATCAATTCCACCATGGAGTCGGTAAACATCTCCGTGTGGATGCCCAGGTCATGCTTGGCCTTCAGAGCCATACCGGTGGCGTCGGGGATGGCGCCGATGCCCAGCTGGATGCAGGCCCCGTCCGGGATCTGCTCCGCAATCAGATTGCCGATGGTAACGCTGATCTCATCCAGCTTGGCCGCAGGAAGCACGGGCAGTTCATGGTTATATTCCAGAATGCCTTCCACCTGGCTGATGTGCAGCTGCGCGCCGCAGACAGCACGGGGTTGCCGGTCATTGACCTCCACAAAAATATGTTTGGCCTTCGCGATCATGGCCGCGGAATAGGAACTGACGGTCCCCAGGCTGAAATACCCATGCTTGTCCATGGGCGAGACCTGGGCGCAGAACAGGTCATAGTCGTAGTTATTCAGGATGTGCGCCGGGGTATCCCGGTAATAGTTGGGGATGTAGTCGGCCCAGCCGCCGTTGATGGCCTTGCGGGCGCCGGCGCTGGAGAACCAAGACAGGCCTGTGATCTTGCCGTACAAGCCTTGGTCCGCGTAAAACTCCAACGGGTACACGTCCAGCAGGGTCTGGATCTTCACACCCTTGACCGCGTCCTGGCGGGCACGCTCGGTCAGCGCCGTGAGCAGTGCCACGGGGTAGGCCGCCGCGGCGTCGGTGCCGATCACCCAACCGTTTCTAATCCGTTTGGCCAAGCCCTCCGCTGTACCCAACTTTGCTTGATACATCTTCTGATAATCTGTCATGGCTTCTCTCTTTCTATCTTCTGCGATTTCGCTGTTTATGGTCCGCATACCTGCGGTTATCCGCAATACGGCTGTCGGATTCCTGCATGAATTTCTTCAGCCTCGCCTCAAAATCCTGGTCCTTCCCGGGCTCCGCCAGAGGAGCCTGCGCAGGTGCCGCAGGCGTTTCGGAAACCGGCCGCGGCCTGTCTGCCGCTCTTTGAGCAGGCCGACTTTCCGCCGTTGCCTCCTCCGCGGCACGCTTGATGGAGAGGTTGATCTTCCCGTCGGGGCCGATGCTCAGCACTTTGACCCGCACCGTCTGCCCCATCTGAACGAAATCATGCACGTCGCTCACGTAGCTGTTGGCGATCTCGGAGATATGTACCAGGCCGCTTTTCCGGTCCGGCAGGGCCACAAAAGCGCCAAACTTCGTGATCCCGGTCACTTTCCCATCCAAAATGCTTCCGACTTCCAAATCCATGGCTGTTCCTCTCTGTCTCTCGCGTTGTTCAATCCGTCCCGCCGTTGAAAAAATAAACGGTCTCGCCCGGCGCTACCATACCCAGCCTCTCCCAGGCGAGGCGCCGCATCTCCGCATCCTCACCGTAGGCGGCCATCTGCTCTTCCAGCGTTCTCCGCTCCTGCTGCAAAGCTTCCAATTCCGCCGTCAGTCTCCCGCGCAGGCACTGCATGGCATCCAGCTGCCTGTGTACCGTCATGAGGCTGGCCAGCGAATAGAGCAGCAGCGCCACTGCGACGATCCGGATGATGATGCTTCGGCTGTTCATAAGTCCCCCGTTTCCGGCAGGGCAGCAGAAAAGCCGGGACCTGCCAAATAATATAAATCATTCTCTCATATTTTGGAAGCGGTTTTTTGCTGAAATTGCCAATTTATTTATTCTTTTTTTGCATCCACCCATGACACGGGCGCAAAAATCCAGTTCCGCGGTAAACAGACGCAGCAGCAGCGGGCTCAGGGTGTGCATATACAGGAGGAAGCCCAGCAGCATCCCGGTCAGGTCCCAAAGGCCCAGGCGGCCGTTTCCTGCGCTCATGGCATAGAAAAAGGCGCCGGTCCCGGCCAGCAGGCAAAACAGAAGATCCAGCAGCGCCCCCACCGCGAGGCTTGTCCTGTGCCGGGGCGGGCGCAGCAGATCGTAGAGCAGGCCCACCGCCGCCCCCAGCAGCAGAGAAACCAGCAGTGCTATAAGCTGTTCGTAAAGCCCGGTCTCCATGCTCATCCAAACAGCCGCGTCCACAGGGATCCGGAGGCAGCCGGTTCATCGTAATTGAGCTCCTGGATGTGTCCCTGCAGCTCCAGCTGACCCGCGTCCAGGTCGATCTTTTCGATGTGCAGCTCCTGCCCGCGGATGCACAGATCCCCCTGTCCGGTGCTGAGCACCACCATGTTCTCGTCGAAGCCAGACACATCGTCCACCCCGGTGATGCTCAGCTTTGTTCTACCCTCCAGCCGGAGACTGTGAAAGCGCTCGGGCGTGCGCGGCAATTCCTCATATGGCATGTTCTCACCCCCTGCCGCAACTATATGCGGCGGTGGGGCAAAATAGAAAACAGGACGGCGTAAACCGTCCTGTTTTCCTGTTTGTCGCTTTGCGCTGTTTCAGTGGGAATGGCCCTTCTCGACGCCCTTTGCGCCCACGCCAAAGTGCAGTTCTTTCATGCCCTCCACTTCGTCGCAGATATCCTTCAGGGAGCACACCGAGCAATCGGTGGGCAAACCCTCCAGGATGTGGGTCAGGGTATTGGTCACATCATTGGCCTTCTTGGCGATGCCCTTCATCTGCTCATAATCAAAGCCCGGGGCCGTGACAAAGATCACGGTGGCATTGAGGACGTTCACGTCCTTCTTATAGGCCTTGATGTAGCTGTTGCCGATGGCCTGGAAGCTGATGCCCTTCTTGAGCGCCTTTTTGCTCACGCGCACCTGCTCCCGGTAGGACTCCGGTGACATGCGGACCATGTAGCCCTCGGGATATACATGGTACTTGGCAAATTCGATGTCCTTCAGCGTCCGGTAGACCATCTCATCGTCGTCATCCAGCACGCCCACGCGGAGCAGGACGATACGGGCAAAATCCACATCGCCTTTGATGTCCTTCAGATCCGGTCCATAGAGCATGACCTGATCCTTGTTCACCAATTCCCCGCTGGAGGTGAAGAGCACATAGTTTGCCGAGCCCTTGCCGGAGGCGCCCAGCTCATAAGCCGCATCCTTCTGCAGGACCAACTCGCTGGAGCCGATATCGGTCCAGCAACGGCTGGGATCGTAATCCCAGACCTTTGCCGTACCTTTTTCCAACAGTGCTTTGCTGTCTTTGATAAGAGAGTTATAGAGTTCCATACTTTAGAAATTCAAGTTCACTTTCTTGCGGTCAAACATGGCATTGACCTGCTTGTACGCCCAGCCCAAGACTTTCTGATCCAGGTTCCAGAAATACACCACAAACAGGACGCCGACCACAGTCAGGAGAATCGTGCAGAGTTTTTTCAAAAACTTAGCCATTCTTCAATAGCTCCTTTCTGATTTGGAGGTTGTAGTCTTCTTACTTCTTGGCCAGGCCCTTCTGGCGGGCATACTCGGCAGCGCCCAGAGCGCCCATCAGCTGCGGGTCGGTCTTCAGGTCCACGACCTTCAGCTTCAGCACGTGCTCAATGGCTTCCTTCAGTCCGTCGTTCTTCGCGCA
>JAFUES010000040.1 GCA_017470325.1 Oscillospiraceae bacterium
GTAGGCTCCTCGGCTTCGCTACACCGCTTCCTCCCTCGCCGTCATTACTGTCGTCGACTTGCGGTTCGCTACACTTGGCGGTAAATACCCGTGACGGGACTCTCACCCGTAAGAACTGTGCCATGCCCGGCACACCAAAAAACAAGGCTGCCGGATTTCGGCAGCCTTGTTCCATCTCTCGCTTTTTACAGAGCCTCGATGGCTTCCTGTACCTTCTTGGCCATATCCTCGGGGACGATCTTCTTGCTGACGACCAGATTGAAGATCTCACCGCAGGTCTTCTTGTTGAAGGGCAGTCTGGGCACCTTCATCAGCTGCGGCGCGTACTGCTCGATGATCGCCACGCACTTGGGATTGCTGAAGCACTCTTTCACGGTCATGTTTTTGAAATCCATATCGGTTCTCCTTTTCTTGTATTGTCCGTTGGCGGTCCCCCGCCTCTTGGCTGTATTGTATCACAGCGGCCCCGCCGCGTCAATCGTAAGCGTCCGCAGCACCGCCTCGGCACAGCGCATGCCGTCCACCGCGGCGGAGGAGATACCCCCGGCGTAGCCCGCGCCCTCGCCGCAGGGGTAGAGCCCTGTGACCGCGGAGCTCAGGTCCTGCCCCCGCAGGATCCGCACCGGGGAGGAGGAGCGGGTCTCCGGCCCGGTCAGCACCGCGTCGGGCGCGTCGAATCCCCGGAGCTTCTTCCCCAGGGCGGGCAGCGCCCGCTCCAGCACGCCGGTGATCCTGGGAGGCAGAAGCGTATGCAGGTCGCACCAGACCACGCCGGGCCGGTAGCTGGGCAACACCGCGCCGGGGCCCGTGCTGGCCCGGCCCGCCAGGAAGTCCCCCACCAATTGGGCCGGGGCCCGGTAGTCCCCGCCGCCCAGGGCGTAGGCCGCCCGCTCCAGCTGCCGCTGCCAGCGCATGCCGCCCAGGGCGTCCCTGTCCGGGAAGTCCTCGGTGTGCAGGGTCACCAGCAGGGCCGCGTTGGCGTTCTCCCCGTCCCGGCGGGAATAGCTCATGCCGTTGGTGACCACGCCCCCCGCCTCCGAGGCCGCGGCGAAGACCTCTCCGCCGGGGCACATGCAGAAGGTGTAGGCGCTACCGCCGTCGGGCAGGTGCACGTTCAAAGAATAGTCCGCCGCGGGCAGGCCGCCCCGCTCACGGCCGTACTGGGCCCGGTCGATATCCGCCTGCCGGTGCTCGATGCGCACGCCCATGGAAAAGGGCTTGGGCTCCATGGGCACGCCCTGACCGTGCAGGGTCTCAAAGGTGTCCCGGGCGGAGTGGCCGATGGCCAGGATCAGCCTGTCGCAGTCCAGCCGCCGCAGCCCGGCGCCGTCCCGGACTTCCACACCGCACAGGGCGCCGTCCGCCAGCAGCAGCCGCTCCAGCCGGGTGCCGAACAGCACCTGCCCGCCCAGGGAGATGATCTCCCGCCGCAGGCTCTGCACCACGTCCACCAGGATGTCCGTGCCGATGTGGGGCTTGGCCTCGTACAAAATGCTCTCCGGCGCGCCGTGGGCGGCGAACTCCTCCAGCACGAAGTGCAGACGGCTGTCGTGGATGCCGGTGTTCAGCTTCCCGTCGGAGAAGGTCCCGGCGCCGCCCTCGCCGAACTGCACGTTGTTTTCCGGGTCCAGGGGGCCGCCGGCGCGAAAGGCCTCCACCGCCTTGAGGCGGGTCAAAGCATCCTGTCCCCGCTCGATCACCACGGGCCGGGCCCCAGCACGGGCCAGCACCAGCCCGGCAAACATGCCCGCCGGGCCGAAGCCCACCACCACCGGCGGCTTCTCCGCCGCCACCTGGGGAATGGCGTAGACCGGCGGCGCATAGGCGCTCACATCGCCGCCCTTTGCCCGGCGCAGCAGCGCCGCCTCGTCGCAGCGCAGCGCGACAGCCACGGCACACACATAGTGCAGGTCGTCCTTTTTCCGAGCGTCCAGAGATTTTTTGATGAGCTTCCATTCTATGATCTGCTCCGGGGCAACCCGGAGCTTTTTTGCCGCTCTTTGGGGCAGGACTTCGACGGCTTCCTCCGGCCCCAGGCGGAGATTGCGGATCAGGATCATGTCCCCAGCCTCCCCGCCAGGCGACCGCTGGCCCAGGCCCACTGCAGGTTGTAGCCACCACAGTCCCCGTCCACGTCCAGCACTTCGCCGCAGAGGAACAGCCCCGGCACGAACCAGCTCTCCAGGGTCTCCGGGTTCACTCCCGCCGTGCGGATGCCGCCGGCGGTGACCTGGGCGCTGTCCAGGCCGCCGGTGCCCGTCACCTCCAGGCTGAAGTCCTTGGCCACCGCGGCCAGGCGGCGCAGCGCAACGTCGTCCAGGCCGCCCAGGGGCTGCCCGCCGGGGACGCCGGCGTATTTGACCAGCATGCGGCCCAGCCGGTTGTGGAGCATGCCGGTAAAAAGCTCCGCCGCGTCCAGTTCGGGATAGTCCTCCCGACGCTGTCGCAGCAGCGCGAACACTTCCTCCCCGGCCTGGGGCAGCAGGTCCATGTGCAGCCGCAGGTCCTCCCCGCCGGTGGACGCCGCCCGGGAGATATCAAAAACCGCCGGGCCGGAGACTCCGGTCTCGGTAAACTGGATCTCGCCCCGGCTCTCCGCCAGGACCGCGCCGCCGCCCGTCAGGCGCAGCGCCCCCTGGACCCGCACGCCCTTGAGCGCCCGGGGATAGTCCGCCGCGGTATGGACCGGCACCAGCGCCGGGTAGAGCCCGGTGCGCTTGTGGCCCAGAGCCTTCAGCAGCTCATAGCCGTCGGTCACACCGCCCAGCTTCCCGCCGGCGGCGCCGCCACAGGCCACGATCAGCTTGTCGGCGTGGAGGCTGCCCGCGTCGGTGACGACGGTGAAGCCCTGCTTCTCCCGCCGCAGTTCCCGGGCCGGGCAGGCCGTCCGCTGCTCCACACCTGCCCGGTCCAGGGCCAGGCGCAGCACGTCCAGCACGGAGTTGGCGGAGTTGGAAAGCGGATACACCCGCCCGCCGTACTCGGTGACGGTCAGCAGCCCCAGGCCGTGGAAAAAGCGCAGGGTGTCCTCCGGCGTGAACTGTTCCAGGGCGGGCCGGGCAAAGGCCGGCTCCTCCCCGTGGTAGTTTTCCGGCGCTGCCCCGGTATTGGTCAGGTTGCAGCGGCCGTTGCCGGTGGCCAGCAGCTTGCGCCCCACGCGCTGCTGCCGCTCCAGCAGGATCACATGATTGTTCTTGTCCTCCGCGGCGGTGAGGGCGGCCATCAGGCCGGAGGCGCCGCCGCCTATGATCACAACAGTTTTCATTGCTTATCCTCTGTACAGAATATCGTGGGCCACAGGGGTGTAGAACAGGCGGTTCACTTCCCCCAGCTCCTTTGTCTGGCCCAGGATCCACATGATTTTGGCAAAGGCCGCCTCGGTAGTCATGTCGTAGGCCTCCAGCACATGGGGATCGTCCTTGAGCCGGTGACCCACCTGGTACACCGACAGGTCCGAGCCCTCGTTCTGCACCTGGGTGGTCACCACCAGGAAGCGGCCCCGCTCCGTATAGCGGCGCACCACCTCGAACAGCTTGTCGTCGCTGTAGGAGGGCAGGCCGCCCACGCCGAAGCACTCGATCACCAGGGCATCCTTCCGCTCCAGCATGAATTCCAGCAGCTCGAAGTCCGTGCCCGGCACCATCTTGATCAGGCCCACCTTCTCGTCCAGACTCTCATAGAAGCGGGGCCGCGCCTGCCGCTCCGGGCGGATGTAGCACAGCATCTGCCGGTCATGGAGGGTGGCCAGGTCCGGGTAGTTGATGCTGGAAAAGGCCGCGAAGCTCTTGGAGCAGGTCTTGCGGGCCCGGGTACCCAGGATGACCCGGCCGCTGAACACGATGCACACCCCCGCCAGCTCCTCCGAGCAGGCGCAGATGAAGGCGTCGGTCAGGTTCAGCTTGGAGTCGGTGGAGTCATAGTTGATGGGCTTCTGGGCGCCGGTGAGCACGATGGGCTTGTCCGCCCCCTGCGTCAGATAGGACAGGGCCGCCGCCGTGTAGGCCATGGTATCGGTGCCGTGGCTGATGACGAAGCCGTCATAGCGGTCGTAGTTCTCCCGCAGGGCCCTGGTGACCCCCAGCCAGTGGGCGGGGGTGATGTTGGTGCTGTCGATGTTATACAGGGAGATGCAGTCCACCTGGCACAGCTCTGAGATGTACGGCACATAGCGCAGCAGCTGCGTGGGCGTCAGCTCCGGGGTCAGGCCCTCCGGCGTCATCTCCGAGGCGATGGTCCCGCCGGTGCCCAGCATCAGGATCTTTTTCACCGCGCTCCCTCCTCTCCGGTACAATAATTATCTTATACGATCATTATAACAAGCGGCCCTGCGCATTTCAAGCACAGGGCCGCGCCGTATGTTCTTTACACTTCCAGCACCAGGAACTGGAAGCCCTGCAGATGGAGAAGCTCTCCCTCCTGCTGCAGCTCCGGCAGATTGTTCAGCAGCACCGCCTTGACAGGGCCGGGCAGAGGCATGTCCTGGGCTTCCTTCTGGAAGTTGCCCACCACCAGCAGCGTCCTCTCGCCCTTGCGGTAGTAAGCCATCAGGTTCTCCTGCTCCGGGCGGTAGGGCACCGTCTCGCCGTAGACCACGGTCTCGGCGTAGGTCTTGCTCTTGCGCAGGGCGATCAGCGCCCGGTAGAACTGGTAGACCGAATCCCCGCGGCCGCGCTGCTCGGCCAGGTTGATGCGCGTATAGTTGGGATTCAGCGGCAGCCAGGGCGTCCCGGTGGTGAAGCCCGCGCCGGGGCCACCGTCCCACTGGACGGGGGTGCGGGCGTTGTCCCGGGAGAAGGGCGCCACGGCGGCCAGGGCCTCCGCTTCGGACAGCCCCGCGCGCAGGGCCACCCGGTACTCGTCCAGGGTGTTGATGTCGTCCACCTGGGCGATGTCGGTAAACACGGTGTTTTCCATGCCGATCTCCTGGCCCTGGAACAGGAAGGGCAGGCCCCGCAGCATGAAGTTCAGTCCGCCCAGCATCTTCTTGGCCGTCTCGCTGTGTTCGCCCTCCGGCAGGTAGTGGGAGACGCCCCGGGGCTCGTCGTGGTTTTCGATGATGTTGGACAGGAAGCCCACGCCCGCGCTGCGCGCCTGGGCGCCGAAGCAGGCGGCCTTGTACTCCTCCGCGGTGGGACGGCGCCAGGCGTACCAGCCCCGGGGATCCCGGGCCAGCACGTGCTCGGCAAAGTCGAACATGCTGGAGAAATAGCCGTCGTTCCCGATGATCAGCGGCAGGTCTTCGGTCTTCTCGTCAAAGACCTCGCCCACGGAGAAGGCATCGTATCGGTGGAAGGTCTCGTCCGCCATCTCCTTGAGGAAGACGTTCACGCCCTCGGCCTTCTCCAGCATCCGCCGGATGGCGCAGAGGCCGTCGTCCCGGTCGGCGGGGAAGTCCTGGAAGGGCAGCAATTTCTTGATGTTGATGATGGCGTCGATGCGGAAGCCGCCCAGGCCCTTGTCCAGCCACCAGTTGATCATCTTGTACACTTCCCGACGCAGTTCGGGGTTTTCCCAGTTCAGGTCTGGCTGCTTCTTGTGGAAGGCATGGAAATAGATTTTGTCCGTGTGGCCCGGCAGCAGGTCCCAGCAGGGGCCGCCGAAATAGCTGCGCCAATTGCAGGGCAGCTTCTCCCCTTCATGCCAGTCCCGGATGTAGAAGAACTGGCCGTAATAACCGTCGGGATCCTCGCAGGCCTTGCGGAACCACTCATGCTCGTCGGAGCAGTGATTGACCACCAGGTCCATAACGATGGAGATCCCCCGACGTTTGCCCTCGGCGATCAGCTCCTCCATGTCCGCCATGGTGCCGAAGCGGGGATCGATATTATAATAGTCGGAAATGTCGTAGCCCTGGTCGGCCAGGGGCGAGCAGTAGACCGGGGACAGCCACACCAGCTCCACACCCAGCTCCTGCAGGTAATCCAGCTTCTGGATCACACCCCGCAGGTCACCGATACCGTCGCCGTTGCTGTCGCAAAAGCTCTTGGGATAGATCTGATAGGCCGTTTTTCCGTGCCACCATTTGCGCTCCATTTTCCCGTCCTCCTGATTCATTTCATGCAAGCGGGAAGTATTGTACAGGATTCTCCCAGAAGTTGCAAGCCCTGTTTATACAGTGTTTAGATGAAGGATAAAAAACGTCCCGGTCCCTTTGTGAGAACCTACAGTTTTTTGAATTAGCTTTCGTTCAAAACGCCCATTTTGGGCGTTTCCAACAAAATACTTTGATTTTACGAATACAAAGTGATAGAATTAACACACCAATGGGGACTTCGGTCCCCATTGGAAAATTACGTAAAAAGTGAGGAAAAGCAAATGAAAAAGTTACTTGCATTGCTGCTGGCGCTGGTCATGGTCGTGGCCCTGGCCGCCTGCGGTGTGACCACGGAGAATGCCGCGGCTCCCGCTGCCAGCTCCAGCGACGAGAAGACTGAGGCGGCCCCCGCTGCAAGCGGCGGCATCCGTCTGTTCAACGGCAAGATCGAGATCGCGACTCCTCTGGAGCATGCGGCTCAGGTCTACGAGGCTGCCACCGGCAAGCACGTAGAGGTCGAGTCTTTGGGCGGCGGCGTTGACCTGCAGGCCACGCTGAAGCAGTACTATCAGGCTGGCAACATGCCCGAGATCTTCGTCGGCGAAGGCGCCGAGGACTTCAAGAACTGGTCCGGCATGATGGTCGATATGTCCGACCAGGCCTGGGCTGCCGACACCGACGCCGGCTTTGTGGATGAGACCACCGGCGAGCTGGTCGGCTTCCCCTACACCACTGAGGCCATCGGCCTTGCCTACAACAAGAGCATCCTGGACGCTGCCGGCGTTGACCCCGCTTCCATCACCGGTCCCGAGTCCATGAAGGCCGCCTTCGAGGCCATCGACGCCAAGAAGGACGAGCTGGGCATCACCGCTGTCATCGGCTACTGCGCCAATGCCTCCGAGCTGTATTGGTCCACCGCACAGCACCTGTTCGGTCAGTATCTGGACGCCGGTCTGGATCGTGACGACACCACCTACTTCGACCTGATGATGGACGAGGGCAAGCTGGATGAGGCCCGCTTCACCGACTTCGCCGAGATGGTCGCTCTGTTCAACCAGTACTCCGATCCCAAACTGCTCGTCTCCGGCAACTATGACGACCAGGTCGGTGGCTTTGCCGGCGGCAAGTATGCCTTCGTGACCCAGGGCTCCTGGATCGGCTCTTCCCTGACCAACGACTATAAGGATCTGTATGACGCTGCCGGCAACTTCGAGTGCGGCTACGTCCCCTATGCCTTTGAGGAAGGCATCGACACCATCCTGACCAACTCTCCCTCCTGGTGGGCTGTCTACAAAGACGGCAATGTTGCCGAGGCTGAGGAGTTCCTGAACTGGCTCGCCGGTCCCGACGGCCAGAAGATCATGGTCGAGGAAGCCGGCTGCGTCAGCCCCTTCAGGAGCTGCACCGCCGTTGCCAACGACCCCTTCGCCGGCCCCATCTCTGAGTACACCGCTGCCGGCAAGACCTCCAGCTGGCACTGGCTGGGCCAGCCGGGCAACATGGCTCAGGACGGCACCGGCGCCATCTTCCAGGACTTCGCCATGGGTAAGGTCGATGTGGCTGGCTTCGTACAGGATATGATCGACACCATCCCGCAGTTCTGCGGCTGATCTCCTCGCATCCGTTAGCGATCTATAGCGATCTATAGCATCTTAGGGCGGCGGCCCGGCCGCCGCCCTTTCCCCTATGTGAGAAAAGCAAGAGGAAAGGGGTGCATTCAATCACATGAATGAAAACACCGCAAGCAAAAAGGTCTTGTCGCTGGTGCTCCTGATCCTGGGCGTCGTCCTGCTGGCCCTCGCCCTGTGGATGGACTTCTCCAAGACCTATATCGTGATCGATATGGGCGTCAAGGTGGCACTTCGCGGCTTGTTCCTGGTCCTGGGCGCGCTGCTGGTCCTGGCGGGACTGTATTTCTTCCCCACGGTCATGCATCACCGGGCCATCATCAACTTTATCTTTCTGTTCCCCCTGCTGTTCACCTTCGCGGTGACGGTCATCGTCCCCATGTGTGTGGGTATCTTCTATTCCTTTACGGACTGGAACGGCGTTACCTATACGCGCATGGTCGGTTTTGAAAACTACGCCGCCATGTTCAAGGAGCCCGCGTTCATCTGGTCGCTGCTGCTCACCGTGCTGTTTGTGGTGATCAACATGATCCTGGTCAACGTGGTGGCCTTCCTGCTGGCTCTGCTCTGCACCTCCAAGCTGAAGGGCATGGGCTTCTTCCGGGCGGCCTACTTCCTGCCGAACCTGATCGGCGGCATCGTACTGGGCTATGTGTGGCAATTCGTTTTCTCCAACGTGTTGACCACCATCTTCAATTCCAGCTATTCCATGCTGGCCAGCACCAACACCGCCTTCTTTGCCATCATCATCGTGTATGTCTGGCAGTATGCCGGCTACATCATGCTGATCTACATCAACGGCCTGGCCACCGTCCCCAAGGACGTGCTGGAGGCCGCGCAGATCGACGGCGCCAACGAGCTCACCACGCTCTTCAAGATCAAGATGCCCATGATCGCGGCCACCTTTACGATCTGCACCTTCCTGACCCTGACCTCCGCGTTCAAACAGTTCGATGTGAACCTTGCCTTGACCAACGGCGTGGGCACGGTCCGCAACTTCATGGGCCAGCGCCTGTCCAACGGCACGCAGATGATCGCACTGAACATCTACAACACCGCCTTCGCCCGCGACCTGTACGGTTACGCCCAGGCGAAAGCCATCCTGTTCTTCATCATCCTGGCCTGTGTTTCGCTGGTGCAGGTGCGTATCTCCAACAAGAGGGAGGTGGAGATGTAATGAAAATGAAGACGTCTCGGGCGGTAATCCTCATTATCATCGCCGTTATCCTGGCGGCCTATATTCTGTTCCCATTCTTCCTGGTGGTACTCAACTCTTTCAAGACCCAGAGCGCCATCGTCTCCAACCCCATCTCCGCCGCGGGCGCCAGCTTCTCCCAGTTCTTGTCCAACCTGAGTTCCGTTATCAATAACAAGAACTTTATTTTCTGGCGCGCCTTTGGAAACTCAGCCCTGGTCACCGTAATCTCGCTGTTCCTGCTGGCCGTGTTCGGCGGTATGGCCGCCTGGGTCATCTGCCGCAACAAGACCAAATGGTCCACCGTGATCTACATGGTGTTCATCTCCTCCATGATCATCCCCTTCCAGGTGGTCATGCTCCCGCTGATCGCCACCTTCCGTGAAGTGGGCAAGTTCGTGGGTCTGAGCATGAACGGCAGCCTGCCGGGCCTGATCTTCGCCTACTGCGGCTTCGGCGGCGCCATGACGGTGTTCATCCTCACCGGTTTCATCAAGGGCATCCCCTATGAGCTGGAGGAGGCCGCCGCTATTGACGGCTGCTCTCCCGAGGGCACCTTCTTCCGGATCATCTTCCCCCTGCTCAAGCCCACCATCGTCACCGTGACGATCCTCAACGGCATGTGGATCTGGAACGACTATCTGCTCCCCTCCATCCTGCTGGGCCAGAGCAGTCCCAACAAGACCCTGCCCGTTGCGGTGCAGGCCTTCGTGGGCTCCTTCGTGAAGTCCTGGGATATGATCCTGACCGCGGCCTTGCTGGCCATGATCCCCATGATCGTCATCTTCCTGCTGGCGCAGAAGCACATTATGGACGGCATGGTACAGGGCGCCATCAAGTAAATCATTTTCAACACGCAAACACCGGGGTGCCGCATGCTCGGCACCCCGGATTTTTCCAACAGGCCGTCGGGCAAGGTCCCGGGCCGGAGGTATGTCTATGAAGATGTTTGATCCGAATGGGCCTTTGATGATCGCCCTGGGGAAGCTGGCGGACATTGTGATCTGCAACATCATGTTCTGCCTGTTCTCCCTGCCGGTGTTCACCATCGGTGCCTCCCTCACGGCGCTGTTCACCTGCATGCAGCAGCTGATCACCGATGAGGAGAAGGACGAGGGCCTGATTTTCAAGGATTTCTGGCTGGCCTTCAAGCGCAATTTCCGTCAGGCCACGGCCATTTGGCTGATCTGCCTGCTGATCCTGGCCTTCCTCTTCGCCTATTATTGGGTCACCCGCAGCATGGCTGGTCCTCTGGCAAGGGTCTATCAGATCACCTTCTATCTGCTGGTCCTGGTGTTCCTGTTTGGCTTTCTGTATCTGTTTCCTCTGCAGGCCCGCTATGAAAATACCGTGCGCAACACCCTGCGCAACGCCTGGCTGCTGAGTGTGGCAGCCCTGCCCTGGACGCTGCTGAGTCTGGCCGTCATCATCGCGGCGGTGTACATCAGCTTCTTCATGAATCCCACCGCCGTGGACGTGGCCACCTATCTCTGGGCGGTCTGCGGCTTCGGGATCGTCGCCTATCTGGACAGCTTCTTTTTCCGCCGGGCCTTCCGGAAGATCGACCCGAAGACCGTCAAGGTGAAAACCCATGTCTCCGAGGGTGCCGTGTTCACAGACGAGGAGCACCGGGAGCAGGACCTGATGGTCCAGGAGAGCCGCTATTCGGCTCCCGACTGGAACCGCCGGGACGATCTTTTCGGCGATGATACGCCGAAGTCGACCGGCAAGAAAAAGCGGCGGTGAAGTCAGTTTTTAGTTTTTGGTTTTTAGGAGAACACGCTTTCGCGTGCAAAGGCGTTGTCTCAAAATAGCAAAAGATGCTATTGAGAGGCAACGCCTCTTTCGTTTGGAGGCGGATGTGGAAAGAGTGCGCTGAAAAGGCCTGCAAGAAGGTAAAAATGTGGAAAACCATCCAGAGAGTGCCGCAAACA
>JAFUES010000041.1 GCA_017470325.1 Oscillospiraceae bacterium
CCGGGATGGACAGACCTCTGGTGCACCAGTTGTCGTGCCAACGGCACAGCTGGGTAGCTACGTCTGGACGAGATAAACGCTGAAGGCATCTAAGCGTGAAACTCCCCCTAAGATAAGATCTCCCATCCATTAGGAGTAAGGGCCGAAGTAGACTACTTCGTTGATAGGCCGGCGGTGTAAGCATGGTGACGTGTTCAGCCAACCGGTACTAATAGCCCGAGGGCTTGACCTACAAACTATGCAGGCAAACCTTGCTCTTCCCTCTGTTTGGTTTTCAGGGTACAAAACTCTGTGGTATGGCCCGTTGGTCAAGTGGTCAAGACGGGGGCCTCTCACGCCCCAATCGGGAGTTCGACTCTCCCACGGGTCACCATATGCACCTTTAGCTCAGCTGGTAGAGCACCTGACTCTTAATCAGGGTGTCCAGGGTTCGAGTCCCTGAAGGTGTACCATCCTTGCGGATGAGCAATCATCCGCAAGGAGATCCCCCTTGACAGGGGCAATTGAATCTTGTATATTTGGTGTGTTCCAAATATAAGTTGGTGTTTTTAACGGTGAGGGTCCACCTGTTCCCATTCCGAACACAGAAGTTAAGCTCACCAGTGCCGACAATACTTGTCTGGAGACGGACCGGGAAGATAGGTCAACGCCAACACAAACGGTTTGGCGCAAGTCAAACCGTTTGCCCTTTGCCTCCTTAGCTCAATAGGTAGAGCATGCGGCTGTTAACCGCAGGGTCGTAGGTTCGAGTCCTACAGGGGGCGCCAGAGAAACGGTATTGCCGTCACGATATCGTGGCGGCAATCCTTTCATGGATATGGACCGTTAGCTCAGTTGGTAGAGCAGCCGGCTCATAACCGGTCGGTCCGGGGTTCGAGTCCCTGACGGTCCACCAAACTATCGTGAACCGTTGAAAACAAGTTGATATAGGGGAATAGCTCAGCTGGTAGAGCGGCGGTCTCCAAAACCGTAGGCCGAGGGTTCGAAGCCTTCTTCCCCTGCCAGAAATCGTCTTGAAATGTTACGTTTCAAGGCGATTTTTGCTTTTGTGGGAAGCTTTTGCCGCTTCAAAATCCTCGGCCTTGTTTTTGACCCCAACCCTGACCCCAAGAGCCAGCTTTCCGTGACTCACTTTCTGTGGAAAACTCGCGGCGTCGGTGGGCGAGATCTATTCGTTTCTTTTGGGTTCCATTCGGGAAACATCTGCGATGTACTGCTCCATGCGTGCTGCGCTCTCGCGCTGCATGCGGTCCGACACATGGCCGTACACGTCCAGCGTGAAGGCTGCCGAGGCATGCCCCAGGTTCATCTGCACGGTCTTCACATCGTCGCCGTTCTGCAGGGAGAGCACCGCATAGGTGTGGCGCAGGTCGTGTACTTTTGCTTCCGGCGCGCCGATCTGCTCGGCGATCTTCTTGAAGTGGAGATACACACGCTTGGGCTGGAGATGATGTCCGATCTCATTGGTGAAGACCAGCGCCTTCTTGTGCTCCGCCTCGGTTCGCCAGGCTTCCCACGCGTTTCCTGCCGGCTTGCGCTGCTCAAGCTGCTGTTCGTATCGCTCTTTGAGGATGTTCATTACGAATCCCGCCGGGCGAAGAATGCGAGGCTTGCCGTTTTTGGTGGGCGTGAGCTGCGTGCCTCCCGCGGATTTCGGACGCCGCTGCAGCTGCTTGTTGATCGTCAGCGAGCCTTTTTGAAAGTCCACACAGTCCCAGGTCAGGCCCATGGCCTCGGCCTCGCGGAGCCCGGTGAAGAGGATCACCCGCAGCAGTGTGCCGTACAGATTATTCTTCACCTGCAAAAGGTGAAAGAGGATTTGCTCTCTTCCGAGCGCAATCTTCGGCTCGCCAACGAAAAGGCCGAGGACCTTACGATCAAAAAGCTGACTCGCGGCAATCCGACTATGACGGAGAAGTTCCGGGAAGCAGGTATAGATATCGAGTAACATACATGGTAAGACTCGCAGTTTTTACAGCCCTTATAGTAGAGCGCCGGCTGGGTCCGCCCCGGCCGGTGTTCATCTATAGAAAGGGTGAACGATTTGCAGAAGGAGAGCTATGAGCAGACAAGCAAGAGAATCAATGAAGAACTGTGGAGCGTCCGGCCGGATGAACTGGCCGGATTTTTCGATGCGCACAGAGAAGAGCTGATTACGAGCCTGCATCCATTCGCGGACTACATGCGGAGAAAGATCAAAGAAAAGGGCGTCCTGCAGCAGAACGTGTTTCTTGCCGCGGACCTCTCGGAGAATTACGGCTACAAGCTGATCGCGGAGGAAAAGCACACGCGGCAGCGAGACACGATCCTGCGCCTCTGTCTGGCAGCCCGCTTTCGACCGGAGGAAGTGCAGGAGGCGCTGATCCTCTACGGCATGGCTCCGCTGCACGGACGCTTTCCGCGTGACGCGGTGCTGATCGTGGCGATTCAAAATGGCGTCTATGACATGCGCGAAGTCAACGCCCTGCTGGAGAGCTGCGGACAGCCGCCGCTGGTCAAAGACTATGAGTAAAAGACCGCGTTCCCACCGTTTTGGTGGGAACGCGCTTTTCTCAAATCTGTTATGCTGAAACACCACGAAAAAACAAGGAGGTCAACGACTATGGCATATTGCAGAGAATGCGGCGCAGTCTTGAAGGTGGGCACGAAGTTCTGCTCGGAGTGCGGCGCGCCGGTTGAGAGCGTACCCGTGCGCAGCATGGAGCCGCGAATCGAATACCCGACGGAGCGGCCGAGGAAAAAGAAAAAGTCGATCTTCAAACGCTGGTGGTTCTGGGTGTTGATCGTTATCGTTGCGGCAAGCTTGTATAACCGCAGCGGCCTGCGCAGCAAGGAAACAGCAACGAGAAAACCGGAGCCGACAACGGCAAGCACTATATCTACGCCGAAGCCCACGACCAAGCTGACCGCGACGCCGACCAAAGCGCCCGAGGAAACGGAAGCCCCGGAAACCCCGGCTCTCGCGGAGACCGATATCCGCCCGGAGGTCAAGGAATTCCTGGACGCCTATGAGGCCTGCATGGACGAGTACGTGGACTTCATGCAGAAGTACATGAATGCCGATCCGTCCAGCATGGCGTCCATGATGGGGGACTATTATCGCATCCTGACCAGTTATACCGAGTTCGCGGAGAAGATCGACGCCTTTGACGAGAGCGAATTGACGAATGCGGAGCTGGCCTACTACCTCGAAGTCACGAACCGCGTCAGCCAGAAGCTACTCAGCGTTGCCGGATGAAAGGAGAAGGAGCATGGGAAAACTTGGAGAAATAGGCCTTTTCTTAATGGGTATGAGCGCGGCAGTGCTTACGCTTACGAGTTTGTGGAGAGACCATCACGATTGGTTGATGGATTACTGCAACAAATCCAATGAGGGCAGGTCGCGTTTCGAATTCGATGAGTATTAAACACCTGGAAATGCGGAAGGGAGGTCTGCTATGCCCGAACACATTTGGAAACCAGTCGAAGCGGTTGACGAGGGCTTGACCGTTCAGATCACGTACCGGAATGAGCAGGGCGAAGAATTCATCTACACAACGGATGGATGGGGATGCGGCAGACGAGCAGTCTGCTGGCCACGCTGCAGCGGGGATTGGCCGGGGTGCAAGGCGACCTGCCCTGCCCTCACGGAGCTGGAAGAGAAATGGGCGGCGGAAGAGAGGGAATATCAGAAGATCCCTCCGCTCGACCCGTTCAACTTCATGCTGAACCACTTCTGCTCGATAGACGACAACAACTGCTATGTAGAGGAGTTTGACACTTTGGACGGAGCCCATTGGGAAATAGCTGTGAATGTCGAGAAGCAGCTTTTAGAGCTTCTTGACGAGGAGACGCAAGGCGAAGAATACGAATAGAAATCGATAACCTCGTGATAACCTACAAATCAATGCGGTGTAGGTTATCACGAGGTTTTCAAGCTTATATGATTGGTATCGCCTGGGTCGATCAAGCCAGCGCTTCAAAGTAATCCATCACGAATTCCTCAAACCGCTGCTGCGCCTGGGTCATGGGCGCATGTCGGTTGCGGCAGAGGGCGATCACACCGCAGGAATCGGAGAACTCCCGGATCACATAGTGCTCGGAGGGCGGCAGCAGCCGGGTATAGTTCCAGGCAAACACCGTGCAGCCCAGCCCTTCGGACACCATGCTGAGGATCAGATTGTTGTCGATGGATTCATAGATGATGCTGGGGCTGACGTTGTTGGCCTTACATAACAGGTCTATGTTATTGCGCGTATCCGAGCCCTTGAGCGTGGTGATCAGCGGCAGGCCGTTTAAATCGTTCAGCTCCACATACTCCTTTTCCGCCAGCGGGTGCCCGGCGGGCATGACAAGGCAGGCGCGTTCGGTATGGACAGCCTTGGAGACGATGCTTTCCGACTCCTTCGGAGAGATCGGTGGCGAACAGATGGCGAAATCCACCCGACCTTCCTCCAGAGCGCGGATCAGATCCGGACGGTCCATGTATTCCCGCGATACGCTGCTGCCCGGAAACTCCTGCATATACTTGAGCGGCAGATCCGAACAATAGGCCGAGGAGCCCACCGCAAAGCGCAGCGGCTGATCCGGGTCGTCCACGATAGACTCAAAGCGGGAGTGGATCAGGTCGATCTCGTCCAGGATCTTGTTGGCCGATTCCAGCAGCAGCTTGCCGTAGCGGTTCAGCTTCACCCGACGGCCCACATGGTCGAACAGCTCACAGCCCAGCTCCTCTTCGAGCTGGGTTATGATTTTGGTCAAAAACGGCTGACTGACGCCCAACTTCTCCGCAGCCTTGGAAATATGCTCGGTCTCCGCTGCTGTGCAGAAATATCTCAGATCGCGCAGTTCCATGGAAATCTCTCCTCATTTCAATTCATAACCAAACAGTATTATAATTCATAACCGGCCGAAAGTATATACGTATATCGGACAAAATATTTTTTCTTTCTCTCTCTTTTCGATAGAATTGAGGCAACTCAAAAAGAGAAAAGAGGAATGAACATGGCTACCAATACAGCCGGAACGGCAAATCGCTATACCTCCCGCAAGATCGAGGTGGACGGAATCACGCTCTATGACAGCGACGCCCGTTTTCGCAGAAACTTTCTGAAAAAGCACCTGAAAAACTCTGTGGACGTGGTGCGCTTTTCTTACATGATGGGAAAGCTCGCCGTCAAGCCTGTGATCGGCCCGATGATCCGCAAGGGGCTTGAGCTGCACTACCGCTATATCCACACCAATTCCGTGGTCGTCCCCATTGAGGTGGCCAAGGACGTCATCCGCAACACTACCGATATGGCGGTAGCACCCTGCGTCTGCCGCACGGTGCGGGGAAACTGTGACAACCCCATCAATACCTGCTTTGGTCTGAACTTCTATGGCGCGATGAAAAAGAAAGCCGGAGAACGGGCCGTCTCCATCGAAGAGGCATTGGCCGTTGTGGATATGGCCCATGAGCGCGGGCTGATCGCCGTGGTGGAGAGCTGCGTCCAGCCTTACCAGGACAACCTCTGCTTCTGCTGCGCCTGCTGCTGCATGCCGCTGACACTGAAAACTCAGTATCACGTTCCCTTCGTCAACTACAACGGCCCGTATCTGCCCGTGTTTGAGGAATCCAAGTGCACCCACTGTCAGAAGTGCGTGAAGGCATGTCCGGTCGGTGCCATGAGCTTTGATGAAAAGGGCGTGCGGCACATCGATCTGGACAAATGCCTGGGCTGCGGACTCTGCGAAAGCGCCTGTCCAGATCAGATCGGCCACATGCAGTACACCGAGAGCCGCGTCATGAAGGTTTCTGAGCCCAGCCGTCTGCGCGTGGCGCTGTCGGTGGCCTATGTCTATGCGATCTTCATGCCGGGCGTTTGGTTTTATAAGCACATTGCCGGCAGTAAGATGCACCTGATGAAGTCTGATCCGCGGGAGAAGGACATCATCAGCACGAAAGAACCCGGCTACATCCATGGTGGGGAGAAATACGCCGAGCCCTACAAGAACTGCAACAGCTGCGGTGAGAAGGACGGCGAGGTGTGAGCCTTCCGCTTGCGCTGCTGCTGTCCTCTGCGCTGGCGGTGCTGGCGCTGCGGAAGAAAGCGCTGACCCTGTGGGGAACCGTTCTGGCCTGGGGCATGTGCCTTGTCATTTGCTTCTTCGGTGGCCTGCCTTCCTTCCTGAGCCTGGCCGTGACCTTTCTCGTCACGGTCGCGGCGGATAAGCTTGCCGGGAAGCGGGCGGACCCCAGCGGCCTGCGCCGCAAATCCGGCAAGCGTGACGCCGTGCGCGTGTTGTGCAATGTGGGCGTCGGCACGGCCATGATCCTTCTTTCTGGCATAACTGGCAAGCCGGGGCAAATGCCCCGCTTCCTGCTTGCCTATGCCGCCGTGATGGCGGAATCTCTTTCGGACAGTCTGGCCTCCAAGCTTGGGCCGCTGGGCAAGGGGAAAACGGTGGATATCTGCACCTTTCGTGAGGTCGGCGTCGGGCTCTCCGGCGGTGTTTCGGGAGCAGGAAGCGCAGCCGCTGCGCTCGGCGCGGCCCTGATCGGTGCGCTCTGCCTGCTATTTCCCAATGCGGATGGGAAAGCGGCGCTCCTTGTCGCGGCCCTTGGCTTCCTCGGCAGCCTGTTTGACAGCGTGTTGGGCTCGCTCATCCAGGTCAAATATCGCTGTCCGGTGTGCGGGGCCTTGACCGAAAGAGACCGCCATTGCAGTGTTCCCGGCAGGGTCGAGCGAGGCTGGCGCTGGGTCAACAACGATACCGTCAACCTGCTCTCCAATCTCTTTGCCGCCGTATTGGCGATCCTGGTCTTTTGAGGGAAGCTATGATCATCGACTGTCACTACCACTATTTCCCCAGCGAATTTGATGTGGAAAAAAAGCTCCGCGACATGGACGCCGCGGGCATCGACAAGATCGCGCTGATCGCGCCGATCTGCCCAATCTTCAAATCCGAACCCATGAGCCTGCCCATGCGCTTCATGCGGCTGTTGATGGGAAAGGCTGCTTTTTACCCGCTGCTGAAAAAGCTGCTCTGCACCTTTCGGGGCGACGGGATCAACATTCTCGGCGAGCATGTGCCGACCTTCTTCGTGCCGGGAAACAGAGCTGTGTTTGAGGCTGCGGCCCAGGCACCGGATCGCCTCTGCGCCTGGGTGACGGTGAACCCCGATCGGCAAAGCGAGGAGGAAATGCGGCGGGAGATCCTGCAATATACCGACCGGGAGAGCTTCTGCGGCGTCAAGGCGCATCCCTTCTATCATCAGTATGATGTGACAAAGTTAGATGCCGTCTGCCGTATCCTGGAGCCGCTGCGAAAGCCCCTGCTGATCCACCTGCCCTTCGACAGCAAGGACGCGATCCTCGCGCTGGCCGATCAGTATCCGAAGGTTAATTTCCTGCTGGCCCACTGTGCCTTTCCGTATTTCGACTTGATCTGGCCTGAACTGAAAAAACGGAAGAACGTCTATGTGGATATCTCCTCCGGTTGCTATGTGGACGCGAAAATGGCCCGGCGGGCGATCGACGCGCTCGGCCCCTACCATGTCCTGTACGGCAGCGACGGGCCCTACGGCACGCTCAAATCCGACGGCAGCTTTGATATGCAGGCGGAATATGAGTTTGCCACAAAGCTGATCCGCGCCGAGGAGCAGCGGGCGATCCGGAAGAACAACTATGTATTCCTGACAAGCAATCAATAAACGAATATCCTCACATACCAAAACGCAGGCTGCTTTGAATCAAATCCAAAGCAGCCCGTGTTTTCCTGTTTTGAGATCGTCCTTGACAAAACGCTTGTCACACTTGGCGCACAATTCGCAGCCTTGACAAGACTGACCTCGACCGATTATAGTACCCTTGTTCATACAACAGAAGGAGGGACCCCCAATGGAGAAGTTTATCCCGTATGAAAAGCTCTCGAAAAAGAAGAAGCGAGAGCTGGACGCAGGCAAGCGAACGGTCTGGGCCATCAGCCCGGTGACCCGCAGACCTGGAAACCCGAAAGCCTATAACAGAAAGAAAGCACAGAAACGGATGGATGATCCCGGTTCTGTGCTTTCGCTTTCGTTCAGCTGTGTTTGAGAGAGGACGCATAAGCAATGCTGATATATAGTGATCGCTATTTCTCGTAATCGATCCCAAAGTAGTCCAGCACGGCTTTGAAATCATCCTGCATCAGCAGGCAGGTGTCGCGGAGATAGCCGGGCGTCTTGCTCCATTCTTTCAAACCGCGGTAGTAGAACATTTTATGCCGGTCGTCGATGATGAAGGGGACGATTCCGAGGCGGAGGCACTCTTTGAACAGGATCAGTCGTCCGACACGTCCGTTGCCGTCCTGAAAGGGATGGATGCGCTCGAAGCAAACATGAAAGTCAAGAAGATCATCAAAATCGATTTCGGGAGAGCTGTTATACCCATTCAAAAGCTTTGCCATGGCTACGGGAACCTGAGAGGGGAGGGGCGTGGCCTGCCCGCCGACTTCGTTCGGCACCTTTTTATATCCGCCAACGACAAACCAGGACTGACGGCTGTCGCTTGTACTGCTTTTGAGCGTACGGTGCAGTTCCTTGATAAACGCCTCCGTCAAGGGCTTCGCGGCGTTTTCGATGATAAGATCGATGCAGCGGAAATGGTTGGCTGTCTCGACCACATCGTCCACATTGACGCTCTCGCCCTCAAGGCCGATGGTGTTCGTCTCAAAGATATATCGGGTCTGGTCGTGCGTGAGCCGGCTGCCCTCGATATGATTGGAGTTGTAGGTCATGTCGACCTGCAGCTTGTGATAGATACCGCCGCGCAGCTGCATTTTCTTTTCCGCCCGCAGCCGCTCCAGCAGCGTCTTCGGCAAGGTCTCACGCTTGTTGATTCGCTCCGGCCTTTCAGCGGCCTCGGGGATCCACCAGGTCTTTCCCTTGAGGGCGGCCCCGGGGATGCGGTCGTGAGCGCAGTAATTGCGCACTGTGCGCTCCGCCACACCCCACTTTGCCGCGCAATCCGCGACAGAAATCATTTTCACATAAATCACCCCAAGAAGAGTATACACCTTTATCGGCAAGAAGTAAACAAAAACACGGATCAATGAAAAAGTTTTTGCCGATAAGAAATGACCGGTTTCATAGAATTACCCAGGTTCTCCACGACGCAGCGGGACACCTGGGTATTTGTGTTTCCTGAGCGGATAATGTATTATTGCTGACGAATTTGCGGATTTGTTTAGAATAATAAACATTGCATTACTATATCGCTACAGCGATCAGATAGCAGATACCCCATCACCCCCCCTTTACGTCTTGGGGGATGATGGGGTATAATCATTTCCAGATACCAATGATTGGAAAGGGCGGAGCCACACCATGATCAGACCCATTATGAAAGACCCGATCTTCCTTGCGCAGAAGTCCGCACCGGCCACGGTGGCGGATATGCCGGTCGCGCAGGACTTAAGGGACACGCTCGCGGCGCACCGGGACGGCTGCGTGGGCATGGCGGCCAACATGATCGGCGTGGCGAAGCGGATCATCATCTTCGACGACAACGGCAGCGCCACGGTGATGTTCAACCCGGAGATCGTCAAATGCTCCGGAGCTTACGAGGCCGAGGAGGGATGCCTGTCCCTCTCCGACACGCGAAAGGCAAAACGATATCGCTCGATCAAGGTGCAGTACCAGAACGAGCGCTTTGATACGCGCCTCAAAACCTACACAGGCTTCACGGCGCAGATCATCCAGCACGAGATCGACCATTGCAATGGCGTGCTGATTTAGGAGGCTGCATGAAGCGATACGAATACGACACTGTTCTGCACGAGAACACGGACAACGGCGGGGCCTATGTGGTGTTTCCCTGGGATATCCGCAAGGAGTTTGGCAAAGGCCGCATAAAGGTCCACGCAAGCTTTGACGGGATTGGCTATGAGGGGTGCGTCGTCAATATGGGCCTGAAGAACGAGGACGGAAGCATTTGCTACGTGCTCGGCGTGCTGAAGGCGATCCGGCAGCAGCTCGGCAAGGCAGACGGCGACACGATCTACGTTACGGTCGAGATCCGGGAGGACTGAAAAGATGCAGGAGCTTGAAATGGATACGCTGCTGTTTTTTGACGCTCACCGCTCTGCGCTCCCGCTGTTCGCCGCGCTCGAAGAAACGATCTTTGAGCGCTTTCCGGAGGCGAAAAAGCGCGTGCAGAAAACGCAGATCACTTACTACCGCCGACATGTCTTCGCCTGTGTCTCTTTCGCGCGGGTAAAGCGCAAGGCCGAGCTGCCGGAAACCTGGCTCACGCTGACGCTGGGGCTGCCTTACCCCCTGGAATCGGAGCGTGTCGCTGTGAAGACGGAGGTCTATCCGGGCCGATGGACGACGCATTTCGTGATCGGCTCAAAGGAGGAGCTGGACGGAGAACTGCTGGAGTGGCTGGAACAGGCTTACGCTTTTTCCGAGAGCAAGGGAGGGGGGCGCCTATGAAACCAGCCCATTGGACACGGCGAACACATCTTTTCCGGGCGGATGAGTACATCTGCTCCGCGTGCGGGGCCTCCTGCCAAAAGCCGATCCCAAGCTGCCCGGCCTGCAGCGCGCCAATGAAGAAGACAAAATATGATCCCTCCTGGGTGGACGAGGCCGAAGGCCTCTCGGCCATCCTGGATGACGACTGGTAAATGGGGGCTTAACATGCTGCTACGATATCAGGACAAAGAAGTGCGGATCACGACGGAGGACGGCTCCGTGTTCACGGGGATCGGGTCGGTGTTTCCCTCCGGGTACGGTCTCCACGAGTTTGACCGGGAGGAAGAGGGCGTTCAGCTTGACGATGTAGTCATCTTCAAGTCAGATATCCGCATGATCGAGGAGCTGTCAAAAGAAGCGTCCAAAGATGCAGATCCGCGCCGGTTTGACGACTTGATGGGAGAGCTGCTGGAAGGACCGTACTGGATCGTGGATATCCTGCCAGAGCAGGTCCCGGCAAATGCCGCGGGTCAGTATTTCGCTGTGGAGCGGTATTTCCTGCAGCCTGAGCGGATCATCCCTCTGCGCCGCAAGTACGCCGAGATCCTTCTGCGGCTGAATTGCTATCACGACATGGCTGTGTCCTTTGACTCCTGCATGACATGGGAGATGAATCCCAACCCGGAGGCTTTCGCGGATCGGGTGGCCGGGCTCTCCGGGAACGAGTTCCTCCGGGCTGTGTTCGCGGAGCAAAACGCGATGATCGATTACGATCACAACGAGACTTATCTGACAGTCTATGATCCGGACGCGGCGATTTTGGATAAGCTCAAGGCGCTTGCCGCCGGGTCTGGGCTTTTCGTATGGAGCTCAACGAAAGAAGGGTAGGAGACACAATCCGATCACTGACGAAGAGGACAGAATATAACTTTACGAAGAGGACAGTTTCAGTGAAAACGACGATAAAGATCTCAACAAATCGGACAATATGGAGGCAACATGAGCAATATCATTAGGGCTTCAGAGTCATCACCAAAGAGCGAATGGCTGCTTATGTCTAATCAGGGAACAGATTGTTTTCTTGAATTGTTGCTATGTGCCGCAGATGATTTTGAAAAGACAGAACGCCAGGAAAAACTGATATCATTTCTGGAAAACCAGAGAAGCATTAACGATATTGCCCCCGGAACAGCCGGTTTTGATCTTGCAGATATGCCATGGAATGAGGACTCCCTGTCTGAAGACATAGGTTTTCTTCTTAAGATTGTTGAAGCAGCACATATGAAATCTGTTATTGCCAGACTTCCCTATGAGATAAACAAAGAGCTTGTATTACCTTGGCTGGAACAATTTGGATCAATTATAGAACAGATGAAATAGGAAAGAGACTGACAGATTCCCGTTTGCAGGGACAAAGACATTGGGACATTGGTGTTGATGGAGGAAGAAGCACATGCTCAAGAGATATAATCTTGAAATCATGACCGTTATCTTTTTCGGTACGATTACCCTTTGTGCAGTGTTCGGCAGCCAGCTCGGATTGATCCAGCGGATCATGCTGGGATATATGTTCCTCTTTACCCTTCATGAGTGGGAAGAAACCCGCTTCCCGGGCGGATTCGCAGATCTCATGGTGAAATTCTTTGGGGTGGATGCTGACGCGGATAAGATAGCAAAAGCGCACATTCCCGTGGCAGTTTTGCTGCTTGTCATTACCTTTGTGCCCTTCTTTACACAGCACCCTGCGCTGTCACTGGTGCCGGTTTATCTTGGGCTGTTTGAAACCTTTATCCACCTTGCGGGGATCAAGATTCATAAGATGGACAAACCGTACACTCCCGGTATGGTCACAAGCATATTGCTGGGTATAACATCCGCGATCGTGCTGGTCACGTTTGCAAGGGAACAGCTTCTGAGCGGAAGCGGATATGTATGGGGGATTCCGCTTGTGATCTTATGCTTTGCCGCCATGCAAAGAACGGTTTTGGCAATTTACGGTCTCGGCTATCAATTCGTGATAGCGAATGTGAAAAAGAAATTCAGGAGAACGGATTGACGCTAGTTCTCTCCGTCAATAGAAACGCCGCCCGTTGCGGGCAGTATTTCTATTGGCAAACGATCAGATAGCAGACACCCCATCATCCCCCCTTTACGCCTTGGGGATGATGGGGTATAATCATTTCCAGATACCAATGATTGGAAAGCGCGGTGCCCTTCATGATCAAACCGGTCATGAAGGATCCGATCTTCCTGGCGCAGAAGCCCGGACTATCCTTGCGAGGACTTGATGGAGAGGGATAAGCGTTATACTACGCAGCAGTCACGAAGGGATCGAGCCATTCAAGCGACCGTTTGAATATGCTCTGGAGCGCTGCGCGAGCAGCAAGGAGATCAATCAGTGGAGTGGATTTGGTATATCATAGCGGCGCTGGGGGCTGGAATCGGGACGGGATTGGCCGGCCTTTCCGCGGCTACTGTCATGGTGCCGATCCTGATCGTTCTGTGTCCGTCTTTCTCGGGAGAGACCGGCGCGTATCAGGCGACGGCGATCGCGCTTGCCTCGGATATTCTCGGTTCGGCGGTAACGACTTACACCTACGCAAAACATAAGAACATCGATCTCAAACGGGGATGGATCATGCTGGTGTGCATCCTTTCCATGTGCACCGTTGGGAGCTACGTGGCATTCCTCGTCGGCAACGTGGTGCTGGGCAGCTTCACGCTCTTCCTGACCTTCTGCATTGGGATCCGCTTTCTGGTAAAACCCGATACCAGCCGGAAAGAAACTGCCGGTAAGGGCGAAAGGCTGGACTGGAAGGGCGTTGTCATTTCCCTGTTCTTCGGCTTGACCATCGGCTTCGGCACCGGCTTTGTGGGTACCGGCGGCGGTATGATGATGCTGGTGGTATTTACCGCCTTCCTCGGGATGGAGCTGAAGACGGCGGTGGGCACCAGCACCTTCATCATGACCTTTACAGCTTTGATCGCCTCTGTGAGCCACATCCTGATCCATCCGGCCATCCTGCTGGAGAAGTGGGATGTGATGCTGCTGTGCATCGTTGTCGCAACCGTGGCCAGCCTGATCTCCGCGCGATTTGCCAATCGGGTGGACAACCGTACCGTCGGCCTGGCGACAGGCGCGGTGCTGACGGTTCTGGGAGGAGCGATGCTTCTTCTGAACTTCTGGCCGCAGATCTCCAGACTGCCGCTGGCTGCGCAGACGCTGGCCTGCCTTGGCAGACTGATCCTGTACATTATCCCCTGCGTCCTGGTCCTGCTTCCGATCCGCTTTCTGACGAA
The DNA here is from genome assembly GCA_017470325.1 of Oscillospiraceae bacterium. Next base: position 13,721 of record JAFUES010000041.1, read on the forward strand.
GGTCCCTTCCTATGTGTTTCGGAAGCTGCTGCATATCGTGGCGTTTACCTGTTTTATCGTGATGACGCTGAATGCGGAAAGCTGGCAGGCCGCAGCGATCGTCTCCGGGCTGATTGCCGTGGCACTGTATCCGCTGCTCTCCCTGGTGGAACAGGAAAAGTGGTACGGAAAGCTCTTCGTGCAGAAATCCCCGGGAGAGGTAAAGCGAAGCCTCCTGATGCTGTTTTTTATGTTCGCGGCGGTCATAGCCGTCGCATGGGGCGTTTTCGGAAACTTGCATATCGCGGCGGCCTCCATCCTCATGTGGGGCTTGGGCGACGCGTCTGCCGCGCTGGTCGGTATCCCGTTTGGAAAACATAAAATCAAAACCCGGCATGCGGTGAAGTCCTGGGAAGGCAGTATTGCCATGTTCGCGGCGGCTTTCCTGTCCGGTGTGATCGTTCTGCATTTCTTCGGGGGATTCGCTGCCGTACGCAGCGCGCTTGTCGCTCTGCTGGCCGCGCTTGTAGGCGCTGCAACGGAGTTGCTTTCCCCGAACGAATGGGATACTGTGACCGTTCCTGTGGCAATTGTGATCATCATGCTGCTTACAGCGTCATGAAGGATGCGTGGGTACCTCAGTGAAAACGAGCCTGTGATAAGAAGAAAAATATAATAGGAGAGAGACCATGATCTATATCGTCCGACACGGGCAGACCGAGATGAATCACCGCAAGGCGCTCCAGGGCAGAAGCGATGCGCCTCTCGATGAGATCGGCGTCGCACAAGCACAATCTGCTGCCGAGAAACTCAAGGATATCCGGTTTGACCGGGTCTATACCAGCCCTCTGATAAGAGCGATCCAGACTGCAAGGATCATAGCTCCTTATGCCGAACCGGTCATTGAAAATCGGCTGATCGAAATGGATTATGGGCCGTATGAGGGATGCGATCTCACGAAGCTTCCGCCCGAGATCATCACCTTTTTCAGCGATTTTGTCCACAACCCGGCTCCGGATGGGATGGAACAGCTTTCCGCAGTTGTGGCCAGAGTCGGCTCTTTCCTGGATGAGATTCGAAAGGTGGAGGGGAATATCCTGCTGTCCGCCCATGCGATCTCCATGAAAGGCATGCTGGAGTATCTGACACCGGACGCCAACGGCATGTTCTGGTCGAAGTTTATCGGCAACTGCTCTGTTTACCTGGCGGAAAATCGTAACGGCAGCATTGGCGTTCCCAAGGAATTGTTTTAGTTAAAACTGTTGATGAGCTGTGACTGGAGGTGATCATCCATGCTGGCAAGGATCATGTGCCTGATCATCGTTATTCTGGAAGCAAGAGGGCTTTTTCTGAGCATTGGGGGTCGCCGCTGGAAGGTGTTTGCCTTTTACACACAATTGGCCAATATCGCGACCGCAGTCTCTGCCGTTTTGGTCCTCGCTTTTGGAGAAACTCCTTTTACGATCCTTTTGCGTTACCTCAGCAGCTGCATGCTTATGATGACATTTTTCGTGACATCCTGTATTCTGATCCCCATGGGCGGCGATCCGAAGCTCCTGCTCCTCTCAGGGAACGGACTTTATCACCATTTGATCATTCCGATCGTTTCTGCAGGTTCGTATCTACTGATCGAGCGCCATGTACAGTCGGCAACTGCCATTCTGTTTCCAACCGTCCTTACTTTTCTTTACGGCATGATCATGCTCTGGGTCAATTATAAAGACATCTTTGACGGGCCATACCCCTTTTTCCGCGTGAAGAACCAGTCTGTAAAAGCTACTGTCCTTTGGATGTCTGCCCTGACGGCAGTGATCGCGCTGATAGCGCTCGGCCTCCTTTTGCTGGGACAGTGAACGATCGGAGCGGATAAAATGAAAAGCAAAATTGAATTCAAACGCGGGGATCTTACGATCCGCGGCCACTTGTGGGGAAGGAAGGCTATGCCGCAGCACGCGGTTATCCTCAGTCACGGTTTTCTGGCCAATGAGCAGATGTGTTTCAAATATGCAAAGCTCCTTGCCGATATGGGGTTTCTCGCTGTCACTTTCGATTTTTGCGGCGGAGGGATCGTTAGCAGGAGCGATGGGCGCAGTGAGGATATGACACTGTTGACAGAAAAGGCGGATCTCCTTGCTGTGGTCGAGGACGTAAAACACCGATTCTCTCCAACAGGCATCACCCTGCTTGGCTGCAGCCAGGGCGGTTTCGTCTCCGGGCTGTTGGCCGCGGAGCTTGGCGAGAAGGGAATAGACAGCCTGATCATGTTTTATCCTGCCTTGTGCATTCCCGATGATGCGCGCAAGGGCAAAATGATGTTTTTCAAGTTTAATCCCGATCATATCCCGGATATCCTTGGGCGGTTTCCTATGAAGCTCGGCGGCGACTATGCCAGAACCGTGATCCATATGGATCCCTATGAGGAGCTGAAAGGCTATGCCGGCCCTGTGCTGCTGATCCACGGAACTGCGGACGATATTGTGGATATTACTTATGCAAGGAAACTGAAAGACATCTATCCGGATTGCAGATATGAGGAAATAGATGGCGGCGGGCATATGTTCCAAGGGGAAGCTGACGAGCAGGCCTGCAGAATCCTGCGGGATTTCATGCGCTCGATAAGTGAACGATAATGCACCCCATCATCCCCCTTTACGGCCTGGGGGATGATGGGGTATAATTATTTCCGGATACCAACGATTGGAAAGGGCGGAGCCGCACCAGGATCGGACTCCTTATGAATCATCCGTAGGTATAAGACCGCAGCCGCTTTCGGGATCCATCGAAATAAGTGAGGTTGAAATGGACGAAGGAATCATTGCTGCCGCCATGGACTATATCCAGGGGCTGTTCGAGAACAATTCAGACGGACACGACGCTGATCACTCCATAAGAGTGTATCAGAATGCCCGTAAAATTGCCGAGGATTATCCGGAAAGTAACCTGATGATCATCTCACTGGCCGCCCTCCTCCACGATGTTGATGACCACAAGCTGTTTCATACGGAAAACAATGAAAACGCAAGGGCCTTCCTGCAGAGTCAGAAGGTAGAAAGCGACACCGTCGAGTATATATGTGAGGTCATCAACGGCGTGTCCTTCAGCAAAAACAAGGGAAATCCTCCCAAGAGTATGGAGGGGAAGATCGTGCAGGATGCAGACAGATTGGACGCCATTGGGGCCATCGGAATTGCGCGGACCTTCGCGTTTGGTGGGAAAAACGGGAGATCCCTGGAGTCCTCCCTGCAGCATTTTTATGATAAACTCTTGTTGCTGAAAGAGGAAATGAACACAGAAGCAGCGAGAAACATAGCGGAAATCCGCCATACCTATATGAAAGGATTCCTGACCGAGATCCACAGAGAATTGGATTCATAAACACGAAGCGATTAAGGAGTGATCACATGGAAATCATGGAAGTAATCCGCAGCCGGCACAGCGTTCGGCAGTATCTGGACAAGCCGATCCCGCAGGAGATCCGTGCGCAGCTGGATGCGTGCGCGGAGGCTTTGAACCGGGAAGGCGATCTCAACATGCAGATCCTGTATGATGAGCCGGCGTGCTTCAGTTCCCGCATGGCGCACTATGGAAAATTCGAGCACGCTGACAACTATATCGCCATGGTCGGCAAAAAGAGCGACGGCCTGGAGGAGCGCTGCGGCTTCTACGGAGAGAAGCTGGTGCTGAAAGCCCAGGAGTTGGGACTGAATACCTGCTGGGTCGCGCTGACCCATGGAAAGAGCAAGGCGGTCGTCGGTGCGAACGAAAAGGAAGTCATCATCATCGCCCTCGGTTACGGAAAAACCCAGGGCGCGGCGCACAAGGGGAAGTCCGCAGCCGACGTCAGCAATGTGGCGGAGGATTCCCCGGAATGGTTCAAAAACGGCGTCGAGGCGGCTCTGCTTGCGCCGACTGCCGTCAACCAGCAGAAATTCCGCTTTGAGCGCAGCGGAGACCGGGTGACGGCGAAGGCCGGTCTGCTGGGGACGAACCTGAAAGTCGATCTCGGCATCGTGAAGTGCCACTTTGAGCTTGGCGCCGGCAAGGAGAATTTCTCTTGGGCATGAAGTCAAAATCCCCATGCGGAAGTATCCGCACTACGAGCAGTGAAAGGCCCACCGGCATGGGGATTTTTACGCATGCCATTCGGTTGCCGTGCCAGCGGCGAGAATGGCGCGTTTCAATCAAATCTTTAATGGGGAAGCGGAGCTTTCCCATTAAGCTGAGGCCCGACGGGGACGTTCGTGTACGGAAGCTCCGGATCGGGCGTGTGCCCACCCTCGTCCTGCAGCCTGCAAAGCGGCCGGCCATTCCGGTATCCGTGCTGTGGATCCACGGCGGGGGCTATCTTACCGGGATGAAGGAAATGGTGTACATGAGCCGGGCGATGGATCTGGTGAAGAAATACGGCGTGACCGTCTATTCCCCCGGCTACCGTCTGGCCTGGCAGAAGCCCTATCCTGCGGCCGTGGAGGACTGTTACCGGGTGCTGGCGTATCTGAGCAGGCAGCCGGAGCCGATCATGGTCGGCGGAGAGAGCGCCGGGGGTGGGCTTGCCGCCGCCGTGTGCATGATGGCAAGGGATCGGGGGATCCGGGTGGCTTTTCAGATGCCGCTCTATCCCATGATCAGCAACCTGGACACGGAAAGCTCCCGGGATAACCACGGCAGGGTGTGGAACACCAGACGCAATCATATTGGCTGGCGTCTGTACCTGAGGGGGAAAGCGAAGGAGCGGGTGTCGCCCTATGCCGCCCCAGCGAATCAGACCGATTACACCCGCCTGCCGCCCTGTTACACCTTCGTCGGAGACGGTGAGCCGTTCTATGCGGAGACGCTCGCTTATGTTGAGAATTTGAAGAAGGCCGGCGTGGCCGCTGAAGTCGACGTGTACCACACGAACATGCATGCCTTTGACATGTTGAGGGACGACGAGCTGAGCCGGGAGGCGATCAAGAGCTTCGAGCGCCACTTTGAAGAGGCGTTAGAGCGTACTTGTGGAATATCATGACCGGCATGCGTTCGTCCGCGTGGGCGGCATGCTGATCTGACAGGAGGGATGAGATTATGCTTTGGCTCCTGATCCTAGCGATCATCATACTCGCGCTGTTGCTGTTGGCCGTCTGCTTCGGCATTCTCGACGATCTGCATGTGAGGCCGCGGCCCATCGCCGGGCGCAAGCGCGTGGCCTGCGTGGGTGACAGCATCACCTACGGCTGCCTCTTGCCGGGACAGCCATGGAACAGCTACCCCCGGCAGCTTGGACGGCTGCTGGGGAACGGATACTGTGTGGGCAATTTCGGCTACTCCAATCGCACGGCGCTCAAAGGCGGAAACCATCCCTACACGGTGGAGAAGCTGTATCAGTGGAGCCTGGACTATCAGCCGGATATCGTCCTGCTGATGCTGGGCAGCAACGACACGAAGGCCGTCAACTGGGACGCGGCGGCCTATGCCCGCGACCTGGGCGAGCTGATCGACAGCTATCGCAGCCTGGAGAGCAGCCCTCGGGTCTGGCTGCTGCTCCCGCCGCCGGCATTCCCCTTCAGAGGGAAAGTGCTGTGGGACATCCGCAGCGAGGTGCTGGAGCAGGAGGTGCTTCCGATCTGCAGGCAGGTGGCCGCAGAAAAGAAGATCCCCGTTATAGATACACACACGCCTTTTATAGGCAAAAAGGAACTGTTTATGGACGGCCTGCACCCCGGCGCCCGGGGTGGGAAGCTGTTGGCGGAGACCGTGTATGGTGCGATCAAGGGAGGGCTTGACGGATGAAGAGGATAGGCGTCGTGTTGCTGACCGGGCTGCTGATTCTGAGCGGCTGCGCCTCCGAAGAACAGCCGGCGGAGCCGATGGTGGACGGACCGGGCATGGAGCGCAGCTATCAGCAGATCGACCAGGAGACCGCAAAGCAGATGATGGAGCAGGACGACGGACATATCGTCGTAGACGTCCGCAGATTGGACGAGTACGAAGAGGGGCACATCCCCGGCGCGATCTGCATCCCCAATGAGAGCATCGACGCCCGGCAGCCGGCAGAACTGCCGCACCTCAATCAGACCATTCTGCTCTACTGCCGCAGCGGCAACCGCTCCAAGCAGGCGGCGGAGAAGCTCCTCCACATGGGTTACGCCCGGATCTATGAATTCGGCGGGATCATCGACTGGACGGGCGAGATCGCGACGGGTCAGACCCTGACGCTGACGGTGGAAGCCAACCCGACCACCGGCTTCAGCTGGGCGGCGGAGCAGGACCAGGAGCTTTTTGATATCCGGGACTATTATCTGGCCGAGCCGCAGTCGGGACCGGTGAGCGGCGCGGGCGGCTGGCAGACCTTTATCCTGACGCCGAAGCAGGCGGGTACAGCGCAGCTGAGTTTTACCTATTCCCGTCCCTGGGAGCCCAGCGACACGGACCCGCAGTTTCACTGCAGCCTTGCGGTCTCCGAGGATCTGATGATCACGGTGACGGAGGACGGCAGCGCCGAAGCAGCGGAGCGGGGCTTCCCGGCCGTGATGAGGATCTATTGATTACCGTTCAAGAGGAAAAAGACCGGAGGCGAGTTTCTGCCAACGGCGGCTTGAGCGAAAAGGGAGGGACCCTGATGTCTGTATTCCGCGAAAACGCCCCGGAGGAGGCCATGGATCCATGAGCTTCAAGCACACCCACAGACCCGGCTTTCTGCTGGGCTTCATCGATTTCTTTACGGCGGGCCTGTTCTTCCTGGTCTACATGCAGCGGGGACTGCAGGACGAGCTGGACGCCATCCTGGGCCGGCGGACCCAGCGCTACTGGGTGGCCTACCTGCTGGGCATCCCCACGCTGTTTCTCTACACCCTGGTCTGGATGGCCAGGATCGCCGAGGAGCTGCGAGGAAAGGCGCAGGAGTTGGGTATCCAAGGCAAGCTCACCTCCTACCGGCACATGTTCGACTGGAATACCTGGGGCCTGCTGCTGTTCGGCCCAGCGGTGGCCACGCGGCGTTTCTTCGATACGCTCAATAAAGTGGAGACCGAACTGAACAGACGAAACGGACAATAGGAGAGGAGAGAGGACCATGTTCAAGGACTGGCAGCTGGCGGCCATGGAGGACTATGGCCTGACGGATACCAACACCGGGCTCATCAACCGGGTGGCAAGGACTTTGGCCAAGAGCCCCAACGACAGCATCAACACAGCGGAGTTTCGCAGCGCCTGTATCTCCTGCGGCGTCGACCCGGACTCCTTCAGCCAGAGGGATCTGGACCAGCTGCAGCGCAAGCTGAATGAGATCACATAAAAAGCCATGAGACTGTTTGTTGCGATCCTTCTGTCCGACCACATGAAGGACAGCCTGCTGGACGCCCAGAACCGGCTGTATGACCGGGGCATCCGGGGCCGCTTCACAAGCGAAGAGAACATGCACCTGACGTTGGCCTTCATCGGGGAAGTCCCCGACGCGGAGCCGGTGCTGGACGCGCTGGCCGCCGTTTCCTTTACCCCCTTCGAGCTGTGCCTGGAGGGCATGGGCCGCTTCGGCGATCTGTGGTGGGCCGGGCTCCGGGATTCCGCGCCTCTGGCGGCGCTGGTCCGCCGCCTGCGCCGGGCTCTGACGGAAAACGGCGTCCCCTTTGACCGCAAGCGCTTTTTTCCGCACATCACCTTGCTACGCAAGGCCAGGGGCGAGATGCCGGGTGTCCCGGTGAGGGCCGCCTCCATGACCGTGGAAAGGATCTCCCTCATGCGTTCCGACCGGAGGAAAAACGGCATGATCTACACGGAGATCGGCGCCTGCGAGGCTGAGCCGGTACAGGATTGAAGACCAATACAATTAACAGACCCGAGCGACAACTGAGGATCAGTCGTCGTTCGGGTCTGTTTTCGTTTATGCTCAGGCCGGGTCTGAAATGGAACTGCTCTTGTTGGTTTTGCAAAAAGCAGACTATCAAAGCATGTGGATCCGGGATTCGTCATAGCGGTCCTTCTGCTCCCGCTGCTCGGCGGGATAGCCGACGGGTAGGATGGAAAAGACATACTGATCTTCGGGCAGGCCCAGGATCTTGTTTGCCGCCCGGACCCGGTCCTCAAAGGGCGCAACGCCGATCCAGACCGCACCCAGACCCAGCTCCGCCGCCTCCAGCCATTCGTGCTCCGTGCAGATGGCCATATCCACGGGCGTGACTTCCGCAAAGCGCTTCCCCTCCGGACAGCAGACGTTGACGATGGCGACGGGCGCGTTGGCGAGGCAGCCGGAATATTTGCTGATGGTGGACAGGGCCCGGAGCTTTTCCCTGTCCGTCACCACATAAAAGGTCCAGGGCTGCTGGTTCCCGGCAGACGGGGCCTGCATGGCCGCGCGCAAAATCTCCCGGAGCTTCTGCTCCTCCACCGGGCGATCTTCCCATTTCCGGACGCTGACCCGCTTGTAAATGGCATTCATTGTATAGTCCTCCTGTTATGATCTCATTATGTGTTTTCTTTTGGAAAGAGCTTGGCCCCAGTATAACAGGAGAAACCACGGCGGTATGTTGTTATAACAACATTTCGGCAAAGAATCAGGAGTGCATTTCCTCCGGTATGTCGGCCAGCTCCGCGCCCTCGGGAATCGGGGCCGTGGGCACTGCGGTAAAGTCGCTGGTGTTGTTTACGAAGGAGTACATGGGGATGCCGTAGGAGCCGTCCTCACCGATGTGCTCCACCAGGGTCTGGATGAAGAACTTGACCCACTCCTGGCTGGGGCGCTCCGCCCCCGGCACTTGATACCGTCCCCAGACGCTACTCTCCAGCGTCTTCTTTTTCGTGTCCACCGCCACGCCCAGGGCCACATTGCAGAAGTCGAAGGAGGCCTCAAAGGCGGTCAGGTTCTCCCGATCCTCCCGCTGGATGGGGATGCTCTCGGGGATCTGGGTGAGGGTGATCATCATGCGGCCCAGGATGGGGCCGTTTTCTTTTTCAAAGCGCTCGATGACGCCCATGGATTTGAGGCCCGCTTCCGCGGCCTGGAACAGTTCGGGTTCATTCAGCATTTCGTTTCTCCTTGTTTGTCAGTTTCAGCGGGCGTAGAAGCCCTTTTCGCCGGGCACAACAGGCAGGCTCCGGCTCTCCAGATTCTCGATCCGCACATAGCTGCCCCGCTCGATGGCCAGGATCACCCGGTCGATCTGCGCCTCTGTGCCCTGGATCTCCATGGTCACGGAGCCGTCGTATTCGTTCTTGACCCAGCCGGTGCAGCCGTACAGCCCAGCCGCGTGCCGGGCCCGATAGCGGAAGCCCACCCCCTGGACCCAGCCGTGGAACACCAGGTGCCTGCGGATGAGAGTTTGATCGGCGGTATCCAATTCAGTGCCTCACAAAGCGGATCTGGCAGATGTCGTCGCCCCGGGCGATGGTGGCGGGCAGCTCCAACACGCAGCCGAAGCTCTCCGCGATGCCCCGGTCACCGCACATGGCCTGATCGCAGAGCATGCGGATCTCCTCATCGCTGCAGCCCTGCTTCTGCCAGGCCTTGACCAGGGGACAGTAGTGGAAGTCGATATCCAGATGATCGTCGTCACAGCGGCGGATCTCCATCTCGAACACCCACTGGGCGAACTTGGAAAACAGCGTCTTTTTCAGCCCCTTCAGGGATGAGCCGCCGCCGGCCTTCTCCCGCAGCTTGCCGCCCTGATAGAGGCCGCAGCGGTGGATGGCCTCCGGGGCGTATTCCTCCGGCGGCAGGCCCTTTTTCCGGGCTTCGTCACAGAGCAGATACATCCAGAGGGCGCGATGCTCCAGCTGCTCCCGGATGGCGACGATCAGGGGATTTTTGATCTTGGCTTCGTTGTGAATGGCGCTCATAGCTTCCGTCTCCTTCTCATGGAATGGCATATTTCTGAACCCATTATGCCTTGACGGCGGCCAGAAGTCAATGCACAGAAACCGCTTGCTTGTTTTACGCAGGGGCTTATGATAAAATAAAATAGATAGATTGAAAGACACAAGGAGGGACGGCGGACCATGAAAACCGGACTGATCCTGGAGGGCGGCGCCATGCGGGGACTTTTCACCTGTGGGGTGCTGGACGTGCTGATGGAGAACGGGATCCGTTTTGACGGCGGCGCGGGTATCTCCGCCGGTGCGGTCTTTGGCTGCAACTACAATTCCCGGCAGATCGGACGGGCGGTGCGCTACAATAAGCGCTACTGTCGGGATCCCCGGTACTGCAGCATCCGCTCCCTCTTGAAGACCGGCGACCTGTACGGGGCGGACTTCTGCTACCGGGAGCTGCCGGACGTGCTGGACCCCTTTGACCGGGCGGCCTTCGCCGAAAACCCCATGGAGTTTTATATCGGCGCCACCGACGCGGACACGGGAGAGATCCGCTATCACAAGTGCAGCGACGGCAGAGAGCGGGATATGCTGTGGATGCGGGGCTCGGCCTCACTGCCCATGGTCTCCCGGGCAGTGGAAGTGGACGGCTATCGCCTGCTGGACGGCGGCATGACGGACCCGGTACCCTACCGCTTCATGGAGCAGGCGGGCTTTGACCGGAACCTGTATGTGCTGACCCAGCCCCGGGGTTACCGAAAAGGGAAGACCAAAGGTCTGGCCTTTATGCGCCTGGCCCTGCGCCGCACCCCGAAGATGGCGGCGGTCATGGCCGCCCGCCCGTCGGTGTACAATCGGCAGATGGACGAGATCGACGCGAAGGAGAGGCGGGGCGAGATCCTGGTGCTGCGTCCGCCGGAGGCCCTGGGCATTTCCCGGACCGAACACGATCCGTCGGAGCTGGAGCGGGTGTATCAGATCGGGCGGGCCCAGGCGGAAAAGGCCCTGCCGGAGATTCGCGCCTTTTTGACCCGGCCCTGAGGGCGCATCACCCAACACTGTATGATCCCGGATCCATTGATCAACAAGGAAGGAAACCATGAGACAGAGAGCCAGCAGTGAAGAGATCTTCAGCACCATGAGCGTCCCGCAGGCGGTGCGCACCATGGCCGTACCGGCGGTGGTGAGCCAGCTGATCGTGCTGATCTATAACCTGGCGGACACCTACTTTATCGGCCAGACCAACGACCCTACTATGGTGGCCGGGGTGTCGCTGATCCTGCCTGTGTTCAACCTGTGCCTGGCCCTGGGCGGTCTGTTCGGCATCGGCGGCGGCGCTCTGCTGCCGAAGCTGCTGGCCCGCGAGGACAAGGAGGAGGCGACGCGGGTGGCGGCCTACTGCGCCCGTCTGGGCGTGGCGGTGGCCGTGGGCTTTTCCCTGCTCCTGTTGCTGTTCATGCACCCGATCCTCAGCGGCCTGGGGGCGGGGGAGAATACCTACGCCCACGCCCGGGTGTACGTGCTGTGCGTGCTGGTGGCGGGCGGCATCCCTACGCTGCTGTCCAATGTGCTGTCCAACCTGCTGCGGAGCCTGAGCCTGTCCCGGGAGGCCGGGATCGGCGTGGCCCTGGGTGGTGTGCTCAACATCTTCCTGGACCCGCTGTTCATGTTCGTGCTGCTGCCGCCGGGGCATGAGGTGCTGGGCGTCGGTATCGCGACCCTGCTTTCCAACCTGATCTCCTGCGGCTACTGTCTGCTGATCTTCTGCAGGAAACAAACAGTCATCGCCGCAAATTTCGCCGCGCCCCTGCCCCGGCCCGACAGCCGCCGGGCGGTCTACGCCGTGGGTGTCCCCGGCTCCGTGGGCGCGCTGCTCTTTGACGTGGATTACATGGTGCTGGACCGGTTGGCCTCCGGCTACGGCGACACGGCCCTGGCCGCCATCGGCATCGTGCTGAAGGCGGAGCGCTTCCCCCAGCAGATCGGCATCGGTCTGTGCCAGGGCATGGTGCCTCTGGTGGCCTACAGCTACGCCCTGCGGGACTATAAGCGCATCCGCGGCGTCATGAAGTGCACCCTGCTGGCGGGGCTCGCGGTGGCGGTGGTGAGCGTTACCAGCTATGAGCTCTTTGCGCCGCAGATCGTCCGCTTTTTTATCGAGGACCCGGCGACCCTGGCCATCGGCACGGGCTTTTTGCGGGTCCGCTCCGTCGCGGCGGTGATCATGTTCTTCTGCTTCTTTGTGGTGTTTTTATACCAGGGTCTGGGCATGGGTTCCCGCTCGCTGTTCCTGGCGGTGCTGCGCTGGGCGGGGCTGAACATCCCTATGTTGTTTCTCTTCAACCGCCTGTTCGGCATGTATGGCCTGGTCTGGTCCCAGGTGGTGTCGGATGCGTTGACGGTGCTGGTCTCTTATCTGCTGCTCCACCGGGACATGCGCGCTTGGATCTAAGACGAAAGGTATATACCGACGCGGCGGCAGCCCAACGATCCGGGCTGCCGCCGCGTTTGTTGCCTGCGCATAGCTGCGGCATGCAAAAATCGACAAAGACGGCGGGGGCGGCGACCCCGTTCTTTATGGAAAGTCCAGAAAAAATTCCGACGGCTCAACAGCCGCTTGCAATCCCGTTTTGGCTTGGGTATACTGTGCTGGGACCATAAATACTTGAAATACTTTTTGGAGTATTACAGATATGAGTGTGCTGAATTTTATCTCCCTGCTGGGGGGGCTGGCGCTGTTCCTGTACGGTATCGCCCTGATGGGTGACGGCCTCAACCTGGTGGCCGGCAACAAGCTGGAAGTGGTGTTGTACCGGCTGACCAGCAACCGCTGGCGGGGCATCCTGCTGGGCACCGTGGTGACTGCGGTGATCCAGTCCTCCTCGGCGGCCTCCGTCATGTGCGTGGGTTTTGTCAACTCCGGGCTTATGAACTTCGGACAGGCGGTGTCCGTGATCCTGGGCAGCATCCTGGGCAGCAGCGTCACCGGCTGGATCATCTGTCTTTCCCACATCGGCGGGGGCGGCGGCTGGGTGGATCTGCTGTCCACCACGGCCATCACCGGCGTGGTCGCTGTGATCGGCATCATCCTGCGCAAGTTTTCCAAGAATCCGGTCAAGCACCATGTGGGAGATATCCTCATGGGCTTTGCGGTTCTGATGTTCGGCATGAGCGCCATGAGCGCCGCGGTGGAGCCGCTGCGCTACAGCGAGACCTTCCTGAGTCTGATGGTATCTCTGTCCCATCCGTTGCTGGGCTTCCTGGTGGGCGCGGCCTTTACCGCCATCATTCAGAGCTCTGCAGCGGCGGTGGGCATCCTGCAGGCCCTGTCCCTGACCGGGGCGCTGAGTTTTGCGGAGGCCTTCCCGCTGCTGCTGGGCATCGCCGTGGGCGGCGCGCTGCCGGTACTGTTGGGCGCCCTGGGCGCCAACATCAACGGCGTGCGGACTGCGGTGGCTCACCTGGTCATCGACATCGCAGGGGCCCTGTTCTGCGGCATCGTGTTCTACGCCGTCAACGCGGCGCACCCCCTGGCCTTTATGCACCAGAGTGTGGGCATCGTGGCGGTGGCCGCCATGAATACCGCTTTCCGGCTGGTGACGGTGTTCGCCCTGGCTCCCATGATCGGCCTCATTGAGAAACTGACCAACAAGCTGGTACCCACGCCGGCCTCTGAGGTCGAAAAGGCCCAGGAGACGGAGATCCGTCTGGAGGAGCGCTTCGTCCGCTACCCGGCCCTGGCCCTGGAGCAGAGCCATGAGGTCATCAACGACATGGCGGAGGTGTCACGGCAGAGCCTGCTGGACGCCATCGCCCTGCTGGACGATTACAGCGAGCTGGGCTATGAGCGGGTCTGCGGCATGGAGAGCGAGGTGGACCGCTATGAGGACGCCCTGGGCTCCTATCTGCTGCGGATCACCCCCACGGAGCTGACCGCCCAGCAGAACGAAAATCTGCACAAGTACCTCCACGCCATTACGGACTTTGAACGCATCTCCGACCACGCCCGGAACCTGGGCGAGTGCGCCAAGGAGAAGTATGAAAAGAGCATCGAGTTCTCTCCGGCCTCCCGGCAGGAGCTGCGGGTGCTGCAGGACGCGGTGACGGAGATCGTGGACATGACCATCCGGGCCTTCGTGAACGACGACCTGTCCATGGCCCTGCGGGTGGAGCCCCTGGAGGAGGTCATCGACGGTCTGTGCGACGAGATGCGCAACCACCACATCGACCGGCTGCAGAAGGGCATCTGCACCTTGCAGCACGGCTTTGTGTTCAACGACCTGCTGACCAACTACGAGCGTGTGGGCGACCACTGCTCCAACGTGGCGGTGGCCCTCATCGAGCTGGAGCACGACATGTTCGACACCCACGAGTATCTGGACAGTCTGAAGATCATCCGGGACGGGGCTTTCTCGGAAAACTACGAGCAGTTTCGCGCCCGCTTCAACATCGAGAATATCTGATCAAAAAAGGATGTGGCAGCACATCCTTTTTTGTTTGGCCCCCCGGTGCTTTCACCTGCAAAATAGTTAAGAAATTTGCAGTATACTCTTGTGAAAGCGCCGGGGGATTGCTATAATAAAATATGCGCATTTTTGCCCGATTGTACGAATTTTTCCGGAAACGATCCTGATGTGGACGGAGGGGATTGCCTATGCTGATGTTTTTGTTCTTCTTCGCGCTATGGCTGCTGTTCAACGGCCGCGTCACCTGGGACGTGATCGGCTTCGGCCTGGTGCTGAGCGCGCTGGTCACGATCTTCGCCGTGAAGATCTGCGGCTGGTCTACGGCCCGTAGCCGCAAGGCCATTCGGATCGGCTGGCAGCTGCTCTGCTACGCCGCCTGCCTGGTGGTGGAGATCGTCAAGGCAAACCTGGCCACCCTCAAGGTGATCCTGTCCCCCAAGGCCTCTCAGGTGCGCCCGCAGATTTTCCGCTTTGACAGCCGGCTGCACAAGACCTACCTGCAGACCATCCTGGCCAATTCCATCACCATCACCCCGGGCACCTACACCATCGGCATCGACGGCAGCGTTCTGACCGTCCACGCCCTGAACACCGAGTTCGCCGAAGGTACCCCGGGCAGCGATCTGAACCTGCGCCTGATGGCCATGGAGCAGCGGCTGGACAACGCCGGGGAGACGGAACAGGGGGTGGGCGCATGAGTCTGTTTATGCACCGTTATCTGATCGTGGTCCTGGCCATCCTGGGCCTGCTGGTGCTGGCCTCGCTCTTGTACCTGGTGCTGGGCAAGCGCTTTACGGACAAGATCGTGGCCACCAACCTGATGGGCAGTCTGGGCGTCAACCTGATCGTCATTCTGGCGGTGGTCCTGGGCGCGGATTATATCCTGGACATCAGCCTGGTGTTCGCGCTGCTGGCCTTCCTGATGGTGATCGTGCTGTGCCGCTTTATGCAGAACTTTACCCTGCACCGGCAGAGCGGCGATAAGCGCTTCGACAGGGAACAGGAGGTGGACCGATGATCCATGAGATCCTTGCCGCGGTATCCATCGGCCTGGGCGTTATCTGCTGTGTGCTGAGCCTATATGGCGTTTACCGCTTTGACTATGTACTGACCCGGATCCACGCGGCCGCCGTGGTGGACACCCTGGGGACGCTGCTGATCTTCATCGGCATGATCCTCCTGCGGGGCTTGGGCTGGGCCAGCGCCAAGATCCTGCTGATCCTGGCCTTCCAGTGGCTGACCAGTCCCGTCTCCACCCACCGCATCAGCAAGGTGGAGCTGATGACCAACCCCGACTATGAGAAGCATTGCGAGGTGAAGGAAGAATGATCGTCTTTGAATACATGCTGCTGATCGGTCTGCTGATCTGCGCCATCTCGGTCAACTTCACCCGGCACCTGCTTCCTACTGTTATTATCTATGCCACCTTCGGCACCATGCTCAGCATCATCTGGCTGCTGCTGCGGGCGCCGGACCTGGCCATCACGGAGGCCGCCGTGGGCGTGGGGATCGATACGATCCTGTTCCTGCTGGCCCTGCGCAGCATGCGCCGCCATGACGGCGGGAAGGGGGGCGAGGAACCGTGAAAACGCCTCTCTGGTACCAAAAGCTCCTGCGCTGGACGGAGGGGGACGAGCCCGGTCTGGCCGAGCCCGCCGCCCATGTGGAAAACCCGCCGCAGTCCCAGACTGAGGAGACGCCTTATGAGAGCGGCCCCTCCCTGCTGCAGGGGGCGGGCGGCCCCATCAACCGGGTGCTGACAAGGGTGTTCGCCATCATCAGCTGCGCCATCTTCGCCCTGGTGATGCTGGCCACGGTGGCCTATCTGCCCCGCTTCGGCGACCAGGGCAACGCCCCGGTCAACGAGACCTCCCGCCGCTACATCGAGCAGGGCGTGCAGGAGGTGGGTGCCACCAACCTGGTGACCAACATCATCCTGGTCTACCGCGGCTTCGATACCTACGGCGAGAGCTGTGTGCTGTTCCTGGGCGCTACGGCGGTGATCATGCTGCTGGAGGTGGACTCCAAGAACACCAGCCGCCGGGACCGGGCGCTGCTGCGCCGGGGAGACGAGCTGGACCGGATCACCCGCAACCAGATCCTGGGACACATCACCCGGGTGCTCATGCCCGTCATCCTGCTCTACGGCCTGTACATCCTCTGCAACGGCCACCTGTCGCCCGGCGGCGGCTTCGCCGGCGGAAGCATCCTGGGCGGCGCGCTGATCCTCTGCGAGAACGCCTTCGGTGTGGAAAAGGTGCGCAGCTTCTTCAACCACCATGTGTACCATGCCGTCAAGGTGGGCGCGCTGATCCTCTACGCGATCCTCATCTGTTACACCATCTATGTGGGCGCCAACGGTTTACCCAACATCATGCCTCTGGGCCAGCCCGGCAGCATCCTCTCCGCCGGGATCATCCTGCCCATCAACGTGGCTGTGGGCCTGGAGGTGGCCTGCACCATGTACGCGTTCTATACTTACTTCGGAAGGGGGGACCTGTGACCATGGATGTCAGCGCAATGCTCGGCATGCTCCATGCCAACCGCTATGCCACGGCCTCGGTGCTCCTGTTCGTGGTGGGTCTTGCGGGCATGGTTTTCAACCGCAACCTCTTCAAGAAAGTGGTCTCCATGGGCTTTATGGACAGCGCCATCTTCCTCTTCCTCACAAGCTCCGGTTTTGTGGAGGGACGGCTGGCCCCCATCGTCATGGACCCCTCTGTCGCCGCCAGCGCGGAGGTCTACTCCAACCCGCTGCCTGCCGGCCTGGTGCTGACCGGCATCGTGGTGTCGGTGTCCTTTACGGCCTTCGGTCTTGCGCTCACCCAGCGCCTGTACAAGAAATACGGCTCGCTGAACATCGACGAGATCATGATGCGGGCGCAGAAAAGTGAGGACTGAGTATGCGGCTGTTTTATGAGAACTTTCCTTTTTTCTGCGTCTTTCTGGGCCTGCTGTGCGGCGTGATCACCACGCTGATCCGCGACGGGAAAAAGGCCCGGTACCTGACGCTGCTGATGCTGGCCGTCTGCGCCGTGCTGAGCGGCATCGTCTTTGCGGAGACCGCCCGGGCCGGCCGCTACTTCAGCTATGCCATGGGTGCCTTTCCGGCCCCCTGGGGCAACGAGCTGCGCTCGGGGCCCATCGAATCCCTGCTGTCTATGGTCTTCTGCCTGGTGATGATCTTCTCCCTGCTGGGCGGCAAGGCGGACCTGGAGGAGGACATCCTCCCGGAAAAGCAGAATCTGTATTACATCATGATGGACCTGCTGGCGGCCTCGCTGTTCGCCCTGTGCTACACCAACGACATGTTCACCGGCTACGTGTTCATTGAGATCAACACCATCGCCGCCTGCAGCATCGTCATGGCCAAGGACAGCGGCCAGACCATCCTGGCCACCATCCGCTACCTGATCATGAGTCTGGTGGGCAGCGGCGTGTTCCTCTTCGGCGTGTCCATGCTCTACACCATCACCGGCCATCTGCTGATGCCGAACCTGCTGCCGGCGGTGACGAAGCTGTTCTCCAACCCCGCCTATGACTACCCCCTGGCGGTGCTGGCGGGTATGATCTGCGTAGGGCTTGCCGTCAAGAGCGCCCTGTTCCCCTTCCACACCTGGCTGCCCACCGCCCACGGCAGCGCCACCACGGCGTCCTCGGCGGTACTGTCCGGCGTGGTGCTCAAGGGCTATATCATCCTGCTGATCAAGGTCATGTGCCGGGTCTTTACCCCGAATGAGATCGGCTCCCTGGGCGTGGGCTCGGTGCTGCTGGTGTTGGGCGCCTGCGCCATGGTCTACGGCTCCGTCTGGGCCGTGCGGGAGCCCCATGCCAAGCGCATGATCGCCTACTCCTCGGTGGCCCAGGTGGGTTACATCTACTTGGGATTGGGCTTGTGCACCACCATGGGCATTGCGGCGGCCATCTTCCAGATCATCGCCCATGCCTTTACCAAGCCACTTTTGTTCGTCTCCACCGGCGGGTTGATCGACGCCTCCGGTCATCAGAAGAAGCTCTACTTCCTCCGCGGCGCCGGGCGGCGCTGCCCCATGGCGGGTGTGGGCTTCACCATTGGCGGCCTGTCCATGGTGGGCCTGCCGCTGCTGGCGGGCTTCGTCACCAAGCTGGTGCTGGGCCGCGCGGCTCTGGCCGAGGGGATCCCCCAGTGGCAGATGATCGTGGCCCTGTCGGCCATCGCCATCTCCAGCCTCCTGAACGCCTGGTACTACCTGCCCGCCATCGTGCAGATCTGGAAGGGCGGCGAGGCGGACACCGACGGTGTGGTCTACTCCCACGAATTCGTCCCCAGTCTGTCCTTCAACGCGGCGGTGGTCTGCATGGGCCTGGTGGTGATCCTGCTGGGCTGCTTTGCCCATCCGCTGATCGAGCTGCTCACCAAGAGCGTCTCGCTGCTGTAAGGGAGGGAGGATGATGTCTGTGATGCTTCTGCTTCCCATCCTGCTGCCCGCGCTGGCGGCGGCGCTGGCCGCCAAGCGGCCGGAGAAAAAGCTGCTGATCCCCCTGATGGTCCTGGAGCTGCTGCTGGTGCTCCTGTGCGTTTTTACCGCGGCTGATCTGCGCATCCCCTGCCTGCCGGGCCTGCCTCTGCTGCTGCACCTGGACACGGTGGGGAAGATCTTCTCCGTGCTCTTTGCCGCCATGTTCCTGCTGGCGGGGATCTTCGGTTTCGAATATCTCCACGAGCGGCTGGGCATTTACTATGTGTTTTACCTGCTGACGCTCAGCGCCATGCTGGGCCTGTGCTATGCGGGCAATCTCCTGACCTTCTACATGTTCTATGAGGCCATGACCCTGCTGAGCTTCCCCCTGGTCCTCCATGAGGGGACGGAGGCCTCCCGTAGGGCGGCCATGAAGTATTTGGGCTACTCCCTGTTCGGGGCGGCCCTGGCCCTGTTCGGCTTCTTCGTGGTGGCCAAAAGCACCGGCGGCGCTGTCTTCACCCCCGGCGGGGCACTGACCGGCCCGGTGACGCCGCTGCTGCTGGCGGCGGGCCTGGCGATGATCGTGGGCTTCGGCGGCAAGGCCGGTATGCTCCCTCTGCACGACTGGCTGCCCACCGCCCATCCGGAGGCTCCGGCTCCCGCCTCGGCGGTGCTGTCCGGCGTCATCACCAAGGGCGGCGTGCTGGGCATCCTGCGCACAGTGTATTACCTGTTCGGCGCGGAGGCCCTGCGGGGCACCTATGTGCAGAGCACGGTGCTGATCCTGGCCCTGGTCACGGTGTTCATGGGCAGTATGCTGGCCTATAAGGAGAAGGTGCTGAAAAAGCGCCTTGCCTATTCCACCGTCTCCCAGGTGAGCTATGTGGTCTTCGGCCTGCTCCTGCTGCAGCCCCTGGGCTTTGTAGGGGCCATCCTCCAGGCGGTGTTCCACTCGGTGGCCAAGGTCTGCCTGTTCCTCTGCGCCGGTGCCTTCATCTGCAAGACCGGCAAGACAAGGGTGGAGCAGCTCTACGGCATCGGGCGGTCCATGCCCCTGCCTCTGTTCTGCTTTGCGGTGACGGGCCTGTCTCTGGTGGGCATCCCGCCCTTCGCGGGCTTTGTGTCCAAGTGGTACCTGGCTCTGGGGAGCCTGGCCGCCTTCCCGGCCCTGGGCTGGATCGGCGCGGCTGTGCTGCTGCTGTCCGCCCTGCTGACGGCGGGCTACCTGCTCTCTCCGGTGAGCAAGGGCTTCTTCCCCGGGGAGGAATTTGAGTACGAGCGCATCTCCTGCGGCTGGTGCATCAACTTGCCGCTTTGCGTACTGGCGGCCGCGGCGCTGCTGCTGGGGCTCTTCCCGGCGCAGCTGCTGGGCTGGCTTTCCGACCTGGCGGCCGGGATCCTGTAAGGAGGGCTGGATGATGAAAGTATTATTGCTTGCTTTGATCCTGGCTCCCCTGGTGGGCGGCCTGGCCCTGTTCATCCGTCCCATCGAGGATACCCACAGGCGCAATACCTTTGTGATGATCCTCTGCTCCCTGGTGTCTCTGGGGGCGCTGGCCCTGCTGCTGATGCGGCTAAAGAGCGGAGAGCCCCAGGTCTACATGCTGGCGGAGATCTTTGGGGAGGACTTCTCCCTGGCCCTGCACGTGGACGGACTGTCGGCGGTGTTCGTGGCCATCGTGGCCGTGCTCTGGCCCATCACGGACCTGTACGCCTTTGAGTACATGCAGCACGACCACGCGCAAAACCGCTTCTTCGCTTTCTTCACCATGACCTACGGCGTGGTGATCGGCATTGCCACGGCGGCCAATCTGTTTACCATGTACCTGTTCTACGAGATGCTGACCCTGTGCACCCTGCCCCTGGTCATGCACGAGATGGACGGCGTTGCCAAGTCCGCGGGTCTCAAGTATCTGATCTATTCCATGAGCGGCGCGGCCCTGGCTTTCGTCAGCATGATGATCCTTTCCGGCTACGGCGGCCTGGCCTTCCGGGCCGGCGGCAGCCTGGACCGGGGACTTGCGGCGGGGCATGAGGTGCTGCTGTATGTGGGCTTTCTGCTGGGCTTCTTCGGCTTCGGCGTGAAGGCGGCGGTGTTCCCCTTCCACGCATGGCTGCCCTCAGCGGGCGTGGCGCCCACTCCGGTCACGGCGCTGCTGCACGCGGTGGCGGTGGTCAACGCGGGCATTTTCGCCATCCTGCGCCTGCAGTACTTCGGCTACGGCGCCGCCTTCCTGGCGGGGAGCTTCGCCCAGAACGTCATGCTGGCGGTGACGGCCTTTACCATCGTCTTCGGCTCCACCATGGCCCTGCGCATGCAGCATCTGAAGCGCCGCCTGGCCTATTCCACCGTTTCCAATCTGAGCTACATGCTGCTGGGCGCGGCCCTGTGCAGCGGCGCGGGTCTTACCGCGGCGATCCTGCACATGATCGCCCACAGCGCTCTGAAGATCGCCCTGTTCTTCTGCGCGGGCGCGCTGCTTTGCCGCACGGAGGAGCTGCCCCAGGGCGTTCAGGAATATGTCTTCCAGTACACGGGCTACGCCAAAAAGACCCCGGCCATCTTCGCGGTGTTCACCATTGCGTCCCTGGGGCTTATCGGCGTGCCGCCCCTGTGCGGCTTTGCCTCCAAATGGGCCATCGCCCAGGCGGCGGTGGCGCAGGCCACGCCCCTGGCCATTACCGGGGCCGCGGCCTTGGCGGTCTCCGCCTTCCTCACGGGCATGTATCTGCTTAGCGTGATCCTGGAGGGCTACTTCCCGCCCCACGGCTTTGACGATTCCGGCCTGGAAGAGCTGACGGATCCCGGCCCCCGGATGACCTCGGCCCTTTGGATGTGCGCCATCCTGGGCCTGGTGCTGATCGCCTTCATGCCCATGCTGCAGAACATCCTGTCCGCCTATACGGCGGGCCTGATGTGAAAGGAGGGGACGGCTATGACGAATTTCACTTCCTTCCTGCTGCCGGTGCTGGTGCTGCTGCCGGTGCTGGGCGGCCTGCTCTGCTGGTTTGCCGGCTCCGCCGGGGAGAAAAACCACAACCCCGCCCTACTGGGCCTCCGGGCCGCGGTCAGCTGGCTGGTGCCCACCGTGGATCTGCTGCTGGTGATCCTGCTGCTGTTCATTGGCCTGGACGGGGAAACAAGCTTTACTTTTGCAAACATCTGCGGCCTGGGCTTTGCCTTGAGCCTGGACGGCCTGCGCTGGATCCTGTGCCTGATGGGCTCGGTGCTCTGGTTCGGCAGCGCAGTCTTCGGTCAGGAGTATCTGGGCCATGCGGAGCATAAGAGCCGCTACTATCTCTATTACCTGATCACCGAGGGCGCCACCCTGGGCGTGTTCCTGGCGGCGGATCTGTACACGCTGCTGATCTGCTTTGAGGTGATGAGTGTGGCCTCCTGGACCCTGGTGGCCCATGAGGAGACCCCCGGCGCCATGCGCGCGGCGGACAGCTACCTGGCCTTCGCCGTCATCGGCGGTCTGGTGACGCTGATGGGCCTGTTCCTGCTGCAGGACATGTTCGGCACCGTGAACATCAGGGAACTGGCCGCACTGGCCCCAAGCTACCCCAACAGGGCGCGGCTCTATGCGGCGGGCATCCTTACCGCCTTCGGCTTCTGTGCCAAGTGCGGCATGTGGCCGCTGCACACCTGGCTGCCTGCCGCCCACCCGGTGGCGCCGGCCACGGCCTCGGCCCTGCTGTCCGGTATCATCACCAAGGCCGGCATCTTCGGCATCTTGGTGCTGTCGGCCAAGCTCTTCCTTCACGACGCCCAGTGGGGCCGGGTGATGCTGGTGCTGGCCATAATCACCATGGCAACCGGCGCGGTGCTGGGCGTGTTCAGCGTCAACCTAAAGCGCACGCTGGCCTGCTCCTCTATGAGCCAGATCGGCTTCATCCTCACCGGCGTCGCCATGAGCGAGCTGCTGGGGGAAGAGAACGCCCTGGCGGTCCACGGTTTGGTCCTGCATATGCTGAACCACTCCCTGTTCAAGCTGACCCTGTTCCTTGCCGCGGGCGCGGTGTTCATGAACCTGCACAAGCTGGAGCTCAATGAGATCCGCGGCTTTGGCCGGGGCAAGCCCATTTTCAGCTTCGCCATGCTCATGGGGCTCTGCGGCCTGGCGGGTATCCCCGGCGGCAGCGGCTATGTATCCAAGACCCTGCTGCACGAGAGCATCGTGGAGTATATGGAGCTGCTGGAGCACGCGGGCCTGCCCCATGGGGCCTACAAGGCGGCGGAGTGGATCTTCCTGATCTCCGGCGGCCTGACCCTGGCCTATATGCTCAAGCTCTTCATCTGTGTCTGCGTGGAGAAGAACGCGGACGCCGCGGTGCAGCAGAAGTTCGACGCTATGAACGGCCGCTGGTGCACCAAGGTCTCCGGCGGCGTGCTGGGCCTGTGCGCAGCGCTGATCCCCCTGCTGGGCTGCACGGTGTACTTCTCCATGGATAAGCTGGCCGCCCTGGCCGACGGCTTCTTCTCCGTGGAGCCGGGCTACCATCAGGTGCACTATTTCACCTGGACCAACCTGAAGGGCGGTCTGATCTCCATCACCATCGGCGCGCTGGTGTATCTGCTCTTCGTGCGCAAGGTACTGATGAAGAAAAACACCTATGTGGACCTGTGGCCCGCTGCGCTGGATCTGGAAAACGGCATTTACCGCCCGCTGCTGCTGCAGGTGTTGCCCTTCATCGGCGCCCTGGCGGCCCGGACTGTGAGCACCCTGCCGGAAGTGATCCGCAAGGGCTTCTGCGCCCTGCTCTACCGGAACAACGATAACGGCTTTGTCTATCCGGCGGAGAACGACCGCTTCACCGACTATGTGCGGCAGCCGGAGGGCACCCACGGCTTTGTGGCCAGCCTGTCCTTCAGCCTGCTGATGTTCAGCATGGGCCTGGTGGTCGTTCTGGTGTATCTGTTCCTGCAGTGAGAAAACAGAAAAATATAGATCAGCCGCCCGATCGGGCGGCTGATCTGTTTTCAAAAGGAATCCCGGCGGTTCCCTGGAACCACCGGGATTATCTGTTATGTGTTTACTCGATCCAGGCCTTGACCTGCTGGCGCAGCCAATCGGCCCAGGCGTCGATGCCTTCGCCGGTGCGGGCGCAGATGGGGAAGATCTTCATGTCGGGGTTGAGCCGGTGCACGTACTTCTCACAGGCCGCCATATCGAAATCGAAATAGGGCAGCACATCGATCTTGTTGATCAGCAGCACGTCGCAGATGGAAAACATCAGGGGGTACTTGAGGGGCTTGTCGTGGCCCTCGGGCACGGAGAGGATCATGGCGTTTTTCACAGCGCCGGTGTCAAACTCCGCGGGGCAGACCAGGTTGCCGATGTTCTCCAGGATGGCAAAGTCCACATCGTCCACGCCCAGACCCTCCAGGCCCTGCTTGGTCATGCCCGCGTCCAGGTGGCACATGCCGCCGGTGTGCAGCTGGATGACCTTGACGCCGGTCTGCTCGATGGTGGCCGCGTCTACGTCCGAGTCGATATCCGCCTCCATGACGCCGATACGCATCTCGTCCTTCAGCGCCGCGATAGTGGCCTTCAGGGTGGTGGTCTTGCCGGAGCCGGGGGAGCTCATCAGGTTGAGCAGAAAGGTCTTGTTCTGCTTCAGCTCCTGGCGCAGCGCGTCGGCTTCACGGTTGTTGTTTTCAAAAACGCTTTCTTTGACTTCGATGATTCTATATCCTTCCATGGTGCACCTCGCATCTTGTGTTTTTGTGATTTTTCTCATCTTACCATATGCCTGCGCAGATTTCAAGCCAGCCGCGACAGAGCTTCGCGGATCTGCGCTTCAAAGGCGGCGCGGTTCTCCCGGTACGCCGGGTCGTCGTCCGCCGGATAGAGGCTGCGGCTGTTGCCGATGTCCAGCAGCACACCGCTCAGCGTGCTGCCGTCTCCGGCGGCGTCTGTGTGGATCGGGGCCAGCCCGGCGCTCTGGCACAAAGCGTCCAGATGCTCCGCCGTCAGAAGCCAATCCAGAAAGGCAGTCAGAGAGCGGCCCGCTCGCCCTTCCCGGGCGGTGACCGCCAGGCAGCGCGGGTCGGTCACATAGGGCGTGTCTCCGTCGATCCCCGGCAGGGGCAGCAGCCTGCAGCTGCTCAGCTCCAAACCCGGCAGGGAGGTGGAATCCACCACCGCGCAGGGCAGCAGCCCCGCCTGTACCAGCACTGCCGCCGGGGACTCGGCCAGGGCCAGTCCGTGGTCGAAAGCCGCACGGGCGATGCGGTTGTAGGCCGCCGCCTGCGTCTCACCGGGTCGTTCGGAATCCCATAGAGGCTGGAAGGCCGCGCCCTGCTGCAGCAGCTGCTGATCGTAGAGCGGGGCGTAGGAATCCACTGCCAGATAAGGCAGCCCGTTCTCCCGGCCCTGGGCCGCGGCCAGGGCGAACAGCTCGTCCAGGTCCTTGGGCGCCTGGGCCTCCGCCGACAGGCACAGCAGCTGCACCGCGCCGCCCAGGGGGAAGACGCTGCGGCCCATAGCGCTGTCCCCGGGCAGCAGCCCTTCCCGGTAAGAGGGTACTGCATCTCCCAGGGCCGCGTTCACATCCCGCAGCAGCCCTTCCCGGGCCAGGACCTGCGCCTCTCCGTGGGAGCAGAGCAGCAGGTCCGGCAGAGCGCCGGACTGCAGGGCGGCAAGACTGTCCGCACCGGGCAGGGCCCGGAGCGAGACTGGCAGCAGATCCCTGTCAACGGTTTGATTGTATTGTTCCGCCAGCGCCGCCAGGGCCACGGCTGCGGGATCTCCCTCCGGATACCAGAGGGTGACGCTGTCCCGCTGCGGCGCCTGGCTTTTTCCACAGGCGCAGAGCAGCAGACACAGCAGCAGCCCCATCAGGCAGAGCAGCTTGCGTGATCTCATAGGCGATCTCCGTAACTTGACAAATAGATTATAATAATGGGGAAACGAAACCCGGCCTGTGCCGGGAGAAATGGAGTCAATCGGATGAACTATAAAGCGGTCCTCTTCGATATGGACGGTACGGTGCTGGATACCCTGGAGGATCTGCACGATTCCGTCAATGCCAGCCTGGAGCATTTCGGCCTGCCTGCGACCTCCCTGCAGACGACGCGCGCGGGGCTGGGCAACGGTGCGCTCCACCTGCTGCAGGTGTCCATGCCCGGTCAGTCGGAGGAGCTGGTGCAGCAAGCACTGGCCTGGTATGTGCCCTGGTATCAGAGCCATTGTCAGATCAAGACCCACCCCTACGAGGGCATCCTGCCGCTGATGGAGCGGCTGCGGGAAAAGGGGATCCGCCAGGCCATCGTCTCAAACAAGCCCGACGGGGCGGTCCAGGAGCTGACCGAGACCTTCTTTCGTGGCTTGATGGACGTGGTCGTGGGCGACAGCCCTGCGGTGCGCCGCAAGCCCGCCCCGGACACGGTGCTCCGGGCCGCGGAGCAGATGGGGCTTGCGCCCGCGGACTGCGTGTATGTGGGGGACACCGAAGTGGACCTCTTGACCGCGGCTAACGCGGGGATGGACTGCATCGCCGTCACCTGGGGCTTCCGGGACGAGGCGGACCTGATCGCCGCCGGGGCAAAGCTCATCGCTCATGACGCGGCGGAGCTGGAGGCCCTGCTCTGACAAACTAACAGTACTTACGAAAAACAGTCGTTGTGTTTACAACGGCTGTTTTTTGATTTGCGCCCAGCGGCGTGGATATTGGGGCGGCGTGTCCTTCACCTTGCGGATCAGCACCGCGCAGTGCCGCAGTTCTGTGCCGGGCACCGGGTACTCCTCGCAGCGCTCCACGCTGCCGCCCAGCAGTCGGATGGCCCGTTGGGCCTGGCCCAGCTCCTCCGCGGCGGCGGGACCCTTCATGGCCAGGAACAGTCCGCCGGTCTTCACAAAGGGGAGGCACAACTCTGACAGCGTGTCCAGCCGGGCCACGGCCCGGGACACCGCCGCGTCGAACTGTCCCCGCAGCTCGGCGGCTTCCTCCGCCCGCCGGTGCAGGCAGGTCAGCCCATCCAGGTCGAGAAGCTCCGCCGTCTGGGCGAGAAAGCGCACCCGCTTGTCCAGACTGTCCAGCAGCGTCAGATCCAGCTCCGGCCGCAGGATCTTCAGCACCAGGCCGGGAAAGCCTGCGCCGCTGCCCACGTCGATGACCCGCTTGCCCTCCAGCTCCGCAAAGCTCAGCAAGGCGGCGCAGTCCAGAAAGTGGAGCCGCGCCACATCCTCCTCCCCGGAGATGGCGGTCAGGTTCATCACTTTGTTCTGTTCTTCCAGGATCTCATAATAGCGCCGGAAACGGTCCAGGGCCTGTTCATCACAGTCCAGCCCCAGCTCTGCCAATCCGGCACGGAGGATCTCTTCCAGCATAGGAAAACCTCTCTCAAGTATAAAAATCGTGGTCGCCGATGGAAACGGCGAAGTCCCGGGCGGACTCGAACCAGCTGTTGTCCGCCAGGGTGGGATTGAGAAAATACAGGCTGTCGCCCGCGGTGTTGTAGCCCTCCAGACACAGGCAGGCGGCCAGCATAGCCGGATCGTCCACCGGGTTGTGAACGCTGCCGTTGGCCACTGGGTCGAACTGGGCGATGGTGTCGTTGCGCTGGGTCACCACTTCCCGGATGCTGTCGGGAAAGTCCGGGCTTTTCACCCGGTTGAGCACCACGTTGCCCACGCCGATCTGCCCGGGCAGGGGCTGTTGCCCGGCCTCAGCCTGGATGATGTGGCTGAGCCAGTACAGGTCCTCCACCGGGTAGTGCATGGCATAGTAGTCGCCGCTGCCGTGGAGCAGCTGCATATGGCTGACTTCCAGATCCACGGCCGGGGCCTCCGCATCCACCGTGACGCCGAGGCCGAAAAGATGGGCCGCGGCCTCCGCGGGCAGATACACCTGTCCATCCACCGGCAGAAAGCCGCCCGGAGTGTAGAGACAGCGGGACTCCGCCAGGGCGTAGTCCTGCCCGGCCTGCCCCTGCACCTCCACACCGGAGATGTGCAGGATGTACCCGTCGGAGCGCAGCTCCTGCGTATAGTCCAGCTGGAACAGCTCTGCCAGCGCGGCGGGGGAGAGCCAGATCACGCCGCCCTGCCGGTAAGCCCGGTCGGACAGCAGGCCGTTATAATACACCGGGACCTCCTCATAGGGTGCGGGCGTGGCCGCAGCAGGCGCGGTCGGCAGCGCCGCCGTTTCCGTTGTGGGCGGCGCGGCAACTGACCGCGTCTTGCCGCAGGCGGCCAGCAGCAGACAGAGGCTTAGCAGCAGGGCGCAGAGGATGCGCTTCATGCCTCCGCTTCCGCCTGCATGGCCTTCAGCGCCCGGGCCAGCTGGTCGGGGCAGGAGGTGTCCTTGAAGCCGCAGCGGATCCCTTCCAGCCGCTGAATGACCTCATCCACCGGCATGCCCTCCACCAGGCGGGCGATGCCCTGGAGGTTGCCGTCGCAGCCGCCCATCACGCTAAAGCTTTTGAGCACGCCGTCCTCGGTCTCGATCTCCATCAGCTGGGAGCAGACACCCTTGGGGCGATAGGTATAAGTCATGGGGAACCCTTCTTTCTGTGGGTGTTGTGTAACACTTTTATTATACCCGCAGCGGCGCGTCATTGCAAGCAGTCCTATTTCACCGCCTGTCCGCATAAGATGGATCGAACTTTTCTATGCGGGGGTGAGCGCATGCGCATGAGCAGACGGCTGGCGCTGCTGGGTATGGCGGTGGTGCTGCTGTATCTGGGCACGGAGGCCGGGACCTTCAGCCGGGCGGAAGCGGTGCTGCGGGAACGCTTGGAGGAGGGGCGCATGCGAAACGTGGTCGTCATAGCAACAGATGACGCCGTCCCCGCTTCCAGGCCCGTAGCGGCAGCCACGCCGTTGCCGGAGCCTGCCGCCCCGCCGACGCCGGAGATACAGCCCCTGCAGCTGCCGGCGGCGGAGCGTCAAGTGCTCCGCCAGGTGTTGGAGAGCGTGCCGGACGAGGAGATCCGGGAGACCACCATCCCCGGCGGCATGCGCATCAAGAACGAGACCCACTACCAGGTGGACGTGTCCCAGCTGCTGCGGGAGGGGCCGGGGCTGCGCCTGCCTACCGAAGGGCCCCAGATCCTGATCATCCACACGCACGGCAGTGAGGCCTACACCCCTTCCGGCCTGGACCGCTATGAGGCCAACGACAGCAGCCGCACCGCCGACACCCAGTATAACATTGTCCGGGTGGGGGATGAGCTGGCCGACAAGCTCAGCGCCGCGGGACTGCGGGTGCTGCACGACCGGGAGATCTACGACTACCCCAGCTATACCGGCTCCTATACCCGCAGCGGCCAGGCGGTGGAGGAATATCTGCGCGAGTACCCCGGCATCGCCGTGGTGCTGGATGTGCACCGGGACGCCCTGGGCAGCGATGGCGTGGTCTACAAGACCATGGCGGAGGAGGACGGGACCGTAGCCAGCCAGATCATGCTGCTGGCGGGCAGCGATGAGAGCGGTCTGGAGCATCCGAACTGGCGATCCAACCTGGCCCTGGCGCTGTATCTGCAGGAGGCCGTGGGGCGCAGGCACCCTTCGCTGATGCGCCCGGTGGCCCTGGTACCCCAGCGCTACAACCAGCATCTGACGCCCGGCTCCCTGATCCTGGAGGTGGGCAGCAGCGGCAACACCCTGCAGGAGGCTCTGGCGGCCATCCGCCTCTTTGCGGACGCGGCAGCCCCGGCCCTGCTGGCCCTGGCAGACAGGGCAGAATGACAAAATAATAATTATTCTTAAAAAGACTTTACAAAAAGAGATAGTGGTGCTATATTCTAATCAATAATAAGAATCATTCTTAATATCGAGGTGAAAAGCCATGGTGCGTAAGAACAGCAAAAAGCGGGATGCGATTTTAGCCTGCCTGCGCCAGAGCAAGGAAAACCCCACAGTGGAGATGCTGTACCGGCAGCTGAAGCCGGATTACCCGGAGCTGAGCCTGGGCACGGTGTACCGGAACCTGGCCATCCTGGTGGAAGAGAAGCAGGCGGTGAACATCGGCAGCTTCCGCGGCCAGGAGCGCTATGACGGGCGCCTGGATCCGCACTCCCATTTCGTATGCCGCGGCTGCGGCCGGGTCATGGATCTGGATATCCCGGACACGGTGAGCGAGATCTACACAGAGATCCAACGGGACTTTGGCTTCCGACTGGAGAGCTACGCGCTGACCATCACCGGACTCTGCGACAACTGTGCCCAGGAAGACAACGACACATATGATAAAAAACATCAAGAGGAGGAGTCAACAATGAAGAAATGGATTTGTTCTGTCTGCGGTCATGTGCATGAGGGCATCGCCCCTCCCGAGCTGTGCCCGGTCTGCAAGGTGACAAGCTCGCACTTTCATCTGCCCGGCGAGGAGCCGGCTGTCCATGTGGACGACCCGGAGGTGGCCAAGCTTCGCAAGGTCATCGAGGGTGTGGAGCCTGCGACGCCGAAGCCCATTCGCAAGTGGATCTGCCCGGTCTGCGGCCATGTGCACGAGGGGACCACGCCTCCTGAGCTGTGCCCGGTGTGCAAGATCGTGGGCTCCCAGTTCCGCCTGCCCGGCGAGGAGCTGAAGGTCGCCCAGGAGGATCCGGAGACCACCAAGCTGCGCAAGGCCATCGAGGGCGCGGAGCCTGTGGCAGCCAAGCCCATCCGCAAGTGGGTCTGCCCGGTCTGCGGCCATGTGCATGAGGGGACCACGCCTCCTGAGCTGTGCCCGGTGTGCAAGATCGTGGGTTCTCAGTTCCGCCTGCCCGGCGAGGAGCTGAAGGTCGCCCAGGAGGACCCGGAGATCACCAAGCTGCGCAAGGCCATCGAGGGTGTGGAGCCTGTGGCGGCCAAGCCCGTCCGTAAGTGGGTCTGCTCCGTCTGCGGCCACGTACACGAGGGGACCACGCCCCCCGAGCTCTGCCCCGTCTGCAAGGTGACAGCCTCCCATTTCAACGCTGCTGACTGAGGGGTAAGCCCGGCCTAATCAACCGTGAATTTTTTGAAAACCCGCTTTACAAATTTATGTCCTCATGGTACCATATCAACGCCCGGAAATGATAAGTTTACCGAAGTTTTTACAGGAGGATATAAGCTATGAAGAAATGGGTATGTTCCGTTTGCGGTTACGTCCATGAGGGGGATACGCCCCCCGAGAAATGCCCCGTCTGCAAGGTCCCCGGTTCCAAATTCGTGGAGCAGGCCGCGGAGATGAGCTGGGCTGCCGAGCATGTAGTCGGCGTCGGTAAGGTCTTCGGTGAGGATGTTCCCGCCGAGGTGCAGGAGGAGATCATCGCGGGTCTGCGCTCCAACTTTGAGGGCGAGTGCTCCGAGGTCGGCATGTACCTGGCCATGGCCAGAGTCGCCGAGCGCGAGGGTTATCCCGAGATCGGCGAGTACTGGAAGAAGGCCGGCCTGGAAGAGGCCGAGCATGCCGCCAAGTTTGCGGAGCTCCTGGGTGAGGTCATCACCGACAGCACCAAGAAGAACCTGCAGATGCGCGTGGACGCCGAGAACGGCGCCACCCAGGGCAAGACCGATCTGGCCAAGCTCTGCAAGAAGTACAACCTGGACGCCCTGCACGACACCATCCACGAGATGGCCCGTGATGAGGCCCGCCACGGCAAGGCTTTCAAGGGCCTGCTGGAGCGGTATTTCAAGTAAAAAAACAGGAGGACGTTACCATGAAGTATGTTTGCAACGTTTGCGGCTGGGTCTATGACGAGGAAGAAGCCGGCGTGAAGTGGGAAGATCTGCCCGAGGATTTCGTCTGCGAAGTCTGCGGCGTGGGCAAGGACGAGTTCACCGCCGAAGAGTAAAACCCCATAAGACAAGCAAAGCCCGCCCGGCATTTTGCCGGGCGGGCTTTCCGTATGCGCAGCTTGCGGTTCAGACATCTTCGGAGGGAGCGGCCTCCCGCTGTACGTCGATCCGGCACTGCTTGCCACTGCCGGCGTCCACGCAGATCTGGACCTGCCGCCCGTCGGCGTCGGCGCAGGAGAACTCATAGCAGGCCAGGTCCCGCTTGCCGGGGCTTTTGCGGATGACCCGGCGGCTGTCCAGCAGCTCCAGCCCTTCGGGCAGAGCCTGAGCGGCTTCCTCTTCCTCGATGAGGAAGCGGGCGCCGCTGTTTTCGCCGCAGTAGTCGGCGGCGTTGAAGCTGTAGATGGAGCCGTCGTCCAGGGCCACGGCGATCTGCACGCAGTTGTCCAGGCACACGGCACCGTTCTCGGTCCGGGAATACACCATTGCTGCCACCGCGCCGTTGTAGCCCGCGGCGGTAAGGGTCAGGTCCTGAAAGCCCCGCTGCGCCAGGAAATCCTCCGCGATGCCGCGGGCCTCCTCCTCGCCGATCAACGCGTCGCCCACCAGCCGGGACTGGGCCATGCTTTCCACACCGCTGCGGCTGACGCAGAGATACAGATCGCCCGTGCGGTAGCAGCGGCGCCCGTTGGCACCCTCGTAGGCGTAGGCTTCCTTTAAGGCCGCCGCGGGCACGCCCGCGTACTGGGCGGCCAAGTCCAGCATGGCCTCCTCCGTCAGATAGCCCCGGGTCTCCTCCTCCGCGCAGCCGTATTTGCCGTCATATTCCAGGGCGGCCAGGGGCTCAAACTGCGCCTCGTAGGCCAGGAGCCGCTCACTCACATTCTCCGCCGCGGTATCGTCACCGATGTTCTGCAGGCGCAGGGCCGGGCTGTCCATGACCACGTCCCCGCCATGGACGCTGCCCTGCAGCTCCAGCAGGGAGCCCACCAGGTTCCCGGCGGTGGCCGCCATGTCAGTGAGCGTGTCCAGCTGCTGCTGGGTGAAGCCCTCCGAGGCGGCGCTGCCGCAGATGCTGTAAGCGTAGTCCCCGGCCACATTGAGGAAAGCGGAGATCTGCTCCAGCTCCTGCGTGGAGAAGGGAAGCACCGACAGGGCGCTCTCGGCGGCCTCGGCTTTGGCGTAGGCCTCGCTGCAGATGCGCGCGCACATGCCGACGTCGGTGGCGTATACGCTTTTGGCCAGGGCGGCGGAAAGGGCGTCCACGGCGGTGACCGTCTCCTCAAAAGCGCGCACTGCGCTGTAGCCCGCCGCCAGGCGGGAATCGTTCAGATCGGCGCTGCGGGCATAGGCCAGCAGCCCCAAAGCCGCCAGGGCGGCGCTGATGTAGCTGGCGGTACGGATCTTTCCTCGTCTTGTCATAAAAAACACCTCTTTGGGATCAGCTTTTCCCAAAGAGGTGTTTTTTATAGCGGCAACTTATGCCAGCTTTTCAACGGCGATGCGCAGGCGGCGCAGCACCTCGTCCTTGCCCAGGATGCGGCAGATCTCCACCGCACCGCCGGGGGTGACGGCCTTGCCGGCCGCGGCGATGCGCACCGGCCACATGACCTTGGCGTTCTTGGCGCCCATCTCCTCGGCCAGCTTTACCATGGCGTCCAGCAGCGCCTCGTCCGTCCAGGGCTCAAGAGCCTCGAAAACGGGCAGGATCTTCTGCAGCACCTCCAGGGAGGAGGCCGCGTCGGACTTGGACTTCTTGTGGGTGAACAGCTCCACATCGTAATCCGGCAGCACATCGAAAAAGTCCAGCTTTTCGGGGATGTCCGTCAGCACCTCGGTGCGCTGCTGCAGCAGGGCGGCGATGGCGGCGGCGTCATAGCGCTCATCCTTCACGGCTTGGCGGATGTAGGGCTCGGCCACAGCGGCAAAGGCCTCCGGACTCATGGCGCGGATATAGGCGCTGTTGAAGTAGCGCAGCTTCTCAATGTCGAAGATGGCGGGGGACTTGGAGATGCCGTGCAGGTCGAAGACCTCCTTCAGCTCGTCCAGAGAGTAGATCTCCTGCTCGCCGCCGGGACTCCAGCCCAGCAGGGCCACATAGTTGAGCACCGCGTCGGTCAGATAACCCTGGACAATCAGGTCCTCGTAGGAGGGGTCGCCGTGGCGCTTGGACATCTTGTTGTGGGCGTCGCGCATGACGGGGGAGCAGTGCACGTACTTGGGGATCTCCCAGCCGAAGCCCTGGTACAGCAGGTTATATTTGGGCGCGCTGGACAGGTATTCGCTGCCCCGGACCACATGGGTGATGCCCATCAGGTGGTCGTCGATCACGTTGGCGAAGTTGTAGGTGGGCAGGCCGTCCCGCTTCATGAGCACCTGGTCGTCCAGCGTCGTATTCTCCACGGTGATATCGCCGAAGATCTCATCGTGGAAGGTCGTGGTCCCCTCATGGGGGATCCGCTGGCGGATGACAAAGGGCTCCCCGGCGTCGGCGCGGGCCTGGGCCTCCTCTTTGCTGAGACTGCGGCAGGGATCATCGCCCCGGCCAAAGTCACCGCTGTCCTCCTCGCTTTCGGCCTTCTCGCAGAAGCAGCGGTAGGCGTGGCCCCGCTCCACCAGCAGCTCCGCATATTTGCCGTACAGGGGCCGACGCTCGGTCTGGATATAGGGGCCCACTGGGCCGCCCAGATCCGGGCCCTCGTCGTGGTCCAGATGGCACTGGGTCATGGTCTTGTAGATCACGTCCACCGCGCCCTCCACCAGACGGCCCTGGTCGGTGTCCTCGATGCGCAGGATGAAGGTGCCGTCGCTGTGCCGGGCGATCAGCCAGGTGTACAGAGCGGTGCGCAGGTTGCCCACATGCATGTATCCGGTGGGAGAGGGGGCAAAACGGGTGCGCACCTTCCCCTTGGGGATGCGCTGCTCCATCTCCTCAAACCAATTCATATCCATCATATATCCTCCAAATCATATTTTACGTCCATTCACATAGTTTATTTTACATTTTGCCTGTTGTCAAGATGAACTTATTTTGGTAAAATATACAGATGTATGGTCTATAATGATTATCGGATAGCGAAATCAATCGGGGATGCGATTGATTTCGCTGCCAAACGACAAGTTTGGCAGCGAATGATTCTTTGAATCATTCGCCCGATGCTCATTGCAATGAATATATGGCAAAACAGCTGCGCTGTTTTGCTGCGCCGCAAGGCGGCGCGGCGAAAAGCTTTTGGGCTTTTCGCCATCATCTAGTCATTATAATAAAGTATCGAGGTTTGAAAAGATGGATAACACCACAACAACAAAAAAAGTCATGCTCTCCGGCATCCAGCCCTCCGGCGAACTGCATCTGGGCAATTATCTGGGCGCGGTGAAGAACTGGTCCGAGCTTGCGGAGGAATTTGACTGTTATTATTTCATGGCGGATCTGCACAGCATCACTGTGCGGCAGAATCCCGCGGATCTACGGCGGCGCTCCGTGTCCCAGCTGGCCCAGTACATCGCCTGTGGCCTGGACCCGGAGAAGAACACCCTGTTTATCCAGAGCCACGTGCATGAGCACGCGGAGCTGGGTTGGATCCTCAACTGCTACACCATGTTCGGCGAGCTCAGCCGCATGACCCAGTTCAAGGACAAGAGCAGCAAGAATGCCGAGAACATCAACGGCGGCCTCTTCACTTACCCCGCTTTGATGGCGGCGGACATCCTGCTGTACCAGGCGGACTATGTCCCGGTGGGGGAGGATCAGAAGCAGCACTGCGAGCTGACCCGTGATGTGGCCATCCGCTTCAACAATCTGTATGGTGAGACCTTCAAGGTCCCCGAGCCTTATATCCCCAAGGTGGGCGCCCGCATTATGAGCCTGGGCACCCCCACCTCCAAGATGTCCAAGTCCGATCCTCAGGGCTGCGTGTTCATCATGGACAAGCCCGAGGATATCGCCCGCAAGTTCAAGCGGGCAGTCACCGACTCCGACACGGAAAACTGCGTGCGCTACGATCCGGAGAACAAGCCGGGCGTGGCAAACCTGATGAGCATCTATTCCTCCGTCACCGGCAAGAGCTTCGAGGAGATCGAGCGTGAGTTTGCCGGTCAGGGCTACGGCGCCTTCAAGCCCGCTGTGGGCGACGCTGTGATCGAGACCCTGCGCCCCATCCGGGAGGAGAGCGAGCGGATGCTGGCGGACAAGGCCTATCTGCAGCAGATCTACACCGACGGCGCCAAGCGCGCCACCGCTGTGGCGCGGCGTACCCTGCGCAAGGTCTACAAGCGCGTTGGCTTCGTGGAAAAGCCCTTCTGATTTGTATCTGTTAGAGAAACAACTTGTGGGAGAGAAGTTCTGATGCTTCCGAAACTTAGCTTATGGGCAGAGCTCCTGCTGGCGGCTGCTGTGGCCTTCGCCATCAGCTATTTTACCACGCCGCCGGTGAAGGCCTTTGCCGAAAAGGTCGGCGCCATCGACGTGCCCAGAGACGCCCGGCGGGTGCACACGCACCCGATCCCCCGTATGGGCGGGCTTGCCATTTTCCTGGGCTTTGTGGTGTCGCTGCTGCTGTTTGTGAATATGACTACCCAGGTCACCGGCATTTTGCTGGGTGCGGTGATCATCGCCGCCATGGGTGCCATCGATGATATCGTGTCCCTGAATCCCTGGGTCAAGCTGGCCGGACAGATCGTTGCCGCTGTGGTGGCTATCCGCTGCGGCCTGGTGTTCCAGGTGATCACCAACCCCCTGTCCAGCAACGGCATCATCGAGATCGGCTGGCTGTCCATCCCGCTGACGATCCTGTGGATCGTGGGCTGCACCAACGCGGTGAACCTGGTGGACGGCCTGGACGGTCTGGCCGTGGGCGTGTCCGCTATCAGTGCGCTGACTATGCTGTTCGTGGCCCTGTTCGTGTCCGAGCCTGCGGTCTCTGTGATCCTGGCGGCGCTGACAGGTGCCTGCATCGGCTTTATGCCGTACAATCTGAACCCGGCCAAGATCTTCATGGGCGATGTGGGCTCCCAGTTTTTGGGTTATGTGCTGTCCACGGTGTCGATCATGGGTCTGTTCAAATTCCACGCGATCATTACCTTCCTGGTGCCGCTGCTGGCCCTGGCCGTTCCGCTGGCGGATACGGTCTTTGCCTTCATCCGGCGGATCGCCCACGGGCAGAGCCCGTTCCACGCGGACCGGGGACATTTCCATCACCGTCTGCTGGACATGGGTATGAACCAGAAGCAGGTGGTCGCATTGCTCTATGGCGTCTCCGCCGTCCTGGGTCTGATCGCCGTGCTGCTGGCCGGGAACATGGCCTGGGTGCGCATCACCTGCCTGGTGGCCGCCTTCGCCATTTCCATAACCGTGTGGCTCTTTGTATTCCGGGGCAACACCCGGCTGCATCCGGGCCATCCGGAGGCGGGAACAGAGGACTGTCCGGACAAGTAAATCAAAGGAAAGCGGCGCGGTGTTTCACAGAAGAAACATCGCGCCGATGATCATCAGCAGTTCACTGTCACCGCTCTCCCGGTACAGGAGATAGAGGATCAAAAGCAGCAGCAGATCCTCCGTCTCCAACTCCGCGCCGGGCAGGCGCAGCCCGCCGGACGGACGGGGAGCGGGACGTCGCTGCGCCGCGCTGCCGGGTTGCAGACGGTGTACAGGGCCCTGCGGCTCCGGCGGGGGAGCGGGATGAGGCGCATCCTCCACCCATACCACCTTCCCGCTGTTGCCCTGATAACGCTTATACATCCTGCTCGCCTCCCAGTTCTCCCATGGCCAGCTGCGCCAGCTTTGCCATATGGGCCAGGCGCATGGCCCGGTCCATTTTGCTGCGCCGCTTTTCGGACAGATAGGGCTTCATGGCTTCCAGCAGCGCCTGTTCCCGGCCCTTATCCGCCTGGGCGCTGTGGAGCAGACGCCCCAGACGGCCCAGCAGGGCGGAGTCGGCGCTGCTGCCGCCCAGGAGACTCTCGGCCAGCCGGGACAGATCCGGTGTGTTGCCGGCCGCATCCGCTTCCGCTGCGGCACTGCCGCCGTTCATCAGGGAGTTTGCAAGGTCCTGGATCCGACTCATCTGCTCCGGATCCGAGAGGATGCTGTTGATTTGGTCCTCCCATTCGCTCATGCGCTCACCTCCCGGGCTGCGTGTCCTTTATTTCTGCATCAGCTCTTGAATGCGCCCGGCCAGCCGCTGCCCCTCCCGGGTGCTGAGCACCTGACCGAGCATGCGCTTGAGCGCCTCGCTGTCGCCGCTTTTGGCGGCCTGCTCCACGGCCTTGCCGTCCAGCATTTGGCTGAGCTTCTGCCCGTCCTCGGATTCCGCCAGGCTGCGCAGATCGGCGGCCTTGCCGCTTTGCTGCAGCTGACGGCTTATGTTTTCCAGATCCTGCATACTGCCGCTCCTTTACTCTGAAATGATCGTTTCACTTCATTCTATTCAGCGGCCGAGAAAATGATTTCGAAATCGTGAGGTTTTCCATGAACGTTGCCGTTTTTTCCGACACCCACACCAATACCGGCCGGATGGTCAAGGCTGTCCGGCAGTATAAGCCGGACGTGATCATCCACCTGGGGGATCATGACCGGGACGCGGAGATCCTGCGCTGGAAGTTTCCGGGGATCCCCCTGTACCGGGTCTGCGGCAACTGCGACGCGGCGCCCATTGCGCCCGACCGGGATGTGGTACAGCTGGGGCCGGTGAAGGCCTTTATTACCCACGGGCACCTGTACAATGTGCGCTACGGCCGGCTGGACTCCCTGGTCTACGCCGCCCAGGAGGCGGGGGCCCAATTGGCCCTGTTTGGCCACACTCATCAGGCCGCATATGAGGAGATGGGCGGCGTGAAGATCGTCAACCCCGGCACCGCCGGCGTGGGCTATAAGCTGACCTGGGCCTGGATCCAGATCTTCGACAACGGCGGCATTGCCTGCGAGATCCGGGACCTGTGAGCAAATAGAAGCAGCGGCAAAACGGTTTTCCGTTTTGCCGCTGCTTCTTATCCAAGTGTCCTCTTGGCCGCAAAGCGCCTGGGGACTTTGGAGACATATACGTTGTCAGCGATATAAAACCGCCACAGGCGGTCCTTGTACTGTGTGGCGTAGTCGATGTTCACCCGAGGCGACACGGCGATACGCGTGGCCGGGATGCTTTCCCCCTCGGCGATGTACAGCTCACCGCCGCACAGGTCCAGCCCGTACTGGGCCTTCGTGATGCCCAGCGCCTGGCACAGCTTGCCCGGCCCGCTGCACAGCTGGCGCGGATCCCCGGTCTTCCGCCGCTTTTCCATCAGCTCCAAACCCAACACCGGCTCCAGCGCCCGCACCAGCACCACCTCCGGCTTACCCGGCGCGGCGGTGATGGCGTTGAAGCACCAGTGCATGCCGTAGATGCCGAAGACGTAGGCGTAGCCGCCTTCTCCGTACTGGATGGCCGTGCGCTCTGTGCGGCGGCCGCCGTAGGAGTGGGCGCCGTCATCCTCAGGACCCACATAGGCCTCCACCTCCACGATCCGCCCGGCGGTCAGGCCCTCGGTCGTCTCATGGCACAGCAGCTTGCCCAGCAGCTCCGGCGCCGCCTGCAGGGCGCTGCGCAGATAAAAGGCACGGGGCAGGGGACTTGCGGTCACAGCAGCTTCTTGGCCGATTCGCGGATGGCGTCGAAGGATTCTATACTCAGATCGTGCTCCAGCTTGCAGGCGTCCTCCCGGGCGGTGGCCTCGTTCACACCCAGCTTGACCAGGATCTCGGTCAGCAGCTTGTGCCGCTCATACATGCGGCTGGCGATCTCCATGCCGGTATCGGACAGGGTGATCAGGCCGTCAGGTCCCATGCTGATATAGCCG
Organism: Oscillospiraceae bacterium; assembly: GCA_017470325.1. The sequence continues at coordinate 52,934 of JAFUES010000041.1, forward strand.
TTTTCCCGCAGCCGTTTGGTGGCGTAGCTGACGCTGGGCTTGGTGACGCCCAGCTGCTCGGCGATATCGATGGAGCGGATATAGCCGTGCTTCTCCTTGAGCATCAGCATGGCCTCCAGATAATCCTCCGCGGATTTTTGGATCTTCATAGTCGTCATCCTTCCTTTTGGACTCTGTCATTTAAAGTATCATTTTTTCCTATGAAAGGCAAGCCCTTATGCGCGTTGCTCCACCGTAAAAACGATCACCGTGCCGCCCAATAAGTGCTCCGCGGCGAAGTGCTCCATGGACATCTGGCAGTCCTCCATGCCGTCGGTCACGTTGAAGAAGCGGAACAGGCCGTCCTCCGTGCGGACATAGCTGATGAAATGAGGCTCCCGCCCTTCCCGGTAACGGAAGATCCCGGCGGCACTGCCGGCAGCGGCGGCGACGGCTTCCTCCCGCCCAGCGGTCTCCCGGACCTGGGGCACATAGCGGCTCAGATAGGCGCGCATCACGGTCATCAGCGTGGGACCGGGGATGCGCAGCCGGTGCATTTCGTCCAGCTCCCGGCGGACCTGCGCCCAGTCCGGCGCCTGGCCCAGAGCATGGCGCAGGTTATAGGCCGCGATCCAGCCGCAGCCGTTGATGCTGGCCGGCATGGTCCGGTAACGGACACCGGAAAAACAGTCCTGGTCCCGGATGTAACCATCTGCGGTGAAGCCGTCCTCCAGGGGTTTCGGCGCGCCCATATCCCTCGCCTCGCTTTCTCTGTCCATCTTAACACAGCGAGAGCGCTTTTTCAAGTTGACAGCCAGCGATGGCTCCGCTATAATGAGAGCATATTAACAGAACACAATTAGATTTTACAATATATATCCGGAGGATGCAAGATGGAATTTGTAAAAGAATTTGATTTGGAGGAATATCTGACCCGGGGCGCGGAGGACGTGGTGAAGGATCTGCTGAAGACGTCCGTGTTTCACCCGGCGGAGAGTCTGTTTATGGCCAAGTACGCGCTGGCCAGCAAGAAAGCCGCCCAGCGCCGGCATACATATGAGCAGCAGGGGGAGCATATCCCCACCTATCTGATCGCCAGCATCACCAGCGTGTGCAACCTGCACTGCGCCGGCTGCTATGCCCGGTCCCTGGAGACCTGCGAGGACGGGGAGCCGGTGCAGCAGCTGAGCGCTGAGGACTGGGGAAAGATCTTTGCCGAGGCCCGGGATCTGGGCATCAGCTTCATCCTCCTGGCCGGGGGCGAGCCCATGGTGCGCCGGGACGTGATCGAGACGGCCGCCGGCTACCCGGAGATCCTGTTTCCCATCTTTACCAACGGCACCCTGATCAACGACAGCTATTTTCAGCTGCTGGACGAGCACCGGAATCTGGTCCCCGTGTTCAGCATCGAGGGCGGGCAGCGTAAGACCGACGACCGCCGGGGCGGCGGGGTCTATGACCGGGTGAAGAAGGCCATGGAGCTCATGCGGGAAAACCGCATCGCTTTCGGCGCATCCATCACTGTAACCTCGGAGAACCTGCAGGAGGTCACCTCGCCCGCTTTCGTGCAGGACCTGCAGGACAGGGGCTGCAAGGGCATCATCTATGTAGAGTTCGTTCCCACGGCCCACGATCTGAAGAGCCTGGCCCTGGACGATGCCCAACGTGCCCGGTTGGCTGAGGCCATCACGGCCCTGCGCGCCCGGGAGGAGGCTATGCTGCTGATCTCCTTCCCCGGGGACGAAAAGAGCTCCGGCGGCTGCCTGGCGGCGGGCCGCGGCTTTTTCCACATCAACTCCCACGGCGGGGCCGAGCCCTGTCCCTTCTCCCCCTATTCGGACCTGAATGTGAGCAAGACCTCCCTGCGCCAGGCCCTGCGCTCCCCGCTGTTTATGGCCCTGCGCTCCGGTGAACTGCTGCTTGACGAACACGAGGGCGGTTGTGTATTATATGAAAAAAGAGCGCAGGTGGAGGAGATCCTCCAGCGCCTGTAAGGGGGAGTTCCTACGGACAGAAGCAAGAAGATCATTCGGACCAGCATCATCGGCATTGCGGTCAATCTGGTGCTGGTGGCCTTTAAGGCGACCATCGGCCTGATCACCAATTCCATTGCGATCTTGCTGGACGCGGTCAACAATTTCAGCGACGCGCTGTCCTCCATCATCACCATCATCGGCACGAAGCTTGCCAACCGCAGGCCGGACAAAAAGCATCCCTACGGCTACGGCCGCATCGAATACCTCACCGGCATGCTCATCGCGGTGATCGTGCTGTTTGCGGGTCTCACCTCCCTGAAGGAGTCGGTGGAGAAGATCATCCACCCGGAGGAGGCCAGCTATACCGTGATCTCCCTGGTCATCGTGGCTGTAGCCGTGGCGGTGAAGTTCTTCACCGGCCGCTATGTGAAGGGCGTGGGCCAGCAGATCAATTCCCAGGCCCTGGTGGCTTCCGGCTCCGACGCCTTCTTTGACGCCATCCTGTCCTCCACCACCCTGGTGGCCGCGGTGCTGAGCCTGACGCTCCACTGGAAGCTGGAGGGTATTTTCGGCGCGGCGATCTCTGTGTTCATCATCAAGGCCGGCATCGAGATGCTGCTGGAGACCCTCAACAGCATCACCGGCACCCGGGCCGACCCGGAACTGACGGAGGCCCTGAAGGAGAAGGTGGCCGCTTATCCCCAGGTGCGGGGCGTCTATGACATCACCCTGCACAACTATGGCCCCACCCGCACCATCGGCTCGGTCCATGTGGAGCTGCCGGATGAGCTGCCCGCACGGGAGATCCACCGGCTGACCCGCTGCATCGCCGCCGATGTGTATCAGGCCCTGGGCATCATCCTCACGGTGGGCATCTACGCCGCCAACGACTCCGACGCGGAGGGGGCGAAGATCCGCGGCGACCTGGAGGAGATCATCAAGCAGTACCCTGATATCCTGCAGATGCACGGCTTTTATGTGGACGAAAAGCGGGTCATGTTCGACCTGATCATCGACTTTGCGGCCGACGCCCAGCCCATCGTCGCCCAGGTCCATGAACAGCTGTCCCAACGCTATCCGGAGTACCGCTTCGATATCGTGCTGGACTCGGATTTCAGCGACTGAGCAGAATAAGCAACGCCCGCACACCTTCATGGTGCGCGGGCGTTTTTGATATGCATTGTGTTTACCAAGGGACACCGATGGCCGTCTTGGCGGCGTCCAGCCAGGCCGCCTCGTTGTTGTTGGTCCTGGCGGCGTAGCCGCCCAGCCAGCTCTCTCCCTCCCGGTAGAGAAACTCGGCGTAGCCGTAGTGCTCCGGCTCCGGACCGTTTTTACCCACGGCCCAATAGTGGGTAGTGCCTTCCTCGTCGGTGTAGTTGTACAGATAGGCCTGGGTCTCCGACACCTGATCGGTGATGTCGATGCGCTCCCCGTTGACGATGAAGAGCATGCGCCCGTTTTCAAAGGTCACCGGTTCCGTCAGATCGTCGGTGTGCAGGACCGTGACAATTTCCACACCATGGTCCGTCTGGGTCTGGATGATCTCCGCGTTGCCGCCCCAGCCCAAAAAGGTCCTTCCCGCGGCATAGGCGCCGCCGCCCAGGGCCAGCAGCAGGACGAGCACCGCCGCCAGCACCAGGACACACCGGGTGCCGTGCAGGTTCAAAGTTCGCTTTTTCGTCATTCGCAATACCTCCGCTTTCATGGCCGCGGGGGCGTGAATGTCGTCAAAGCAGCATTGATAAAGATCTTGTTCAAACATCTTCCGCCTCCGTAAGCCTTTCTTTCAGCAGTACACGTCCCCGGTCCAGCCGGGTGCGGACGGTGGAGGCCGGGATACGCAGCAGCTGCGCGATCTCGGCGGCCTTGTAGCCCTCATAGTAGTGCAGATACAGGGTGACGCGGTATTTGCGGGGCAGGCCCATGACCAGGTCAAAGACCTCCCGGTTTTCCGGCGTGGAAAATACAGGCGACCCCAGATGTTCCTCCAGCGACTCGATCTTCCGCCAGGGAGAGGCCAGAGTCCGCTTGCACTCGTTGATGGTCACCCGGACCAGCCAGTGCTTCAGATGCGCCTCACTCTGAAAATCCCCGCGGCTGCGCAGCAGCCGGAAAAAGACCTCCTGGCCGGTGTCCTCCGCCGCGGCCGGGTCCTTCAGGTAATTCAGCGCGATCCGGTAAACCATATCCGCATATTGCTCCACCGCCTGGGTGAACTGCGTGTCTGTCAGCATGCTGTGAGATTTCTCCTTGAAAAGCTTTTCACTATTAATACCCGGCAAAAAAGCGAAATGTCTCAAACAAAAAAAGGAAAAAGCGGCTGCCGGTCGGCAGCCGCTTTGGTATTGCACTGGATGGACTTACTGCATGGCGCCCAGCAGGAGGCTCAGCAGATTGTTGCCGTTGAGGTTGTTGACACTGCTCTGCTGTACGGTCTGCTGGGTGGGAGTGACGCCCAGAAGGGAGCCCAACAGGCTGGGGCTCTGCTGCTGCGCGACCTGCTGCTGGGCAGCGGGAGCGCCGAAGAGAGAGCTGAGCAGGCCGCCGCTCTGCTGGGGAGCGGTCTGCGCCGGCTGCGTGGGGGTGATGCCCAGGAGAGAACCCAACAGGCCGGGGCTCTGCTGGCTGGTGGTCTGCTGCTGCGTGGGGGTGACGCCCAGGAGCGCGTCCAGCAGACCCATGCTGCTGCTCTGCTGCTGGGTGCTGGCGCCGCCCAGGAGGGAACCAAGCAGGCTACTGCCGATGGACTGCTGGGAAGCGGGAGCGGAAGCGCCGCCGAACATGGTCAGCAGGTCGGTCAGATCCAGGGTGCCGCTCTGTGCGGTGGACTGGTGGCTGGCGGAAGTGGTGGCTGCGGCCAACATGGCCAGCAGGGCCGGGGCCAGGGCGCCCAGACCGCGATTCACTTCATCGGCGCTCAGGCCGGACTCGGCCGCCAGAGTCTGAACAGCGCGGGAGCTGTCGTCGCCCAGGATGTGCTTGACGATCTTGCCGCCGTCTTCCTCATCGGCTTCGGCAAACATCTCGTCCATGGAACGGGCGGTGCTGTGCTGGGTCAGAGCGCCCAGCAGGGACAGAGCGCCGCTCTGAGTGGAGGCGTTGCTGGTCATATAACGCAGGAGCAGGGGGATGGCCAGGGGCAGGAGCTTTTTCAGGGCTCCGGAAGAAAGGCCGGTCTTGCCGGACAGGGCGCTGACAGCAGCGTCGGCCAGCATGACTTTCAAAAGTACACTAAGCAGATTCATTTGAGTCCTCCTAAAGATTTTTGTAGGGGTGTGACTTGATTATACTATATGTTTCCGCAAATTTCACTACTTTCTTTTAATTTTTTTCCGCGTGGAAAGCCAGCTGCAGGGCGTTGAAGATCTCCGTGGACCAGACGTTCCAGGTGTGGCCGCCTTCCGTCTCATGGAGGAAGGCGTTTTGCCCCTCGACCAGCCGGTCGGTGTAGAGGACGAGCTGCTGGAAATTGATGATCCCGGTGTCATGGGCCATGTCCGTGGTGCCGGCGGCGGAGTAGTACAGATAGATGGGATAGTCGATCAGCTCCGGTGAGTTGATCACGCCAAGGATGTAGTCCGGGTTGGTGCCGCCGCTGAAGCAGATGAAGTTGCCGAAGTAGGGCAGGTTCAGCCGCATGCCGGATACATAGGTGAAATAGGAGCCCCAGGAAAGCCCGCCCAGGGCGAAGTGCTGCCGGGCGGCCTCGATCGCTTCCGGCGTGGCCTCGGCGGCGTAGGTGGCATAGGTATCCACAAGATGGGGCAGGATGATATCCCGCAGCTCCGCGGCCAGCCGCGCTTCGGTGGGATCACCCACATAATCACCGAAGTCCTCATACAGGCACACCGTGGCAATGATCACCGGCCGGATGATCTCCTCCTCGATCATCCGGTCGAAGATGGTGCGCACCTGCACCCCTTCCCGGTCGGGTACATAATGGGGATAGGTGAGCCAGGCGGTCTCATCGTCTCCGGTACCGTGGAGCAGGATCAGCAGATCATACTGTCCCTCCGGGTCATAACCGTAGGGCAGGTAGATCATCAGGCGCCGGGTATATGTCACCCAGCCGGGCTCCGCGTTCTGGTATTCCCAGGTCTCGATGGTGCCGGGATGCTCGCACTCCTCGTAGAAGCGGTCCGGCAGCACATAGTCGTAAAAGACCGGCTCCGCCCCGCAGGCACAGACGCCGCCGATGAATTCGTGGATCACGGTTTGCCCGCAGACGGTGCATTTGCGGGCCTTGGGATCGTGGATCGGATGCTCACAGACGGTCCCGCAGACAGTGCAGACCCCATCCTTCCAGTCAGGGTGCCGGCAAGCCAGGCCGCAGACGGTGCAGATCCCATCTTCCCAGCTTGGGTGCTCGCAGGGCAGGCCGCAGACGGTGCATAGCCCGTTTTCCCAATTCGGATGACCGCAGACAGTGTCGCACGCGATGCAGACGCCGTGATCCCAGCCGGGATGGGGACAGGGCGTGGGCTCCGGCGTGGGCGCGGGACGTCCCATGGCGCAGCCGCCCAGCAGCAGGGCCAGGAGCAGCAGGGACAGGATCCAAAGCTTGGGGCGCATAGCGGGCACCTCCTTAAACGACATAATTCTTTTTTATTATATCGGGAAGCGCCGCAATTGTAAATGCCCGGCAGAGCGGAAGCATTTGAAGATTTGGACTATGAATCCCCAAATTCCTGTGCTATACTGTATTTTGAGAAAGACTATGCTCCTGATGTTGAGTCAGAATCAGAGGCCATCCGTACCCTGGCCGCAGCGGAGGGCGCCTGCAGCGTCACCGCCTACGATGCTCTCAGCGGTCTCAGACCGGTGGAGGAACTGATGGAACGGATCCGGGCCGGATGGCCCACCATGAAACGGGAGGAACCATAAATGCTTGTCAATATGAAAGAGATGCTTCGCTCTGCGCAAGAGGGCAAATACGGCGTGGGCTTTTTCGACACCGTCAATGTGGAGATGGTGCGCGCTGTCATTGAGACCGCGGAGGAGCTGCGCGCCCCAGTCATGGTGGGCATCACCCAGACCATGCTGCCCGTCATGCCGCTGGAGCGAGCGGCGGAGATCATGCTCCCCGCGGCGGAGAAGGCCAGCGTGCCGGTCTGCGTACACTTTGACCACGGTCTGGATTTTGAGACCTGCATGGCCGCCTTGAAGCTGGGCTTTCGCTCCATCATGTACGACTGCTCCACCGCCCCCTATGAGGAGAATGTGGCACAGCTGGCGGAGATGGTGCGGATCTGCCACGCCGAGGACGTCACCGTGGAGGGCGAGCTGGGCCACGTGGGCGACAATGAGGGCGCGGGGAAGCTGTCCAATCCCAGCGACTTCTACACCGATCCGGACGTGGCCGCGGACTTTGCCGCCCGCACCGGGATCGACGCCCTGGCCGTGGCGGTGGGCAACGCCCACGGAGATTACAAATTCCCACCCAAGCTGGACTTTGAGCGGATCCGGAAGATCGCGGAGCTCACACGGCTGCCCCTGGTGCTCCACGGCGGCAGTGGTCTGGCCGACGGCGATTTTCGCCGGGCGGTCAGCGAGGGGATATGCAAGGTGAACATCTTCACCGACCTGGACAGAGCGGGAAGGCTTGGGATCGAGGAGGGACTTCGCGCCGGAGCCGGGACCATGCTGGGCCTGATCCCCTATGAGATCGCCGCCATGAAAGTGGTGGCGGCGGAGAAGATCCGTCTCTTCGGCTCGGAAGGAAAAGTCTGAATAGGACTGTCAGAAAGAAATCGACCAAAGGAGGGAGATACGATGGCAAAGTTTTGTCCGCGCTGCGGCGCCCCGGTGCAGCCTCGGTTTGCCTTCTGCCCCAAGTGTGGGGCGGCCCTGCCCGCGCTCCCGGAGGAGCCGGCAGCAGCTGCTCCGACTACTCGGATGCAGGAGGTGCAGCCCACGGCGCCCGCCGTACACAAGGCTGCCGAGACACTGGCCGCACCCAATGTGGCTGAAGCCCCGGCAACCTCTGCCGGCAGCACATCCGCGCCCGCCGGTACCGTCACCTTTCAATGTATGGACAGCGGCGTGACCATCGCCACCGCCGCAGTCCCGGAGGGCTTCTCCTATGCGGCGAAGCTTTTCCCGGAGGACTTCAACGATTTCTCCCCGCTGCGGGATGCCGTCATGGTCTACAACAAGGACCTGGGCATCACCATACGGACGGACTCCAAGGTCTTCTGGGAGGAGTACATGTCCGTCCTTATGAAGCAGGGGGCCGCCCTGGGCGGGATCAACCCCGACAACGAGGCCGCTTTCCGGGAGCCGGAGGATCTGATGCAGGCCTACGGCAAGCCCTCGGAAAACGCCGTGCTGGTCCCGGCGGCCAGGGCCACGCTGCCCGGCTGGTTTGCGCAGAACGGGCAGACACTGCTCAACGCCATGATCCAGCAGGTGATCGATTCGGACCAGCTGGTCTCCAATGTGAAGACCGAGATCCTCAACGCGGCCTGCGAGCCGATCATGATGCGCTTTGTGGGGAAGGAAAACGGAAAGGACATCGTCGTCCTTGTGGGCTGTGAGTTCATGGGCTTCGAGTGCCGCAATGCCATCAGCCCCCTGACCATGATGGGCGGAACCCTGGGACTGATCGGCGGCTTGATGAGCATGAAGCAGAGCAGCGGCTCCGGGCAGATCGATGGCAGCATCCCCCTGGGCCACAGCCGGGACTTTGGCAAGAAGCCGGACATCATCCACTGGGGCTACAACCGGATCTACTCCTGCGTCACGCCGCCGGAGCGGGAGCGGGAAGCCACGGAAGCCTTTCTGCGTTTCGTGGTGTCGTTCCGCCCCGACGCGGCGCTGCAGCGCCGCCGGGCCCAGCGGGAGGCGGAAATCCAGATGCAGACCATCCAGCGCTCCAACGGCATCGCCGCCCAGGCCAGGCACAATCAGATGCTGGCTCAGCAGCGGGCCATGGAGACTTCCCGGATGATCGCCAGGAACAGTGCGGAGATCTCCGCCGGGATCATGGATTCCTGGAACCAGAAGATGGCTTCCGATTCCCGCATCAGTGAGGCGCGTTCGGAGGCGATCCGCGGGGTGAACACCTACCAGACTACTTACGGCTCGCCGGTGGAGGTCAGCGTCGCAGCCGACCATGTCTATCAGAACAACTACGGCGACGTCTATGGCGTCTCCGGGTCCGCCGTGGATCAGGAGCTGCTCAACCGGCTTGACTGGACCGAGATCCATCAGAAATAGGAGGGGCGATCATGAGTGAACTGCAGTTTTGCCCCCATTGCGGACAGCGGTTGGAGCTGAGCACAGAGTATCAGACGGCCTTCTGCCCCTATTGCGGCAAACCCATCGGGCCGCAGAGCACAGAGCCGGAAGCGGCCCCGGTCCTGGAAGAGAAGATCCCGGTGACGGCGGCGAAAAAAGGCAGGGTCTCCGCCCCAGCGCGGGGGAGAGGCCGGGGAGGGCCCACGCTTGTCGGCTGGTATCTGGCAGTCCTCGCCTGGGCGCTGTGCTTCGGCGTGCTACTCTGGGTCGCTGAGGAGACCGACATGGCGTCCCAATTTTCCGTGCTGCTTCCGCTTGTGGCGCTGGCGTCGTTTCCCATCTGGTTCCCCAGGTTCCACCCCTGGCGGCGGATCCCGGAGAAGCGCCGGGGCGTATGGCTCCGCTGGAGCGTGATCATGGCGGTCCTGTTGGTGGTCGTGTTCCTGCTGGTCATCGGACTGTGATCGGGGCTTATTGAACAGAAATGGATATCAAAAAAGGACTTCCTTTAGCCGGGTGTTCATAAGACAGTTTTGAAAGCCAAACTGATTTGGGCATCTGGCTGGCAGGGTTGGCAACAAAAAGGAAGATGATCTGTATTTTCATGTGCAGGTCATCTTCCTTTTTTACGGTATAGAGCTGTAATTGTTAATTTGCTTACTTTTTCTCTTCACCGGTACCCAGATCGCACTAGTCCTCTTTATCCGATTCTCGGATGGAATCGAGGATCAGTCGTTCCGTCTCTATTTGTTCTAACTTCATGAGGTTCTCACTCCGTTCTATTGCTGCCTTTCTCTCAAGATCCAGTCGTCCAAAAACCGCATCTGTGCCTCCGTGTGAAACCAGTGCTCGCCGCCTTCCATCACGGTGAGCGTGGCGCTGTGTTTTTCCGCAAAGTCGATGATGGTTTCAAGCGATGTCAGGTTGTCACGGCTCCCATAGAGGATCTTTGTTGGCGCCATCCAGTCGATGGGGTGATTTCGTACATAGCAGAGATACTCCCAGGATAAGTCCTCGCCAAATGCGGTGTGGATCGTCCCTTTGTGTTTCAGCTCCGCCTCGGTTATATTCGCCCATTCGTGAGGATCTACGAGGACAACGTAGCCGGAAAGCTGAGTGATGAACGTTTTTCTGTCATGAGCAGCAGCTATGAAGAAGAGCAGCAGGCCTTGAAAACGAACGCTGAGACATTGCGGCAGGAGATCGAAGTACAGGAACAGCAGAATCAGAATTTGGAACTGTTTATTCAGAAGGTCCATCAGTATGCGGATCTGGACGAATTGACCGCTTATGCAGCCCATGATCTGATCAAGGCGATCTACATTGGGGCACCGGATAAGAGCAGTGGAAAGCGGCGTCAGAGCATCAGTATCTGCTATGATTTCGTGGGTTTTATCCCTCTGGATGAACTGATGAAACAGGAAACGGCATGACCCGTAAGTCATGCCGTCCCTGCAAAACACTATAAAACTGTTTTACGACACCCGCCCATTCGGAAGTCCTTTTTTGGTGCACCTGGGCAATCCAAATCCGAACCGGGTTTCAAGTTCGCATGGGGAGAGTGCGAGAGGGGAGGGTATGACCCTCTCGCCATATTCGAGCGAAGCGGATCTTTGCCCGCCGCAGGCGGGCCACCAGAAAAGGGGAAATCCTGTTCGGATTTCCCCTTTTCTGGTGCCGGTGATGCGACTCGAACGCACACGACTAAAAAAGTCAAGGGATTTTAAGTCCCTGGTGTCTACCATTCCACCACACCGGCGCGGCACACTCAATGTATCACTTGGGGGGAAAAGTGTCAAGCAGAACACCGCAGCAAGACGGTGTTCTGCTTGTTTTGCGCGATCTGTGTTTACTCCACGGTGACCAGACCGTTGTCGCCCACAGTGACGGTCATGCCGGTCTGGACGTAGTTGAGAAAGTCCTCGCCCAGCATGTCCACCACGGGCATCTTGCTGTCGGTCCACACATCGCTCAAAATGGCGCCGGAGGCGGCCAGAGAGTCGATGGGCATGGAGAAGAGCATGCAGGCGGGCTGCTTGCCCAGGGCGCACACGGTGTAGAGCACCATGCCGCCGGTGGTGGAGCCGATGGTCATGGGCAGGCACAGAGCCTTGCCGATCATGGACTGCTTATAAATGTCGGCGTTGTTCTGATCGCCGCACTTGACCTGCTTGTCGCCGAACATCAGGGCCATCTGGTAGCTGGCCAGGGTGTTGAAGCCGCCGTGGCTCACCAGAGCCTCGGCCTTGCAGGTGCCGGGGACGATGACGCGTCCTTGAAACTGTTTCATGCTCAGACCCTCCCTCCGGTGATGATGTCCAGGATCTCCGCCTCGGTGTAGTAGCGGGCGCTGGTATAGGTGCGCAGCTTGTTGGACGAGGTGATGACCGCCTTGCTCTTGCACAGGGGGTTGTTCATGTACATCAGCGGACAGATGTAGCTGAGCACCACACCGTACTTCTTCAGCCGGTAGGCGTCCATGGTCTTCTCAAATTCCCGGATCACAGGGATGGGCGCGGTGAACACGGTGGGGACCGTCACCTTATCCTTGCCGTTCTGCCGCAGCTTGTCGCCCACGGCTTCGGTCCAGTCCTGCAGCTGCTTGAGCGTCATGTGGGGGCAGCCCACGAAGCACAGCTGGGGCTTGGCGTCAGGCTTTTTCCAGATGACCGGGTAATTGGCCTTGACCCGCTCCAGCTCCGCGTCGTCGATCACATAGACCTTGGCGCCCTCGGCGATCAGGGCCTCGCCCTGCTCTACGGCCTCGGGGGTCAGGTTCGCAATGTGATACAGGCCCACGGCGCCGTTGGAGGCGGTGGCCGCGCCGAAGTCCTTCAGGTAGGTCTTGGCGTCGTCGTTCAGTTCGGTGCCCAGCCATTTGTCCAGACCCTTTACATAGGGGACCTCCTCCATGACCTTCATGCCGATGGCGGAGCCCAGGAGCTGAGCCTCCGGCTTCTTCTCGCAGCGGACCTCCACGATCCAGGTGGCCTTACGGCCCTCGTCGGTCAGCAGGCCGAATTCGGGCACGAAGCCGGCGATAGAGCCCATCAGCTCGATCATGCCGGAGTTGCGGTTGCAACGGGCACCCAGCACGGAGTTGGCGTAGACCACAGCGGAGGATTCCGCCCAGGACAGCACGTCGCCCTTCTTGGGGGTGTTGCCCACCTGATCCAGATAGCAGGCGCAGGTGTAGTCGTCGTCGCTGGTGATGCCCAACTTGCGCATCTGCTCCTCATAGCGCTTTTGCTGGGTGTACATGATCTTTTTGAACACCAGGTCGTCCAGCAGCGTGGAGGGGACCTTGGGGTCCAGGGGCTTGGGGTCGGCGGTAAACTTCTGGCCCTCGGGGAGACCGGCCGCGATCAGTGTGTCGTACAGATCGTAGACCGGCTTCATGACCTCCAGACCGAAGCTGATGACCGTGTGCCCCAGATTGCTGGTGACAGGCACCATGCGCTGGGCGTTGAAGGTGTCGCCGTACATGACCAGGGTCTTGACGATCTTGGCCATGACCTCGCCTTCGCTGCCGTCCAGCAGGGCCTGCTGCTCAGGGGTGAGATTCATTCGATCACTTCCTTGTGTTTATAGTATCGGGTTTACCCGAGATTTCCGTACAGCAATTGGGCAAGCTCGGAGTCCTTATCCAGGATGATGGTCTTTTCGCCGCCGGACAGGGATTCCTTCAGCGCGTCCAGAGAGCGGATGAAGTTGTAAAACTCCGCCTTTTCCTCACTGTTGTAGGCCTCCTGCAGGATGGCCATATACTCCGCTTCGCCCTCGCCGATGATCTGGGCGGCCTCCTTCTCGGCCTCGGCCTTCATGATGGCCACCTCCCGGTCCGCGTCGTTGCGAATCTTCTGGGCCTCGGCCTCACCCTCGGCGGCATAGCCGGCGGCGATGTTCTCACGCTCGGAGATCATGCGGGAGAAGACGGCCTCCTTGTTGTCGTCCGGCAGGTCCAGGGCCTTGATCTGGGACTGGATGATCTCGATGCCGTAGACCTGGATGTCGGCGTTGGCGTCGTCGGTGATCAGAGTGGTGAGCCGCTCGCCCCGGGCGGCGATGATTTCATCCTGAGTCATGGAGGAGATGATCTTCTTCAGACTGTTGTAGACCGCGGCTTCGATGCGCTCCTCGGCCCGGGCCTCCACCGCGTTGAGGGTCTGGATGTAGAGGGTGGGGTTGACTACCCGCCAGAGCACGTAGTTGTCGGAGATCATGGACTTCTTGTCCTTGGTGATCACGTCTGAGGCGGGGATGTCGTAGAGGATGGTGGCGGCGCTGATGCGCTGGATGCTCTGAACGAAGGGGGTCTTGAACTTGAGACCCGGCGTGTCCACGATCTTCACGATGCGGCCGAATTGGCGTACGGCCACATACTGCTTCTGGGGGACCGTATACACGCAGTCCAGCAGCACGATGATCAATACCAGCACCAGCACGATGCTCAGGATCCGCTTGACGGTTTTCTTGATATCCATAGGTCCACCTCTCAGTCCGCAAAGCTGTCCAAGGGCAGCATGGTCTGGGTGTCGCCGTCGGTAATGATCACCTTCATGCCGGGCAGCAGCTGCTCCATGGTCTCATAGAACATGCGCTGCTTGGTGATCAGTGGGTTGAGGATGTACTGGTCGAACATGGCGTTGAAGCGGGCCACCTGGCCCTCGGCCTCGGCCACGCGGGTGGCCTTCTGCGCCTGGGCATTCTGGATGATCCGGTCAGCCTCCGCCTCGGCGGCGGGGATCTGCTGGTTTTCGTATTTGTGGGCCTGGTTGATGTTGGTCTCGGCCCCCTGCTTAGCGGTCTCCACTTCCTTGAAGGCCCGGATGATCTCCGCCGTGGGCGGCTCCGCGTCCTGGACGGTGATGTTGACCACTTGGATGCCGATGTTCTGTTCGCTCAGCTCCTGGACCATCTTCTCCTTGACCTCGGCCTGGATGGCGCTCTTGCCGGTGGTCATGGCCTCATCCACGGTGTAGTTGATGACCGTGCTGCGGATGGAGGCCAGGGCGATGTTTTTCAGGATCTCCTCGGGCTGGTGGGAATTGTACAGGTAGGCCACCGGGTCGCTGACCTTGTACTCCAGGTAGAAATCGATGTTGATCAGGTTGAAGTCCTTGGTGATCATGATCCCGTCCATGGAGTTGGTGATGTTCTGCCCGGAGGGGGACACCGAGTAGCCGATGCCTGTGCCGTGGGTGGTGATGTCCACCAGACGGACCTGTTGGATCAGCGGGACCTTGAAATACAGGCCCGCCGTATCGGTGCGCAAGACCTCGCCGAACATGGTGACCACCGCGTTCTGCTGCTCGGACACGTTGTAGAAGGAACCGAACACCAGGACCAGGACCAGCAGGACCACAAGCGCTATGACGCCGATGCGTCGGATTTTCAAAAGCAAAGCGCATTCCTCCATTCTATATTGGTATATTGGATGATCAAAAAAAGCGCAGGGCTTGTTATCATTCTAACAGCCCGCGGGCGGGAAGTCAACGCAGGCAAGATGTACGAACTGTGAACATTGCGAACTTGTCGGATTTATACATTCCTTTCTGTTGAAATTATGGAGAATTGTGGTATACTATATCTTTGTAGTACCATGCACGGAGGTTTAGTAAGAACATGGCAAAGAAACAATTCAAGGCAGAATCGAAGCGGCTTTTGGACCTGATGATCAACTCCATCTACACCAATAAGGAGATCTTTTTGCGGGAGATCATCTCCAACGCGTCCGACGCCATCGACAAGCTGTGCTATCTGTCCTTGACCGACGAGAACGTGCCGCTCAGCCGGGCGGATTATAAGATCGACATTATTCTGGATAAAGAGGCGCGCACCATCACCGTGCGCGACAACGGTATCGGCATGACCCAGGCCGAGGCGGAAAACAACCTGGGCGTCATCGCCAAGAGCGGCTCCTATACCTTCAAGGGCGAGATGGACGCCGAGACCGCCGAGGGCGAGGATCTGAGTATCATCGGCCAGTTCGGCGTGGGCTTCTACTCCGCCTTCATGGTGTCCGACGAGGTCACCGTCCTGTCCCGGAAATACGGGGAGGAGCAGGGCGTTCAGTGGCACAGCAAGGGCGCCGACGGCTACACCGTCACCCCCATCGAGAAGGACACCGTGGGCACCGATGTGATCATGCACATCAAGCCCGACACCGAGGAGGAGATCTACGGCTCCTATCTGGAGGTCTGGAAGATCAAGGCCCTGGTGCGCAAGTATTCCGACTATGTGCGCTGGCCCATCAAGATGGATGTGGAGCACCAGGAACGCTACGAGACCGGGGAGACCGATGACGCGGGTAATCCCAAGTATGAATACAAGATGGTCACCGAGAACGAGACCATCAACAGCATGGTCCCCATCTGGCAGCGCAGCAAGAGCGAGGTCACCGACGACGACTGCATCCAGTTTTACAAGGAGAAGAACCACGGGCGCAAGGATCCGGCGGCTCTGGTGCGCATCAGCGCCGAGGGCGCGGTCAGCTACAAGGCCCTGCTCTTCATCCCCGGCGACCAGAACGAGAACGCTTTTTCCGGCGACAACAAGGGCGGTATCACCCTTTACGCCAACGGCGTAATGATCATGGAGAAGTGCGACAAGCTGGTCCATGAATATTTTGACTTCGTCAAGGGCGTGGTGGACTCCCCGGATCTGAGCCTGAACATCTCCCGCGAGCTGCTGCAGCATGACCGGCAGCTGCGCATCATCGGCCAGAACCTGGAAAAGCGCATCAAGGGCGAGCTGGAAAAGATGATGCGGGACGACCGGCCCCGGTACGAGACCTTCTTTGCCAACTTCGGCACCGATCTGAAGGTGGGCGTCTGCGACGAGTACGGCCGCTATAAGGACTTCCTGCGGGATCTGCTGATTTTCTACACGGATCAGGACCGTCAGGTCACGCTGAAAGAATACGTAGAGGGCATGCCCGAGAGCCAGAAAGCCATCTACTTTGCCACAGCGGACACAGTCAAGCGCGCCATGAGCCTGCCCCAGTGCGAGGAGGTCCACAAGCGCGGCTATGAGCTGATCTATCTGACCAGCCCCCTGGACGAGATGGTGCTGGAGGCTCTGCGGGAGCAGGACGGCAAGCGCTTCTGCAACGTGGTCACCGACGATCTGGGCTTCGAGACCGAGGAGGAGAAGAAGGCCGCCGAGGAGCGGGACATCGAGAACAAGGAGCTGCTGGACTTCGTAAAGGAGTCCGTGGGCGAGGGCGTGGCCAAGGTGCGCCTGTCCCGCAAGCTGAGCACCCAGCCCTGCTGCCTGACCACCGAGGGCGGCATCACCCTGGAGATGGAGCGCTACTTCCGCCACGGCCCCAGTGAGGAGGCCCGGAAGATCCGCGCCACCCGTGTCCTGGAGCTGAACCCGGACCACCACGCCTTTACCGTGCTGAAGGAAGCCTATGACAACGACAAGGATAAGGCGGCGAAGCTGGCGAAGATCCTGTCCGTCCTGGCGGAGATGACCGCCGGCACCGAGGTGGAGGACCCGGTGGGCTTTGCCGGACTGGTGGCGGAGCTGTTTTAAACCAAACTCCCGGACGCTCCGGAACGGGCGCCCGGAAGGAAAGGATACGCGATGAAACCACGGCTTGGAATCTACATCCACATACCCTTCTGCGCCAGTAAGTGCAGCTACTGCGATTTCTATTCCCTGGCCGGCTGCGACGATCTGATGCCAGAATACCACAAGGCGCTGATCGCCCACATGGAGGAATCCGCCCACGCCATCAAGAACTACGAGGTGGACACGATCTACTTCGGCGGCGGCACCCCCAGCTATTACGGCGCGGAGAACCTGATCGCCCTGCTGGACACCCTGAAGGCCAACGGCAATGTGCGCATGGACGCGGAGATCACCGTGGAGTGCAACCCCGACAGCGTGGATCTGGCCGATCTGAAGCTGCTGCGGCAGGAGGGCGTCAACCGCCTGTCCATCGGCCTGCAGTCCACGGACAACGATCTGCTGAAGCTGATCGGCCGACGGCACAATTTCCAGCAGGCGGTACGCGCTTTTGAGGACGCCCGCCGGGCGGGCTTCGACAATCTGAGCCTGGACCTGATGTACGGTCTGCCCAGCCAGACCAAGAGCGATTGGGCGGACACCCTGGCGAAGACCGTAGAGCTGCATCCGGAGCACCTGAGCTGTTACGGCTTGAAGCTGGAGCCAGGGACACAGATGTACGCCGATTACAACGGCTCGCCCATCCTGCCGGATGAGGACGAGCAGGCGGACATGTACTCCTACTGTGCGGAAATGCTGGACCGTTACGGCTACCGGCAGTATGAGATCTCCAACTTTTGCGCGCCGGGCTTTGAGTCGAGACACAATTTGAAATACTGGAACCTGGATGACTATATGGGCTTCGGCCCGGGGGCGGCCTCCTGTGTGGGGAAGCTGCGCTACAGCTTCATCAAGGATCTGAAAAAATACATCTACGGTGTGACTCGCAAG
This sequence comes from Oscillospiraceae bacterium, assembly GCA_017470325.1. Next base: position 70,600 of record JAFUES010000041.1, read on the forward strand.
ATCAGCATCGTGGACGAGTACCAGCAGGTGGACCCGTTGGAACGGGCGGTGGAATATATCATGCTGGGCATGCGCACCTCCCGGGGCATCTCCGAGGAGGACTACCGGGTCCGCTGCCAGTGCGACTGGCGGCCCATCAGCCGGGTGCTGCGGGCCTTTGCAGAAAAGGGCTGGGCCGAGCAGACGGACGGCCGCTGGCACTTCACCGTGCCGGGCTTCCTGATCTCCAATACGCTCATCAGCATTATGCTGGAGGCGCAGGCGGAGGGGCTGGCCGAGGGGACGCCCTGGCTGGAGCGGGCCGACCGGCAGGAAAAGAAGATCAGCCTGCCCAAGGGCGAGGACGAGTTGTTCGCGGAACTGTATGAACAAAAGACCAAAAGTTGAGGTTTGACACGTGGCAGAGAAAAACAAAACGACAAGAGGCTCCCATCAGAGCCCGGAAACCGAGAATAGCAGCGGCGTGAGCCGTCGGGAGCGGCGGGAGGCCGAGGAGCGCAGCCAGCGCCAGAGCCGCGGCAGTTCCCGCGCGGAGAGAGAGGCGGAGCGCCAGGCCAAGGCGGCAGCCCGAGCCGCGGAGAAGGAGCGGGCGGAGCTCGCCAGACTGGAGGCGGAGGCCGCCAAGGCCGAGGCCAAAGCCATCAAGGAGGCGGAGCGCGCCCGGAAGGCGGCGATCCGCCGGGCCAAACGGAAGAAATTCCTGCACGGGCTGAAGATCTTTCTGATCGTGGTGCTGGTGCTGGCGGTGGTCATCGCCGGCGGCGCCACCGCAGGCGGATACTTTGTGACCCACAGCGAAAAGAACCTGCCCAAGGTCTTCCTGGACGGGGTGGACGTCAGCGGCTTGACCCGGTCGGAGACCATGGACAAGCTGGGCGCCTCCGGTTGGGACGAGAGCGCGGAGATCCCGCTGACGGTGAAGCTGCCCGCGGATGTGAGCTTCGAGATCGACATGTACGAGTCCGGCGCCATGCTGCCCCGGGATGTGGCCGCGGAGGCCGCTTTCCGCTACGGCCACGGCGACAACTGGTATGAAAACCTGCTGCGCTATCTGAAGGGCCTGGTAGTCTCCACGGACGTGAGCCAGAAGTTTACCACCCTCAACGAGGACTATATCCGCTCTGCCATCGAAAAAGCTGTAGCAGAGTTCCAGGAAAAGACCGTGGCGCGGGACTATGAGGTGGACAAGGAGCAGGAAGAGCTGCGCATGATGAAGGGCGCAGGCCAGATGGAGATCGACGAAGAACACCTGTACACGGAGATCGTCGCCGCCCTGGGCAGCGACCAGAAGGAAGTGGATCATCAGCACGCGGATAACGAGCTGACCATGCCCGACTTCGACGCGATCTATAAGGAACTGCACATCACCCCTGTGGACGCTTCTTTTGTAGAAGGCGGCTTCGAGGTGATCGAGGAGATCGTGGGCTGCACCTTTGACGTGGAGCAGGCCAAGGCCCTGTGGGAGGAGGCAGGCCCCGCCGAGACGGTGACGATCCCGCTGGAGATCACCTATCCGGAGGTCACGGCGGAATCCCTGACCGGCATGCTCTACCGGGACAAGCTGGGCGCCCAGACCACACTGTTCGGCGGCAGCACGCCGGAGCGTGTGAACAACATCCAGCTGGCTTGCTCCAAGATCAACGGCACCATCCTGATGCCGGGCGAGGTGTTCTCCTATAACGAAACGGTCGGCCAGCGCACCCGGGAGGCCGGGTTCAAGGAGGCGGCCGCTTATCAGGACGGCGAAGTGGTCCAGGAGATCGGCGGCGGCGTCTGCCAGGTATCCTCTACCCTGTACTGCGCCACGGTGTTCGCCAACATGGAGACGGTGGAGCGGGAAGCCCACTACTTCCTGGTCAACTATCTGCCGCCCGCCCATGACGCCACGGTCAGCTGGCCCAACCCGGACTTCAAGTTCCGCAACAGCCGCAACTATCCCATCAAGATCGTAGCCAACGCCGACCCGGAGGAGCTGACCCTGACCATGGAGATCTGGGGCACCGACGAGGACGGCAGCTATGTGGAGCTGACCTATGACCGCTATTACTTTACCGAGGACGGCGGCGACGTGATCATCGGCTGGCACGTGTACGGTCACAAGAACGTCTACGACAAGGACGGCAATCTGATCGAGACCATCGAAGAACCGGACGGCATCTACCACAAGCACGAAGAAGATATCCAGCGCTGAGCGTGAAAAGATAAATCAATTTAGATACAGTTGGAGGAAAGAGAGCATGGAAGAGAAAAGATTTTATATCACCACACCGATCTACTACCCCTCGGACAAGCTGCATATCGGCCACACCTACTGCACCGTGGCCACCGATACCATTGCCCGCTACAAGCGGCTGTGCGGCTATGACGTGATGTTCTTGACCGGCACGGACGAGCACGGCCAGAAGATCGAGGAGAAGGCCAAGGAGGCCGGCGTCACGCCCCAGGAGTTCGTGGATAAGATCGTCACCGGCAAGGGCGGCATCCTGGATCTGTGGAAGCTGATGAACATCTCCAATGACCGCTTCATCCGCACCACCGACGACTACCATGTGGTGGCCATCCAGCGGATCTTCAAGAAGATGTACGAGAACGGCGACATTTACAAGGGCGCCTACAAGGGCATGTATTGCACCCCCTGCGAGAGCTTCTGGACCGACAGCCAGCTGGTCAACGGCTGCTGCCCGGACTGCGGCCGCCCGGTGAAGTACGCCGAGGAGGAGGCCTATTTCTTCCGCCTCTCCAAGTACGCCAAGCCCGTGCAGGAGCTGCTGGAGACCGGTACCTTCCTGCAGCCTGCCTCCCGCGTCAATGAGATGATCAACAACTTCATCAAGCCTGGCCTGGAGGACCTGTGCGTCTCCCGCACCAGCTTTAGCTGGGGCATCCCGGTGGACTTTGATCCGGGTCACGTGGTCTATGTGTGGGTGGACGCCCTGTTCAACTACGCCACCGCTCTTGGCTACCTGAATGACCGCTATGACGATTTTGACAAGTACTGGCCCTATGTGCACCACATCGTGGGCAAGGAGATCGTCCGTTTCCACTCCATCATCTGGCCCGCCATGCTCATGAGCATGGGCATGAAGCTGCCCAATAAGGTCTATGGCCACGGCTGGCTGATCATCGACGGCGGCAAGATGTCCAAGTCCAAGGGCAACGTGGTGGATCCCTATGTGCTGGCGGAGAAGTTCGGCGTGGACGCCCTACGCTTCTTCCTGATGCGCACCTTCCCCTTCGGTTCCGACGGCAACTTCTCCAACGAGCTGCTGATCTCCACCATCAACACGGACCTTGCCAATGACCTGGGCAACCTGGTGTCCCGGACCACCGCCATGGTGGAGAAGTACTTCGGCGGCACGCTGCCGGCTGAGCGGGAGGCCGACGCCCTGGACGAGGATCTGGTGGGTCTGATCCAGTCTACCCGCGACAAGTACGAGGAGCAGATGGAGGCCTTCCAGCTGCATGTGGCACTGGAGGAGGTCTTCAAGCTGATCCAGCGGGCCAACAAGTATATCGACGAGACCGCGCCCTGGGTCCTGGCCAAGGACGAGAGCAAGAAGGCACGCCTCGCCACCGTTATGTACAACCTGCTGGAGGCCCTGCGTGTGGCCCTGGTGCTGCTGACGCCCTTTATCCCCGAGAGCTGCGAGAAGGCCTTTGCCCAGATCGGCGCTCAGGGTGAGGCGATCACCTGGGAGAAGGCGAACACCTACGGCGTCCTGCCCGCAACGGTCACCGTCCACAAGGGCGAGACCCTCTTCCCCCGCATCGACATGGCCAAGATGCTCCAGGAGCTGGAGAAGCACGACAAGCCCGCAGCCCCAGCAGTCAAGCCTGTGCTGCCCGACGTGAGCATCGACGACTTTTACAAGAACGACATGCGCGTGTGCAAGATCCTCAGCTGCGAGGCGGTGAAGAAGTCCGAGAAGCTGCTGAAGTTCACCCTGGACGATGGCAGCGGCACCCCGCGGCAGATCCTCTCCGGCATCCACAAGTTCTATGAGCCGGAGGATCTGGTGGGCAAGACCGTGGTGGCGATCCTGAACCTGCCCACCCGCAAGATGATGGGCCAGGACTCCAACGGCATGTTGCTCTCCGCTGTCCGCGAGGTGGACGGCAAGGAGGAGCTGCACCTGATCATCCTGGATGACAGCGTGCCTGCCGGCGCCCAGCTCTGCTGAGACGAACAACCGATAGGATCCTGCGGCGCCAACGCGCCGCAGGATACCGGCTTGAAACGATAAGAAAGAACGAAAGGCGGTGACGAACATGGGAGAGAGCATTCTGCGTCTCTATAGAGAGCGGATCAAATCCACTTGGAAGCTGGCGTTTTTTTCCGTGCTGGTCATCGGCCTGATCGCACATCTCTATAAGTTTACCAATACCCTTTTGAATCATGACGCACTGTACCATGCGTACGCCACCCAGAACACCGTGGCCATCGGCCGCTGGTTTCTGATGGTGGCCTGCTGGCCCAGCACCTTCTTCGACCTGCCCTGGATCACGGGCCTGTTCTCCCTGTTCTGGATCGGCCTGACTGCGGCGGTGATTGTGGACATCTTCGAGGTGAAGAACCCCGTGGCCATCGCCCTGACCGGCGGGCTGCTGGTCAGCTTCCCCTGCATTGTCAACACCTTCTTTTTCCAGTATGCGGCGGACGGCTATATGCTGGCCATGTTCCTGGCCGCTCTGGCGGTGCGGCTGTCCCTGGTGGGGGACCGGAGCTGGAAGCACACGTTCCTCGCCCTGCTGCTGATCTGCTTTTCCTGCGGGATCTATCAGGCCTATGTGTCTTTTGCCCTGCTGCTGAGCATGTGCCACTATATGTGGGAGCTGTTCTCCAAGCGCTATGAGCGCAGGGAATACGGCCACTGGATCCTGCGGCAGCTGGTCGTCTACGGCGGCGGCCTGCTGGCCTACTGGCTCATGTGGAAGCTCTGCATGGCCGTGGAGTATGTGCACGCGGCGGACTATCAGGGCATCGGCGAGCTGGGACAGCTGGGGCTGGGCACGCTGGTCCTGGCGCTGAAGGAGACCCTGACCACCGTTGCCCGCTTCTTCCTGGGCGGTGATATCCGTACATACGGCTTGACTCTGTACGCGGCGCTGAACATCCTGTTTTTGCTGGGCACGGCGGCAGTCATGGTCCTGGCGGGGATCAAGACCGGCCTCTTCAAAGAGGGCTGGCGGCTGCTGTTGATGGTGCTGAGCCTGCTGGTGATCCCGGTATTCGCCTGCATGTGGGTCTACGCCTCCCCCGAGGTGGTGTATCACATGCTGATGCTCCAGAGCCTGAGCGTGCTGTATATTTTCTCCCTGCTGCTGTTTGAGCGCTACTGCAAGCCCCGGCACAGCACGGCGGCGGCAGTTTTCTTCGCCCTGCTGGTGCTGAAATTCGTGCTCCAGGCCAACGCCTGCTACTTTGAGATGGACAAGTGCATGGAGCGCTCCCGGGAGACGGCTACGGAAATGCTGACCCGTATCCATGAGCTGGACGACGGTTCGGTGAAATACATCGCCTTTGCCGGCGGCGGGGATGAATCCCTGGTGGCGGCGGGCGCTTACGAGATCGACGAGATCCTGGTCCACGCCCACCAACTGCGGCGGAACCTTCTGTATGACAACATCTACGCCCCACTGTATCTGCGCAGTATCCTGGGCAGCAACTACCGTGCGGTGGATAGCGGCATGCTCCAGCAGCTGGAACAGAGCGGCGTGCTGGACGATATGAACACCTGGCCGCTGCAGGATTCGGTAAAGGTCGTGGGTGATACCGTCATCATCAATTTGCCGGTTCCGAAAAACTAAATTTGTATATTCTTAATTGAAGATAAATGGAGGAAACACAATGACGAAGATCGATATTTATTCCGGCTTTTTGGGCGCGGGCAAGACGACGCTGATCCGCAAGCTGATCGCCGAAGGCTATCAGGGAGAAAAGCTGGTCCTGATCGAAAACGAGTTCGGCGAGATCGCCATCGACGGCGGCTTTTTGAAGGACGCCGGCGTGGAGATCACCGAGATGAATTCCGGCTGCATCTGCTGCACACTGGTGGGTGACTTCACCAAGGCGCTGAAGAAGGTCATGGAGGATTTTGCCCCCGACCGCATCATCATCGAGCCCTCCGGCGTGGGCAAGCTCTCGGATGTGGCCGCCGCTGTGGAGCGGGTAGAGGGTGCGCAGATCGGCGCCAAGGTCACCGTGGTGGACGCGGGCAAGGCGAAGATGTACATGCGCAACTTCGGCGAGTTCTTTAACGACCAGGTGGCCAATGCCGACCTGATCGTCATGAGCCGTACCGACACTGCCAAGGACGCCAAGATCCTGGAGGCGGTGGAACTGCTCAAGGGACTCAACGACCATGCCGGCCTGATCACTACCCCCTGGGCCCAACTGGACGGCGCCCAGATCAAGGAGGCCATGGAAGAAAACGGCCTGCGTGCCGAGATGGAGCGTATGGAGCACGAGCATCATCACCACCATCATCACGACCATGACGAGGAGTGCGACGATCCCGAGTGCGAGTGCCACCATCACCATGATGATGACGACGAGGATGAGCACGAACATCATCACCATCACCACCACCATCACGAGGACGGCGAGGAGTGCGACGACCCTGAGTGCGAATGCCACCATCACCATGACGATGACGATGATGACGAGCATGAGCATCATCACCACCATCATCACCATCATGCAGACGAGATCTTTACCAGCTGGGGTATGGAGACGCCCCGCAAGTTCAGCGAGGAGGAGCTGCGCGGCATCCTGAACGCCCTGGAGGACGAGGCCAAATACGGCGTGATCCTCCGTGCCAAGGGCATCGTGGACGCCAACGACGGGCAGTGGCTGTATTTTGACTATGTGCCGGGCGAGGTGGATCTGCGCCGCGGCGCCGCCGCTGTCACCGGCCGGTTCTGCGTGATCGGCTCCAAAATCAACGAGCAGGCACTGAAGGAGCTGTTTAACATTGACTGATAGGCAAGATGTACCGGTCTACCTGTTTACCGGCTTTCTGGAAGCGGGTAAGACCAAATTTATCCAGGAGACCCTGGAGGATAAGCGTTTCTGCAACGGGGAGAAGACCCTGCTGCTGGTCTGTGAGGAGGGGGAGGAAGAATACGCCCCCGAGCAGTTCGCCGATGATTCGGTGAAGATCCGGGTGGTGGAGGACCAGTCGGAGCTGAACGAAGCAAACCTGCTGCGCTTTCTGGCCGAGACCAGGGCCGAGCGCGTGGTCATCGAATACAACGGCATGTGGATGTTGGACGCGCTTTATAACGCCATGCCGGCCAACTGGCTGGTGTACCAGGAGTTCATGTTTGCCGACGCGGGCACTTTCCTCAGCTACAACAGCAACATGCGCCAGCTGGTGTATGATAAGCTGAAAAGCTGTGAGCTGGTGGTGTTCAACCGCTTTAAGCCCAACATGGACAAGATGGAGTTCCACAAGATCGTCCGCGGCGCCTCCCGCCGGGCGGACATCGCCTATGAGTACCCGGGCGGCCATGTGGAGTATGACGACATCGAGGACCCGCTGCCCTTTGACCTGGATGCGCCCATCGTGGAGATCGGGGACGAGGACTATGCTCTGTGGTACCGGGACATGAGCGAGGAGCCCAAGAAGTACGACGGCAAGACCGTCCGCTTCAAATGCCGCGCCCTGGTGCGCCAGAAGCTGCCCAAGGAGACCTTCGTGGTGGGCCGCCATGTGATGACCTGCTGCGTGGAGGATATCCAGTTTGCCGCCCTGGTCTGCCAGTGGGATAAGGCGGACACAGTGAAGGACGACTCCTGGATGGTCCTCACCGCCAAGCTCAACTATAAGTTCAATCGCGCCTACGGCAAGCGGGGCCCGGTGCTGACTTATCTGGAGAGCACCCCCTGCGAGCCGCCCGCCCAGGACGTGGCCACATTCTATTGAGAAAAAGCCCCAAGGGACCTTGGGGCTTTCCATAAAAGGAAATCCTATGCGATATAAATGCCTGGTCTTTGACCATGACGACACGGTGGTCAACAGCACTGCCACGATCCACCACCCTTGCTTTGTGGAGTATCTGGACCTGTATTTCCCCGGCAGGACCTGCACTCTGGAAAACTATTTCCTCAAAAATTTTGACCCGGGCTTCATCCCCATGTGCAAGGATGAATACGGCATGAGCGATGAGGACCTGGAAGGGGAACTCCACTTCTGGCTGGATTATGTGAAGGGTCACATCCCTGCAGCTTATCCCGGCGTCCGGCAGATCATGGAGCGGCAGAAGGCCGAGGGCGGCCTGCTGTGCGTGATCTCCCACTCCTGTGACGACAACATACGCCGGGATTACGCTGCCAACGGTCTGCCGGAGCCGGACGCGGTCTTCGGCTGGGAACAGCCGCCGGAGCGGCGTAAGCCCGCGCCATGGCCGCTTCAGGAGATCATGCGGCGCTTTGACCTCCGGCCGGACGAGGTGCTGATGATCGATGATCTGAAGCCCGGCTTCGATATGGCGGCGGCCTGCGGCGTGGATTTCGCCGGGGTGGGCTGGTCCAATGATATCCCGGAGATCGAGGCCTTCATGCGTGCCCATTGCAGTATGTATTTTAAGACGGTAGAGGAGCTGGCCGAATTTCTGGCCGGGCCGAAGCCGGACAGGAGGTAAGCCATGGCCCCCATTTTGTATATCGTGATCCCCTGCTATAACGAGGAAGCGGTGCTTCCCCTGACCGCGCCCCAGTTTCTGCAGAAGCTGCGGGAGTTAACGGAGGCCGGGAAGATCCATGAGGACAGCCGCGTGCTGTTTGTCAATGACGGCAGCAAGGACCGGACCTGGGAGATCATCCGGGATCTGGCCGCGAGCGATCCCCATTATATCGGCATCAGCCAGAGCAGGAACCGGGGCCACCAGAACGCGGTGCTGGCCGGCTTGATGGAGGCCCGGGACAAGTGCGACATCACCATCTCCATCGACTGCGACGGACAGGACGATATCGACGCCATGGACAGGATGGTGGACGCCTATCTGGACGGCTGCGAGGTGGTCTACGGGGTGCGCTCCAGCCGCCGCACCGACACCTTCTTCAAGCGCTTCACCGCCCAGAGCTTTTACAAGTTCCTGTCGGCTATGGGTGCGGAGGTGGTGTACAACCACGCAGATTACCGTCTGATCAGCGCCCGCGTCCTCAAGGAGTTTGCCAACTTCAAAGAAGTGAATCTGTTTCTGCGGGGCCTGGTCCCGCTGGTGGGCTTCAAGAGCACCACGGTCAGCTATTCCCGGGCCGAGCGCCTGGCGGGGGAGAGTCACTACCCGCTGAAAAAGATGATCGCCCTGGCGGTGGACGGGATCACAAGCCTGTCGGTCAAGCCTCTGCGGCTGATCACCGGCTTCGGCGTGATCGTGGCGATCCTGAGCTTCGTCGGCGTCCTCTGGGCCTTGATTGCCGCGCTCTGCGGCAAGACGGTGGCCGGCTGGGCCAGCATGACCTGCATCGTGTGCTTTGTCAGCGGCGTGCAGCTGATCAGCCTGGGCATCATCGGCGAGTATATCGGGAAGATCTATATGGAGACCAAACAGCGGCCCCGGTATATCATCAGCGAGCGTACCTGGGAAGAGCAGGAACAGCCCCGGACTTGACACAGGATCGACGTGATTTCGACAAAATCACAAAAAATTGGGGCTCAGGTGGGGGATTTTTCTCAAAATTGCCTTAAGAACGGACCCTTTGTGAGGCCGCAAGTCTTGACGAACGGAAAAAGTCGATGTATTATGTTAAAGTAGCTATGCCCATTTGTAGTCCCTATAGAATGGAGGAAACAGTATGAGCGTTATTCCTGAAGTGAAGTGCCGCCGCTGCGGGGAAAGCTTTTCCGCACTGCGCAGCCGTTGCCCGAATTGCGGCACACGCAGGGTGACTCAGAGCGCGCGCACCCCCGGCACTACGCCGTCTACCGTCAAAGGCACCGCCTCGTATGAGCGGGCTGAGACGAATACAAAATGGCAGATCATTTTCGGCTTGATCCTGGTCGTGGCCGTGATCCTCGCGGTGATCGTGATGGTCTCCACCAGCCTGAACGGTCTGGATAACGGGACCACCAATACGAAGACCACCACGCCCCCTGTCAGCACGGAGGCTCCGCCCACCATTGACATGCCGCCTACGCCGTCTCCCACACCGACGCCGACGGTGGAGTCCATCAAGATCTTCAACTTCAACAATGAGATCAAGACTGACTTTACCATGCACATGGGCGACGCGCCTGTCACCCTGACCGCTACCGCTTACCCGGTGGAGCAGTTCACGGATGCCAGGTTCACCTGGAAGTGCAGCGACGATACCCTGCTCAAGCTGACGCCCAGTGACGATACCAAGAACTGCGTCTGCGAGATCCTGGGTACCCGCAACGGCGGTGTCAGCCTGACTGTCAGCTGCAACGGCACCGATTTCAGCCTGACCGTGTATTTGGTCAACTGAGCTTGAAACAAACGAAGGACCTGCCTTTGGCAGGTCCTTCGTTTGTCTATAAACTTTTTCGATCCAATATGCGGAAAAAACTTGACAAGCAGAGCCCCATGGGGTAAAATACTTTTCGCTGACAGCGAGTTGGACGATTGGCGCAGCTGGTAGCGCATCCGCTTGACGTGCGGGAGGTCACAAGTTCGAGTCTTGTATCGTCCACCATGGATTCGTCACTGAAAAGTGGCGAATCCTTTTATTTTTTCCCACTTTTTGCCCCGAAAAGTTCGCGATTTTGAGCAGTACCCTTACAGTACCCTTACGAGGGGGAAAAACAGGGGTCAAAAAGAGAGTGTTTTTATGGTCTTTTCCATTCTCGCAGCAGAGTTTTTCTTCATGGTTTGATTGGCGTGGGCGTAGACTTTCATGGTGAATTCTGGAGTTGCGTGCCCCAAATTTTCTTGAACTGTTTTGATATCGTCGCCGCCTTGAAGAGCAAGAGCGGCATACGCAGATTGAACCAGCAATCATTCAGTAGGGCTGTGAAGAGCATGAATCTGAGAGTACTGTGCTGCAGGAGCCTTTGTACAAGGGCGGCGCGTCATAATAGGACCATCGTGTATAATCGTTCATTTTCCCTTGCTATTATTACAGGTTTAGAGTAAAATAATAAATAGAAAGACGAACCGTCAGAGAGTTTTCTGTTCCTGTAAAGGAGGGATTATACATGGATGACGTGCTGAATATCCAGAAGTTGCAAGCGACCATTGCGCCTCTTGCTGCACAATATGGCGTCGAACGCATGTATCTCTTTGGCTCGCGCGCGAGAGGGGACCATCGTCCAGACAGTGATTACGATTTCCTGATTACAAAGGGGCGCGTCCGCAGCCTTTTTACACATGCGGCATTGTGGCAGGATTTGGAAAAGGCTCTGCATGCCTCCGTCGATTTGGTGACAGATACATCCAGTGACAGAGATCTGATCCAACAGGCCAGAAAGGATGCAATTCTGATTTATGAGCAACAGAGATAGAATCATCTTACAAAAGATTGCCGCATATTGTGAACAGATCAGACAGACGCACCAGTATTTTCATGAAGATCAAAACTTGTTTTTTGATGAACAGGAAGGCTTTGTCTATCGCAATTCTGTAGCTATGCCAATTCTCCAGATCGGTGAGCTTGTCAAAAGGCTTTCCGAAGATTATGTATTGGAAAATAAGGCGATTCCCTGGCGCGCGATCATGGGAATGCGGGACATCTTTGCACATCATTATGGCTCTGTAGATTATCAGGAGCTATGGCAGACGACACATGAAGATGTTAATGACTTAGCTAACTATTTACAACAGCAAGAGTAGTACTAGAACAATAATGGCATGGGAAGCGATTTTTTGATTCTCATGCCATTTCCTACATCAGCTCTGCGTTGTCTTCTATTGCCTTCTCGATCAGCTGTGACTCGATGCCGATGTATCTTTACGTCACGGCTGAGTTGCTGTGTTGTAAGAGCCGCTGGACCAGGGCAATATCATAGCCATTGTTTTTGTAGATCGCCGTTGCATACTACTTGCGGAAACTGTGGGCGCTGATGTCCTTATATCCCTAGTATTCCAATATCATACAGGCTTTAAATAAATTACTGAATCTTCCGCAATGAACAGATAAAACATACTAAAAACAATAGGGTGCAGTTTCCCATATTTTTTCCCATAAGGACTTTCTGGATGATTCCATTCGATTCCGTGAAAGGGAAAGAAAAGATACACAAAATACGGTCGTATTCCACTCATTTCCGCAGTTTTCGAGTCTTTTCGATATAGCTTGTAAAATTCGAGTCTTGTATCGTCCACCAAAGAACTGCATCGAAAGGTGCAGTTCTTTTTTATTTAGGTAAAATCCCTTTGAACAAGAACATACTGCAAGGAGGAGAAAAGCATGTGGAAGAGATATTTGGTTGAGTTCGGGACCGGGGCAGACCTGCATGGCATGGATGTGATGGAGGCGGCGACCCGGGCGGTAAAGGACGCAGTGTCCCATTGCTGCATGTGTGGCCTTGTGGATGCTCTGGGGGTGAAGGACCTGAAGACCGATATGCGGGTGAGCATGAAGGTCGCGGCGCCATATCCGGAAAAAGTTGACGGAGATGCGCTGAAAAAGCTCCTGATTGCGGACGATGTGGACATTGAGATCGTACAGGGCGGCATGCTTCTGAACGGCCTGCACGTGGATGCCTTCGGCGAGGGCGACCAGATCGTGATCGTGAACGTGGGTCTGACGGTGTATGTGCGGGTCTGACCGGAACAATCCGGGGCGACGTCTCGTCAAAGGAACAGGAGGTGGCGAGATGGAAAAATTCATTCCCTACGACAAGCTCTCCAAGAAGAAAAAGCGGGAGCTTGACACACAGCGGCGGGGCAGTTGGGCCATGAGTCCGGTGACACGAAAGCCTGCAAATCCCAAAGCCTATGACCGCAGAAAGGCACGTTAGATGGAGGATCCGTCTGGCGTGCTTTATCGTTTGGACCGCAGGATACGCTTGTCCCCCTTGGCCAAACATGCTATAGTAGGGGACAACACCGAGAGAAGGAGACGAGAGGAACATGAGACTGCTGTTGATCCGCCACGGAGATCCGGATTATGTCCATGACGATCTGACCCCAGCGGGCCGCCGGGAGGCGGCGTTACTGGCGGAGCGGATCGCCCCTATGGAGGTGGAGCAATACTTCGTGTCTCCCCTGGGCCGTGCGAAGGCCACCGCAGCGCCCACGCTGCAGAAAGCGGGACGGACGGCGGTGGAGTGCGATTGGCTGCAGGAATTCTCCATTCCGGTGGCGCGGCCGGATCTGGACGGGCTGAGCAAGGTGCCTTGGGACTGGCTGCCCCAGGACTGGATGCGGGACCCGCGGCTGTTCTCCCCGGATCGGTGGAGGGAAAATGAGATCCTCCGAGCTGGCGGCGTCGGGGAAGCCTACGATACGGTTATCACCGCCTTTGACAAGCTGCTGGCGGAGTACGGCTATGAGCGAGACGGCCTGTACTATCGGGTGCACCAGCCCAATACAAAGATCCTGGTGTTCTTCACCCATTTCGGCCTCAGCTGTGTGCTGCTGAGCCATCTGATGCAGACCTCTCCCATGGTGCTCTGGCAGGGCCTGGTCATGGCGCCGTCGTCCGTGACGACCATCAACACCGAAGAGCGCCGGCCCGGGATCGCGGCCTTTCGTACGGCCGCGCTGGGGGATGTGTCCCACCTGTATGCGAAGGGCGTCGAGCCGGCCTTCGCGGCGCGCTTCTGCGAGGTCTACGGAAACGGCCAGCGGATCGACTGAGGCGCGGAACTTCTTATAAGAGCTTTCCGGAACATCCTTGACTTTATTGGTGCAAAGTGATAAAGTGTTAAATGCCCTCTCGGGTGTGGGAGGCGACTATCCGGATAGGAGTGATCCCTGTGAAAACACTGTTCGATAAGAAAAACCTCTTTCTGCGCGTGGCGGTCGGCTTCGTCCTGGGCGTCATCCTGGGCTTCGCGGCGCCGGGCTTCTCCATTGCCACCAAGGTCGTGGGTGACATCTATCTGAACCTCATCAAATTGATGATCATCCCGGTGGTGGTCTGCGCGGTGTTCTGCGGCATCGCCAACATCCGCGACGGCGCGCTTCTGCGGAAGATCGGCGTGCGCACCGTGCTGCTGTACGTGCTGATGTTTGTGGTGAGCGCCGCGGTCTCGCTGGCGATCGCCTACACGATCCGCCCGGGCTTTGGCACGGTCTTTGAGAATGCGCCTGTCTACGAGGGCAGCATCACCAACCCCACCATCTCCAGCTTTCTCACCACTATCGTCCCCACCAACATCATCCAGGCGGCCGCCGATGGCAGCACGCTGCCGGTCATCCTCTTTACCATCGTCTTTGCGGTGGCGATCGTCTCCGTGGGGGAGAAGGGCAAGGCGGTCCTGGACTTCATGAACAGCCTGTCCGAGGCCATGTTTAAGATGCTGGCCTACTTCATGGAGCTTTCGCCTCTGGGCGTCATGAGCTTGATGGCCTATTCCGTGGCCCAGTACGGCGCGGGCATCTTCGGCGCACTGGCCAAGTACATCTTCTGCTGCTGGCTGTGCTGCGTGGTGGTCTTCTTCCTCGTCATGGTACTGCCCACCTGCCTGTATACAAAGGTACCTGTGGGCAAGTACCTGAAGGCCTGCGGCAAGATCGCCCTGGTGACCCTCTCCACCACTTCCTCGGCGGCGACGCTGCCCACTACGATCAATGTCTCCATGGAGGATCTGGGCGCACCGGAGGGCGTGAGCAAGTTCACGTTGCCCCTGGGCTGCACCATCAATATGTGTGGCGGCGCCTGCAGCTTCTGCTGCCTGGCGGTCTTCGTGTCTGATTTCTATGGCATCGGCCTGAGCTTTGGCACCATCGTCTTCCTGGTCTTCATCGCCACGCTCATCAACATGGCGGCCCCCGGCATCCCCGGCGGCGGCGTGGTCCTGGGCGCCAGCTTCCTGTCCATCCTGGGCCTGCCCATCGACCTGATGGGCCCCATCAGCGGCTTCTATCGTCTGCTGGATATGGCGTTCACCACCATCAACGTGGAGGGCGACGTGGCGGCCAACCTGATCATTTCCAAGAGCATCGGCGAGTACGACGCGGCAAAGGTAGCCTGAACGGATACGGCAACGCAAACCGGCAGCTTGTTGGCTGCCGGTTTTTCAAATTGTCCCTTGCCATCGGGGGAAAGGGAGATTAAACTCAGAGCAGGACGAGAATACTCCGGCGCCGGAAACGGACCGGATATCAGAAAGGGAATGCTATGAAGAAGCTGGCGCTTATCTTTCCGGGGATCGGCTATACCGTGGAGAAGCCATTGCTGCAGGGCAGCATTCGGATCGCGGAGCGGCTGGGCTATGAGGTCCAGCCCATCCTGTATTTCGGCTTCCCGAAAAAGGTCCGGGGCGACCGGGACAAGATGAAGTGTTCTTATGAGCTGGCCCTGGCACAGGCCCGGGAGCTGATCGCCGGGATGGACCTGAGCGCCTGTGACGAGCTGCTGCTGATCGGCAAGAGCATCGGGACTGTTGTGGCGGCCTGCATCGCGGCGGAAAACCCCATCGCGGGCCGCATCCGCTTTCTGCTCTATACCCCCCTGGAGGAGACCTTTGCCTTCCCGCTGGGAAAGGCCGTCGTGTTCACCGGGACCGCCGACCCCTGGGTGGGTGCGGAGGAGAGCCGCATCCCGGCGCTGTGCCGGGAACGGGGCATCCCCTGCTTTCTGACGCCGGGCGGGAACCACTCGTTGGAGACCGGCGATGCGCAGACGGACCGGCTGGACCTGGCGCGGGTCATGCTCCAGACGGAGCTGTTCCTCCGGGGACAGGTCAGGCCTATCCGACTGTTCGGTGCGCCGGAGGCGGACACGGTGCTGATCCAGCTGGCAGATGAAAGAGAGCTTACGCAGATGGAGCAGGAGTACCGGCAGATCGTCGATCGGACACAGCGGGAGGATTTCCTGCTGCTGGCGGTGCAGACAGCGGACTGGAACCGGGAGCTCTCCCCCTGGGAAGCGCCGCCCGTCTTTGGCGCGGAAGACTTCGGCGGCGGCGGGGCGGAGACCCTGGCCTGGCTGCAGGATCAGCTGCTCCCTGTGCTGACAGCGGAGCGGGAGCGTTTCTTCTATCTGGGCGGTTATTCTCTGGCCGGGCTTTTCGCCTTGTGGGCGGGCTATCAGAGCAACCGGTTCGCAGGCGTCGCCGCGGCCTCGCCCTCGGTCTGGTTTCCGGATTTCAAGGACTTTGCATTGACGCAGTCTTTCCGGTCCGGGCTCGTGTATCTGAGCCTTGGCGATCGGGAGGAGCGGACCCGCAACCCCGTCATGGCCCGGGTGGGAGACGCGATCCGGGAGATCCGGGATTATCTGCAGGAGGAAAGGATCCCCTGTGTGCTGGAATGGAACGCGGGGAATCATTTTCGCGATCCGGAAAAGCGGACGGCCGCGGGTTTCGCCTGGATCCTGGAACAGAAGCGGGAGCAGCGGAAGCGGATCACAGAACATGAGGAGCTCCTGCAAAAAGTGGAGAGCGTGGTGAAAGACCCTGAAGCGTCAGAGAAGGAGTTGCTTGCCATAAAGGACGAGCTTGCCCGGCTGACAGCGTACTATGAAAGCTTCCAGTGGTGGCAGGATTATTACGATGACGATTCCGGCTTTCTGCCCCGGGGCCTGCAGCGCGGTGTCCTGTCGGAGGACGGCATTTACAATGTCCTGGAGCGATACAAAGAACGGCTGGAAGAAACCGAATAAGAAACAGGAAAGCGCCTGCCGCATGGCAGGCGCTTTCCTGTTGGCGTTGTAGATCACAGACTGATATCCGGGGTGTTGTCCCGCTGATAGGAATACCAGTTCCCATTTTCGATCAGCTCTTCCCGAGCCAGCACAGAGAGCAGCGCGTCCGTCTGGCCGTGCAGCTCCAGCTGCTCATACATCTTGCGGTAGAAGCGCTCCATCTTCCCGTGGTCGGACAGCTGCCGGGGCAGAGACAGGCGGCCGTAATAGTTGGAGATAAACAGGGTGACAGCAGAAATGCTGCCCAGCAGAAGCTTCAAGAGTGTCCGGTAGACCTCCACATCCGGCACAAAAAGCCGGGGCTGTAAGATCAAACCGCCGCACAGCAATTCAAAGACCACGGCGGCGAGGTAAAGCGCGATGCTCAGCCCCAGAGCGGTCTGCACGACCCGTTCACTGACCCGATAGTCTTGGAGCGTCCGCCCGCCGGCCCACTGGTGATACTTCCGCTGGCCTTCCACCCAGCATTCCCGGATGTCATGTGCCTGCGTCGGAGCCTGGCCGATGACCAGCACGCACAGGGCGTCCATGATCCAGGCGGTTTCCTCCTGCTGGGTCCAGGACAGATGATCCGCGGCCTGGATGCCGCTGCCGGCATAGCGGAGGTAAGCCTGCACCCGCAGGGACTCCGCCAGGGCGCGGCACTCCAGATACAGCTGGTGGCAGTCAAAGCGGACCGCAAAGCGCCGGCAGCCCCAGGCGGCCAGCAGCATGGCGCCGCAGAGCAGGATCATCCAATAGGCCTCGGCCTCGTCGTAGAGCAGGAAAGCCATGGTCAGGAGCATGCTGGCAATGGCCAACCCGGCCAGCACCCGCCGGTATTTCTTCGCGGCGGCGCCGCTGATGGAACTGGCCGCCCCATAGACCTGTTCCATCCGTACAAGCAGGGGGTCGTCCCCGTGATCGGCTGGCAGAAGAGGGGCGTCCGTCTGCGGCTGCACCGCGGCCAGCGCGTTGAAGCGGTCTGTTCGGATGAGGATCTCCTGTACCTTTTCCCAGTTCCCCAGCGCATGCACAGTCCCTGCGGCCTCCTCCGTGTGCTCTCCGCGGGGCGTGAATACATGGAGTACTGCCTCGTTGCTGTCGGAGCGCAGGGAGACGCCGCGGGCGGGGAAATAGCTGCCCCGCAGGGCAAAGTCCACCGCCTCCGAGGTGCCGCAGGCTGCCGCCGTGCCGGGGCCGCCGTCCCACAGGGCCAGGAGCACATGGCAATGGGCGGCCACATAGATCCCCGCCTGGCGGTATTGATAGTCCCGATCCGGTCCCGTCTCCGGCAGGCGCTCCGTGGCGGGTGCGACGAATACCTGCTCCGCCCGGTCACAGTGATGGCGAAAGCGCGCGATGCCCGTTTCACTGAAGTCCGGTTCATAGTGATCCCGCTCCATGGGCAGCGCCGCGATCAGCGGGATGCCCAGCTCCTCCGCAGCGTCTGCGCAGAGCAGATCCCCTTCCTCGGCAAGGCTGTTGAGCATCAGGACCCGGGAGTGGGAGCACAGGTTTCGAAGCTTTTTCAGTTCATTTTTTACTGCTGCGTACAGCGCCGCATGGTCCTCCGGGCGGATGGCCCGATGGCCTGTGACACCGACCACAATGGGGATGGTACTATCTGTCGGCATGTTTCTATCCTTCTATTTCGATCTCAAAGTCATAGGGCTGCCCGTCCAGACTGTGGAGGGCCTGCTCCATGCTATGGGAGATCTTGATGGTTCGCAGGTTTTCCAGAGACAGCAGCGGCGTCAGGTCCGTCACCTGGTCGCTGTAGGCAAAGTGCAGCTCCTGCAGCTCCGGGTGCTGCTGCACCAGCGCGGTCAGGGCATCATCGCCGTCGATGCGGCAGAAGATGAGACTGATCTCCGCATCTGTGACCACGTCCTGCCACTGGGCAGAGTCATAACCGTTCACGTCCAGGGTGTCGATCCGCCGGATGGCAGCGAGGGGAGAGAAGTCCTCGATCCGGGTGTCGCCCAGGCCCAGCCAGATTCCGTTTTCTTCATAGGCGGCAGAGAAGTCGCAGCCTGCCAGCGGGGAGAGGTCACTGATCGCCGTGCTGCTCACATTCAGCTGGCGAAGCAGCGCCAGATTCTGTACGCCCTGGATCGACGAGATCCCGGTGTAGCGCAGTTCCAGCCCCTGCAGATCCTGCAGGGCGAAGGCGGCGGAGGCGTCGGCCAGCCCATAGCAGTGATCGACCTTCAGCCATTCCAGCTGTGAAAGGGCCTGGACGCCGTCCAGAGAACGCAGGGGCTGGGCGGCCAGAGTCAGATCCCGCAGACCGGTCAGGTTCTCAAAAAGGCTCAGATCCTCAATGCTGCCGGTGCCGACCGGGATCTCCTCGTCGGTCTGCCGGTCATAGAGAAGCACGCCCGGCCTGCCGTCCGTGATCTGATGCTCCCAGTCGTCCCAGATCTCATAGCGGTCGAGATCCACCAACTGATCGCCTGCGATACAGACGCACTCCACGCGCTTGAGCAGGGCCTTGGGCAGGGTGTTGAGTTCATCCAGACTCAGCAGCTCCACAGGACTGTCGTCGGCCTGCCAGCCGCTGTCGGGGTATTCCACGCGATAATCGAAGATGTAGCCCGCATCCACCAGCTCCTGGGCCTGCTCCGCCAGCTGCGGTGGAACGGTGAGGTGGTTGATCTGCAGCGGCCACAGCGGGGAGAGGTCACGGAGCTGATCCAGTCCGACCAGCTGCAGTTCTCTGTAGCTGCGCCCCGCGTCCAGTGCGTCCAGGAAATGAAGATCTTCCAGATCGACGATGCTTTCCAATCTGAGGGTATGGAAATGCAGTGAATCAAAAGCGGGCAGCGTATATTGACCTGTCAGCGACAGCTCGTCGAAGCTCATCTCTTCGATGGTGCTCCAATCCGTCAGACGCACACAGTCCCAGATCTCCAATGTGCCCGCGCCATTGCGCCCCAGTCGGGTCAGGTTTTCGATCCCGGCCAGGCTGGTCAAATGCTGTTGCTGATCCAGCTGCAGGCGATCGATGCTCAGTGCCGGAAGGCCAGTCAGGTCGACCAGGTTTCCACGTACCAGACTCAGCGTTTTGTTGACCTGGGGCAGGGCGGCCAGATCCACATCCCGGCATTCATAGAGCATCAGCTCGTCAATGACGCAGTTTTCCAGATAGGGCTCTACGGCGGCATAATTGCCGTTGGCGGGGTTGACATGCAGATACGCATAATGGGGAACGGCGGCCAGACCGGAATAGTCTCCGATATCCCCGGCAAAGCCCAGCTTCAGATCTCGCCGGTCGGCGAAGCTCTCCAGAAAATCCAGGTTATACAGGCTGCAGCTGTAAAGATGAATGTCGTTTAAATTCGATAAGCCGCGCAGGAAAGAGGCATCCCGCAATGCGGTGGGATTCCCGTCGCAGTGGATCATGATGCTGATCAGGCTCTCGCAGCCTGCAATGGGGGCATAGTCGGTCAAGCGATCACAGTATTCGATCTGCAGCTGCGTCAATTCTCCCTGGCTTTGCAGCACCGAAACATCCCGCAGCCTGTCCAGATTATCCAGGTACAGGCGTTTGAGATGGCGGCAGCCATCCAGAAAAGACAGATCCTGTACCGGCATGTAGCTCAAGGAGACCTCGATCAGTTTTTCGCAGTCCCCAAGAGAAGCGATCCCGCCGCCAGCCAGACCGCCGGCATTTTCCAGTGTGAGCCAGGCCAGTGCCGGGGGACAGAAGCCGGACAGATCCGCAGCTTCACCGCCATATAGATCCAGATTGACCCTTTCCAGCCGCGTGCAGTCCGTCAGCGGGCTATAGTCTGTGATCGGGCAGCGGTGCTGTTCATAGTTCATGATCCGCGCGCCCCGCAGCCATTCCAGGTCGCTGATGCTGCAGTCGGAAAGATACACGTCTTCCAATACGGTCAAGCCGCTCAAATCCGGCAGCAGCGCCGCGTCCGTGTCCACCAGCACCAGGTCCAGACGCTTGAGGGCGCGCATCAGGCCCAGAAAGCGCAGGTCCTCGTATTGCGTCAGCCGGTACTCATGGCCGTCCTCCCGGTCGTACCAATGAGGGCTGCCCTCCCAGGTGTCATAGGAAAACTCATCCTTTCCCGGCCAACCGGGTCTGATCTCGTTATTGAATTCGGTATAGGTGTAATAGAAAAAGCGGTCGCCTACGATGGCTACCGAGCCGATGTCTTCCAACTCCTCCAGCGTCAAACCCGCCGGGAGAACGATGGGCTCGTCACCCATGACCGGTGCCGCCTCTCCACCGGCGCGGCTGCCCCGCCAGATCAGCAGGCCAACCACCGCAAGCAGCAGCACGCCCGCCACGCTGAGGACCAGGGGCAGGCGGCTTTTCTTTTGGGGCAGGGCGGCGAGGATCCGCTCCGCCACCAAGGCCGCATCCCGCTGGGCGGCGGGGATGATGTTGCGGGCATACAGGGCGTTTTTGATGGCGCCCGGCATTTCCGCTTCATCCAGCTGCAGGGGCAGCACGTTTTCCGTGCCCGCGCCCAGCAGGCCCAGCAGCCGCTCCACGGCGGCCTCGTCGGCGTAGAAGTGCTCCGACAGACCCACCAGCACGATGTCGTCTGCTCCGGGGCTGCCCGTAGCCTCCGATACCCGCAGGCCCTTTGCCTGCAGGGCCTCCCGGACCGGGGCCAGCAGCGCCCGATCCGACTCCGTAAACAGTACGCGCAATTTGTGATTGCTCATGACACGGCCCTCCCTGCGGGATGTCTCAGTTCACCAGGACTACGACAAAGGACGCGCTGTCATTCCAGCGCAGCGGAAGCATCTCCCGGCTGACCGTCACAGTCTTCAAGCCGGGCAGGGCTTCCAGGGGTCTCAGATCTTGAATTTGCGTATGTTCCAAATGCAGGATCTCCAAACTGGGCAGCTCCTGCAGATCGTTGACGGTTCCCACGCTGCTGCCCGCGAGACTCAGCTCCCGCAGCAGCGTATGTCCGCTCAGGGCGGAGAGGTCTCCCAGGGGCTGACAGATCAGGTCCAGCCGCTCCAGGCCCACCGCGCTTTCCAGCAGGCTCAGGTCCGAGACCTGCCCCTGGATGACCGGCGCGCCGTTGACCCGGCAGACGCCGTCGGCGGTGAAGGCCACGTTATCCAGACTGTCCGTGACCATGTTCCCGCAGAAGTACAATTCCCGGACCTCTGCCAGCTGCCAGCGGTAAAGCTCGCCGCCGGGCGTGTCCAGCGCCCTGCGGATGGCTCGCTCCTGCTGGCTGTCGGGGAAGCTGACGGCGAAGAATCGCTCCGCCCCGCCCAGCTCCACTGTCAGCGCCGGGGTGGGGATGGGAGTCGGTTCCGCGGCCTCGACCGGGAGCTCCCGCCGGGGCAGGGGATCCCAGCGGCCGCTGGCCAGCGCGCCCAGCACGCCCGCCGCCGCCAGAAAGAACAGCAGGGAGGCGGCAAAGCCCAGTGCCCGCCAGGAGATTTTCTCCGTCCATTTATGGTGGAAGCGGCGGGGGAGAAAGCCGGAGCGCAGGATCGCCTCGGCCCGCTCCGCCGGCGTGTCCAGCAGGGGGATCTCAGGCGTACCGTCCAGCAGCTCATGCCATTCCTCCCGGAGGGGTACGTCCTCCAGACGGATCACCAGGATGGGCTTGTTCTGGCGTACGGCGGTGCGCATCTCGCTGAAGCAGTTGGGCGACTCCATGGCCCGGTCCGACAGGAAGAACAGTACCCGCTCACAGCTCTGCATATGCTGGGCGATGTTTGCGGGCCAGTCGCTGCCGGCGGGGATGCCCTCATCATACCACAGCCGCCAGCCCTTGTCATGCAGGATGCGGATGGTGTCCACCACCGCATCGGACTGCTTGTGGGCGTAACTGACAAAGAAAAAGGGGCGGGCGCCCTCATAGGGCTTGAAGAAGCTGCTCATGCACCCTCACCCCCGCTCAGCTCGATGGTGTATTCCCCATCGGGCAGGGACACCGCCTCCTGCAGCACCTGTTGGGGCAGACGGATCCGCTCCAGCGCGGGCAGTTGGGACAGCTCATCCCAGCTCTCCGGCAGGGCGTCCAGCTCCAGGATACGGAGCGCCTCCGCCAGCTCTTCGGTGATAGCGTCTCCGCCTGCGGCCTGACGCAGGGCGGAGCGGATCACCGGGTCATGGAACTGCAGCTCGTCCTGGGGAGCGCCCCGGAACCAGCCCAGATAGCGAAAGCCCAGGAAGGAGACCAGAAGCAGCACGGCTGCCAGCAGGGAGAAGATTTGGGTCAGCTTTCCGAAAAGGTCCTTGTCCCGGATCTGCATGGGCTGGCCCAGGATCTCCTGGGAGAAGCCGTCCGCGTGGATCACGGCGTCCTCCAGGGCCCCGGCGCTTTGGAGTTTGTACAGGGGGATGTGGGGGATGTCCTCCCGCAGACCCATGGAGAGCCGCCGGTCCTGGCCGTCGGGGTCCAGGCACAGGAGCTTCCGGTCATATTTCTGGTTGACGAGGATGTTGCTCTTGACGTCCTTGTCGGCGCAGGCTGCGTCCGTCAGATAAATCAGCGTCAGCTCTGCCCCGCCGGAGCGACTCTGACGGCGCAGCAGCTCCGAGGCACTGCCCGCCGGGCCGCTGCTGTACCAGACCCGGCAGCCGCGCTCCAGCAGCGGACGCAGGATCTTCCAGGCCCCGGCGCTGTCCGCCTGGGCAAAGGCAAGATACAGATAGGGCTCCTCCCCCTCGTAGGGGGGATAGCGTTTCATCCAGTCTTTCATGGTGATGTTCCTGATTACAGATGATAGATCCGCAGGCCGTCGAACTTTTTCAGCAGCTTCAGCATGCTGGTGAAGGGCTTCCAGTCCTTACCCTGATCCTCCTCCGATAAGGTGAGGTAGTGGGCGTGGATATCCTCGGCGCTGACTTCACCGTCCATGGTCAGCGCGTGGCAGCGCAGCTGCTCCCGCAGGGCGGCGCGCGCCTCGGGCGTATCCTCAACCAGCGGCAGCTTGGAATAGGCATTGCTGTGGCGCCAGCCCATGGCTTGGTGCTCCCGGACCCAACGCTCATGCTCCATGGGGGCGAATATCGCCGTCTGCTCCGGGGTGAAGGCGGTGACCATGGGAAAGTCCACAGGCCGGTCTGTGTAAAAGCAGTCCAGGGCGTTCAGATAGCGGCTGAAATTTTTGGCTCGGTTGATATTGGACAGCTGATATTCCAGGGACAGCCCCGCAAATTTGTCCTCCAACGCTTTTACTGTGGTTTCCGTCGGCATGTTTCGTCCATGCAGGGCCACAGCGAAATCATACAGGTGCAGGAAATTGCTGCCGGAGAGATAGGTGTGCTTGCTCCTGCGATTGGCCTGGCGGATCCCCGGCTCAATATGCAGGGGGCAGCTGCGGGTGTCTACGATCTTTTCGATATCGACGGTGAAGCGCTGCTCCTTTTCGGCCATGTCGCTGTAGGCCTTGAGCCGTGGGGGATCGCCTTCTTCGCCGCCCGCTTCCCAATCCCGGTACTGCTCCTGGAAGGCGTGGATCTTCTCCTGCTCCTCCTGGTCGTAGTAGTAGGTGGCGGTGATGGCGCCGCCGCTGAAATCGAAGTCCGCAGCCATGGGGTGCAGTTCCGTGCGGGAGTTGCGCCCGTAGGCGGTCCGGTCCCAGCACTGCAGCTCATCGCAGAGCATCAGCAACCAGGCCAGCGGGTGCAGCACGGCGCGCAGCGGCGCTTTCCGCTTCTCGGCGTCCTTGTAAAAGGCGATGGAGAACTTGTACAGGCTGTTGTGCAGAAGGATCGCCGACAGCGCATCCACATGCATACGGGTCAGACTTTCGGCGCCCAACTCCTCCACCAGCTCCTGATAGAGACGGGAGGCGCTGAAAAAGGCGTGGTCCATAAAATACCCGAAGCGGTCCGGCGCCACCGGTTTCCAGTTGATCACGGAGCGCAGATAGGTCTCCGAGAAGCCGTAGGCCTTGCCCAGCTCGTTGGCGATATCGTGGGCCAGCAGTTCACCGACGGTCTCAAAGTGCTGCCCGTACAGGGTCTCAAAGTGGACCTTGCCAACCTCGTCCAGGGCGGTCAGCGGCTCCACATCGTGGTAGGCCAGATACAGACTGCCCTTGCCGCGCTCCTGATTGTCCACCTCGAAATAGCTCATCAACTGCTCAAAGGGCAGCTCGAAGGGGTAGCCGATGTCGTGGAACAGGGCGGTCAGGCCCCAGTATTCCAGAAAAAGATTGGCGGCCTCACAGGCCTTCGGGGACTGCTCCTCTCCGGCGGGCAGCCGGTAGAAGCGGCGGAAGGTCTCCCGATAGGCGGCGTTGGTCTCATAGATAGCCAGGCCCAGAGCAAACACATAGACCGAGTGGGAATAGTGGTCCCGGTGCTTCATCAGCAGGGAGCTGCCGTTGGCCTCATATTCCGACAGAAGCTCCACCATCCGCTTGGACCTGCCGTAACGGCCCAGGAACATCTCCAGATAGCAATAATAGACCGTGTAGGCGTCCTCTGCCACACCGGAGTCGATAAAGGTCTCCAGCGCTTTTTCCAGGCAGAGCCGATTCAGGTCCATCTCCATGTTGTAGGGGATCTGCCCCGGGACGAGACTCTTCCCCTGGTATTTGCCTGTGCGTTGCTCCTCAGCCTGGATCTGGGCGTTGAAAAGCAATCCCTCGCAGCGCTCATGGAGAAAACGCAGCGCGGCGGATTTCAGGTCGTTCGGATTCTGCTCATTCTGATACAACGGCGGCTGCATGGGCCCCAGATCCGCACCGAAGCGTTTTTCATTTTCCCTGCGCATGGTTTCGATCGCCGTATAGGCCATTCGTCTCACGCTCCCTCATAGGTTGCTGTTTGAAACAGTATACAATAGTTAACAAATCTTGGCAACAACCTTTGCAACAATGCTTTTCCTCTGAGAAAAGCGCAGCCCCGGGGATTTTGAGAGATCCCGGAACTGCGCGATTGGCTTGATTTTTTTACAGACATATGATAGCATGAAATCGCAGAGAGGACGGCGTTCCTCCCTGCGCTGAACATGGACTTGAATCGATCATAAGAACAGGAGAACATGAAGATGAAAAAGACGCTTTGCATTTTGATGTCGCTTGTGATGCTGCTGGCCCTGTGTGCCTGCGGCAGCAAGACCGAGGCCCCGGCTCCGGCACAGCCCGCGGAGGTGACGCCCCTGACCGGACTGCATCACGCGGAGATCACCATAAAGGATTACGGCACCATCAAAGTGGAACTGGACGGGGATGTGGCGCCTATCTCAGTGGCAAACTTTGTGAATTTGGCCAAGGATGGCTTTTATGACGGCCTGACCTTCCACCGGATCATCGACGGCTTTATGATCCAGGGCGGCGACCCCTTGGGCACCGGCTTCGGCGGTTCGGGCACGACGATCAAGGGCGAGTTTGCCGAGAACGGCGTGGAAAATTCCATCAGCCATGTAAAGGGAGTGATCTCCATGGCCCGTGGTGATGAGCTTGACAGCGCCAGCTCCCAGTTCTTTATCACCGTGGCGGACTCCACCTTCCTGGACGGGCACTACGCCGCATTTGGCCATGTGACT
The DNA here is from genome assembly GCA_017470325.1 of Oscillospiraceae bacterium. The sequence goes on from JAFUES010000041.1 coordinate 96,868, forward strand.
GAGGGTATGGAGGTTGCCGACCAGATCGCGAAGGACGCCAAGCCCACAGACAACAACGGCACCATCCCTGCGGATGCCCAGCCTGTGATCGAGAGCATCGTCATCGTCGACTGAGGCTGACGCCCCAGAACGCGACAGCCGCCGGAAGCTTTTGCTTCCGGCGGCTGTTTTTTTGCTTTACTTGGTACCGTCGAGGGCGACGCCGTCGACATACAGGGTGTAGCCGTTGCCGATCACGTTGCCGGCGTCTCCGCTGAATTCGGTGACGTAGCTGTCGGCGGTCAGGGTCCAAGTGCTGCTGTCGTCCAGGCTTACGGAAACGGCGCCCACCTGGGTGGAGACCTCATCACCCGCGGCATTGACGATGTTGCCGTCAATGTTGCCTGTGAAGCTGCTGCCCTCGCTCAACTCCAGGGTCAGGGTGGAATCCTCACCCACCAGGATGGTCCCGCTCAGTTCCTGGCCGATGGCCTTGAGGGTGGCGACGTTTTCCGCACCGCTCCAGCCGTCCGCGCAGACGGAGAGCAGAATGTCCTCTGCGTCCTCATTGACCAGGGTCACGCCGTTGAGGGTGATGACCGCGTTGGTGTTGGTTACGTGGAACATATGTCCGCTCTTGCTGGTGAGAGAGCCGCCGGTCATGGTGAAGGACGAGGTGCCGCTGTCCGCATCGCCGGACATGGACTGGTAGATCATGATGCTGTCCAGGAAGGTGGCGTTGCCGTTGCGCTTGGTGTTGTTGGCGGTCAGATCGCAGTCGGTGAGGGTGATGGAATTCTTGCCCTCGATGCACACGCCCTCGGAAAGGTTGGAGGTCAGCGTGGCGTTGGACACGGTGATGTCCGCCGTGGAATAGATGGCGGGCGAGCCCAGCCCGTTGGAGGTGTAGCTGCCGCCGTCTACCACTACGGTGCCGCCTCCCCGGTCGGTGCGGATGGCCGCGGAGGAACGGCCGGAGGTCTCCACCGTCAGATCATAGGCATAGGTGGTGCCGCCGCCGGTGGTCATGATGCCGCCGGAGCCGTCGCCGGTGGTGGTGATGGTGGTATCGCGAAGGATAACGGTGGTGCCGTCCCCCTGGGCGCCGTTCTGTCCACCGTTGCCGCCATAGGAAAAGACGCCGTTGGCGCCGTCTGCGTCAGAGCTGATGGTGCTGCCGGTGATGGTGGCGGTGGCGCCGTCCTTGACCAGCACCGCCGCGTTGAGCCCGTAGAAGTTGCAGTTGTCTCCGCCGTCGGAGTCTCCGGTTTTGGTGACGGTGGCGTCGGTGATGCTCACCTCGTCATCGGTGCTGATGAGCAGGGCGCTCTCATCCGCTGTGGTGCTGGCGTAGGTCTGGCTGTCCTGACTGTCGGCGGCGGTGATCTCCACGGCACCGCTGTAGTCGATATCGGCTTTGCTGCCGCCGGGCGCGCCGCCGGGACCACCCTTGCCGTCGTGGGCTTTACCCATGCCGTCTCCCTTGCCGGACTTGCCGTGTCCTTCGCTGTCACCCATCTCGGGCGGCTCTCCGGGGGCTTCGCCGTCGGGCAGTTCGGGCGGCTGCTGATCGTCCTCCACTCCCTCGGGCACCGCCTGATCGGGGAGACTGGCCTGGGCTTCTTCGGTTTCTGCTACGACGGCCGTTTCCTGTGTCGCGGCGGATGAAGCGGCGCCGCAGGCCGTCAGACTGAAAAGCAGCACAAGAGCCGCTGTGAGTGCAATGAGTTTCTTTTTCATATGAAGTACCTCCTGCTCTTGACGATGCCCAGCATACACCCCATAGTTTAGAATAACCTTAGGGGAAAAGTGTTTTTTGCATATCTTTTTTGGAGCTGTGCCGGGTGGGCAGAACAGGAAACGGCAGCCGCATGCAGCGGCTGCCGTTGTTGTCGTTATGGGGATTATCAGCGATAGCGGTTGGCCCGGCGCACGGCCTGGACGATCAGAATGATGATGCTCAGCAGCAGCAGCGCCGCCAGACCGATGAGGATGTAGCGGAAGATCTGGGCGTCGCTCTGGGCAATGGCTTCCTCGTCGATGGGCAGCTCCCGCACGGCCCGGTATCCGCAGACGGTGCATACGCCCTCTTCCTCGCCGGGGGCGTCGCGGTCGGCCTCCCGGGTCACGGTCCACTCCATGTTGTGGAGGGCCTGGCCGTCGATCGCATCGCAGCCCTCGTCCTCACAGGCATGCCAGTGGGTCTGCCCGTCATAGCTCCAGGTCTCGGAGAAGTGATATACGTTCTCCTCCACAGCCGCCGGTTCCGCCTCAGAGCCGGCTTCTGCTCCAGCTCCGGTCCCGGCTTCAGCCTCCGTGCCGGATGCGGCCGCCGTCCCCTCAGCGGGCGCGGCTTCCGTCCCCTCTGTCGGGGCAGCCTCGGTCCCTTCCGGCGTTGGTGTCTCTGTCGGCGCCGGGGTCGGAGAGGGCGGATTGTCCGAGGTCACGGTGAGGGTGGTGCTGTTGGTATTGGTGAAGCTGAGCTTGTCCACGCTCCATTCGGTGCAGTAGATCTTCCAGCCGTTCATCTCATAGGGGATGTTGAAGAGCTTGATCTTGGAGGTGCCGTCGCCCTCCTGGGTCACATTGGGGAAATAATCGGCCAGCTTGCTGGCGGGCACGGTCTTTCCGTCGGGGGATTCCAGGATCCACTCATAGCTGCCCACATACATGCCGGACACCACAAAGGAACACCAGCCGCCCTCCTTGACGGTCTCAGGCCCGGGGTGCTTTACCGGGATGGGCGCCCAGACGGTGGCGTTGTATGCGCGGGAGAGGGTCAGCTGACTGCCGTCCTCACTGCGCTCGGTGGTGATGCCGGAGTTGCTGTTGTTGATATAGCCCTTGGCGTCCGCGGCAAACACATAGCCGTTGTCCGCGGCCAGACGGATCACCAGGGTGTAGCTGCCCTTTTTGTATGTTGCGGTTTCCGCATTGCCGGCGCTATCCAGCCAGGTAGCGCTGACCAGGTGATACCCGGTACCGGACGCGCGAACAGCGTTTTGGGCCACTTCCATCATGACCACCGGGTCGCCATATTCCAAGGTCGTGGTGGCGTTTTTGATTTCGGTCGCTGCATGGGCGTTCACCGGCGCAAGACTCAACAGAGACAGACACATGCAAAGGGTCAGCCACAGTGTGAGCAAGCGCTTGGATCGAATACGCATTTCAGACCTCACCTCCGGAAAGATGGGAAAATATTATGTCTACCTTATTATATGCGCTTTCGCTCCTGCGGTCAAGAAAAATGTTTCCCGTTTTGCACGGCAAGGCTTTCCACTTGGCCCGACATCTGGTATAATCATCAAAAGAACACTACAAGATCGGGAGCAGGATGAACGTGATACGGTACGACGCGGGAAAATGTGATATAGCGGTGATCGGCGCGGGACATGCCGGAATCGAAGCGGCCCTGGCTGCCGCGCGCCTGGGGATGGACACGGTCTGCTTTACGGTGAACCTGGACAGCGTGGGCAACATGCCCTGCAACCCGGCCATCGGCGGAACCGGAAAGGGCCACCTGGTGCGGGAGTTGGACGCCCTGGGCGGCGAGATGGCCAAGGCGGCGGATAAGGCCTGCATCCAATACCGGATGCTGAACCGGGGCAAGGGCCCGGCGGTGCATTCCCTGCGGGCCCAGGCGGACCGGCGGCACTATCAGGAGGTCATGAAGCAGACCCTGGAGCGGCAGGAGGGCCTGCGCGTCAAGCAGGCCGAGGTGGTGGATATCGGTGTGGAGGACGGGCGGGTCTGCTCCGTCACCACCCACACCGGGGCCACCTATGCCTGCAGCGCGGTGGTCATCGCCTCCGGCACCTATCTGGACGGCCGCACCATTGTGGGCGAGGTGCTGCGCTCCTCCGGCCCGGACGGGCTGGCGGCGGCGGTGCCTCTGGCTGCACGGCTGCGGGACCTGGGGCTGAGCATGCGCCGTTTCAAGACCGGGACCCCGCCCCGGGTCAACGCCCGGACTGTGGACTTTTCCAAAATGGAGCTGCAGCCGGGAGACGAGGAGCCGGAGGGCTTCTCCTTCTCCACTGCGGAGCCGCCGGAAAACCGGGCGGTCTGCTATCTGACCTATACCAACGAGCGGACCCATGCGATCATCCGTGCCCATCTGGACCGCAGCCCCATTTATGCCGGGGTCATCGAGGGAGTCGGCCCCCGCTACTGCCCCAGCATCGAGACCAAGGTGATGACCTTTGCGGATAAGCCCCGGCATCAGCTGTTCGTGGAGCCCATGGGCTTGAATACGGAGGAGCTGTACATCCAGGGCTTTTCCTCCTCCATGCCGGAGGAGGTGCAGGTGGAGATGCTGCATACCATCCCCGGTCTGGAGCAGGCGGAGATGACCCGCTGTGCCTACGCCATCGAATATGACTGCGTGGATCCCACGGAGCTGCTGCCCACCCTGGAGTGCAAGCAGATCGCCGGACTCTACGGTGCCGGGCAGTTCAACGGCTCCTCCGGATATGAGGAGGCCGCAGTCCAGGGCTACGTGGCCGGGGTGAACGCGGCGCTGAAGCTGAAGGGGGAGCCGCCCCTGATCCTGCGCCGCAGCGACGGCTACATCGGTACCCTGATCGACGACCTGGTGACCAAGGGCACCAACGAGCCCTACCGGATGATGACCTCCCGCAGCGAGTACAGGCTGCTGCACCGGCAGGACAATGCGGACGAGCGGCTCAGCGCCATCGGTTTGCGGGTGGGCCTGGTGAGCCCGGAGCGGCATCAGGCGGTGCTGGAAAAATACGCCGCCGTGGAAGCGGAGCTGCGCCGGCTGGAGAGCTGCCATGTGCCGCCCACGGAGGAACTCAACGCCATGCTGGCCCAGCGGGGCACCGCGGCTGTGAGTACCGGCGTGTCCTTGGCGGATCTGGTGCGGCGGCCCCAGGTGAGCTACGAGGATACAGCGCCCTTTGACCCGGCCAGACCTGTGCTGGACCGGATGGTGGCCCGGCAGGTGGAGATCCGCCTTAAGTATGAGGGCTATATCAAGCGGCAACTGAAGCAGGTGGAGGAGTTCTCCCGTATGGAGGAGAGCCCCCTGCCCGCGGATCTGGACTATGACCGGGTGACCGGCCTGCGGCTGGAGGCCCGGGAGAAGCTGAAGAAGATCCGCCCGGCCAGCTTCGGCCAGGCCAGCCGCATCTCCGGTGTGTCCCCGGCGGACATCTCAGTGCTGATGATCTACATGGAGACGCGGACATGAAGGTGGTCGTTGGTTTTTCCGGCGGCGTGGATTCCGCCGTGTCCGCCGCCCTGCTGCGCTCCCGGGGCCTGGAGGTCCACGGCCTGTATCTGGACAATGCCGGAGAGGATGCCCGGCAGGACGCGGTGGAGACCGCCCGGGTCATGGGCATCCCCCTGACGGTCCGGGATGTGAAGGCGGAGCTGGAGGAAAAGGTCTGCGCCCCCTTCGCGGCGGCCTATCTGAGAGGGGAGACACCCAACCCCTGCATCCTCTGTAATCCCGCCATGAAATTCAAAAACCTGCTGGAGGAAGCGGACACTCTGGGCGCGGAATTCGTCGCCACCGGGCACTATGCCCGCAGCGAGAACGGCGCCCTGTATAAGGGCCGGCCCAGCAACGACCAGAGCTATATGCTCTGCCGTTTACAGCGGGAACAGGTCAGGCGCCTGTTGCTGCCCCTGGGAGACTATGAGAAAAAACAGGTCCGCGCCCTGGCGGAGGACTTGGCTCTGCCGGTGGCCCACAAGCCGGACAGCATGGAGATCTGCTTCATCCCGGACAAGGACTATATCGCCTGGCTGGGCCGCCGGGGCCAGCTGCCGCCGGAGGGCGAGCTGCTGTTCCACGGTCAGGTCATCGGGCGGCACGCGGGCATCTTCCGCTATACGGTGGGCCAGCGCTGGCCAGGTCTGCTGGAGGAACGCAAGATCTACGTCTCCCGCATCGACGCGGCGGCAAACACCGTGGAGCTGGCATTGTGGGAGGAGCTGTTCAAGACAGAAGTCACGGCCCGAGACTTCAACTGGCTGATCGACCCGCCCCAGGAACCCATCCGGGCCAGCGTCCGGGTGCGGCACACCAAGTGGGAGAATCCGCCCTGCACCGCCTGGATACAGGACGGGCTGGTACAGATCCGCTGCGACGAGCCGGTGCGGGCCCCCGCCGCGGGGCAATCGGCCGTGCTCTACGACGGGGACCGTCTCCTGGGCGGAGGCTTCATCGTGCAAGAGTAAACGCATCGTGCGCACGCCAAACGGAGTGCGCACGATGCGTTTCTTATATCAGATAATATCGCGGGTGCTCGCCGCTGTCGTCCCGGCGGACGCGCCCCTGCAGGATCAGGTGGTCCAGGTGGGACAGGGTCTCACCCAGGGCGAAGTACTGCTGCCCCGGCGGAAAGTCCTCCCAGCTGCGGGCGTGGATGCGCCAGCGCATCTTCCCGGCCAGGTCATAGGCGGTGAGCCCCGGCTCCTCGGCCAGGACCTCCATGGTGTTCTGCAGCCGCCGCGCATGGTGCTCCAGCAGCTGCTCCACACGCTCGTTGACGGAGATCTCCGGCTGCCTGCGGTGTCCGGGCAGGGCGTGTTGGATGTCAAAGCGACCCAGGGCGCGCAGACTGTTCAGATAATCCCCCAGGGGATCCGCCACATCGATCCAGAAGGTGATGTTGGGGGAGATATCGAAAAGCACATGGTCGCCCAGAAGCATGGTTTTGCTCTCCCGGTCATAGAGGCACATGTGCCCCGGGGTGTGCCCCGGCGTCAGCACGCATTCCAGCTCCCGTCCGGCGCAGGAGAAGCGGTCACCGTCGGAAAACGGCAGCGCGTCGAAATCCCCGGAGGTGACGGACACCTCGCTATTGGTCCGGCGCATCCGGTCCATGTGATCCCAGGGCATCCCCTCGTCGATGGCGTGCTGCCCGGAACGGGTCCAGCGGACCTGACTGGGCCGGGAGATGATGGCGTAGTCCGCCGCGCCCATGAGGATGCGGCAGCCCTTGTCCTGCAGGTAGCGGGCGTTGCCCGCGTGGTCCGAGTGCAGGTGAGTCAGGAAAACATCGGTGTCCTCGGGCTTTAATTCCAACTGAGCCATGCCCGCATCCAAAGCCGCGGTGCACTCCGGCAGGAAGAAGCCAGTGTCCACCAGCAGATTCCGCTGGCCGGCTTGGCCTTTGAGCACATAGCAGTTGAGCCATTTCAGCGGGTTGCGGGGCAGGGGGATGGGGAAGGTATACAGATCTTCGCCCAGCCGTGTGATCTCGATCATGGGCCTCAGGTCCGGTCCAGCCAGCGGCAGGCGGCCAGAGCGGCCACCGCGCCGTCGGCTGCGGCAGTGGTCAGCTGGCGGACCTCCTTGGCCCGGCAGTCCCCGGCCACAAAGAGGCCGGGCGTGGCGGTGAGGCAGTCCTCCCCGGAGGCGGCGTAGCCCGCGCCGTCCAGGGTGAGGAATTCCGCAAAGGCGCCGTTGTCCGGCTGGTGGCCCACGGCCACGAAGAGCCCCTCCACAGGGAGCTCCCGGCTCTGGCCCTCCTGCTCTACGATAACGGCGCTGAGAGCATCCTCGCCCAGAAGCTCAGTGATTTTGGCGTTCAGCACGAACTCCACATTGTCCTTTTCCCGCAGGGCGTCCACCAGCTTGGCCTCGCCCCGGAAGCTGTCACGCCGGTGGACCAGATAGACCTTGCTGCAACTCTCGCTGAGCAGCAGCGCGTCCTGCAGGGCGCTGTTGCCGCCGCCGCTGACGGCCACATCCTTGCCATTATAGAAGGCCCCGTCACACACGGCGCAGTAGCACACGCCGCTGCCCACCAGCTCTTCCTCCCGGGCAAGCCCCAGCATCCGGGGGCGTGCGCCGGTGGCCAGGATGACGCTGCGGCCCTGAAAGCTGCCGCCGAATTCGGTCTCGGCGGTGAAGCCGCCGTCCTCCCTGCGCAGAGCGGTGACCGCGTCCAGCTCCACCTCAGCGCCCTGCTCCATGGCCTGCTCCAGCAGCTTGTCGCCCAGTTCATTCCCGCTGATGGACAAAAAGCCCGGGAAATTTTCCACCTTGGGGGACCAGGTGATCTGTCCGCCGAAGGCGCTTTTTTCAATGACCAGCACGGACTTGCCCGCCCGTCTGGCATAGGTGGCGGCTGTGAGCCCGGCCGGGCCGCCGCCGATGATGAGGATATCGTACATGTCTGTTTCTCCTTGACAGGCAGCAAGCCCGACATGGTCGGGCTTGCCGTCGTTATGGTTTGTCTTGCGTCTCAAGCCTTGCCGGTCACATAGGCCTTGATGGCGCCGGCACCGGCGATCTTCTCAAAGCCGTCGCCCTTGGGGACGATCAGCGTGGGGGCCTGCTTGACGCCGTACTTGCCGGCCAGATCCGCGTTCTCGTCGGCCATCAGCTTCTCGTACTGGAAGCCGGCCTTGTCCATGTAGGAGCAGGCGATACGGCAATTGGGGCAGGTGGGCGTGGCGAAGAGGATGGCACCCTTCAGGGCCTCCTCGGCGGCCTTCACCATAGGCGCGGGCTCCTTAGTGCCGGGCCGGGGGATCTCCACCGGGCCCTGATGGGTCAGCTTGGAGCGGGCCACGTTGTACTCCTTGCGCTCCTTGAACTCCTGGGCCTTGCCGTCGTTCCAGTTCTGTACCGGGCGGTAGTAGCCGGTGATGCGGCTGTAGACCTCGGCGCTCTTGCCGCAGTGAGGGCACACGAACTGCTCACCGGTCAGGTAGCCGTGGGTGTGGCAGACGGAGTAGGTGGGGGACATGGTGTAGTAGGGCAGACGGTAGTTCTCCGCGATCTTCCGCACCAGATTGGCGGCCGCTTCCCAGTCGGGCAGCTTCTCGCCCAGGAAGGCATGGAACACGGTGCCGGAGGTGTAGCGGGTCTGCAGATCGTCCTGGATGTCCAGGGCGGCGAACACGTCGTCGGTGTAGCTCACCGGCAGGTGGGAGCTGTTGGTGTAGTAGGGGGTGCCGCCGGGCTCCGCCGCGGTGATGATATCGGGGAAGTCCTCGGTGTCATGCTTGGCAAAGCGGTAGGCGGTGGACTCGGCCGGGGTGGCCTCCAGGTTGTACAGGTCGCCGTACTGCTCCTGGTAGTCGCTCAGCCGCTCGCGCATGTGGTCCAGCACCTGCTTGGTGAACTCCTGGCACTTGGGATCGGTCATGTCGGCGCGGATCCACTTGGCGTTGAGGCCCGCCTCGTTCATGCCCACCAGGCCGATGGTGGAGAAATGGTTGCTGAAGCCGCCCAGGTAATGCTTGGTGTAGGGGTAGAGCCCCGCGTCCAGCAGCTTGGTGATGACGTCGCGCTTGATCTTCAGGGAGCGGGCGGCCAGGTCCATCAGACGGTCGAGCCTTGCGTAGAAGTCCGCCTCATCCTTGGACTGATAGGCCAGGCGCGGCATGTTCAGGGTGACCACGCCGATGGAGCCGGTGCTCTCGCCGGAGCCGAAGTAGCCGCCGGACTTCTTGCGCAGCTCGCGCAGGTCCAGACGCAGGCGGCAGCACATGGAGCGCACGTCGGAGGGCTCCATATCGGAGTTGATATAGTTGGAGAAGTAGGGGGTGCCGTACTTGGCGGTCATCTCAAAGAGCAGCTTGTTGTTCTCGGTGGGAGACCAGTCGAAGTCACGGGTGATGGAGTAGGTGGGGATGGGATACTGGAAGCCGCGGCCGTCCGCGTCGCCCTCGATCATCACATCGATGAAGGCCTTGTTGACCATGTCCATCTCTTTTTTGCAGTCGCCGTAGGTGAAGTCCATCTCCTTGCCGCCCACGATGGCGGGCAGGTCCTTTAAGTCGGCGGGCACGGTCCAGTCCAGGGTGATGTTGGAAAACGGTGCCTGGGTGCCCCAGCGGGAGGGGGTGTTCACGCCGAAGACGAAGGACTGGATGCACTGCTTGACTTCCTTGTAGCTGAGATTGTCCACCTTGACAAAGGGGGCCAGGTAGGTGTCAAAAGAGGAGAAGGCCTGGGCGCCGGCCCATTCGTTCTGCATGATACCCAGGAAGTTCACCATCTGATTGCAGAGGGTGGACAGGTGCCCGGCGGGGGAGGAGTTGATCTTCCCCGGGATGCCCAGACCCTGCTGGATCAGCTGCTTCAGACTCCAGCCGGCACAGTAGCCGGTGAGCATGGACAGGTCGTGCAGGTGGATGTCACAGTTGCGGTGAGCGTCGCCGATCTCCTGGTCGTAGACCTCGCTGAGCCAGTAGTTGGCGGTGATGGCGCCAGAGTTGGACAGGATCAGGCCGCCCACGGAATAGGTAACGGTGGAGTTTTCCTTGACGCGCCAGTCCTCCACGTTCAGGTACTTATTGACGGTCTCCTTGTAGTCCAGATAGGTGGACTTCATGTTGCGCAGTTTCTCCCGCTGCTTGCGGTACAGGATATAGGCCTTGGCCACCTGTTCGTAGCCGCCCCGGGACAGGACCGCCTCCGCGCTGTCCTGGATATCCTCCACGCTGACCAGTCCGGCCTTGATCTTCGGCAGGAAGTCCGCCGAGACCTTCAGGGCCAGAAAGTCGATGACGCTGTCATTGTATTCCGTCTCGGTGGCGTCAAAAGCCTTTTTGATGGCGTCGGCGATCTTGTTGATGTTGAAGTCTACGACCTTGCCGTCGCGCTTGACTACCTGATACATATCTTTGTCCTCCAGTGTTTCTCTCTTTTTATTCCACGCCGCGCAGCTCTACCGTGGGCACATAGGGCGCCACCGCCGCTTTCAGCGCATGCATTTCCTCGCTGTTGAAGGCCCCCAGGCCCTCGATGTTCAGGATATCTCCCGAATCCTTGAATTGCTGCAGGTAATATTCCTTCGCACCTTCGATCCACTTGGCCGCTTCCACCAGGCTCTCCGCCGTGTGCAGGCCCTTGACCACCGTGGTGCGGAATTCATAGTCCACCCGGCCCTCCAGCAGAAAGTCCTTGCTGCGCCGGAAGGGCTCCAGGTCCAGCCCCGGTACGCCGACGGTCTTCCCGTACAGCTCCGGGGCGTTCTTGATATCCATGGCCACCCGGTCCACAAGTCCGGCCTCCACCAGCTCCTTCAGCTTGTCCGGGAAGGAGCCGTTGGTATCCAGCTTGATCTTGTAGCCCAGGGCGCGGATCTTTTCCAGGAAGGAGGCCATGTCCTTCTGCAGCAGCGGCTCGCCGCCGGTGATGGCCACGCCGTCCAGGATGCCCTGGCGCTTCCGCAGGAAGGCCAGAACCGTCTCCTCCCCGTTGGGGTCGCCCTCGATCCGCTCGGGCAGGACCAGGGGCGCATTGTGACAGAAGGGGCAGCGGAGATTGCAGCCGCCGGTGAACACCGTGCAGGCTACCTTGCCGGGATAGTCCAGAAGCGTCAGCTTCTGCAGGCCGGATATGAGCATGGCTGCGCCCCCTTTTCACAAGATCTTGTACCGTGCTCTGCCATCATAGCCCCAGATATGGGGAATGTCAAGAGGGAAATCACAAAATATAGAAAGTTTAACCGGCCTGTAACCGGTTTGACCACAAAATATAGTGTCCGAAAAAATTTTGTTTCCGACTGATTCCAACCCGTTTCCCGGCTTTTTTCATGATACTTTTTTGTTATGAGAAATCCTAATCGGTTTCGTATGATATGCCGCTTGCGGGGAGTGAGAGCCGGTGCTATAATAAATTCCGTATTGGTTTACATATTATCGGACGGAGGGACCGGCTATGTGCGGTATCGTTGGATTTGTGGGAACGGAGCAGGCGGCGCCCATTCTGCTGGACGGGCTGGAGCGGCTGGAATACCGGGGCTATGACTCGGCGGGCATCGCGGTGCTGTCGGAGAAAAACGGCCTGCAGGTGCGAAAGTCCAAGGGCCGCCTCAAGGTGCTCAAGGCTTTGGTGGACGGGGGCCGGACCATGGACGGCGTGCTGGGGGTGGGCCACACCCGCTGGGCCACCCACGGGGAGCCCAACGACATCAACTCCCATCCCCATCTGAGCCAGGACAGCCACATCGCGGTGGTGCACAACGGCATCATCGAAAACTATATGGAGATCAAGGAATTCCTGCTGTCTCAGGGCGTGGAGTTCCGCTCCGAGACCGACACCGAGGTGGTGGCCCAGCTGCTGGCCTACTACTACCGGCTCAGCGGGGACCTGATGGGCTCCGTGTACCGGGTGCTCCACCGGATCGAGGGCGCCTATGCCCTGGGCATCCTGTGCAGCGATCTGCCGGACGCCTTCATCGCCGCCCGGAAGGACGCGCCGCTGCTGCTGGGCTACGGCGAGGGCTGCAACTTCATCGCCTCCGATGTGACCGCGGTCATCAAGCACACCCGGGACGTGTCCTACATGGAAGACGGCGAGGTGGCGGTGGTCCGGGCCGACGGCATCCAGGTCTACAACGCCATGGGCCAGCCGGTGGAGAAAACCCACAGCTTCATCGACTGGGACGTGAGCGCCGCGGAGAAGGGCGGGTACGAGCACTTCATGTTCAAGGAGATCATGGAGCAGCCCGAGGCGGTGCGCAAGACCATCTCCCCCCGGGTCAAGGAGGGGCACATCTGCTTTGAGGAATTGAAGATGACCCCGGAGGATATCCGCAACATCGGGAAGATCTTCATCGTGGCCTGCGGCTCCTCCTACCATGTGGGCATGGTGGGCAAGTACAACCTGGAGCGGCTGCTGCGCCGTCCGGTGGATATCATGCTGGCCTCGGAATTCCGCTATGCGGACCCGCTGGTGGACGAGGACACCCTGGTGATCGTCATCAGTCAGTCCGGCGAGACCCTGGATTCCATGGCCGCCCTGCGGGAGGCCCGGAAGCTGGGGGCAAAGATCCTGTCCATCGTCAACGTAGTGGGCAGCTCCATCGCCCGGGAGTCGGACGAGGTGCTGTACACCTGGGCCGGGCCCGAGATCGCCGTGGCAACCACCAAGGCCTACAGCACCCAGCTGATCGTGCTGGATATGCTGGGCGTGTACTTTGCCGAAGTGCTGGGCACCATCGACCGGGCCAACTACGACGCGATCGTATCCGAACTGCAGGCTCTGCCCTTTAAGATGGAAGAGGTGCTGGAGAACAAGGAGACCATCCAGTATCTGGCCTCCCGCTACTTCAACCACGACTCCGTGTTTTACATCGGCCGGAACCTGGACTTCGCCCTGGGCCTGGAGAGCAGCCTGAAGCTCAAGGAGATCTCCTACGTCCACTCGGAGGCCTACGCCTCCGGCGAGCTGAAGCACGGTACCATCTCCCTCATAGAGGACGGGACCCTGGTGGTGGCGCTCGGCACCTATGTGCCCCTGTTCGACAAGGCCATGTCCAACATCGTGGAGGTCAAGGCCAGGGGCGCGGACATCGTGGCCCTGACCACCGACAGCAAGAAGGAGGACATGAAGAAGACCGTGGACAACGTGCTCACCGTGCCGGACACCCACATCATTCTGGAGCCCTCCCTGGGCATCATCCCCATGCAGCTGTTCGCCTACTATGTGGCGCTGCAGCGGGGCTGTGACATCGACAAGCCCCGGAACCTGGCCAAGTCCGTTACCGTGGAGTGATCTGAATAAAAGAAGAAAGACCTTGGAGCCATGTATAAGCTCCAAGGTCTTTTTGTGTTGTGTGTTTGGTTTACGCGGCGGTCTTCTTGCCCTCGATCTTGCCGATGACGAAGATGGTGCAGACGGTGAGCACCGCGCCGATGATCAGGGTGATCACAGCGTTCTGGATGAAGCCCGCGAAGATGTAGGTCACGAAGCTGACGCCCGCCACAGTCAGGGCGTAGGGCAGCTGGGTGGACACATGCTGCACATGGTTCATCTGCGCGCCGGCAGAGGCCATGATGGTGGTGTCGGAGATGGGGGAGCAGTGGTCGCCGCAGACAGCGCCGGCAAGGCACGCGGAGATACCGATGATGAGCAGGGGACTGTCAGCCGGGAAGATGGCCACAACGATGGGGATCAGGATGCCGAAGGTGCCCCAGGAGGTACCGGTGGCGAAGGCCAGCACCACAGCCACGATGAAGATGACGGCGGGCAGCATGCTGAACAGACCGGCCGCTGCGCCTTCCATCAGGCCGTGCACGAAGTCGGCGGCGCCCAGCGCGGAGGTCATGGTCTTCAGAGAGGTGGCCAGCACCAGGATCAGGATGGGGGGAACCATGGCCACGAAGCCCTGGGGGATGCACTCCGCCATTTCCTTGAACTTCAAGGTGCGGCGGCAGAGGAAGTAGATGAAGGAGAAAACCAGCGCGATCAGGCCGCCCCAGGGGAGGGCGATGTAGGCGTCGGTGTTGCCGAAGGCGCCGATCAGGTCGCCGGCGCAGTCGGTGCCGCCCCAGGCGTCCACACCGTAGTAGCCGCCCACGTAGAGCATGCCGAAGAACACGGCCACAACCAGCACCACCACGGGCAGTACCAGGTCGATGATCTTGCCGCGGGGATTGCCCGCCTCGGTGTCGTCGCCCTCGTTGGCGCCCAGGTCGCCGTTGAGCAGGGCGTTGGCCTCGGCCAGCTTCATGGGGCCGTAGTCCACCTTCATGACGATCAGAGCCACGATGAACACCAGGGTCAGCAGGGAGTACAGGTTGTAGGGGATGGCGCGGATGAACAGCTGGATGCCGGTGATGCCGGTGCCCAGGTCGTCAGCCACGCTGGAGACGGCGGCCGCCCAGGAGGAGATCGGCGCGATCATGCAGATGGGGGCGGCGGTGGCGTCGATGAGGAAGGCAAGCTTTGCCCGGGAGATCTTGTGCCGGTCGGTGACGGGGCGCATGACGGAGCCCACGGTCAGGCAGTTGAAATAGTCGTCGATGAAGATCAGCACGCCCAGGATGAAAGTGGCGATCTGCGCGCCCACGCGGGTCTTGATGTGGGTCTCGGCCCAGCGTCCGAAGGCCGCGCTGCCGCCGGACTTGTTGACCATGGCCACCAGGATGCCCAGGATGACCAGGAAGCACAGGTTGCCGGCCAGATCCGCAACGGACACGGACAGGCCGTCCACGACGATCATGTCCAGGGTGCCGATCAGGTTGAAGCCTGTGGCGAAGAGAGCGCCGACCAGAACGCCGGCGAACAGGGAGGTGTAGACCTCCTTGGTGATGAGCGCCAGCACGATGGCCAGCAGCGGGGGAACCAGAGCCCAAAAGGTACCGTACATAATGGACTACCTCCAGAAAAAAAGATTGTGAACAGCGCAGTCACTGTCCACAACACAAAACACAAGCGATGCTACGACAGCCCTCCGCATTTCTGCGACAGTCCGGCGGATCTTCTCCGACGGCCCAGGCACACCCGGACGGGAACCGAATGCCCTTCGGCGATGGCCCCTTTCACTGCCGCCCGCGTTCCCGCGCGTACGGCGGCGGCTACTGATGGACACCGCGCCTCTATCATGCTCTGTTCAATTTGGGTCTATTATATACTTTACCGGGGAAAAGTCAACAGGAAATTTGACGGATTTGGAAAAAGACTGGAAATTTACGCATTTTATACAGGGAGCATCCGGCAAATCCGCCGCTTTTTGCACGGATATACAGTATAAAAAGCGCGGACCGAGCGATGCCGGTCCGCTAAACAGGGTTGTGGGATAAAGATATGAGCCGGGTTTCTCTCCTGAGAAACCAATTGGATAAGCTGTGACTATAAGATAACGCGCCGGCGACCATTTGTAAAGAGCGAAGGTGCACTAGTTTTGTCGAAGGGCAATTTTTTTATCCCGCCGCGTGTATATTGCGCCTGTACAGGGTAAAAACTATGGTCGTCAATCCCAGTGCGGCCGCTTGCGGCTGTGCAAAAAACACGAGAGGAGAATCGCTTGTGATCATGGATCGTATCGCTCTGGTGCTGGCCATTATTGGCGGTCTGAACTGGGGCTGTGTCGGACTGTTTCGTTTCGACGTCGTCGCCTGGCTTTTCGGCGGGCAGACGGCCACCGTCAGCCGTGTGATCTACACGCTGGTGGGCCTTGCGGCGATCTGGTGCATCTCGCTGCTGTTCCGCAGCGACGCTGTCACCGACGAGGGATAATAGGAAAGGGAGAGGGCGAGCGCCCTCTCCCTTTTTGCCGGTCGTGGATCACAGCACGCCCAGGAAGCAGTCCTGGCTGCTCAGCTCCGAAAACAGGATGCCGCCGTCATGGCCCAGGTCGTAGACCCGGATGACGCCCTCCAGACTCTCGTCCCCGGTCAGTTCCCGGTACCGGTCGGGGAACTGGTCGTATTTGGCCTCGTCAAAGACGCAGTCCCGCTCCTCCGGGTAAACGGCGGCGTAGTGGATGCCCGCCTCCACCAGGTCCTGGAAGAAGTGGCTGCCATAGGACAGCTCCGGCCGCAGCCCGTGGGAGGCGTAGGCCAGCTCGCACATGCACACATAGTAGTTGATCTCCGCAAAGCTGACGGGCACACCCAGGCTGGGCGTGGTGGTGCCCCAGCGCCCTGGCCCCAGCAGGATGGCGCCCTGATCCCGCAGCAGCTGGTTGAGCTCGCCCACCTTGCGGGCCACGGTGTACTTGCGCTGCTCCGGCAGATCCAGATAGGGCTCCACCTTCACGAACACCACATAGCGCACCGGCACGGCGGCGTTGCCGCCCATGAAGTTGCCGCGGATGCGGAAGAGGAAGTCCCGCACCTTGGGCATGACCCCAGCCTGACCCAGACCCTGGGTCTGGATGGTGCGGCACTGGAGGAGGTTTACACGGTAATCCCCGTCGGGGCTGAAGTTGCAGGCGTATTCCACGTCCACCGGGTACTTGTATTTTTCCGCCACGGTGGCCATGATATCGGTCATCACCTTGGCAAAGTCCGTCCTGCGCAGGAGCTTGGAAAAGCTCAGGATATCCGGCACCGGGTCCCGGATGCCCAGCTCCCGGAAATAGGAGGCGGCGTAGCTGTCCGGCTCCATGAAGAGCCCCGCGTCGGTGTGCAGATCCTTCTTGGACAGAGAGTCCGCCGGAACGGTCTCAAAGCGGTTGGTCTTGAGATTGATCACGTCCACGTTGTGCTGGGAGTACTTGTATTCGTCCCCATGGGCCACCATGGGTGGCGCAGTGGGGGCGTTGAGCCGGATGAAGCGTGCGTAGTCGTCCGCCTCCCGGTCCACGGCCCGGGTGCCCATGCCGAAGACCAGGCGCAGCATGCCCTTGTTGTCCGCCCCGGCCTCGGGGCCGTTTACATAGAGATTCCGGGAGTGGCCCACGCCGGCCACATGGGGATAGTAGTAATCCCCATGGCAGTCGCCGCTGACGCGCATCACCAGCAGGGCCATCTGCTCGTCCCGGTCCAGCAGGTGCCGGTCGGCCCGGTAGCGGATGGCCTCGGGGCTGACAGTGCTGGCGTAGACTGTACGCACCGCGTCCTCGAAGACCTGATAGCGCTCCTCCAGGGAGCCCTGGTTGGGGCAGAATACACTCTCATATTTCCCGGCAAAGGCGTTGCCGATGCCGTCCTCCAGGATGGAGCTGGAACGGACGATGATGGGGGACTGGCCGAAGTATTCCAGCATAGAGATGAACTGATCCTTGATGCTGGGCATGAAGCTGCCCTGCAGCAACCGCTCCCGGAAGGCGGGGGCAATGCGGATATAGTCCTCCGGCTCGATCATCTTGGTGCGCAGGTCCCAGGTGTTGTTCTGCACCGCGTAGGTATAGAACACGTCCGCGCCGATAAAGTAGGAGTCGTGGGGTTCGATGCGCCGGGCGTACAGCTCCGGGTCCGTGTCCCGGATGATATTGCGGGCCAGCAGCATGCCCACGGCCTTGCCGCCGATGCAGCCGGTGCCGATCTCCCGCTTTTTGATCTCCATCAGATCCCGCACGGAGAAGTACTGGCGGCACAGCTCCAGGCGCTCCGGCTCGTTGCCCAGCAGGCAGCGCATGATGTTCTCCTTCAGCGCCACGCCGTCCGGGTCCGTTGGCTCCTCGTGCCCGGCCTGGACCGAGTCGAACATGCTGTCCCAGCAGTCCCGGCGCTCGCCGGTCTGGGTGAAGATGTCGAAGATGGAGTAGGTGTCCGAGCTGGAGGTGATGATGCGGGAGCTGCCGCCGGTGATCTTCAGGGGGAAATACATGGTCTCGGTGCGGCGGCCCTGGGCCTTCACCGGGTGGATGTAGGTACTGCCGCCCAGGGTGCGGATGTTCAGCAGCACAGAGGTGGCCCGCCGGATGCGGGAGATGGTCTCGTAAATGTGCCGCTCGTATTTCAGCGCCACATAGCAGATGGCCCGGCGCTCCTGGATGAAGTCCGCCGTCAGGCAGAAGAAGTTGCAGACCATCAGGTCGGAGAACCAGTATCTCTGCAGCTCGGACAGGCAGTCGAACAGGAAGAAGGTGTCCTCCGGCTCGCCGCTGATGATCCGGTGGACCTGCACGGCGAAGGTCTCAAAGCCCACGGAGGGGTCCAGGGTGACCATCTTGATGTTGACGCCGCGCTTTTCCAGGGTCTCCGTGGGGATCAGCTCCTCATGGTCGCCGAAGCGCAGGTAGACCATGCGCCGCCCGGTAAGGGCCTCGTCCACCACGAACTGGGTGGCCACGTACACATAGTCGCCGATGTTCTCGATCTGCCAGGTGACGGTGTCGCCCCGGCGCAGATCGTCCAGGGTCTTGTCCAGACCCTCGATGCCGGTGCTGATGCGGATCTCGTCTCCCATGGGAACGCCTCCTTTTTATTTGATGATTAGATAGAGGAAAAATGCCAGTTGCAGCAGGCTCAGCAGGGGAAAGCCCAGCATAAAGGTCCAGTGCTTCGTCTTGTGGCGAAACAGCAGCATCCCCATCCAGCCGCCCAGGGCGCCGCCCAGCGCGGCCATGAGAAAGAGCCGCGCCTCCGGCGTCCGGCGGAGCTTGCGCCGGGCCCGGTGCTTGTCCCCGGCCATGGCGGCAAAAAGCACTACGCTCATCAGCAGCAGCCAGGCGGCCAGCAGCAGGGCGGGCTGCTCCAACAGTGCGCTGCCGCTCATGCCAGCTCTCCGTAGTACCAGCCGGAGGTACCCTTGTGCTTGACGAAGTACCCCCGGGAGGTTTCCTCCACCACGCGGACCTTGTCGCCCGCCTTCAGGGGCAGCACATAGTCCGTGCAGTCGTTGCAGTCGGTCACTTCACTGTCGGAAAACAGATACTTGGTCAGAATGTCCATCTCGTAGCCGGTGCGCACATGGCGGCAGCGGGAGAACTCCTCGCCCCGCTTCAGGACCTGCACCCGGCTGTCGCCCCAGCGGATGTAGTAGGAGCGAGGCCCGGCGTGCTGGTCCTGTAGTACGGTGCGCACCGGGAAGGGATCATAGGCCACGAACTGGAACTGCTCGCTGTTCTTGTCCGGGATGATCAGGCAGTTGAGCTGCCCGTCGTCCTTGAGCACGCAGCCCCCGTCGATGCTGATGAGCTTGCGGCCCCGGTCGATGATGGGGTTGGCGCAGACCTTGTCTTCTCCGTAGAGCACCACCGGGTAGTGACCCACGACCAGCCAGCGGTCAAAGCGCCAGCCCAGGTCCCTAAACCGGTCCCAACGGTACAGCTCCACATCCTGGTGCTGCCGCAGGGGGATGTCCGGGCGCATGCCCGCGTGGGCGAAAACGAAGTTTTCCATCTCAATGGCATGGGGAAGTTCCGCCAGAAAGGCCCACTCCTCCGGGTAGGCTTTCAAGAGCTTCTGCTTGACGTCGGTGAAGCTCTCCAACTCAAAGGGGTCGATGCCCGCGCCGTTGCACATATCCCAGATCAGACCGCTCTTGCGCCAAAGCACGTAGCGCAGCACGAAGTCGTCCCGGCTGCTGTCCCAGTCGGGCAGGAACAGGTTGTACCAGTTGTCACAGTTGCCGCAGACCACGTGGGTGTTGCCCTGCCTGCACAGCTCCATGACGATGTGCAGCATCCGTAGGCTCTCTTTTCCCTTTTCCAGGAAGTCCCCGTCGATGATCAGCTCGTCCCGGGGGGAGAAGCCCGCCATGCGCAGCACGCCCTCGAAGTAGGGCACATTGCCGTGAATGTCGGACACCACCAGAATCCGCCGCCCCGGTTCCAGGCGCAGGGCCCGGATCTTCGCAGGATGATCAGCCATGGCCCGGTCCCTCCAGCGATTTCTCCATCAGCAGGAGTCTGCCCCGGCTGCCGTTTTCATAGCTCAATTGCCGGAAGCCCTCCTTCCGATAGAAGCGCAGGGCGGAAGTGTTCTCCTCTGCCACGTGCAGGCGCAGAGATCTGCGGCCCAGACGCCGGAAGTGGAAGATGGCCCGGGCCAGAGCCTGGGGGCCGTAGCCCTGATACCGGTATTCCGGGCACAGGTACAGCAAACTCACCCAGCCGTAGCCCGCGTGACTGCCCCGCAGGGGGTCCAGGTCCACCAGACCCACCGGCTCCTCGTCCCGGTAGAGGCGCAGCACCGCCTGGCCGTCTACCTCCAGATGCCGCTTGGCGGCCTCAAAGTAGCTGTCCGGCGCAAAGCCCGTCAGATCGCCGTGAGCGGAGCGCCAGGCGTCGGCGTAGCAGTCTATGTAATAGTCCCGGTCCGCCGCCGGGTCCAGGGGCTCGTCCCGCAGGTCCCCGAGCTTGTTCCATGCCACTTCGCCCAGCGCGTCCAGATGGGCGTGGTCGTCGGTGGCTTCCAGTGTGAAGCGGCCGTCCTCCCAGCGCAAGCGGGTGATGGAGCCGTTGTGCACGATGGGCAGCTGCGGGTCCCGCAGGGGGATGCCGGTAATGCGGGACAGGAGGCAGCGTATGGTGACCCCGTGGCTGACTACGGCCACGGTCTGGTCCGGGTGGCTCCGGGCGATCTGTTCCAGGGCGGCCAGGGCACGCTGCCCCACCTGGGCGTAGGTCTCGCCGCCTTCGATGGAGAACTTGTCCTGGTCGTGCATGAAGGCGTAGGCCTGCTCCGGCTCGTCATGGATCACGTTGCCGAAAAACAGGGTCTCCCAGCGGCCCACATGGATCTCCCGCAGCCGGTCCGTGGTGTGCAGGGGCAGATCGTGATATCTCGTCACGGCGGAGGCGGTCATCCGGGTGCGGTACAGGTCACTGGCATAGACCGCGTCGAGCTTCTCCCCGCGCAGCCGCTCGGCCAGGGCGTCGATCTGCTGCCGGCCAAAGTCCGTCACGTTCCCGTCCCAGTGGCCCTGCATCATCCGATACCGATTGCCCTCAGCCTGTACGTGCCGAATGAGATAAATTTCCGTCATAAGTCCGCCTCCGAATCTTGACCATACGCCGCGAATACAGTATAATATATAAGCAAAAATGTATCTTGCGCAAAATAGTAGGGTCGATCCAATTATATCCTCAATTGCGGCAAGTTACAAGTCTTTCGTGGCAGGCAGAAGCGGGAGGAACGCGATGATCCGTGCGGCGGCACTGGCCTCGGGCGACGGGGCCTTGCTCCAGGCGATCCTGGATTCCATGTATTTCAATGAAATACCCGACTTCGAGCTGGTGGCGGTGATCTGCCCCCAGCGGGATTGCTATGCCATGAAGCGCGCCCTCAACGCCGGGGTCCCCGCCTATGTGGTGGACCCGGAGCTGTTTCCCACCATGACCAGCCACAGCATGGCGGTGGCCAACAAGCTCAAGGACATGGATATCGACCTGGTGATCCTGGCGGGCTATGACCTGACCCTGGGCGTGATCCCCTATCAGTTCCGCAACCGTATCATCGGCACCTACCCCGCCCTGTATCCCGCCTTTGAGGATATGGAGGGGGATCTGTGCCGCGCCGTGTTGGAGCGGGGGATCAAGGTCACCGGCGCCACGGCCTATTTTGCTGACGGGGACGGCCGTGTGGGCGGCATCATCTCCCAGAAGGCCCTGGAGGTCCTGCCGGAGGACGATCCGGAGAGTCTGCGCCAGCGGGTGCTGGAGGAGTGCGAGTGGAAGCTGCTCAGCGAGGCGGTGGCCCTCTACTGCGGCGGCAAGCTGGCGGTCCACGGCAGCCGGGTCCTGGTCCAGGCGTAAAACAACATACAGGCAAAACATGGCCCTGCCAAAACGGCAGGGCCATTTCTCATGCGTTCGTTTCCATTATCGCGTCGTGGAGCAGGACCAGCGCCTCTTCCAGCTGCGCGTGGGCGACCTTTAGAGACACGCAGCCGGCTTCCGCGTCCCCCGGCAGGGCCGGGATGCCGCTGCTCTCCAGCAGATACTGGAGTAGGGGCAGGGCCTCCGGGCTTACAGCCTTCCCCACCAGGGTCACGGTGCCCCATTCCCGATCCCGGGTGACCCCGGCAAAGTCCGGCCTGTGCTCCGCCGGGAGCGCGGCGACCTTTGTCCCCGGCGCCGCCCGGAAGGCGGGCAGCAGCCAGAGCTCCACCTGGTTCGTCATGGCCAGGCGCACCGACTCCGGGTGCAGCACCTGGGAGCCGGCGCGGGCCAGGGCCAGCATATCGCGAAAGTCGATCTCCTGCAAGCGCCTTGCCCGGGGGACCAGGCGGGGATCAGCTGTGTAGATGCCGTCAACGTCTGTGTAGATCTCGCAGCGCCCGGCGCCCAGGCCCGCGGCCAGAGCCACCGCCGTGGTGTCCGAGCCGCCCCGGCCCAGGGTGGTGACGTCCCCCGCGGGGGACAGGCCCTGGAAGCCGGCCACCACCGGGATCAGCCCGGCGTCCAGCGCGGTATGCAGCCGCTCCGGCACCAGGAGCCGGATCCGGGCGGCGCCGTGCTCCCCGTCGGTGCAGACGCCAGCCTGCCAGCCGGTATAGGAGCGGGCCGGGGCACCCAGGCTCTCCAGCATCATCGCCATCAGGGCGGCGGACTGCTGCTCACCGGTGGAGAGCAGCGCGTCCAATTCTCTTTGGTCTAGCTTCGGCGCGATCTGCCGCGCCATGTCCAACAGCTCGTCGGTGGAGTCTCCTGCGGCGGAGACCACTGCCACGACGCTGTGCCCCCTGCGCCGGGCTTCCAGGATTATAGAGGCGGCCCGGCGCAGTTTTTCCAGATCGGCGAGGGAGCTGCCGCCGAATTTTTGCACGATCGTCATGCTTGCTCCTCCCATTCGGCGCGGCGCGCCGCCGCGCCCGGTGCCGCGAAAAACGCGGCTACTATATTATAGAGAGATGGCAAGTCTGCGGTGAATAAAAACAGAAACTTTTGGAAAGAAATCTGTTAGCAAATGGGAGAGGGGAGGCGGCCGCACTGCAGCAGCGAGCGATACAATGTTTGACGGCCCTGCTGTATGGCGGGGCGGCGGTGGGCGCCGCCTGGCTGACGGCGCGCTTCTTGCTGCCCTGGGCGGCGCCCTTCCTGGTGGCTCTGGCCCTGGCAGCGCTGTTGGAGGGCCCGGTGCGCTTTCTCATCCGGCATGGCTGGCCCCGCAGTGCCGCGGCCGGGCTGCTGAGCATCCTGCTGCTGGGGCTGCTGCTGTGGGCGGCGGGTGCCCTGGCCGGACGGGGCATCGCCGCCGTAACGGGTTTTGCCCGCCAGACCCCGGCATTGATGAACAGCCTCGGCCAGGGGCTGGAGCGGATGGAGCAGCGCATGCTTACCGTCATCGACCAATCCCCGGAGGGCGTGTCGGACTATCTGCGTACCGCCATGGAGGCGGTGGGCGACGCCATCTACGACCTGCCGGCACTGCTGTCCCAAGGAGCGCTGGACCTGCTGGGCCGGGCGGCCCAGAGCAGCGGCGACGTGCTGCTGTTCGCGGTGACCGCGGGGATCGGTACCTACTTCCTCTCGGCCTCCTTTCCCCAGACGCTGGCCTTCCTCCGCGCCCAGCTGCCGGACAGCTGGGTGCAGCGGGCGGCGGAGATGGGTCCGGATCTGAAGGGCAGCTTTGGGGCGCTGCTGCGGGCCCAGCTGATCCTGATGACCATGACCTTTTTTGAGCTGCTGCTGGCCTTCCTGCTGCTGCGCATCCCCCGGGCGGCGGGCATCGCGGCGCTTACCGCCCTGGTGGACGCCCTGCCGGTATTCGGTACCGGCACCGTGCTGCTGCCCTGGGCGGCCTACTGTCTGCTACTGGAGGACCTGGGCCGGGGCGTGGGACTGATCATCTGCTGGGCCATGGTGAATCTGGTGCGCACCAGCGCTCAGGCCAAGCTCCTGGGGGACCAGATCGGCCTGGACCCGCTGGCCTCCCTGATCGCCATCTATGTGGGCTGGCGGGTGTGGAGCGTGTGGGGGATGCTGGTGTTCCCCGTGCTGCTGGTGACCCTGCGCCAGCTCAACGACAAGGGCGTGCTTCACTTGTGGAAAAGCGCATAACAAAACCGGCGGAACCATCAAGGCTCTGCATCTGGTAAGATGAAAGTAGACACTGAAAAAGTGCCTACTTTCATTTTTTGTTGTAGAATAAGAAACAGGAAAGGAGTGAGGAAATGAGTAAAAAAGGAGTCGCACGCAGAAGATGGAGCAAAGAAGAAAAGTTAA
>JAFUES010000042.1 GCA_017470325.1 Oscillospiraceae bacterium
ACGTTCATGCAGTTGGAGGCCCTGTTTCAAAACAGCTTCGAGGCAGGGTCTGGGTTGGTGTTGCCTCGTTTCCTCTTTCCCGCCCGTCATATGCTCTTTTCTCGATAATCGTTAGCTTGACTTAGCACCATTGGACTTTTGACGGTTTTATCGTATTATTCTGGGGAAATAGTTCTATTCCTTTTTATCATATGATGATATAATTGCATTGTCAAGTGAGCAAATAAAGGAGCGCAACAGCATGCTGCTTTTGATCATCTATATCGCCTTTATCAGTCTGGGCCTGCCGGACTCCCTGCTGGGCTCCGCCTGGCCGGTCATGTATCAGGAGCTGGGGGTGGGCCTGTCCGCCTCGGGCACGGTGTTCATGATCATCGCCGCAGGCACCGTGGTCTCCAGCCTGTGCAGCGACCGGCTGATCCGCCGCTTCGGCACCGGGAAGATCACAGCGGTCAGCGTGCTGACGACGGCGGTAGCCATGCTGGGCTTTTCCTTCAGCCATCGCTTCTGGCTGCTGTGCCTGTGGGCGGTGCCCTATGGGCTGGGCGCCGGCAGCGTGGACGCGGCCCTCAACAACTTCGTGGCGCTGCATTTTGAAAGCCGTCATATGAGCTGGCTCCACTGTATGTGGGGCGTGGGCGCTTCTCTGGGGCCCACCATCATGGGCGCGGTGCTCTATCGCGGTGGGCTGTGGAACAGCGGCTATCGGGTGATCTCCCTGCTGCAGTTCGTGCTGGTGGCGGTGCTGTTCGGCAGCCTCCCTCTCTGGCGGCAAAAGACCGCCGGCGCAGAGACAAGCGAAGGGGAGGCAAAGGGCGAGGTCCTGCATCTTCCCGCCCTCGTAAGACTGCCGGGCGCGAAGGAGACCATGCTCTGCTTTTTCTGCTACTGCGCTTTGGAGCAGACCACCGGGCTCTGGGCCAGCAGCTATCTGGTGACGGCCCGGGGCGTGGCGGAGATCACCGCGGCCCGCTGCGGCAGTCTCTTTTATCTGGGCATCACCCTGGGCCGGGCCGTCAGCGGCTTTGTCACCATGAAGCTCAATGATGATCAGATGGTGCATCTGGGCGAGGGGATCATCGCCCTGGGCGTGCTGTGCATCCTGATCCCGGCTGCAAACGCCCTGGCGCTGCTGGGCTTCGTGCTGGTGGGCCTGGGCTGCGCGCCGGTCTATCCCAGCATGATCCACGCCACCCCCGCCCACTTCGGACGGGAGCGGTCCCAGGCCATCGTGGGCGTGCAGATGGCCAGCGCCTATATGGGCACCTCACTGATGCCGCCCTTCTTCGGCCTGCTGATCCGCTGGACCGGGACCCGCTTCCTGCCGGTATACCTGGGCGTGCTCCTGCTGCTGATGGCGTATATGCACAGCCGGATCGGCGCGGTGACCCGGCAGCGGCGCTGAGGACGAAGCTCCGCGAAATGAAAAGAAAGAACACGTTAAGGCGCGGCGATTCCTGGTTGAATCGCCGCGCCTTTCTGTGGTAGAATAAGCGCAAAGGCGCTTATTCTATATTTTATGTCGTTTTTCTCGCCGCTGCCGCGGCAACCGAAAAACATGACAAATTATCCCATAGCCGCAGCGCGGCTATGGGATAATCAGCGCGCTGTGTCCCGCCGGGAGCGGGACAAATCACAAGATATGAGGACAGAGTATGAACGATATGATCCAGACCCTGGCGCAGGAGCTGCAGCAAAAGACGGAATATGTGGAGAACGTGGTCCGGCTGCTGGACGAGGGCAACACCATCCCCTTCATCGCCCGATACCGCAAGGAGCTCCACGGCGCCATGGACGACACCACCCTGCGCACCCTGGAGACGAGACTCCAGTACCTGCGGGGCCTGCAGGAGCGGAGGGAGACCGTGCTCAGCGCCATCGAGGGCCAGGGGAAGCTGACAGAGGAGCTGCGCGCGGCCATCGACGCGGCCGGGACCCTCTCCGAGCTGGAGGACCTGTACCGGCCCTATAAGCAAAAGCGCCGCACCCGCGCCACCGTGGCCCGGGAGAAGGGCCTGGAGCCGCTGGCCCAGCTGCTGTTTCGCCAGGGGCGGGACTGCCCCGCGCCGGAGGAAGCGGCGGCGGACTATATAGATGCGGAAAAGGGCGTGGAGACTGTGGCGGATGCCCTGGCCGGGGCCAGCGATATCATCGCCGAGTGGGTCAGCGACGACGCGGCCCTGCGCAAGAGCCTCCGGGAACTGATCCGCCGCGGCGGCCAACTGCACACCGAGGCCGCCACGGAGGAGGACAGCGTCTACCGGCTGTACTATGACTTCACCCAAAGCGTGTCCCGGCTCCAGGGCCATCAGGTGCTGGCCATCAACCGGGGCGAGAAGGAGAAGTTTTTGAAGGTGTCGTTGCAGCTGGACCACGAGCGGGCCATGCAGACGGTGTACCGGGCGGTTGTGATCCCGGGCAGCCGGGCCATGGACTTTGTGAAGGCCGCGGCCCTGGACGCCTACGACAGGCTGCTGTTTCCCTCCATGGAGCGGGAGACCCGCACGGAGCTGACGGACAGCGCCTGCGAGGGGGCCATCGGCCAGTTCGCGCTGAATCTGCGACCGCTGCTGATGCAGCCGCCGGTGAAGGGCAAGGTTACCATGGGCCTGGACCCGGGCTACCGCATGGGCTGCAAGGTGGCTGTGGTGGACGGCACCGGCAAGGTGCTGGACACCGCGGTGGTCTATCCCACCTACGGGGAGAAGCAGAAGAACGAGGCTATCGCAAAGCTTTCGGGCCTTGTGCGCAAATACGGTGTGGAGCACATCGCCATCGGCAACGGGACCGCCAGCCGGGAGACCGAGCAGATGGCGGTGGAGCTGATCCGTCAGGAGAACGCCCGTGGCGCGAACCTGAGTTATATGATCGTCTCGGAGGCGGGCGCCTCCGTCTATTCCGCCAGCCCCCTGGGCGCGGAGGAATTCCCCCAGTACGACGTGAACCTGCGCAGCGCGGTGTCCATCGCCCGGCGGCTGCAGGACCCACTGGCGGAGCTGGTGAAGATCGAGCCCAAGGCCATCGGCGTGGGCCAGTATCAGCACGATATGCCGGAAAAGCAGTTGAGCGAGGCCCTGGACGCGGTGGTGGAGGACTGCGTCAACGCGGTGGGCGTGGACGTGAACACCGCCTCGCCCTCCCTGCTGCGGCGGGTCTCCGGCCTCACGGCAGTGACGGCCAAAAACATCGTCAGCTACCGGGAAGCCAACGGCCCCTTTGCCAAGCGCACCCAACTGCAGAAGGTGCCCAAGCTGGGGCCCAAGGCCTACCAGCAGTGCGCGGGCTTCCTGCGTTTGCCGGAGAGCGCTAACGTGCTGGACAACACCGCCGTGCACCCGGAGAGCTATGCCGCCGCTGAGGCACTGCTGCAGCTGACCGGGCACAGCCTGGCGGACGTGCGTGCCGGCAAGCTGGCCGACCTGCCCGCTGCGGTGAAGGCCTACGGTGAGGAGAAGGCGGCGGCGGAGATCGGCGTGGGCCTGCCCACCCTCCGAGACCTGGTGTCCGAGCTGCTCAAGCCCGGGCGGGACATCCGGGCCAGCCTGCCCCAGCCCATCTTGCGTACGGACGTGCTGTCCATCAGCGACCTGAAGCCGGGTATGAAGCTCAGCGGTACGGTGCGCAACGTCATCGACTTCGGCGCCTTTGTGGATATCGGCGTGCACCAGGATGGCCTGGTGCACATCTCCCAGATCGCTGACCGCTTCATCAAGCACCCCTCGGAGGTCCTGTCCGTAGGGGACGTGGTGGAGGTCCTGGTCCTGGATGTGGACGAAAAGAAAAAGCGCATCAGCCTGTCCATCAAGCAGGCCAAAGACGCAAAATAAAACAGCACCCCGCCCGCCTGCAGATCGCAGGCGGGCGGGGTGCTGTATCCATGTTCTTATCAGCCGCTTTTGCGGGCGGCCTTGTCGCGGCCCACGCCGCAGCCGGGATTGGAGAGCAGGCAGTTGTGCTGGCAGCCGCCGCAGTGCATGTCCCGCCGGGTGATGAGGATCTGTTCCAGCGGGCGCAGGCGGAGGACGCCGCCCCGGGTGATGACCCCGCCGTGCCGCCGGAAGCGGTCCAGCAGGATCTTCACGAAGGAGGCCTGGCAGATCAGGATGCAGTCCTCCCCGGCGGCCTCCAGCTTTTGGATCAGCCGCTCGGCCTGGTCGATGGCGGGCTGCTTCCCGGCACCGAAGAAGCGCCACAGCCACAGCAGAAGCTGCCACAGCCAGCGGGGGAGCGTCCGCTCGCCCGTGCCGCCGACGCTCACGGGGACGGCGGCCAGCAGCGGCTCCTCCACAGTCTCGGCGTCTCCGTAAAACAGCGCCGCGGTCTGCCGGGCGGCCTGGCCCGGCGCGGTGTAGATCGTCCGGCCTTCCGCCTTCAGGGGATGGACCTGCTCCTCACGGATCGCCCGGTCCGCCTCTCCGGCGCAATAGGCCTGAAAGACCTGGGCCGTGCAGCGCTTGGGCGGATGGAAACGGGATTCCCCGCAGCAGATGATCCGGATCTTCATGGCAGTCTCCTTGTGTGTTTACTGCTCCCATTGTATGGGGCGCCTCAGTCTTTGTCAAGGAGGGCGCACAGCTTTTCCAGCCGACGCAGGGCCTCGTCCATGGTGCTCTGCTCCCGGGCAAAGTGCAGACGGATCAGATTGTTCACATCCTCCTTGAAGAAGCTGGAGCCAGGCACGGCGGCCACGCCGATCTCCCGGGCCATCCACTCACAGAACTGCAGATCCGTCCAGCCCCGGAAGCGGGGCAGCTCCAGAAAGTCCTGAATGTCGATCAGCACGAAGTAGGTGCCCTGGGGCACGTTGTGCTTCAGGCCGATCCGATCCAGGCCCCGCAGGAAGTAGGCCCGCTTTTCCGTGTACAGCGCCCGCAGGCGCTCATAGTAGCTGTCGTCAAAGTGCAGGCCCACCACCGCGGCCTCCTGCAGGGGCGCGGGCGCGCCCACGGTCAGAAAGTCGTGGACCTTCTTGGCCATCTCCACCACTTCCTCCGGGCCGATCACATAGCCCAGCCGCCAGCCGGTAATGGAATAGGTCTTGGACAGGGAGTTGCAGGTGATGGTCCGCTGGAACATGCCCGGCAGAGACGCCATACAGGTGTGCACGTGGGGCTCGTAGACCAGATACTCATACACCTCGTCGGTGACGATGTAGGCGTCGTATTTCTCCGCCAGGGCGCCGATGGCCAGCAGCTCCTCCCGGGTGAACACCTTGCCGCAGGGGTTGGAGGGGTTGCAGATGATGATGGCCTTGGCCCCCTGCTGAAAGCCCTGCTCGATCAGGGCCAGGTCAAAGCCGTAGTCCGGCGGGACCAGGGGGATGTAGATGGGCTGGGCGCCGGAGAGAATGGCGTCGGCCCCGTAGTTTTCGTAAAAAGGGGAGAAGACCAGCACCTTGTCTCCGGGGTTGCAGATGCTCATCATCACGGCCATCATGGCCTCGGTGCCGCCGCAGGTGACCAGCACCTGGCTCTCCGGGTCGATGGGGCGGCCCACGATGCGGCTGTGCTTTAGTGCCAAGGCCTCGCGGAGATTGGGGGCTCCGTAGGTGACGGAATACTGGTGGGGACCCTCATAAGCAGCCTTGGCCAGGGCGTCCATCAGCTCTCTGGGCGGGTCAAAATCCGGGAAGCCCTGGGACAGATTGATGGCACCGCAGGCGTCGCTGATGCGGGTCATGCGGCGGATGACGGAGTCGGTAAAGCTGTTGACCCGATCACTCAATGGTTTCATGCCCGTCCCTCCTTTTCCAGCTGCCGCAGAAAAGCGCTGACGGCGGCCAAACCTTCACGCAGCTCGTCCTGGTCGCTGGCATAGCCCACACGGAAGCAGCGGGGCAGCTCAAAGCAGTCGCCCGGCGTGACGAAGGCGCCGGTGGCGCGGTACATGCGCTCACAGAAAGCGTAGGAATCCAGATCGTAGTCGTAAGAGACCAGCGCTGTGGTGCCCGCCTTGGGCTTGACATAGCGGAGGCGTGGTTCGCTCCGCACCCACGCGTCCAGGATCCGCAGATTTTCCCGGACGATCCGGCGGCTCCGGGCAAGCAAGGCGTCCTTCGCACCCAGGGCCACGGCGGCGATGCGCTCATCCAGTATGCCGCAGCTGATGTGGTTGTAGTCCCGGTGGGACAGGCAGGCGCGCAGCACGTCCGCATCGTGGCTGACGATCCAGCCCAGGCGCAGCCCGGCCAGGGAAAAGACCTTGGACATGCTGCTGACGGAGATGCCCTTTTCATACAGGTCCGCGATGGAGGGGCTCCAGCCGTCCTCCTGGGTCAGATGGCGGTAGACCTCGTCACAGAGGAGATAGGCGCCCGCCTCCCGGGCGATCTCCGTGATCTGCCGCAGCATCCCCTCGTCCATCAACGCGCCGGTGGGATTGTTGGGATTGTTGATGCAGATCAGCTTGGTGCCGGGGACGGCCAGCCGCCGCAGCTCGTCCAGGTCCGGCAGGTAGCCGTTTTCCTCCCGCAGGGGCAGGATCTGCAGGTCCGCCCGGTAGCCCTCGGGGATGGAATAGAGCTGCTGGTAGGTGGGCATGATGCTGACCACCCGGTCCCCCGGCTCCACCAGGGAGTAGAACACATGGTGGTTGGCTCCGGCGGCGCCGTGGGTAGTGACGATGTTTTCCGGCGTGACGGTCCTGTACAGGCTGCAGATGCCCTGCAGGAAATCCGGGTGGCCCTCGATGTAGCCATAGGTCATGCGCCGGGCGCAGATATCTTCCCAGAAGGCCTGCTTGTCCACACCGCTGAGCGCCCAAAGCTCATCCAGGGAGATGGAGTCCACGCAGGTCTCGGCGATGTTGTAGCGGGCGCCGGTCTCATAGGCGTTCATCCATTCCTCTACCTTGAAGGGTTTGATGTTCATGCCGCTGTTCCTCCTTGTATCATGAAATAAGGGGCCCGGGACCAGCCTTATAACGTGCCGCGCACGCCGTACCTACGGCCAGGTCCCGAACCCCTTATATACTCCCGCACCCGGTGGTGGGGAAAGGTGATATTCAACTGTGGGCATTATAATGGATAAAGACGCATTTTGTCAAGAGCCGAATCCGTAGACCAGTCCCTGATACAGCCAGGAGACGGCGGGCATGGTCAGCAGACACAGCAGGGTGGACATGACGTTCACACTGCTGGCGAACTGGGCCTCCTGCTCGCTGCGGTACAGCTGGGCGAACTGGGTCACCAGAACGGCGGTGGGTGCTCCGGCGGTCAGCACCACCACGGTGAGGATCTCCCGACCCTGAGGGTGGATGCGGGACAAGCCCAGGGCCAGCAGAGGCAGCATGACCAGAAGGGGGCAGAGCAGCAGCCGGCCCAAGGAGACCACATAGGCCCGGCGGTTGGTGAAGACCTTTTTCAGGTCGGCGTTGCCCAGGATCATGCCTATGGTGAACATGTATATGGGTCCCAGCATGGCGCTGAAGGCGGAGACGGTCTCCCCCAGGATGCCGGGCAGCCGCCAGTCCTTCAGGAACATTACAAAGCCGATCACCACCGCCACCAGCACGATGTTCTTGTAGAAGACGGAAAAGCTGAACTTTTTTATCCCGCTGAGCACCCCCTGGCAGTGGGTGAAGAGCAGAAGGTTCATCAGAATAAGACAGGGGCTGAGATAGATGAGCCCCTCCCCACCCAGGAAACTGATTACCAGGGGGATCATGAAGTTGCCCGCGTTGGGATACTCCAGCGAGCAGGTCTCCACCGCGTTCCAGTGGAGCAGGCGCCGGGCCAGCAGCCCCAGCAGGGCGAAGATGCCCACCGCCAACAGGGAGGCCAGCAGGCTCACGCCCATGCCGCTGAGCTTATCCGGGCTGAAGGGATACTGGAAGGCGTCCAGCATGGCGCAGGGCGTCACTACATACAGGGCGAAGGAGGAGAGGATCTTGCTGTCTTCAAATTTCATCACGCCCAGCCGGATCACGAGAAAACCCAGAAAGATCTGAATAGCCATGCCGGCGATCTTGTGGGCCAGCGCAAGTGTCAGTGCCATGGGGACCTCCGATGGAAAAGGATTCCAATTGTTCAAAATTACGATAGTCAGTATATGCCCGGCCGCGGCAAAAAGCAAGCATTGACAGCGGCTTGACAGACGAAGCGGACGGATGATATGATATAGAAAAAGGAAAACATTTCCAAAGGAGGCAATTCCATGAAACAAAAGATATCCAGAAAACAGAGAAAGCATCTGCTCTACGCCCAGCAGGGGGAGTTGGATGCGGTGCTGATGTATGAGCGTCTGGCCAAGCGGGTGCGGCACCAGCGGGACGCGGAGGCCTTTCGCCGTCTGGCGGCGGATGAAAACCGGCATGCCTCGGTGTTCTTTGAACTGACAGGGAAGACCCTGAAGCCCAAGAAAACAAAAGCCATTTTTGTCCCCTTGCTGTACACGCTGATCGGGCGGAAAAAGCTCTATCCCATCATTGCGAAGAACGAATATTCCGCTGCGGAAAAATATGAGGGCCTGATCGGCGCATTTCCCCAGGTGGAGCGTGTGAAGAATGACGAAACACACCACGGTGACGCGGTACTTTC
Organism: Oscillospiraceae bacterium; assembly: GCA_017470325.1. The sequence goes on from JAFUES010000042.1 coordinate 8,537, forward strand.
CTTATTGAAATAAGGTAGTTTTTCACAAAAAGTGCAGCTTCTGCCTGCAAATGTGCAAGTATCCCTTTATTTTTGGCAAGTCCTGCGGTATAATATCTCCATACGCGTAAGCGATTGAGGAGGTTACTTTTATGAAACAGTATTTTGAGATCGTAGATGTTATGGCCAGAGAGATTCTGGATTCCCGCGGCAACCCCACCGTTGAGGTGGAGGTCACTTTGGATGACGGCACCGTTGGCCGTGCCGCCGTTCCTTCCGGCGCTTCCACCGGTATGTATGAGGCCTGCGAGCTGCGCGACGGCGACAAGAGCCGTTACCAGGGCAAGGGCGTGCAGATGGCCGTGGAAAACGTCAACGGCGAGATCGCCGAGGCCGTTGTGGGTCTGAACGCTCTGGACCAGACTTCCATAGATAAGCTGCTGCTGGAGCTGGACGGTACTCCCAACAAGACCCGTCTGGGCGCCAACGCCATCCTGGGCGTGTCCCTGGCCGTGGCCAAGGCCGCTGCCGAAGCCACCGGGCTGAGCCTGTACAACTACATTGGCGGCGTCAACGCCAAGACCCTGCCCGTTCCCATGATGAACGTGCTCAACGGCGGCGCGCACGCCGACAACAGCGTGGACATCCAGGAGTTCATGATCATGCCCGTGGGCGCCAAGAGCTTCAAGGAAGCCCTGCGTATGTGCGCCGAGGTGTTCCATGCCCTGAAGAAGGTCGTTCCTCCCTCCGGTGTGGGCGACGAGGGCGGCTACGCCCCCAACCTGGCCAGCGATGAGGACGCCCTGAAGGCCCTGGTCGCCGGTATCGAGGCCGCTGGCTACAAGCCCGGCGAGGACTTCAAGATCGCCATGGACGCGGCTGTGTCCGATTGGTGGAACGCCGACGACAAGAAGTATCACTTGCCCAAGCGCGGCACCGTGATGACTTCCGGCGAGATGATCGACATGTGGGAAGACCTGGTCAACAAGTATCCCATCATCTCCATCGAGGACGGCCTGGGCGAGAACGACTGGGACGGCTGGGTCGAGTTGACCAAGCGCCTGGGCTCCCGGGTCCAGCTGGTGGGCGACGATCTGTTCGTCACCAACCCCGCCCGCGTCAAGAAGGGCATCGAGTTGGGCGCTGCAAACGCCGTGCTGATCAAGGTCAACCAGATCGGTTCCCTGACCGAGACCCTGGACGCCATCCAGACCGCCAACCGTGCCGGCTACACCTGCATCGTCTCCCACCGCTCCGGTGAGACCGAGGACACCACCATTGCAGATATCTCCGTGGCCGTCAACGCCGGCCAGATCAAGACCGGCGCCCCCTCCCGCACCGACCGTGTTGCCAAGTACAACCAGCTGCTGCGCATCGAGGAGGAGCTGTTCGACGTGGCCCAGTATCCCGGCATGGACGCTTTCTTCTCCATCAAGTAAACATGCTTTTCGGAAGAGGACCTGCTTTGTGCAGGTCCTCTTTCTTGGTGTGCCGGGCATGGCACAGTTCTTACGGGTGAGAGTCCCGTCACGGGTATTTACCGCCAAGTGTAGCGAACCGCAAGTCGACGACAGTAATGACGGCGAGGGAGGAAGCGGTGTAGCGAAGCCGAGGAGCCTA
>JAFUES010000043.1 GCA_017470325.1 Oscillospiraceae bacterium
ACGGGCTTAAAATCTAATTCTTGATTCGCTTTCCAGCTCTCAAAAGAATTTTAAATCCAGCTGTTTCCAGCTGTTTAAAGAACCCTTCTCTGGTGCTTATTTGCATAAGCTTTTCTTCTTGCATTGTTCAATTTTCAAGGTACACTCGCGCCCCGCCCTTCCAGGCGACAGCTCGATTATAGTAACACAGCGAAAAGCCCTTGTCAAGAACTTTTTTTCAGATCTTTCAGCGGCTTTTGGGCGCAATGATACTACAACCTCGCTCGGGTGATTGCTAATATAGCACTTGGAAGCGGCCTTTGTCAACACTTTTTTGACACTTTTCTGAATAACTTTTTTCACTTCTAAATCTTGTGTTGTAACCACCTGGCAGACCACAAAATACAAGCGGGAGCAGCATACGCCGCTCCCGCTTTCCAGTCATATCTATTATTATAGTATGCGCGTCACTTGCTGTCGCCGATGGTGCCGATATAGGGCAGCGGCTCCATCTTACCGCCGGCGGCGTTGCTGATGCCCTTGTACATGAAGAAGAAGCGGGCCAGCGTCACGATCCAGCCCAGGCCGGTGAGGCCGCCCAGGATGTCCGCCAGGATGCCGAAGACGAACAGCTTCAGACCCTGCCGGGCGTGGAACTTTGCATATTGATCATCGGGCGTCAAAAAATAAGGCAGGGCGAACAGCACGCTCAGATAGCTCAGGGAAGCCAGGGCCTTGTTGCCCGTGCCGGCGGCGCTGCTGCCAGTCTGATACCCGGTCCGGCTCTGGTTCACATACTGCTGGGCCTGGCGTTCCTTCTCCGCCTGGCGGCGGGCATACTCCTGCTCCGCCCACTGACGGTTGGAGGCCTGCTGCTCACGGCGGGCCTTTTCCTGTTCGGCCCACTGGCGGTTCTGCTCCTGCTGCTCCCTCCGGTGCCGCTCCAGGATCTCCCGCAGATCCTCATCCTTCTTTTTGGCCTCAGCCGCCGCAGCGGCCGCAGCCGCGGCTTTCTTTTCCTCTCTCGCCTGGGCCGCCTCGTCATAGCCGCAGGCCAGACACCCGGTCTGCCCATCGGGGATATAAGCGCCGCAGTTCACACAATATGCCATAGGAGCACCTCCGCCTTGTTATACGGTTATTATAATCATTATAAGCGAAAGGCGTCGAAGTTTCAACCACTTTATGAGCAGAAGCGGTGGCTGCCGATCTCCACGATCAGGGGTCGGGACCAGATCCACTTGCTGGTGGCGGTGGCGGGATTGAAATAGTAGATGGCGCCGTAGCTGGGATCGTAGCCGCCCATGGCGTCCCGGGCGGCCCGGTAGGCGCTCTCGGCCACGGGCTGGTCGAACTGGCCGTCGTCCAGACAGGAGAAGGCGCCGGGCTGGTAGATCACGCCGGAGATGCTGTTGGGAAAGGAGGGGTGGTCCACACGGTTGAGCACCACGGCGCCCACCGCCACCTGGCCCACATAGGGCTCGCCCCGGGCTTCGGCGGAGATGAGTCGGGCCAACAGGTTCAGATCCCCGGAGCTGCCTCCCCCGCTCCCGCCGGAGGCGGGGATGCCCAGGGCGGCCAGGGTGAGATTACCCACCTGCCCGTCCGGGGACAGGCCGTTGCGGCGCTGGAAGTAGCGCACGGCCTCCTCGGTCTTGCTGCCGTAGACCCCGTCCACCACGCCGGAATAGTAGCCCCAGTTTTTCAGCCGGGTCTGGATCTCCCGCACCACCTCGCCGCTGGCGCCCCGCTTGTACAGATCCGCCGAGGCGTGCTGGGCCAGGGCGATCAGGAAGATGTTCACCGCGAACACAATACACAGGGCCAGGATCAGCTTCTTTCTCTCCGCGCTCATAAAAACCCTCCCACAAACTTTTGCTCCGTCCATGGGAGAAAAAATCACCCCACAAACTTTTGAACTTAGTTTGTGGGGCGATGTTCGATTTATACAGTCGGCTTACTTTTTGGTTTTGATTTCCTCCTGGATCTTCGCAATGAAAGCATCCAGCTCCATGGCGCCCAGATCCTCGCCGCTGCGGGTGCGGACGGAGATGCAGCCAGCCTCGGCCTCCTTGGCGCCCAGGATCAGCATGTAGGGCACACGGTCCTCCTGCTGGGCCTGGCGGATCTTGTAGCCGATCTTCTCATTGGAGCCGTCCAGGACCGCGCGCAGCCCCGCGTCGCAGAGCTTGTCGGTCACATCGGCGGCATAGTCCAGGGTCTTCTCGCTGACGGGCAGCACCTTGACCTGCAGGGGCGCCAGCCAGGTGGGGAAGCGGCCCTTGGTCTCCTCGATCAGGTAGGCCATGAAGCGGTCCAGAGAGCCCAGGATGGCCCGGTGGATGACCACGGGGCACTTCTCGCTGCCGTCCCGGTCGATATAGACCAACTGGAACTTGGCGGGCAGACAGAAGTCCAGCTGACAGGTGGACAGGGTGTACTCCGCACCCACGGCGGGCTTCACGTTCACGTCCAGCTTGGGGCCGTAGAAGGCGGCCTCGCCGATCTCCTCGGTGAACTGGATGCCCAGCTCCTTGAGCACCTCCCGCAGGGCGGTCTCGGCGGTGTTCCACATCTCGTCGTCGTCGTGGTACTTCTTCTTGTCCGCCGGATCCCGCAGCGACAGCACGCAGCGGTAATCGGTGATGCCGAAGTCCTTGTACACATCGAAGATCAGATCGCAGACCTTGGACACCTCGTCCTTGATCTGCTCCGGGGTCACGAACAGGTGGGCGTCGTTCTGGCAGAAGTGCCGACCGCGTTCGATGCCCTTCAGAGTGCCGGAGGCCTCAAAGCGGAAATCATGGGCGATCTCGCCGATGCGGATGGGCAGGTTCCGGTAGGACCGGGGGCGGTTGGCATAGATGCGCATGTGGTGCGGGCAGTTCATGGGCCGCAGCACGAAGGCCTCGCCCTCCACCTCCATGGCGGGGAACATGTTGTCCTTGTAGTGGTCCCAGTGGCCGGAGGTCTTGTACAGGTCCACGGTGCCCACGCAGGGGGTCATCACGTGCTGATAGCCCAGGCGGCGCTCCTTCTCCTTGATATACTCCTCCAGCTCCTGCCAGATGGTGTAGCCGTTGGGCAGGAACATGGGCAGGCCGCGGCCCACCAGCTCGTCGGTCATGAACAGCTGCATCTCCCGGCCGATCTTGCGGTGATCCCGCTCCCGGGCCTCCGCCTGCTGCTTCTCCCACTCGGCCAGCTCCTCGGCGTTGCGGAAGGCCACGCCGTTGATGCGGGTGAGCATCTTGTTGCTGCTGTCGTTCTTCCAATAGGCGCCGGACTGCTGGGTCACCTTGAAGGCCTTCAGGGCCTTGGTGTAGCAGATGTGGGGCCCCAGGCACATGTCCACATAGTCCCCCTGCTGGAAGAAGCTGAACTCGGTCTCATTGGCCAGGTCGTCCATATGCTCCAGCTTGTATTTCTCGCCCCGCTCTGCCATGAGCTTTTTGGAGTCCTCGCGGCTGAGCATATAGGCCTTGAAGGGAAGATTCTCCTTGCAGATCTTCTTCATCTCCTTCTCGATGGCCTCCAGATCCTCCGGCGTCAGCTTGCGCTCGCCCAGATCCACGTCATAGTAAAAGCCGTTCTGGGTGGCGGGGCCATAGGCGAAGTCCGCCTCCGGGAACAGGCGCTTGATGGCCTGGGCCATGATATGGGCCGCGGAATGGCGCAGAACGTGCAGCTCCTCCTCCTGGGGGCACTCAGCCACAGTCCCGTCCTTGTAAATGATCTTCATATTCGTATCCTCCCCATAAAAAAACTAAAGCACCCCCGGCCTTCAGCCAAGGGTGCGCAATGCACACGGTTCCACCTTGCAGTTTCACTCAGCGTACTATTATATAGTACTGCGCGTAACGGGCGCCGCCGGGGCGGCATTGCCTCCGCCCGGCTCGGGAAGCGGTAGCGGTCCCGCGTCACCCGGGCGGCTTGCAGCCTGTGGCCAGCCCTCTCTGTGGGGTCCCTGCGCGTCGCTTCTTCCTTCGAAGCCTTTCAAGCCCTTGCATCATATCACGCACGCCCCGCCTTGTCAATCGCCAATTTCCCCCGGGTCGGCACGCGTTCCCCATTGACTTTTGCCGGGCAAAAGGGTATGCTAAGAGCAGAGGATCACCGCCCGCCGGCGGGGCGTTTTTCAGGCTCTGCGGCGAGGCGAAAACCGAAAGGAGAACGCATCATGAATCATAGAATGACAAAACAGCTGGTCTGTGTACTGATGGTCCTGTGTCTGTGCCTGAGCCTGCCCCTCTTCGCGGGTGAGGCCCGCGCCGCGGTGGATCAGTCCCTGCTGGTGATCGTGGACAAAGCCGCCATGGACAGTGGCGCCGACAAGCTGGTAGCCGCGGACAAGGCCGTGATCGACCGGGTCCTGGGCGACACCACGGTCGGCCCCGAGACCGCCGAGCTGCTCAAGGGCGACGGCGTGGTCGAGGCGGAGCTCAGCTACACCGGCTGGGGCGTGCGCGCGCTGACCACCCTGTCCGACGGGACCAAGGTGCCCGTGTCCGGCCACGCGGTGCTGGAGCACCGGGGCGAGTATCTCTTCGGCGGCGACAGCAAGTACCTGCTCTACGGCTTCCAGGAAGAGAACGGCAAGACCCGTTTCTACAGCACCTATTCCGTGCCCAAGTTTGACTTTCTGATCGGCCGCATGGTCGGCAACACCACGATTTTCATCCAGGACAAGTTCTATACCGTGGATGAAAACGGCTATCTGGACATGGCCAATCCCCAGGATCGGGACGCGGACGAGTCGCTCTGGGGCCGCTATTGGCGTGCCGATCTGTGCGACGGTCTGCCCCCCAAGATGCAGATGACCTGGAACGCCTCGCTGTGCGTGGCGCATGCCTTTGACTGGGATCATCCCACCTATCATGTGGACTCCACCGAGACCGAACAGGGCTACGACACCTTTGTCTGCCCCCACTGCGGCGGCTGGGAGACCATCAAGCTGCCTCTGAAGGGCGCGGAAAAGACCGCCTGAGGCTCAAGCAAACCGCATATCCGCACCGGCCGCTTCCCGATCACGGGAGGCGGCCGGTGGTTTTATATTTATATAAGGAAACGATGTACGGTTTACTTGTCCATAGGAGCGCGTTTTCAAAGACCATTTCTTTTTCCGCAGACGCGGGAAAAAGAAACGGTCCTTGGACTCCAAAGAAAAAGCGCTTGGCCTGGTGGCAAACGGTATGGGAAGGTCGGATCATAGGTCGCCGCCTTTCCAGATCTGAAGGGCTCGCCGATTCTGGTCTCCGGGCCACAGGGCCCTGCCTCTCTGCTCCCATGAGCTGCGGGAGTTTACCACACGGCGGCTCGGCGGGTCAAGAGGGAAAGCTGTGTTACGCAGTTCCGAGCCGCCGTGGGGTTATCGCCACAGACTTACCGCCGCAACCAGGTAGGGCCCGCGACAGCGTAGCCCGGAAGCCCAAAAGGGTCAGGCCACGCGTCCTTCGGACGGCGGCGACCTATGTGGCACCCTTGTCCTCCAGGTTCGCATCCGGGGGTGCCGGGGATCTCCCCGGCTGTCGTTTCTTTTTTTGTCCACTTTCTCTTTGGGCACGCAAAGAGAAAATGGACATCGCTCTCCTAAAAATGAAAAAACCTCCCGCAGTGTTCTTGACAATTTATATATATATATATATATAATGAGGCTAAATCCAGAAATTTCCGAACTTTTTGAACATAAAGGAGGAGGCCCCATGAAAAAGCAGTACGAAGAACTGACGCTGGAGATCATCCGTTTCGGCGCGGCGGATATCATTACCACCTCGGACGCGGCCGAAACCACGCCCGCAAAAGAAGACACCACCACGACCACCGAACAGACAGCGGCCAAGGAAGAGACCAAAGCCACGGACGACACCGCTGCCAAGGACAATACCAGCACTACGGACACCACGGCCAACAACGATGACGGCAGCGAAACAGCAGGCACGCCTGTGTATTATGATTTGGATGGTAATCCTACGGCACCAGTAAGTTTGACAATAGTTGAAAACTTTGGGGTCATTACGGAGACCGGCGAACATCAGGTGTATGAAAGCGCGCCGGGTGTTCAATGGTATGAGGAGAATGGAAACTTTTATCGTTTTGAGCAATCCTGATCCGTTCTTATCAAATTAAATCACGACCGACGCCGGCCTCACAATGCCGGAATCGAAACAGCCTGCAGGGCGATTTGCCCTGCAGGCATTTTTTCTTTTCGGAGCACACCGCGGCGGCAAACAGGCCGGTCCTGAAAACCCCTTCTCCCCGCCCGGCGAATATTGACGATGCGGGCGGACTATGGTATACTGTGCGATAACATTAAATTGGAGTGGTATACCCACTTCGATGCAACAGAAGGAGTTGGAAATCCGAACCATGGATGACGGCAGTCGATTGCCCTGGTTGTTCGCAATCGCTTTCCTGATCTGCGCGGCGTACTTCGCCGTGGCGGAGACCGCCTTTGCCTCCGCCTCCCGCAGCAAGATCCGCGCCTCCGCCGACAAGGGCGACCTGCGCGCAAAAAAGGCGCTATACGTACTGGATCATTTTGACCGTGCCATCAGCACCATTCTGATCGGCACCAATATTGCACATATCGCCGCGGCGGCCATCGTGACCGTGGCGGTGACCCGGCGCTGGGGGCTGAGCGCGGTGTCGCTGAGCACCGTCCTGACCACCATCGCGGTGTTCTTCGCCGGGGAGATGCTGCCCAAGAGCGCGGGCAAAAAGCAGCCGGAGCGCTTTGCCAAGGTGTGCGCCCCCAGCCTGCGCTTCTTCATGAAGCTGTTCTATCCCCTGTCCGCCCTGCTGACGCTCATCGGCCGGGCGGCGGCAAAGCTGACCCGGGGCGAGCCGGAGCTTTCCGTCACGGAGGATGAGCTCTACGACATCATTGAGGACATGACCGAGGAGGGCAGCCTGGATGAGGAGCAGGGCGACCTGATCGCCTCCGCGCTGCAGTTTGCGGACGTGACGGTGGAGAGCATCCTCACCCCGCGGGTGGACCTGGAAGCCATCGACATTGAGGACTCCCGGGAGGAGATCCTGGACCAGATCAAGGCCCAGAACCACAGCCGCCTGCCCGTGTACGAGGGCAGCATCGACAACATCATCGGCGTGCTGCAGATCCGCCGTTACATCAAGGCCTATCTGCGCCAGGGTCCGGATCTGGACCTGCGGCCTTTGCTGGACGAAGCCCTGTACATCCACCAGAGCACCAACATCGACGAGCTGCTGCCCATCCTGTCTAAGCACCGGCAGAACATGGCCGTGGTCACCGACAATTACGGCGGCACCCTGGGCATCGTCACGGTGGAGGACATCCTGGAGGAGCTGGTGGGCGAGATCTGGGACGAGGACGACGTGGTGGAGGAAAGCTTCGTGCCCCTGGGGGAAAACCTGTACCAGGTGGACGCGGACGAATCCGTCAGCGACGTGTTCGAGCAGATCGGCTTCGAGGACCCGGAGGAGGACGAGGAGCTGGTCAACACCCGCATGGGCGAGTGGGCCTATGAGCAGTTCACCGCCATCCCCCGCCCGGGGGACAGCTTCCGCTATCATGGGCTGGAGATCACCGTCTCTGCCATGGAGCATAACCGCATCCGCAAGCTGAACGTGGCCCTGCTGCCGCCGGAAGCGGAAGGGGGTGAGGACGCATGAGCCTGATCGCTGTATTGATCGGCATCGCGCTGTGCGTGCTCCTCTCCGGCTTCTTCTCCGGGGCGGAGATGGCCTACTCCTCCTGCAGCGGCGTCCGCCTGGAGCGGCTGCGGGACGAGGGCAGCAAGCGCGCCGGCGCAGCCGTGCGCATCACAGAGCGCTTTGACGACGCCTTGAGCGCCATCCTCATCGGCAACAACCTGGTGAACATCGCCGCGTCCTCTCTGGGCTCGGTGCTGGTGATCCTGCTCACCGGCGGCGACGGGAAGGCCTGGCTGTCCACCGTGATCGTCACGGTGCTGATCATCATCTTCGGGGAGACCATCCCCAAGATCACCGCCAAGAAAAACGCCAACCGCCTGGCCGTGCGGGACGCTTACGCGGTCCGTGGGCTGACGGTGCTGCTGTGGCCGCTGATCTGGCTGGTGGTGAAGCTGGCGGCGCTGCTGACCCTGCCGCTGAAGAACGAGGCCGGCGAGGACGAGGACGAGGCGGTGGAGGAGCTGCAGTCCCTCATTGAGACCGCCGAGGACGAGGACGTGCTGGACGAGGACCGCTCCGAGCTGGTCCAGGCCGCCATCGACTTTTCCGACGTGGCCGCTGACGAGGTGATGACCGCCCGGGTGGACGTGGTGGCCATCGACATCGACGACGACTGGGAGGAGATCCTCTCGGTCATCGAAAACGCGCCCTATTCCCGCCTGCCGGTGTACGAGGACAGCATCGACAATGTCATCGGCGTGCTGTACCTCAACCGCTTTTTGAAGGCCCTGACCGAGACCGAAAAGGTAGACATCCGCGCTTTGCTGATGCCCCCTATCTACGTATATCGCACCATGAAGCTGCCCCAGGTGCTCAGCGCCCTGCGCCGGGCCAAGCAGCATCTGGCCATCGTGTCCGACGAGTACGGCGGCACCCTGGGCGTGCTCAGCATGGAGGACGTGCTGGAGCAGATCGTGGGGGAGATCTGGGACGAGACGGACACCGTGGAGCAGGAGGTCATTGAGCGCGCCGAGGGCGAGTACGAGCTGGACGGCGATATGGTGATCGCCGACTTCCTGGAGCTGCTGGGCCTGGACGAGGACAGCTTTGAGGCGGAGAGCAGCACCGTGGGCGGCTGGACCGTGGAGATGCTGGAGCGTTTCCCCCAGCCGGGGGACAGCTTCCGCTATGGAGACCTGAGCGTCACCGTGCTGGCCATGGACGGCCGCCGGGTGGAGCGGGTCCTGGTAAAGAGATTTGAGAATTGAGTTTTGAGATTCGAGTACCGCCTCCCTCCACGAGGGAGGCGGCGCCGTAAGGAGAAGCCTTTGGGAAATACCGAGACAAAAAGAGAACGGGCCATCCTGGCCGGACTTGCGGCCGCCAGCATGGACGAGCACGAGCGCTCCACGGAGGTGTCCATGGAGGAGCTGCGCGCCCTGGTGGAGACCGCCGGGGGCGAGACCGTGGCCATGCTGATCCAGAACCGGCCCACGCCGGAGCCCCGCAGCTTCATCGGCGACGGCAAGATCCGGGAGATGAAGGAGCTCATCGAGGCCAACGCCTGCGACCTGGCGGTGTTCGACAACGAGCTGAGCCCCTCCCAGATGCGGGTGCTGTCGGAGGAGCTGGGGGTCAAAGTGCTGGACCGCTCCGGCCTGATCCTGGACATCTTCGCCCAGCGGGCCCAGACCCGGGAGGGTCAGCTGCAGGTGGAGCTGGCCCAGTACAAGTATCTGCTGCCCCGGCTCACCGGCATGTGGACCCACCTGGTGCGGCAGACCGCCTCCGGCGGCTCCTCGCCCATCGGCACCCGCGGCCCCGGCGAGACCCAGCTGGAGACGGACCGGCGGCACATCCGCCGGAAGATCCAGAAGCTGGAGGAGGAGCTGGCCGCGGTGCGCAAGGTCCGCGGCACCCAGCGCCGCCGCCGGGAGAAGAACGCCATGCCCGTGGTGGCCCTGGTGGGCTATACCAACGCGGGCAAGTCCACGCTCTTAAACTGCCTGACCGGCTCGGACATTCCGGCCAACGACCGGCTGTTCGACACCCTGGACACCACCACCCGCCGCCTGCGCATCGACGAGAGCACCGAGGTGCTGCTCTCGGATACCGTGGGCTTTATCCGCAAGCTCCCCACCCATCTGATCGAGGCCTTCAAGGCCACCCTGGAGGAGCTGCGCTACGCGGACGTGCTGCTGCATGTGATCGACATCTCCAACCCGGAGTGGGAGGAGCAGGCCCGGATCGTGGACCAGTTGATCCGCCAGCTGGACGCGGAGGGCACCCCCTGTCTGCGGGTGTACAACAAGTGCGACGCCTATTTCGGCATCCTGCCCCACGGGGAGGACGTGGTCTGCATCTCCGCCAAAAGCGGCGAGGGGGCGGACGTGCTGGTACAGAAGCTGTCCCGGCTGCTGGATCCGGGCAAGCGCCATGTGACCTTGCGCATCCCCTATGCCGACGCCGGCATTCTGGACGCGCTGAACCGGGAGGCCAAGCTCCTGCGCACGGACTACGGCGACGAGGGGATCGAGGCGGAGGCCATCGTGCCTCCGGCCCTGTTCGGCCGGGTGAAGGCCTACATCCCCGGCTATACGGAACCGAAGGAAGAGTGGGAACCATGAGCGAATACTACGTCCCCACCGGGGCGGGCGAGGCGGAGTTCACCGAAAAGCGCTCCCGCTTCCTGGGCCATGTGCGGCCCGTGGACAGCGAGGAGGCGGCCCGGGACTTCATCGCCGCCATGAAAAAGGAATACTACGACGCCCGGCACAACTGCTGGTGCTACGCCCTCCACGACGGGCCGGAGCGCTACTCCGACGACGGCGAGCCCCAGGGCAGCGCGGGCCTGCCCATGCTGGAGGTCTTCCGGCGGGAGGGTGTCAGCGACTTTGTGTGCGTGGTGACCCGCTACTTCGGCGGGGTGCTGCTGGGCACCGGCGGTCTGCTGCGGGCCTACACCAAAAGCGCCAAGGACGCCCTGGACGCGGCGGGCCTGTCGGTGGTCCGGCTATGGACCGCTGTGGAGATCCCCTGCTCCTACGCCGCCGCCGAGCGGATGAAGCAGGAGCTGGCCGCCTGCGGCGGCGCGGTGGACACGGTGGACTACGGCGCGGCGGTGACCATCCGGGGCCTGGTGCCCGCGGAGACTGTCGACGCCTTCCGGGCGCGGATCTTCGATATCAGCGGCGGCGCCGTCACGGCGGCGGTCACCGGCCAGGTCCAGCGCCCGGTACCGGTAGAGGGACTGTGAACGAAAAAGCCCCCTTTTATCTGCGCGTCGACTGCCGTTGTGTTTTATTCGGGAACGTGTTGAACGTTCCCAAGAAATTGATTCCCCCTGTGGGATCCGAAAAGGAGTCATTCCCATGAAAAAGATCGTCTTCTTCATCCTAAGCCTATCCCTGCTGCTGACCCTCTGCGCCTGCGGTGGAAACACCTCCTCGGTCTCTGCTCCGGCAACGGCTCAGACCGAAGCGCCCGCCCCGACAGTAGCTGAGAACACAGACGCGGCCCCGGCGGAAGCTCCAGTAGAGGCGGAAGCATCCGCCGATCAGTCTGCGGATCCGCTGGCGGCCGCGCAGCTGGCCATGGAGGCGGAGGATTATGATACCGCCTTCGATCTGCTGAGCCAGGCTGCGGACACCGGCTCCGTCGAGGCCAAGTACCGTCTGGGTCTGCTGTTCATGGAAGCTTATGCCGACGTAGACCAAGCGGAGCCCCTGTTGGAGGAAGCCGCCGCAGAGGGTGTGACCGCCGCTCTGGTCGAGCTGGGCAGGATCGCCCAGTCTGCCGGGGACTACGACCGGGCCGCCGGGCTGTATACCCAAGCCGCGGACGCCGGAGAAGTCGCCGCCTGTTACCGGCTGGGCAGCATGTACAACAGCCCCCTGCTGGAAGCCCCTCATGATTATGCCCTGGCCGAAGCATGGTTCCTCAGGGGCGCTGAAACCGGCGACCCCGACTGCTGCTATGGTCTGGGCCGCCTGTACGCCTACGGTGGCTCGGGTCAGGAAGGCTACGGCCGGGATGGACAGAAGGCAGTGCAATATCTTCAGCAGGCCGGTGACCGACATGCAGCCGCACTGGAAACGTTGGGCGACATCTACCAGAAGGGCATACTGGGCGACGAGACCTATGTGGACGCCAGCGGCAGCCTGGCTTTCGTGCGGGTGGTAGAGCCCGACCTGGTCAAAGCTCTGGACTGCTTTGAACGCGCTTACCTTCTGGACAGCGGCAACGACTATCTCCTTTCCCGGATCGTCTCTATCGGTACCGCTTTCCTTAACGGCGAAGGCGAGGAGCCCGACAGTGCCATGGCCCGCGAGGCCTTTGCCTTTGCCGCCGAGCAGGGCAGTGCGGAGGCCCGGGACCTGCTGGACGGCCTGGGCTGACCGCAGCCCGCGCCCCTCGTCCCGTCGTCTCCTCGAATCTCGAATCTCGCAAGGGCCGCCGTCCCCCTCGGCGGCCTTGTGTTCCCTGGTTTAGTTCGGTTTAAGTTTACCACAAAACTGGGGATTTGTCAAGATCGAGTTTAGTAAAACAGAACTTCACGTTCTCAGGGCCTGCTCTTGCCCGCGCCTCTGTCCCGTCGCGCCGGCGCTCCCGTCACCACCACCACAAGAGATAGTTTCTTTCGGTCCGGTATGGTCCGGTACTGTCCTGTCTGGTACTGTCCTGTTCTGTTATGTAGTCACGTGACAGTCACGTTTGTCCCACGTGACCGTCACGTAACCGTCACGCCCCACCAAAAATTTTTTTGAAAAAAAGAAAGGGAAAACTTTTTTTTGCGTCGTATACGGTTATTGCAAGGAAATTGGAGGTGGTCATATGGCGATCCCCCGCGTGGAACGTGAACAGGCCGAGCGCCTGCTGATCGGGCCTTACGGTCTGCTGTCGGAAGCCAGCCGCGGCCGGCTGACGCCGGAGCCGGAGTGCGATATCCGCCCCTGCTTCCAGCGGGACATCGACCGGATCATCCACTCCAAATCCTTCCGCCGTCTCAAGCACAAGACCCAGGTCTTCCTCCAGCCGGAGGGGGACCACTACCGCACCCGCCTGACCCACACGCTGGAGGTCAGCCGCCTGTCCCGGACCGTGGCCCGGGCCCTGCGGCTCAACGAGGATCTGACCGAGGCCATCGCCCTGGGCCACGATTTGGGCCACACCCCCTTCGGCCACGCCGGGGAGCGGGCGCTGGATCGGATCTATCCCGGCGGCTTCAAGCACTATGAGCAGAGCCTGCGGGTAGTGGATGTGCTGGAGCGGGACGGCCGGGGCCTGAACCTGTGCTATGAGACCCGCATGGGCATCCTGCACCACACCCACGGCGCGCCGGAGGATATCCCCGAGCAGACCACCGTGCGCCTGTGCGATCAGATCGCCTACATAAACCACGACCTGGACGACGCCATCCGCGCCGGTATCCTCACCGATCAGGCGGTGCCGGAGCTGATCCGGAGGCGCTGCGGTACGCGCAACAGCGAGCGCATCGACGCCTTCATGCGGGACATGATCTCCGCCAGCACCGACGGGCAGATCCGTCTGTCCGACGAGATGCAGGAGGTCTTCCTGTTTTTCAAAGGCTTCATGTTCTCCGATGTGTACACCAATCCCGTAGCCAAGGGCGAGGAGAGCAAGGTGGACGGCATCCTGCAGCGGCTGTATGACTATTACACCGCCCGGCCCGAGGCCATGCCCGCGGAATTCCAGACCATTGCAGAAAGCGAGGGCGAGGGCCGCGCCGCGGTGGACTACATCTCCGGCATGACCGACAGCTACGCCATGGAAAAATACGGCCAGCTGTTTATCCCCTTCGCGTGGACAGTGAAATAAACTGTTTTAACACAAACCCGAAGCCCAACGCAGTGGGTTCGGGTTTGAGAGGAAGAACAATACCATCGGTCGATGGGGCCAGCCTCGGGTGGTCCCATGACCTTGTGGTATTGTTCTGACGAGGAGGCTCGAACAATGCCCTTTCCCGACAACTTCATAACCGAGTTGACTGAGCGCAACGATATCGTGGACGTGGTGTCGGGCTATGTGCGGCTGACCAAGCGCAGCGGCGCCAACATGTTCGGCCTCTGCCCCTTCCACAGTGAGAAGACGCCCTCCTTTTCCGTCTCGCCGGACAAGCAGATCTACCACTGCTTCGGCTGCGGCAAGGGCGGCGGCGTCATCAACTTCATTATGGAGATCGAAAACCTCTCCTTCCCTGAGGCGGTGGAGTTTCTGGCCAAACGGGCCGGGATGCCCCTGCCCGAGGAAACCAACGACCGGGAGAGCCGCAGACGCGCCCGGATGCTGGCCCTGAACAAGGACGCCGCCCGTTTCTTTTACGAGCAGCTGTCCACTGCCGAAGGGCGGCGCGCCGGGGAATACATGGTCCGGCGGCGCATCTCCCCCGCCACGGCGAAAAACTTCGGTCTGGGCTTTGCGCCCAATACCTGGGACAGCCTGCTGCACGCCATGGAGCGCAAGGGCTACAGCGGACAGGAGCTGTTCGAGGCGGGTCTGGCCCGGCGGGGCAAGAACGGCGGTTACTACGATGTGTTCCGGGACCGGCTCATGTTCCCGGTCATCGACGTGCGGAGCAACGTCATCGGCTTCTCCGGCCGCATTCTGGGCGACGGGGAACCCAAGTACATGAACAGCCCCGAAACCCTGGTCTTCAACAAGAGCCGGAATCTGTTCGCCCTGAATCTGGCTAAAAAATCAAAAAGCGGATATATAATCCTCTCAGAGGGCAATATAGACGTGGTCTCCCTCCATCAGGCGGGATTCGACTCGGCGGTGGCTTCCCTGGGCACCTCGCTGACGCCGGAGCAGGCCCGGCTCCTCAGCCGCTACACCGACCAGGTGATCATCGCCTACGACAACGACGGCGCCGGCGTCAAGGCAGCCCAGCGGGCCATCGGCATCCTGGAGAAGCTGGACATGCGGGTGAAGGTGCTGCGCATGAGCGGCGCCAAGGACCCGGATGAGTTCATCCAGACCCGGGGGGCCGACGCCTTCCGCAATCTGCTGGAGGCCTCGGAAAACCAGGTGGACTACCGGCTGCGCAGCGTCACGGACAAGTACGACCTGTCCGTGGACGAGCAGAAGGTGGAGTTCCTCAAGGAGGCCACCGAGCTGGTGGCCAAGCTCCCCGGCGCGGTGGAACGGCAGGTCTACGCCATGCGGGTGGCGAGCCTTGCGGGCATCGCCTCCGACGTGGTCGCCGCCGAGGTGGAGCGCCGGCGCAAACGGCTTTTGAGCCGCGCCCGGAAGGAGGACGAGCGGCAACAGAGCCGCCCGGCCCGCCAGGCCCAGCCTGCGGAAAAGGAGCTGCGCTATACGGATTCCGCCTCCGCCGCCGCGGAGGAGGGGCTGATCCGCCTGCTGTATCTGGAGCCCTCTTTGGGGAAATCGCCCCAGCTGCCCGCGGCGGAGGATTTCTCCTCTCCGGCCCTGGGCCATATCTATACCGAGATCCGCCGTCGGATCGACCGGGGCGAGACCGTCAGCACCTCCGCCCTCAGCGAGGCCCTGAGCTTGCAGGAGATGAGCCTGCTGGTGGAGCTGCTGCAGAAGCCGGAAGTGCTGAGTCAGGGCGAGAAGGCCCTGGCCGACTACATAGAGAAAATACGACAACAGAAAAACCTGGCCGCCGGCAGCACGGATCTGCGGGCCCTGGCGGACAGTCTCAGAGACAGAAAGGGGTACAAGGGAAAAGATGTCTGACGAAATGAAATTCACCGAGGAAGAACTGGAGAGCATGGCCGACAAGCTGCTGGAGGAGGCCTCCATCAGCGATATCGCCTCCCAGACGGAGACGGAGCTGCCGAAGCCCCGCAAGCGCTCCGCCGCCAAGAAAAAGGAGGCCGCTCCCGCCGAGCCCGCCAAGACCCCGGAGGAGCGGCTGAACGAGCTGCTGGAAAAGGGCAAGAAGGCCGGCCGCCTGAGCGCCAAAGAGCTGGAGGTGCTGGAGGAGCTGAACCTGGACGGCGAAGCCGTGGACAAGTTCTATGAGACCCTGGAGCAAAGCGGCATCGACATCGACGTGGGCTCCGCCGACGTGCTGCCCCCCATCGACGATGTGTCCCCCGAGGTGGAGGACCTGGCCCAGATCGAGGAGGTCACCGAGGAGGAGATCACCGACACCGATGCCCTGATCGACACCTTTGCCACCGACGACCCGGTGCGCATGTATCTGAAGGAGATCGGCAAGGTGCCTCTGCTGACCCCCGAAGAGGAGGTTGCCCTGGCCATCCGCATGTCCGAGGGCGACGAGGAGGCCAAGCGCCGTATGACCGAGGCAAACCTGCGTCTGGTGGTATCCATCGCCAAGCGTTACGTGGGCCGCGGCATGCTGTTTTTGGACCTGATCCAGGAGGGCAACCTGGGCCTCATCAAGGCTGTGGAGAAGTTCGACTACACCAAGGGCTACAAATTCTCCACCTACGCCACCTGGTGGATCCGGCAGGCCATCACCCGTGCCATTGCCGACCAGGCCCGCACCATCCGCATCCCCGTGCACATGGTGGAGACCATCAACAAGACCATCCGCGTCTCCCGGCAGCTGCTGCAGGAGCTGGGCCACGACCCCTCCGCCGAGGAGATCGCCGAGGAGATGGATATGCCCGTGGAGAAGGTGCGCGATATCCTGAAGATCGCCCAGGAGCCGGTCTCTCTGGAGACCCCCATCGGCGAGGAGGAGGATTCCCACCTGGGCGACTTCATCCCCGACGAGGACGCCTCCGAGCCCTCCGAGGCCGCCAGCTTCTCCCTGCTGCGTGAGCAGCTGGAGGAGGTGCTGGATACCCTGGCCCCCCGGGAGAAGAAGGTGCTGGAGCTGCGCTTCGGCATCGTGGACGGCCGCACCCGCACTCTGGAGGAAGTGGGCAAGGAGTTCAACGTCACCCGTGAGCGTATCCGCCAGATCGAGGCCAAGGCCCTGCGCAAGCTGCGCCACCCCAGCCGCTCCAAGAAGCTGCGGGACTTTCTGAACTGAAGCATGCGCCAAGCGGAAATGCAGCATCAGCAATCGCCCCCTCCCCGTCAACATGCGGGGAGGGGGGCGGTTTTTATTTTTCTTCCCCGCTGTGCTTCGCATGTGGTATAATGGGCTCAAACATAGATACGAGGTTACCGTTGCATGGACACATCACTGCGGCAAGACGTATTCCGCTACATCCGCAGGAAATACAAAAGCGAGATCGAATATCTCTGGGCCCGCTTTCCCACCTATGCGATCTTTCGCCACAAGGACAATCAGAAGTGGTACGGCCTGGTGATGGACGTGACCCGGGAGAAGCTGGGTCTGCCCGGCGAGGGCACCGTGGAGATCCTGAATGTGAAGCTGGACAGTCCCCTGCTGGCTGATCTTCTGAGCCAGCAGCCCGGCTACTTCCACGGCTACCACATCAGCCGAGGCAGTTGGGTCTCCATCCTGCTGGACGGCACCGTGCCCATGGAGGAGATCCGCGCTTGGATCGACCAGAGCTACCGGGTCACCGCCTCGGCCCCGACCCGGCAGGCCCTGCGGGGACCCAAGGAGTGGCTCGTCCCCTCCAACCCGAAATACTACGATATCGAGCATGCCTTCGATAAGACAGATGAGATCACCTGGAAGCAGGGCAGCGGCATCAAGAAAGGAGACACAGTATTTCTCTATGTGGGCGCGCCGGTGTCGGCGATCCTGTACCGCTGCAAGGTCACCGAGACGGACATCCCCTTCCGCTACCAGCGGGAGGGACTCCACATCCGCAGCCTCATGAAGCTTCGCCTGCAAAAGCGCTACGATCCGGCCCGTTTCCCCTTTGCGCTGCTGAAAACTCATTACGGCGTCGGCGCTGTGCGGGGGCCCCGGGGCATCCCGGAGGAGTTGAGCCGGGATCTGAAGCACTGAGGAGAGACAGAAATGGAACGATACATCGCCTTTGACGTGGAAACGCCCAATCGGCTCAACCACCGCATGAGCGCCATCGGCATCTCCGTCCTGGAGGACGGGCAGATCGTGGACGCCTTCTATTCCCTGGTGGACCCGGAGACGGACTTCGACCCCTTCAACACCTGGCTGACAGGCATCGACGCCGACGCGGTCCGGGACGCACCCACCTTCCCGGAGCTGTGGCCCCGGATCCAGCCGCTGCTGGACAGCGGCGTGCTGGCCGCCCACAACGCCCCCTTCGATCTGGGCGTGCTGCGCCGCTGCCTGCAGGCCTACGAGATCGAGTGGAAGCGCAGCGCCCGCTACCTCTGCACCGTGCAGATGGGCCGGAGGCTCCTGCCCGGCATGAGCCACAAGCTGGACGCCCTGTGCGATCACTACGCCATCCCCCTGGACCATCACCACGCCGGCAGCGACAGCCACGCCTGCGCGGAGATCCTGCTGCGCTACCTTGACGGCGGCGCGGACCCCGCGCCCTTCATCAGGACCTACTCCCTGGCCTGAGTCTCCCGATCAAACCGCGGCGCCGCGAGAGAGCCGTCTCCCGCGGCGCTGTTTTTTGCTCTTGACCCGAGGTGCCGGGCTTGCTATACTGTGCAGAGACTTTTCTTGGGAGGCATCCATGGCCACCATCCGTTCCTTTATCAAACGCGAGCCCGTCCTGCTGATCGCCGCCCTGGCGGCGCTGCTCAGCTGTTTCCTCGTCCCCCCGGACCGGGCCTATCTCTCCTATATCGATCTGCGCACCCTGGCCCTGCTCTACTGCCTGATGACCGTGGTGGCCGGGCTGCGGCAGGCGGGGCTCTTCGCCCACCTGGCCCACACCCTGTGCAAAAAGCTCAGCAATGTGCGCAGCATCGGCCTGCTGCTGGTGCTGCTCTGCTTCTTCAGCGCCATGCTGATCACCAACGACGTGGCCCTGCTCACCTTCGTGCCCTTCGCCGTGGTGGTGCTGGGGCTGGCGGACCGGAAACGGGACCTGATCCACATCGTGGTGCTGCAGACCGTGGCGGCCAATCTGGGCAGCATGCTGACCCCCGTGGGCAATCCCCAGAACCTGTATCTCTACTCCTGCTACGACCTGAGCATGGGCGCCTTTCTGCGCTGGACGCTGCCGGTGTGGCTGCTGTCGCTGCTGCTGATCGGCGGGGCCTGCCTGACCCTCTCCGGCGCCCGGCTGCACTTCTTTCTGGGAGAGGAGCCCGGCGTGGATCTGCAGGCGGTCTGCCTGCATCTGGCGCTGTTTGCCGTCTGCCTGCTGGTGGTACTGCGCATCCTCAGCTGGCCGGTGATGCTGGCTGTCCTGGTGGCGGTGCTGTTCTTCTTCGACCGGAGGCTCCTGCTGAAGGCGGACTTCATGCTGCTTCTGACCTTTGTGGCCTTCTTCGTCTTTTCCGGCAACCTGGCCCGGATCGGCACCGTGGCGTATCTTCTCCGCCGCCTATTGGCGGGGCGTGTCTATCTGACCTCCCTGCTTGCAAGCCAGGTCATCAGCAACGTGCCCGCCGCCCTGCTGCTCTCGGGCTTTACCGACGAGGCGAAGGAGCTGCTGCTGGGGGTGAACATCGGCGGCCTGGGTACCCCCATTGCCAGCCTTGCCAGCCTCATCAGCATGAAGCTCTACTCCCACTCGGATCACGCCCACACCGGACGCTACCTGCTGGAGTTCACAGCGGTGAATGCGGCCCTGCTGCTGATCCTGTCCCTGGCCCGGCGTTTCTTCTGACTGCACGTCCCTTCATAAGCAAAAAGCGTTGCCTCTCAAACAGCAAAAAGCTATGTTGAGGCAACGCCTTTTTACTATGTCACGCCCTGTTCGCCCACCGACTTAAAACAAGTATTTTTGATTCTGAAACGTATCCCTCTCCACGGCGAGGCAGCCCGGACCGTCCCTCTCCTCTGTGGGGGAAAAGCCCATCCGCGCCAGCGCCTCCAGGAACCACGTGCCGTCCGGGAGGACCCGCATGGTCACCCGCTCCAGCCCCAGGTCCAGAAAGGCCCGGTCCAGCATGCGCAGGCAGATGTAGGTCGCGGTACGCAGCGGATTGTAGCCCCGCTCACAGAGCAGCAGATACAGCTCCGCCTCTCCTTCGGCGCTCCGCCGCAGGCCCGCCAGCCCCACCGGCGTCTCGTACACCAGCGCCAGACAGTCCAGCCGTCCCGGCTCCGCCCCGCGCCGCTCGAACCACTGCGCCAGCCCTTCCGCCGATGCGGGCAGGTCGTTGGGTGTGATGGCGCCGTCGCTGCGCCCGGCCCAGGCTTCCAGCAGGGGAAGATGTCTCTCCACCAGTTCTTCTGTCCAGATGTTCATCACGCACCTCCCCTTACTGCCGGGGCTGATTCGTCCACACAGGCCGTGGGATCATATTACCATAAAAGCTGCGCCGTGGCAATTCCACCGGTTGCGGGGAACCGCAACATAGAATTCCTCATACTCGAGCTGCCATTGCTGTTTACGTACAAAACAGCAATTAGAAAAGGATGAGCACTTCTTCCCCCCCAGGCAAACCGTCTCAGATGATTTTTAAATACGCGTTTTAAAAAGTATTACAAAGCCAATAATCATGAAGCCAATGACCAGTATGATAAAGATTGATATTATTGCGGTTTTCATAAAGATCACTCCAAACTCATAATATCATCGAATGGAATTACAACACCATTCGCCATTTCCAGAATACCGAGGTAATCGTCAACTTTCTTTGCAGCGCCGGTAATGGTTTCGTAAGAGCCCCCTGCCTTGCGGCTATCAGCCCGGAAGAAAACCACTGTTGCCACCGGATCTGTTTTCAGGCGAGACTGCAGCTCTCCTAGCTGCTTGTTTATGACTTGCTTCTGCTCCTCAGAAAGCTCTCTTTTTTCTTCTGTCAGTCTTGCAGTCTCCACAATTGCGGCATCGTAACCAGTCAAGGCAGCAAAGGGCGAGAACTGTGCTGCGCGGTCTATCATGGGCATCTGAGGATGCTTGTCCGAGACATGATGGGGCATGTTAATGATATCGTCATATAGATGGGACATCTCCATTATGCCTTATGACCTCCTATCTGTTTGTTGCGATCTCGCCCTGTCGCACCCTCTTGGTAGCTGGTTCCGTGCAGAATGGAATTCTTTCCGTAACATGAAGGTGTGGTTCCTCAACATGAAGGAACTCTTCGAGGACCGCTTGGAAGTCATCCCCGGTGGCCGAGCTGAATGCGCCAGGGACATTTTCCCAGCATCCAAATCTGGGTCGAACAGCATTACCTGTCCGTCCTCGTTTTCGATCAGCATCTCTCATCTCCTTGATTACTCTGATTTGCTCCATGAACAAGCCGGATCGTTCTCCGGCCAGACCAGCTCTTGCGCCCGCGACACTAAGATCTTGGCAGGGGCTGCCCCCACAAATGATATCTACAGGGGGAAGCAACGCCCCGTCCAGCTTTGTAATATCGCCAACGTGGAGCATATGCGACGCCTTTTGAGTGCTGTTCATCAAACCAGTGCCATATTTCTTCCCGATGTGTTCCTGCAGGAAAACCAAGAAACGATGCATCCATGCACTCTGTATCAGGATTCATTGGTACGTCTTCGAACTGCTCCCATAACTTTTCTATTTTTCTGTCGCTGGTTTGTATAGTGCAATTCTCTGTATACATAGCGATAGTCTTCCTCTGCAGATCGCAGGCAACAGTGTACACTAAGCCACTGGAAATGTACATAAACCATTGGTCAGGTTTCTTTGACATAGTATTGTCCTCCTTAATCTTCTTTGAAATCTTCTGCTGCCGTATTCATGACCGGACGCTTGTCCGAGATCGGCACTAATGTTGGCTTGCCCTGTGGCTTATAGGTAAGAGCGCCGAGCAATTCTTCAAACCTGCCCTTGCCGAGCAGCTTGGTCATTGCCGTGATTCCCAGGACCTTGTGTTCATAGGGATCGTATCCGGCGTTCTGTACCGTCTGCGCGACGGCGTCATCGTTTGTGTACTTCCTGTTGGAGCGGCCTTCGACCACTTTCCAGTCCTGCCACTGCTTTCCCTGCAGTGCCGCCTGGAGTGCAAACTCCTTCACGTCACCCGCCCAGGAGATCAGTTCGTCCGCTCTTGCGAGAACAGCCTCGATTTCGGCATCCTCCAGATTGGATGGAGGCTCGAAGTCGTAACGGGCAAGCTCCAGGTTGTATTCCGCCCGCTTCCTGCAGGTGGCTTTCACCTTGCAGAACTGGCAGTGTTCCCCGGCGCAGTATTCGCCCTCGCCCTTGGCGGCAAGCTCCGCAGTCGGTGCAAGCACCTCCTTCGCCCAGGTGAGCAGTTCCTCCTTGGAGATGGTGTATGTGCTGACGTTCTCGCGCCTCGGCTGAAAGATGGTCATGGATACCGTGTCGATATCATAAATTCCGTCAAACAGCGCCAGCGCACCGAGCGCATAGCACATCATCTGCGGATTCTTTTCGGCTTCGACCACGATGCCCACGCCGTACTTGAAGTCGATCACCGAGAGCGTCCCGTCCCCGACGATGACGCAGTCCCCGGTGCCGAAGCCCTCCGGCACATACTCCGAGAAGTCAAGCCGCTGCTCCACCAGGACGATGGGATCAGCGCATTTCTGCTTCGCCGCCTCGACCTGCTCTTGCACGAACTCCGCATAGGCGTCCGAGCAGCCCGCCATCTCCTCATCGAAATAGGTAAGGTTCTCGGTCGGGTCTTTGGCTTTCTGCCCCAGGGCTTTCAGCAGCTTGTACTCGCAAAGGCTGTGTGCGTCCGTGCCCTGCTGGGCATACTCGCTTGCGGTATCCTTCACCCCGGCACAGGCCAGAGCGGAAGGTGGGCAAGCAAGCCACCTGTGTGCCGAGGATGCGGAAAGCACCGCGTGTTTTTTCTCACTCATCCCAGCACCTCCGCATCCGCAAGCAAAGCCGCGTACTCCGTCTCCGGCACTTCCGACAGTCTGTCCGCGCCGTGCTTTGCGATCAGCGCCTTGACCTCTTCCGTGAACCCGGCTCTGGACTTCTCGGCAAGCACCGCCCTGACATCCGCAAGGGTGAGCTGCTTTTCCGGCTCTGCGGGCTTCTCCGGCTCCTTTGAGGGCGCAGTCTTTGCCGCCTTTGCCTTGCCCCTCGGCTTCTCGGCAGGTGTTTCCTGTGCCTCCGGCGTTTCCTCGCCTCCGCTGAACATCTCGCGGAGCGTGTCGGAGATGCCGATCAGGATTTCACCGCAGTGGCGCAGCTCATCAAGTTCTGCTGCAAGTTGGCTCATTTTTGACATCCGTTTTTCCTCCTTCCTTGACCTCACTGATGTTCACGGATTCGACTGTCTGCCCCGGCGAGAGGAGGTAGACCTGCTGGAAGTCCCCGAAAAGGAACCTCACGAGCCTTGCAGGGAGCTTCATATCCGCCCCGCGAAGCACGGCAGCCTTCTTTCCATTCGGATCAGTGACATTGATGGTGATTCTGTGTTTCATTGCCATGTGTCACCTCGCTTTCTGTAAGGTCATCTGCCTTACAAGTCACAGTCAAAGAAAATGGGCGGGATTTTAACCCCGCCCGGAAAAATCACATTTTTTC
>JAFUES010000056.1 GCA_017470325.1 Oscillospiraceae bacterium
AATGTCGCCTTCACGGTCTGCAGGGCGACGTCGTCCAGCCGAATGGTGGCCAGTACCTGATCCCCGCCGGAAGTCCGAACGGTGATTCTGCTCAGATCCTCCATGGAGAGGGACAGGGAGACGGTATATTCCTCATCCGCCTTCATGGGTTCCGACAGAGCGTACCTGCCGATGAGATCAGCCGCGCCGGAGGATTCCGTATCGGAATTCAGCACATAGTTCCTGCCGCCGATTTCCAGATTATCAACGGCTTCCTTCGCTTCATCCGCTTCCACAAAAGCCTCATAGGCAATCTGGGAGACAGTTTTGAAGCCGCTGCTGTAGTACCGGAACATGGGATGCTCCGGAGCCAGTACGGCGCTGGTGGCTGTGCTCATCAAGCCGAGCAGGATGTAAGTGTACCCGTCCTCGGTGGTAGGAACCGTCGTTGTCAGCACCCCGGCAGCAGGCGTCAGCATGTAGCCGTTGAGTGTCCCCTTGATGTACACCGTCGCTCCCGCCGTGCCGGAAAAGCCGGATACGGTATTGGCCAGCGAGAAGGCGGTGCCCCAGGAGATATAGTTGTTGGTCTGGGTCAGCTTGCCCTCAGCGTAGGCGGTACCGACATACAGAATGGGCTTGGTGACATCAAATGCCGTGGTAGACAGCAGCATCAGTTTGCCCGCGCTGTTGAACACACCCAGCCGTCCGGCTGCAATCGCGCCGACCGCCGTAACAGAAGCCTTGTAGTTGATCCGGTCGTAATAGTTGGTGGTGGTATCCTGGTTCCGGGTGATCCACCAGCCCGTATAGCTGCCGGAGCCGTTAATTGGTGTATTGACCCGGTAGGTCATCTGGGTTACATTGCCGACAGCGATCTGCGTCGTGCAGCGAGTGGTACCGTTGATGTAGACGTTCTTCGCCCCGGTAATCGCTCCGCCCTTAAGCGTCAGATTCAGCGTAGCCGCCGTAGAAGTTCCCGCGAACGGGAGCCAGTACAGAATGGTCTGTCCATCCTTCAGTTCATCGAAGCTGGCCACACCTGTCCAGGCATTGGTGGCGGCTGTCTGGGTGCCGACAATAACCTCCGCGCCTCCGACGGCTGCAATAGCATCCTCCATATCATCGTAGATCTGCTGAACGGTCTGGTTGATGCCTGCGTTGCTGGACAGGTCAAGCGTCTGTCCGAAGTCCGCCGCCACATGGGAGGTGGTCAGCGTTCCAGCCTTGATGTTGCTGCCCTCGATGGTCGCGGCGGCGATCTCATTGCCCGTGATCGTCCCGGCCAGGATCTCATTTGCGGTGATTGTATGCGCGGCCAGCTCGTTTGCCGTGATGCTGTGCACCACGATCTTGTCCGCCGTGATGGTGCGCTCCGTCAGCACATAGCCGTCAATGGTATCGACCTCCGCCGAAACCAGCTGGCCCATGTTATTGATAGCATAGATCAGGGACTGGTTGTTTCCCCGGATGATCAGGCGCTCCACGGAAAGTGTGGCCGCGTTGATCTTATTGGCGGTGAGCTCTACGTTCTTCGCATCCGTGATGCTGGCATCCGCGATCTGGGCAGTGCCCACAGCACCCTGGGCAATCAGGGCGGCGGTAATCGCGCCAAGAGCGATCTGTGCTGTGTCCACGGCGGCGTTTGCGATCTGAGCGTTGGTGATCGCCGCCTGCGCGATCTTGGCGGTCGTGACAGC
>JAFUES010000044.1 GCA_017470325.1 Oscillospiraceae bacterium
CTTTATATCGCACAGCACTTCCGACAAGGGCGCGGAGACCATTGCCTCGAATCCAACGAAGAAGTATCGTGGAATACCATCTTATGACGGAATCCAATCTCTGCGTTCCTGGTTTTCCTATGGTTTGCTTTTCATAGATATGCCGGCTTGAATCCGCAGCGCCTGTTCCAACTGCCATGGCAGTTCCTTGCCTCGCTCTTCAGCTCGGCGGAGGATTCCGAGGCATGCCGCTTGGCTTAAATAGTATCTGGATGGGGCTGTAGCCACTAAAATCTGCGACAAGGAAGATTCTGCGGCGCCTTTGGGGCACTCCGAAGTATTGAGCGTCCCAGGTGGTCCAAGCCACACAGGATTGATTTCCCAGCACGGCCCCAGCATATTCCCAGCGCCCGGTCGGAGGTCTAACAACATGAAGCTGTGGTTCTTCAATGTGGAGGAACTCCTCGAGGACCGCTTGGAAGTCATCCCCGGAGGCCGAACTGAAAGCACCGGGCACATTTTCCCAGCATCCAAATCTGGGTCGAACAGCATTACCTGTCCGTCCTCGTTCTCGATCAGCATTTCTCATCTCCCTGATTACTCGTATTTGCTCCATGAACAGGCCAGATCGATCTCCCCCCAAGCCTGCTCTTGCGCCGGCCACACTCAGATCCTGGCAGGGGCTGCCGCCACAGATAATGTCCACGGGAGGGAGCTTCGCACCGTCCAGCTTTGTGATATCTCCCACGTGAAGCATGTTGGGGAAGTGAGTCTTGGTGACCTCAATAGGAAAGACTTCTATCTCGCTGGCCCATAACGGTTCAATCCCGTTCCGGACAGCAGCAAGCGGGAAGCCTCCAATCCCATCGAACAGGCTTCCCATGGTGATAGGCTCCATCCTTCACATTTCCATGGCGGGGCCTTCTTCGGCTTCCGCAATGCTCTCGCTCTGCTCCTCACGAAGCTCAGCGTCTGTCAGCTTACGGAAGCTATCTTCGCCAGGAACAAGGGCGAGCGTTCTGCCGTTGTCCCACTTCATGTGGAGCTGGCCAATGTCATCGACTGCCTCAACAGTTCCTCTCGTTCCGGAGGGAACGGGAGCCCACGGATCTTCCATACTAAGGAGCATTACTCTTGTGCCGGGCGGATAGTTCTCTTTGTATCGCTGCGCCTGTCGACGAAGGCGCTCCCATTCATTCATCTTTGTTCCTCCTCTTATGTCACTGTTTTTCTCGATATTCTGTTTTTTGTTGTGAATCAGGCCATATGGCACCACCTCCATAATGAATATTTGTGATTTTTCGCCTCATTTACTCCGAAAAACAACGGTTTTCTTTCAATTATCAGGGGAAAGAGGTTTCAACCACATTTTGGTTGAAACCTCCGACAACACAAAAAGTTTACATTTCCAGGGCAACAAAAAAAGGCGGGATCTGCGAAAAACTCGCAAATCCCGCCTCCAAAACTGGGTGTTGGTAGTTCAAATCCCTACCGACACTTCGACATATCTTTTTATTTCCACTGTAAAAATGGGCGTGAAAAAACCCAGGAACCGTTGAGATTCCTGGGTTTATGGGGCACATATCTTTTTTGTACCCCAATGGTGGTTGCGGGGGAAGGATTCGAACCAACGACCTCCGGGTTATGAGCCCGACGAGCTACCAGCTGCTCTACCCCGCGATATGCAATTCAGCTTAGGTATAATACCATACACAGACCCATTCGTCAAGTCCCCGGCGAAAGATTTTTCGCCGGGGACTTTCGACAGGCCTCGCCTCGGGGCTGCGTTTCTCTTTATCTGGGCCCGGCAGGGGCGGCCGGTGTCCCGGGCCGCCCCCCAAATTACGCAACCGATATGGTCTCGCCGCAGACGGTGACGGAGACGATCCTGTCCACGTCGATGCTCCCGGCGCCCAGGGTGCCGATCAGCTTCACCACGCCGTCCTCATAGGGGGAGCGCAGGATGCCCGGGGCCTCCATGCTGCTGCCGTCGGTAAAGTTCAGCTTCGCGTTCCATACCACCTGATCTTCCGCCCGCAGCCAGGACAGCTGCAGCTCGAAGTGCGCCTGCTTCTCCGCCTCGGTCAGATCGTCTGCCGGGCGGCCATGGACCTCGGCCATGCCGTCGAAGGACACCAGCCAGTTGACGCCCTCGTAGCTGAGCTCCACGCCCAGTACCTGAGCCTCGTCCCCGGTCTCCTCATTGGTGAACACCGGCGGTGTGTCGAACATCACGGTCTTCACCCGGTGCTCGGTGGCGGAGATCGCCACACTGCCGAAGTCCCGGTAGATCTCCGAGTGGTCGTAATCGCCGTCCCGCATCTCCAGGCAGACCACATGCAGCTGGGTCTCCTTCCCTTCCTGCAGTCTGTCCAGCGGCACATGGCCCATCAGCGTCAGGGTCTGACTCTCCTCATCATAGCAGGAATCCAGGAGCTTCTGGTGTACAGCCTCCGGCTTGGGCTTCTGCAGGGTCTCGCCGCCCTCCATCGTCACCGTTTCCATGTCCTCCGGGGCGAAGTCCCAGTCGGAGGGCGTGAACTGCAGCCAGTTCCATTTCCCGTCACCGTCCAGCTCATAGACATATTCCCGGTGGATGCCCGTTTCCTCCATCAGCTCCTGCTCGCCCGGATCGAAGACCTCCTCCGGCGGCACGGGGCTGATATTCAGGTACACCTCCTGCATCTCGCCGGTGTTCAGGGCCGACAGCAGGGTGACCCCCGCCGTGTCCTCCCCGATCTCGTACTCCACATAGTCTGTCACGCTGTTGGTGTCCACCTCCCGGTAGTCGCGCAGCTGCGCCTGCCGCCGCTGGTGGACGCTCAGTCCCGCCGCCAGGGCGGTGACGGTGAAGAGGCTTGCGATGGCCGCCGCGATCAGCAGGGTGCGGGAGGCGCGGCGGACCGCTCGGACCCGTTTGGGAGCCGCATGCTCCCCGTGAATTTTTTGCATCGTCAACTCCTTGATCTGGCCCGGATCAAAGGCGGGGGCCTCTCCGGGCGCGGCTATTTCATCGCCGTAATCAAAGAGCTGAGAGATCTTCACTTCCAATGAAATAGCCTCCTTCCATCAGTTCCTGCCGCAGCCGCTGCC
This sequence comes from Oscillospiraceae bacterium, assembly GCA_017470325.1. The sequence continues at coordinate 3,073 of JAFUES010000044.1, forward strand.
GGCCCCGGCGGAGCTTTGTACTTATGGTGTTGACGTTCATCCCCAGCTCCGCGCCGATCTCCCGGGCGCTCTGGTAATGGTAATAGTGGCGGATAAAGATCGTCCGGTCCGGCTCCGGCAGGGCGTCCAGGCAGCGGCGCAGGGCCGCATATTCCGCCTGCCGCAGGGTCTCGTCCTCCGGTCCGGGGCAGCTCAGCTCCAACAAGTCATCCTCCAGAGGGACCTCCCGGCCCGCTTTGCGCAGGGCGTTGAGGGCTTTGCTGCGGGCGATACTGCTCAAATATGCCTTCAGCTTGTCCGGCTCCGCCTTGGCGGCATTACACCACAGGCTGTAAAACACTTCCGAAACGACGGCTCTAGCGTCGCTCTCATCCAGCTTTCCCCTGACGATATTCCACACGATGGTGCCCACATAGGCGGTATAGCGCTCGATCAGCCGGCCGAGGGCCTCCTCGTCGCCCTGCTGCATGGCCTGCAGCAGCCGCGCATCCTGGGACATACGTCATCACCTTCCTTCCTGAAAGCCGCTTTCACTTATAAGAACTCAAGCCGAAGCCCGTTTCGTTCAATCTCTGCAAAAATTATCCGCATGCGGCAAACGCCCGGAGTCCTGCAGGCATAGGACTCCGGGCGTCTGTCTCGGCAGGGCGCGCCTGCCGGAAGCTTTTTACTTCTTGTACTCCATATACTGCTTCGCGGTCTGGAGATAGCCCTTTTCCAGCAGCAGGGCATACACACAGTCCCGGACCTCGCCGGTGCTGATGATGGTGTCCTGCGCGGTGAGCTTGGCGAACACGTCCCCCGCCAGTGCGGCGGCGGCCTTCTCCGAAATCTCCTCCATGGCGATGCCCGCATTGGCTTTCAGAATACTGCTGACGACCTTTTCATCGTCATAGATCACAACATTGCCGTTTCGTTTCGTGACTTTCATGGCGCGGCCTCCTTTGCCGTTATGGATAAAAAACGAATTCACATTCCGGGTGAAACTATTATAGCATAGCGGCCCCGGGAGTTTCAATCCGTTTCCCGGGGTTTATTCCACTTTTCCCAGGCAGCGCATGGCGTTGAGCACCGCCAGGATCAGCACGCCCACGTCGCCGAACACGGCAAACCACATGTTGGCGATGCCCAGAGCGCCAAGCAGCAGGATCACGGCCTTCACCGCTAGGGCAAACACGATGTTCTCGTTGACGATGCGCATGGTCCGGCGGCTCAGCTTCACCGCCAAAGGCAGCCGGGAGGGCTTGTCGTCCATCAGCACGATATCCGCCGACTCGATGGCAGCGTCGCTGCCCATGGCGCCCATGGCAATGCCCACATCCGCCCGGGTCAGCACCGGCGCGTCGTTGATGCCGTCACCCACGAAGGCCAGCTTCGCGCCGCCCTGCAGCATGTGCTCCACCTGCTCCACCTTCTGCCCCGGCAGCAGCCCCGCGTGGACCTCGTCCACACCCAGCTTCTCCGCCACAGCCTGGGCCACCTTCTGGATGTCCCCGGTGAGCATCACGGTCTTGCGGACGCCCAGTACTTTCAGGTCCGCGACGGCCTGGGCCGCGTCGGGCTTGAGTTGGTCGCTGATGACGATGTGGCCCAGATACTCTTGCTCCCGAGCCACATGGATCACTGTGCCCACCAGGTGACAGTCGTGGTAATCCGCGCCGATCTGCTCCATCAGGGCACTGTTGCCCACATAGAAGGTCTGGCCGTCCACCTCCGCCCGCAGGCCCTTACCCGCGATCTCGGTCACCTGGCCGATGCGGCTGTGGTCGATATCCCCGCCGTGGGCGGCCACGATGGACTCCGCCACCGGGTGCTGGGAATAGCTCTCCGCTGCGGCGGCGATGTCCAACAGCGCCTGGGCATCGATCTGGGTGGGGTGGATGGCGTCTACCGCGAAGCTACCCTGGGTCAGGGTTCCGGTCTTGTCAAAGACCACCGTGTCCACCTTGGCCAGGGTCTCCAGATAGTTGGCGCCCTTGATGAGGATGCCCTCCCGGGAGGCGCCGCCGATGCCGCCGAAGAAGGACAGGGGCACCGACACCACCAGCGCGCAGGGGCAGGACACCACCAGGAAGATCAGCGCCCGCTTGACCCAGACCGCCCAGGGCTGCCCCAGCAGCAGGGGCGGGATCAGGGCCAGCAGCAGCGCGCCGATGACAACGCAGGGGGTGTACCAGCGGGCAAAGCGGGTGATGAAGCTCTCCACATGGGCCTTCTTCTCCTGGGAATTCTCCACCAGCTCCAGGATCTTCGCCACGGTGCTGTCCTCGTAGACGCTCTCGGTCCGGACCTTAATAAGGCCGGTCAGGTTGATGCTGCCGCTGACCACCCGCTCACCCTCGGCCTTGTCCGCGGGCAGGCTCTCGCCGGTCAGGGCGGCGGTGTTCACCGTGGTACACCCCTCCAGGATCACCCCGTCCAGGGGGATCTTCTCGCCGGGACGCACAAGGATGGTCTCCCCCACCTGGACCTCGTCCGGTGAGACCTCTTCCTCCTGTCCGTCCCGCAGCACCACCGCGCTCTCCGGAGCGATGTCCATCAGCGCCGCGATGGAGCGGCGGCTGCGGCCCACGGCGATGCCCTGAAACAGCTCGCCGATCTGGTAAAACAGCATGACCGCCGCGGCCTCCGGGTACTCCCGGATGGCGAAGGCCCCCAGGGTGGCGATGGCCATCAGGAACTTCTCGTCGAAGACCTGGCCGTGGAGGATGTTGCGGATGGCGGACCAGAGCACGTCATAACCCACGATCAAATAAGGGATGGCGAACAGCAGCCCCCGCCACAGGCCCTCCACTGGCAGCAGCGCGATCACGATGCAAAGGACCGCTGCGGCGACGATCCGCCACAGGGTCCGCTTTTGCTTCCTTGTCATTTTATTTCAGGATCACCCGGCAGTCCGGTTCCACCTTGGCGATGCACTTTACGGCCGCCTGCACCACATCGTCAAACACAGCCTCGTCGGCCTCGATGGTCATCTTCTGGGTCATGAAGCTGACGGTGGCCTTCTGCACACCCTCCAGCTTGTTGATAGCGGCCTCCATCTTGGCGGCGCAGTTGGCGCAGTCCAGATCCTCCAGCTTGAATGTCTTTTTCATGGCTCCTCGTTCCTTTCTCCGTTTTCGTTATAGTCCTCGATCAGATGGTCGAAGCCCTGGGCGACGATGGTACGCACATGGTCGTCGGACAGGAAATAATAGATGGTCTTGCCCTCCCGGCGGTTGCCCACCAGGTTTGCGTCCTTCAGGATCCGCAGCTGATGGGAGATGGCCGACTGGGTCATGCCCAGCAGGTCCGCGATGGCGCACACGCACATCTCCGATTCCATCAGCGCAAATAGGATCTTCATCCGGGTGGTGTCCCCGAACAGCTTGAACAGGTCCGCCAGATCGCACAGCAGCTCGTCGGTGGGCAGCTCGCTGCGGACCTTGCGCAGGATCGCGTCGTGGTTGTGCGCCGCGGGAGCGCCTGTCGCGCAGCCCCCCGGCGCCGGGACTCTGTTGTTGTCCACTCACATGCGCCTCCATTCATATGTTTCTTTGTTCATATGATAGCACGCTCATATGTGCTTGTCAAGAGGAAAAACACTGCCCGCGACATTTTCGTCGCGGGCAGCACTGTATGCCTGTTCTTTATTCCACGGATTTCAGAGATTCGGCCATGTTCACCTTTTCCAACTTGGGATGCATGGAGAGGTTGGTCAGCAGGGCAAACACAATGGTGATGGCGAAGGCCAACACATAACTCAAGGGCGCGATGCGGATCTCGAAGCTCATGTAGTCCACCACCACCGCCTGGATCACCACACGATGCAGCAGCTTTCCCAGCGCCAGCCCCAGGGCCGCCCCCAGGACGGCCAGCAGCCGGTTCTCCCGCAGCACATAGGAGGCGGTCTCCCCCGGGTAGAAGCCCAGCACCTTCACGGTGGCGATCTCCCGCACCCGCTCCATGATGTTGATGTTGGTGAGATTGTATTCGGTGATGAAGGCCAGCGCACCGGAGCAGAGGATCAGCACCAGCACCAGCAGGTCGAGACTGGCCATGGAACGCTCCATGGTCTCCCGCTCCTGACCGGACAGGCTCACATAGTCCACGCCCTCCGCCGCGCGCAGCCTTGCGCCCAGCCGGTCCACATCCACGCCCTCCGCCGCACACAGCAGAGCCGTGTTGTGCCGTGTTTCTTTTAAGGAGCCCGTGTTCAAAAACACATAGTGGTTCAGATAATTCTGGCAGATCCCGCTGACCTGCACCGTCAGACGCTCGCCGCCGTCAGTCTCCAGCGTCAGGCTGTCGCCCACGCGCAGCTCCAGGCTCTCGGCGATCTTCTCAGTGACGACGACCTGTCCCGGTCCCGGGAAGGACAGCTCGCCCTGCTCGTTGTGGAGGCTGATCATCCCCTTCAGCGTCCCGTCTGCCGCCGCGATCAGGCGGCTGCTTTTCTCTGCACGGTCCGTGCGGATGGTCACCGGCTCCTGCCAGGTCATAGCCCAATGCTCCGCTTCCCCCGCCCACAGGGCGGCGGCCTGGGCGTCATCGGCAAAGTCGTCCGTGTCCAGGCTCACCGACAGATCATAGAGGAAAATCTCCCCGTATTGATAGTCCGAGATGCGGCCCACCGAGTCCTTGATGCCGAAGCCCGCCACCATCAGCGCCGTACAGCCGCCGATGCCCAGCAACATCATCAGCATCCGCAGCGGGTGCCGGAAGGCGTTGCGCAGGCTGACCTTGCTCAGGAAGGGCAGGCGCCGCCACAGGGGGCTCAGATATTCCAGCAGGATCCGCCGCCCGGCCTTGGGGGCCTTGGGGCGAATCAGCTCCGCGGGCTTCTCTCGTAGCTCCTGCCGGCAGGCAAGCCAGGTGACCAACAGTGTCCCCAGCACCGACACCGCCAGGCACAGCCCGTACATGCGCGGCCCAAAATAGAAGTCCAGCTTTGCGTAGTCATATAGCATGTTGTAGGCGATCCATACCACATAGGGGATCGCCGTAGTCCCCAGGAAAAAGCCCGCCACGCAGCCCAGCAGGGCCGCCGAGCCAGAGTAGAGTAAATACTTGCTCATCACCGCGCGGCCGGAATAGCCCAGAGCCTTCATGGTACCGATCAAGGTCCGCTCCTCCCCCACCATGCGGGTCATGGTGGTCACGCAGACCAATGCCGCCACCAAGGCGAAGAACACCGGGAAGGCGTTGGCCAGACCGTCGATGATGCGGATGTCGTTGTCAAAGGTCAGGTAGCCCTGGTTGGTATCCCGGTTGAGGGTATAGACCTTCAGCTGCAGGTCCTCCTCCACATCAGCCTTGGCATCAGCCAGCTCCCGCTCCGCGTCGTGGAGCTCCTGCTCCGCGTCCCGCAGCTTCTCCTCGGCCTCCCGCTTGCCGTCCTCGTATTCTTCCCGACCCTTTTCCAGCTGCCACCAGCCGTCGTTGATCTTCCACTGGGCGTCGAAGATCTTGCTCTGGTTCGCCGGATAGCTGTCCTCCGCGGCCTTCAGCTCCGCCTCGGCGGCGTCCAGCTGTTTGCGGCCATCCGCGATTGCCGCCTCCTTTGCAGCCAGCTCTGCCTCCTGTGCATCCATCTGCGCAAGCCCCTGGCGGATCGCCTGCCCGGCGCCGACCAGCTCCGCTTCCTGCCCGGCAAACTGTTCCTCCGCGGCTGCCAGTCCCTCCTGGGCCGAGGCAAGACCGGCCTGGGCGGCGGCCAGATTCTCATTCAAAGCGGCAAGCTGCTGCTCGTCGCCCTCGTTTTCCCCGCTGATCTCCGCCATGACCGCCTGGATCTCCTGGATCTGAGCCTGGAGCTGACCGATCTGCTGTTGGATCGGCTCCAGAGCCGCTGTCTTGGCCGCCGCCAGCTGGGCCTGTCCTGTGGCGACAGTCTGGGCCTGGGCCTCCAGCTCCCCGCGGGCAGCGGTCAGCTGCGCCCGCCCGTCGGCCAACTGTGCAGCGCCCGCATCCAGCTCGGCACGCTTGGCCTGGATCTCCGCCCGGGCCCCCGGGATCTTCGCCATGCCAGCCTCCAGAGCCGCCGCCTGGGCGTCCAACTCCTTTTGGGCCGCCATCAGCTGGCCCTCGGTCTGGTTCAGCTTTTTCAGCGCCTCGTCCAGTTTCTCCTGGCTCTCGCGCTTGCCGTCCTCATAGTCCAGCCAGCCCTGGTCGATCTCCGCCTGGGCGTCGTCCAGCTCCGCCTGTGCCTCTGCGCGCAGCTGCATATAGCGCAGTTGGCCCCGGCGGTTCAGCAGGGTCTTGACCAAGGGCTCCAGCCGGTCCCGGGCGTCGGTATACGCCTCAGAGTACAGCGGCGCGTCGATCCCACACCAGAGGCTGAGCTCATGGAAGGCCTCCGAATCGAAGGCATCGTTTGTCAGATAGAGAAAGCCGTGGATCTTGCCGGAGCCCAGAGAGCTGTCCCCCCGCACACTGCTGAGATAGCGGGGCGAGCGGGCAAGCCCCACGATGGTATAGGTCCCGCCCGGGAGCAGGTCCCGGGTGTCTTCATCGTTCTCCGCCGTCAGGGTGACGGTCTTTCCGATATCCTCCTCCCGGAAGGCGTGGCTGTCCGCCAGGCACTCCCCGGCGATCTCGGGCAGACGGCCCGCCGTCAGCACCGGCAGGCTCACCCGCTCCGGCAGACTCATCAGGTGGTAGACGTTGTCCTCCCCGGCCAAGGCCAGAAAGGCGTCGGTAAAATAGCCGCCCTCCGCGGCGGCTACACCCTCCATGGCGGCAAAGGCCTCCACATCCTCCCCGGTGAAGCCGAGGGTGGACAGCAACTGAAAGTCGTACAGCCGCTGCTCGTCCAGATAACGCTCCGCCGTGCCCCGCATGGCGGGGTAGGAGCTTTTCAATCCCGCGAAGAAGCCTACGCCCAGGGCCACGATGGCCAGGATCGCCAGGTAACGGCCCAGGCTGCTCCGGATGCTTCGCAGGAGCATGCGCATGGTATGTCGATTCATAGACTCACCATTCGATCTCTTCCACCGGCGTCACGGTCTCGTTCACTTCGGCGGACAATATCGTGCCGCTCTTGACCCGGATCACCCGGTCGGCCATGCCGCACAGGGCCTTGTTGTGGGTGATGATGATCACCGTCATGCCGCTGCTGCGGCAGGTATCCTGCAGCAGCTTCAAAATGGCCTTTCCGGTGTTGTAGTCCAGGGCGCCGGTGGGCTCGTCGCACAGCAGCAGCTTGGGGTTCTTGGCCAGGGCCCGGGCGATGGCCACCCGCTGCTGCTCTCCGCCGGAGAGCTGGGCCGGGAAGTTCTTCATCCGGTCCCCCAGCCCCACCTGCTCCAGCACCGACGCCGCGTCCAGGGCGTCGGGCGACAGCTTGGCCGCGATCTCCACATTCTCCAGCGCCGTCAGATTGGGGATCAGGTTGTAAAACTGGAACACAAAGCCCACGTCGCTGCGCCGGTAGCCGGTGAGCCGCCTCTTGTCGTATTGGGAGATGTCCTCCCCGTCCACCAGGATGCGGCCCTCGGTCAGGCTGTCCATGCCGCCCAGGATATTCAAGAGTGTGGTCTTGCCCGCGCCGGACTCCCCCACGATCACGCAGATCTCGCCCTTTTCAATGATGAAGCTCACGTCGTGCAGGGCGGTGACCTGGACCTGGCCCGCCTGGTAGATCTTTTTCACATTTTCAAACTGAATGAAGCTGTTTTCCATGGCGGACCCCTCTCCCGGTATACGATATTTTCCTAAGGATATTCTATACAGGCAACCAGAAATTGTCAAACCGTAAAAAAGGAAAGACCGGGGATCTCTCCCCAGTCTTTCCTGAAAACGATAAACTTAAAACTGAATTCACACTTCGCCCCAGTCGGGAACCTTGACGGTGATCTGTTCCTCGGAGGACTTCTTGGCCGCCAGGGAGTAGATCAGCGCGGAGATGCCGTCGGACAGCGGGGTCTCGAACTCCTTGCCGTTACGCAGGCTGTCCTGGAAGCTGCAGTGAGCATAGTAGATCACGTCGCCGGTGGCGTGGTCATAGGAGTCGTTGAAGGTCAGGGTCTCCACATAAGGCATATCCTCCGTCTTCCAGCTGAGCTTGGTGAACTCGAACATGCCTTCGCCGGTCAGGAAGATAGAGCCCTTGGTGCCTATGTACGCGCGGGAGCAGGTGGGCACGTCGCAGGCCCAGGAGGCGGCGATGGTGCCGATGGCGCCGTTGCGCAGACGGATGGTGATGCTGGTGTGATTGTCGAACTTGGGCACGGAAGCGATGGTGCCGGTGTAATTGCAGGCGATGGTGTCAAAGCCGCCCGCCATGGCGGTGATCAGCTTCCAGTCGTGGGACACGGACTCTACGGTCATGCCGCAGGCCAGGTTCGGGTCGGTACGCCAGGAGGCGCCCAGGTTCTTGGCGTGGAAGCCGAAGCCGGGGCTCAGACGGGAGAAGGCGATGTCCACAGGCTCGCCGAACATGCCGGTCTTGACCAGCTCCAACATCTTGCGGTAGGCCGGGCGATAGTAGTGGGCGAAGCCCACCATGATCTTGCCGTCATACTTGTCCGCCATCTCCTTGATCTTCATGGCGTCCTCCATGGTGCAGGCCACGGGCTTCTCCATGTACAGGGGGATGTGGTGCTTGAGGACCATTTCCACATAGTCCAGGCGCTTGGTGGGAGGGGTGCTGATGACCACATAGTCGGACTTGACCACGTAATCCTCGATTTCCTCGTAGGTGGCAACGGGGCAATTGAACTCCTGAGCCACCAGGTTGGCGTTGGTCTCGCTGATATCGAAGCCGCCGATCACCTGGCCGTCCAGACGGACGACAGCACGGCCGTGATGACGGGCGATATCGCCGCAGCCGATCAAAAATACTTTCATGTGTATCCTCCTTCTCTCCCGCTCAGAGCATAGCCTTCACGGTGACAACGATGTTCTCCGTGGTGATGCCATTCATGGCCAGCAGCCGCTCATAGGGGGCGGACTGACCGAACTGATCCTGGATGCCGATACGCTTGACCTGGCCCTTGCCCAGATCGGCGGCCACGCAGGCCACCGCCGCGCCCAGGCCGTTGATGATGTTGTGGTCCTCCACGGTGACGATCCTGCCGCAGTCCTCGATGGCGGCGGTCACGGCCTCCACGTCCAGAGGCTTGACGGTGTGCATGTCCAGCACGCGGACCTTAACACCCTCGGCCTCCAGCTTTTCGGCGGCCTCGATGGCCAGGCGCACGGTGTCGCCGTTGGCGATAATGGCGGCGTCGCTGCCGTCCCGCAGCTGCTTGGCCTTGCCGATCTCAAACTCCTCGTCCGCGCCGTAGATCTCGGGGATGGCGTCGCGGGTGAAGCGCAGGTACACGGGGCCGTACTTCTCGGCGGCGGCGCGCACCAGCTTGCGGGCTGAGTTGTAGTCGGCGGGCATGATGACAGTCATGTTGGGGATGGTGGACAGGATGCCCATATCCTCGATGCACTGATGGCTGGCACCGTCGTTGGCGGGGGTCACACCGCCGTGGGAGCAGGCGAGCTTCACGTTCAGGTTGGGATAGCAGGCCTCCTGGCGGATCATCTCCACCATGCGCATGGAGCCGAAGGCCGCGTAGGTCACCACAAAGGGGATGATCCCGCAGGTGGCCAGGCCCGCCGCCACACCAGCGGCGCTCTGCTCGGCAATGCCCACGTTGATGTGCTGCTCCGGCAGGGCCTTCATGAAGGCGCCGGTCTTGCAGGACTTGCCGATATCGGCGTCCACCACAAAGATGTTCTTGTTCTCCTTGCCCAGGGCGACGATCTCGTCGCCAAAGCCGTCACGGGTAGCGATCAAACTCATACGGCACCTCCGTTCAGTTCCAGCATGGCCTGTTTGTACTGTTCCTCATTGGGGGCGGTACCGTGCCAGCCCACCTGATTCTCCATGTAGCTGACGCCCTTGCCCTTGATGGTCTTGCCCACGATGCACTTGGGCTTGCCGTTTTTGCGCTCGCGGATCTCGTCCAGCGCGTCCACCACCTGCTGCATGTCGTTGCCGTCGATGTTCCAGACCTCGAAGCCGAAGGACTCAAACTTGGCGCCGATGTCCAGCAGGGGCATGACCTGGTCGCAGGTGCCGTCCAGCTGCAGATTGTTCCAGTCCACGAAGACCACAACGTTGTCCAGCTGGTACTTGTTGCAGACGTTGGCGGCTTCCCAGATCTCGCCCTCGTCCAGCTCGCCGTCGCCCAGGACCACGAACACACGGTAGTCCTTGCCCTGGCGCTTGCCGGCCAGCGCCATGCCGGCGCCGCAGGCGAAGCCCTGGCCCAGAGAGCCGGTGGAGATGTCGATGCCGGGGCACTTCTTCATGTCGGGATGACCCTGCAGGATGGAGCCCTCCTTGCGCAGGGTATCCAGCACGCTCTCCTCAAAGTAGCCCTTGGTGGCCAGCGCCGCATACTGGATGGGGCACACATGGCCCTTGGACAGGACGAAGCGGTCCCGGTCCGGCCACTTGGGATTGGCGGGGTCAATGTTCATTTCGCGGAAATAGGCCGCCGTCACGAACTCCGCGGCGGACAGGGAGCCGCCGGGATGACCGGACTGGGCTTTATAGATCATGGTCACGACCTTCTTGCGCAGGTCGTTGGCGATGACCTTCAGTTCAGATACAGAAACCTCTTGCATAGGCGTGCACACTCCTTTCGCAGATAAAAGATCCACAATATAGTAATAGTATTTTTTCTTTTGGGAAAAACCGGATGGAAGTCTCCGGTATCAACCGCCGCCCAACAATGCCAGGGACAAAGGCGGGAAATAGGTGACGATCAGCAGAACAATCAGTGCCGCGATGATCAATGGTACGACCGCCTTGGAAATTCCCTTCAAATCAACGTTGGCGATGCCGCAGGCGACATAAAGGTTAACACCTACCGGCGGGGTAACAAGACCGATTGCCAGGTTCACAATCATAATGGTGCCGAAGTGGACCAGATTCATCCCCAATGCCTGCGCGACCGGCAGGAACAGCGGTGTGAAAATGTACAGTGCCGAAGTGGAATCCAGGAAACAGCCGGCGATCAACAAGCAGATGTTGACGATAATCAGGAAGACTACGGTATTGCCGGAAGCGAAGCTTTCCAGTGCAGAACTGATTGCCACATCGATGCGGGCACGGGTCAGCACATAGGCGAAGAGTGAAGCCGCTGCAGTGATGAGCATGACAACCGCCGTGGTGGAAGCCGAGTCGATCAGGATTTTTTTCAGATCCTTCAACCGCAGCGTGCGGTAAACAAAAAGGCCAACGAACAGGCCATAGACTGCGGAGACAGCAGCCGCCTCAGTCGGTGTAAATATGCCTCCGTAAATTCCTCCAAGGATAATGACAGGCATGAGCAGACCCCAGAAAGCCTCTTTGAAGGCTCTCCAGCGTTCACCCCAGCTTGCACGAGGGAGAAGTTTGAGATTGCTCTTGCGGCCGATCCACAGCGTCATGATAATCAAGGCGGCACCCATCAGCAGGCCGGGCAATACGCCGGAGATGAACAGGTCGCCGATGGAGACATCGGAGATCGAGCCATAGACTACGAAAGTGATGGATGGTGGGATGATAACGCCGATGGCACCGGCGGTGGCCATCAGGGCCGCGGCGAAAGCCGGCGGATAACCGACCTCGATCATAGCGGGAATCAGGATCAATCCCAGAGCGGCCACCGTGGCCGGGCCAGAACCGGAGATCGCGGCGAAGAAGCAGGCCACCAGTACGCACACCATGGCCACGCCGCCCTTGAAATGGCCGACACAGGCCTGAGCAAGCTTGATCAAGCGGGTCGAGATGCCCGATTTCTCCATGATATTTCCGCCGAGAATAAAGAAGGGGATGGCCATCAGCACAGATTTGGTGATGGCTGCGGAAACCAGTTGCGGTACAGTGCCCAGCACCACATTGAGAGAGCGCCCGGCACCCATGACAAGCATAGCGCTGACACTGGACATGCCAAGGCAGACGGCGATGGGTGCGCCGATGAGCAGCAGCACCGCAAACAGGCCGAACAAAACAGTCGTTACCATCGCTTATTCCTCCTTAGCCTTGTTGTTCTCAAAAATTTGGCGCTCATCGTCGGCGACCTCGGCCAGCGCCTCTGCCAGGACATCCTCACGAGCGGCATCTCTTCCGCGGATAGCGTTAACCAGCAGCTGGATAAAACGAATCAGCAGGAAAAATGCCCCCAGGGGCACGAAAGATCCATAGATCCACTCCGGGATCTGCACGCCCAACGAGAGTTGGCCGCGTTGATACTGGGTCGCCGCCATCAGGATACCGTAGTAGAAAATCACGCCGGAGAAAAGGATACCGGCCAGCGCGGAGATGAGTTCAAAGACATGGGCCACGATCTTTGGCACATGGTCAGCCAGCAGGGTAAAGCCCAAATGTGCGCCGCGCTTAAGGGCGATCGAGGCACCAAACAGACTCAGCAAGACGAAAAGATAGGTTGAGATCTCTTCGGCAAAGTTCATCGAGAAATTGAAAACATAGCGGGTGACCACATTGGTGAAGGTGAGGATCGTCATGACGGTCAGGGCAATGATGACGATGATCTCCTCTATATTGTCAATGATTTTTTTAATCATAGGTCCCTTTCCCTTTTCATACCTATTTTCAGGAAAGGAGCTGAAGTTTCCCTCAGCTCCTCATCCGGAATATGTTGCTTATCCTTCGATACCGAAAGCAGCCAGCGCGTCTGCGTCAAACTTGGCGAGGAACTCGGCCTTGACGTCGGCAACCTTGTCGCGGAACAGGGCGACCTGATCCTCGGTCAAAACATCGACCTGAATGCCTTTGTCGCGGAACTCTTTGATCAGGGTTTCATGCTCAGCCTCGACCACATCGCGGCCCCAGTTGCAAGCCTCGAGAGCCTTCTCACGCAGGACCTTCTGGGTATCCTCGTTCAGGTCGTTCCAAACATCGGTGTTGATCATGAGCAGGTCATTCTCATAGCTGTAACTCCAAACGGTGACATAGGGCTGTACCTCAAGAACACCAGAAGTGTTGGTGATGCTCAGGCCGTTCTCCTGGCCATCAATAGTCCCCTGCTGCAGAGCGGTAAAGACTTCTCCCCAGTTCAGAGTGGAGGGGCTGGCGCCCAGCGCGGTGAAAGTGTTCTGATAGATGGCGCTGCCCGGAGTACGGATCTTGAGGCCGGCCATATCATCGGGCGTCAGGACAGGGCGCTTGCTGTTGGTCAACTGACGGAAGCCATTGTGGAAAGAGCCCAGGAGGGTCATGTTCTGCTTAGCCAGAATGCCGGCATAGTAATCCAAGCCAGTGGCGTCAATGGTATTGCGAGCGTCGGTGTAATCGTCAAAAATCCAGGGGGTGATACCAATGGTCAGCCGCTCATCCAGGGCACCCATGGTAACGGTGGCATAGGCCGCGATATCGACAGAACCGTCAGCCAACATCTCCATTCCCTTGGCGGCGTTGCCGCCGGCAAGCTGGTCATTGGGAAATACATCAATGACCACAGCGCCATCAGTAGCTTCAGCAACCAATTCAGCAAACTTCTGACCGACCTTGGTGTCGATCTGGGTGTCGGTGCCGTTGACGGTCATGGTAAGATTGACTTTGTTGTACTCTACCGCGCCGGAAGCGTCGGATGCAGCAGGAGCTGAGGAGCTGGAGCCGCAGGCGGCCAGGGCCAGGACCATGATGAGAGCCAGTGCAAGTGCAATGATTTTCTTCATTTTCTTCCTCCTAAAATTATTTTGATGCTTTTTCGCTTTTCTGCTCAACGTTGAACGTTGAACTTTACGCTTTTACTAATACCATACTTCTCTATATACAGTCAAGCCTTTTTGTCTATTTCATGGAAAATTTGGATACTCGCATAAAATATGAGCTGGTTTTTGTAGATTTTGTATAATGTTATTCGTTTGACAAGTGTTTTCTTTCGGATTTTTTTGTTGAATCGTCCAAACTTCCTGCGCTTGACAGCCGTATACTTTCTTGTTAAGATGCTTACGAGCGAGAGAGAGTATGGTTTTTAGGAGTATCTGATGGATATCGTGAAACTCAGCAACGACACTGTAAAGCAGATCATCGACGCCTTTACACAGCAGCTGCTGGACGGCCGGCTGAAGCCCGGCGCCCGGATCCCCACCGAGGTGGAGCTGAGCGAGCAGTTCGGCGTGGCCCGCAACACCGTCCGGGAGGCCATCAAGATCCTGGTGGCCATGGGCGTGCTGGAGATCCGGCGGCCGGTGGGTACCTTTGTCCGCGACGGCTTCAGTGAGCCGATGATCAATCCCCTGCTCTACGGGGTGATCCTCAGCCGGGGCGACAGCTACGACGAATTGATGGATCTGCGGGAGATCATGGAGACCGGCACCATGCTGACCGTCATCCGCAACGCCAGCGACGAGGAGATCCGCTCGCTGGAGGCGCCTCTGCACGCCCTGCGGGACGCCTGTCTTGCACCGGAGCCTCAAGTGCGGGACGTGTTCCTGCGCGACAATGCGTTCCACGAATGCATGATGGGGCTGACCCACAATCGCATGGTGGAGAAGATCGCCGAGACGGTCCGCACCATGACCCACAGCATGCGGCTGGAAAGCGTAGAGCTGATGCTGCAGGCTGACCGGGGCGAGGAGCTGTACCTGGCCCACGAGAAGCTGTATCGCCTGCTGGTCACGCGCGACGTGGCCGGTGTCTACGGCGAGATCCGCGGCACCTACTTTGTCCCCGACGAGGAGCAGGGAGTGGTCTCCCTGGCCCAGCAGTAACGCCGTAGGGCGGGAACACCCTTTCATAAATGAAAAGCGTGGACACTCGCGTCTGTCGAGTGTCCACGCTTTTTCTATTCCTTATTTTACTTTGCTGCGCCTATGCCTCCAGGGGCTCCAGCCCCTCGGTCTCCGCCCGGCGGATGCGGCCGGTCCCACTGTCACCGCCTACGATCAGCGGCACATATTCTAGGATCAGCGAGGAGGTGTCCAGGCCGTACCATTTGACCTTGGAGCCCGCCGCCTTGCGGATGGAATACTTGGTATTCAAAATCAGCTCGTCCAGGGAACTGAGCTCCGTCTTGGTGGTGACGGTCTTGTGGATGATGCAGAACTTGAAGGTGCCCACCGTGGACTCGCCGTAGATGGAATACTTCTTGTCCTGCCGGGGCAGCTCGCCGCGGGCCTGCAGATCCTGCACGATCTGACGCAGATAGACATTGATGCGCTGGGAGCATCGGAAGCCCAGGTTCAGGCGGATGCGGTAGATGAAGTCCGTGCCGTAGGTCTCCATCTGGTAGTTCATGGTGTCCGGCTCGTTGAGCATGTTCACGCTGACGAACCAGTAGGCCTTGGCCCGCTTGGTGTCCTTGTCCAGGATGGAATAGAGGATATCCCGGTCCATGACCTCCGGGTCGGAGCCGCCGTCCAGGTAGACCAGATTGTGGGCCAGCAGCGGGATCTCGGTATCCTCGTGCAGAGCCTTCAGGCTGGGGATATGCTCCCGGATCGGGAGCCGTGTGCAGTATTTCTGCTCCAGCTGGGTAGCCCGGTACCAGATGACCATAACGGCCAGCAGCAACAGGGTCAGCAGCACGGTGACGTAGCCGCCGTGAGTGAACTTGCTGAGGCTGGAGATGAAGAACACCGCCTCGATCATGCCGAACACGGCCAGCACGACGACCGACAGCACCCGCTGCTTTTTCAGCCGCCGCAGATAGACGGAGATCAGCAGCGTGGTCATCAGCATGGTGACCGTGATGGCCAGGCCGTAGGCCGCCTCGATCCGCGCGCCGGAGCGGAAGTAGAGCACGATGGCGCTGCAGCCGATCCAGAGCACCGTGTTGACCACGCCGATGTACAGCTGACCTTTGGTGTCCGCCGGATAGCGGATCTCCAGATGGGGCAGCAGATCCAGCCGGATGGCCTCCGACACCAGGGTGTAGGAGCCGGTGATCAGCGCCTGGGAGGCGATGATCGCGGCGGCGGTGCTGAGCACCACGGCGAAGGGCCGCATGAGCTCCGGCAGCATCAGGAAGAAGGGGTTCATGTCCTCGATAGCGAACAGGGCGGTGTTGGCCTGGTTCCGGATGATCCAGGCGCCCTGGCCCAGATAGTTCAAAATCAGGCAGAGCTTGACAAAGGGCCAGCTGAAATAGACGTTCTCCTTGCCCACATGGCCCATGTCCGAGTACAGCGCCTCCGCGCCGGTAGTGGCCAGAAAGACGCTCCCCAGGATCATGAAGCCCAGCTTGTTATACGGGCTGAGCAGCACCCGCACGGCGTAGACGGGATTGAAGGCCTTGAGCACCACCGGCAGGCGGAACACATGGATCAGGCCTGTAATGCCCAGGAAGGAGAACCACAGGAGCATGACCGGACCGAAGGCCTTGCCGATCTTGCTGGTCCCCGCGTGCTGCACGGAAAAGAGCACGGTGATGATCAGCAGGGTGATCCCCACCACCTTCCACTGGCCAAAGCCCAGAAGCCGGTCCATGGCCGGGATGCTGCGCAAGCCCTCCACCGCGGTGGTGACCGTGACCGCCGGGGTCAGCACCCCGTCGGCCAGCAGCGCCGCGCCCCCCAGCATGGCGGGTAGGATCAGCCACTTGCCGCAGTCCTTTACCAGCGCGTACAGGGAGAAGATGCCGCCCTCGCCGTGATTGTCCGCCTTCATGGCAATGAGCACGTATTTGATGGTGGTCAACAGGGTGATCGTCCAGATCACCAGCGACAGGGAGCCGATGATGAACTGCTCATTGATCCGGTCGATGCCGCCGTTGCCCTCCACGATCGACTTCATGACGTACAGCGGAGATGTGCCGATGTCGCCGTAGACGATGCCGATGGTCACCAGAAACATGCCGAAACGAAAACCCTGTTTTTTCTTCATAGCAAGATCCCTGCCCTTTCCTTACAGCTTGAGCATGCGGTAGCCCACACCGATCTGGGTCTGGATGTACTGGGGCGCGTCCGGCTGGGACTCCAGCTTCTTGCGCAGCGTGGCCATAAAGACCCGCAGCGAGGCGATGTTGCTCTCACCCCCGCCGCCCCAGACATTCTGGATGATATAGTTATGGGTCAGCACCTTGCCCACGTTCCGGGACAGCAGGCACAGGAGCTTGTACTCCATAGGCGTCAGCTTCAGCTCCTCGTCGTCCAGATAGGCGCAGCCCGCCGCGTAGTCGATGCGCAGCTTCCCGTTGCGGAATACCGCGTCCGCTCCGGTCTCGAAAGTAGCCTGGCTCAGCCGCCGCTGGGTCACCCGCAGCCGGGCCAGCAGTTCCGCCACGGAGAAGGGCTTGGTCAAGTAATCGTCCGCCCCGGCGTCCAAAGCCTCGATCTTGTCCGTGTCCTCGCTGCGGGCGCTGATGACGATGATGGGCGTGTTGGTCCAGGATCGGATGCGCCGGATCACCTCGATGCCGTCCATGTCCGGCAGCCCCAGATCCAGCAGGATGATGTCCGGGTTGTGACAGGCGGCCTCCATCAGGGCGGTCTGTCCGTTCATGGCGGTCAGATAGCGGTAATCGTTGGCCTTCAGCGTGACGGTGATCAGATTGCGCACCGGCGCGTCGTCCTCTACGATCTCAATTAACAGCTTATCCATTGACAGGTACCTCCTCCGTCGGGAGCGTAAAGGAAAACACCGCGCCCCGGGGCTTGTTGTCGCTGACCCAGATCCGCCCGCCGTGGGCGGTGACGATGGCCTTGCACAGGGCAAGGCCCAGGCCGATGCTGCGCCGGCCGTCCGAGGGCTTGCTGTCGCCCACGTAAAACATGTCGAAAATCTTCTCCTGCTCCCCGGCGGGGATGCCGTAGCCGTCGTCCGCCACCGTGACCAGGGCCATATCGCCCTGCCGCGAGGCGGCGATGCGGATGGTGGACTCCGGGGGCGAATACTTGATGGCGTTGTCGATCAGGTTCACCAGCACCTGCACGACAAGCCGCGCGTCGGCGCGCACCAGCAGCAGCTCCGACACCGGGTCCAGAAGGATGGTCTGCTTCTGCTCGGCGGGGCGGATATGCTGCACCGCCTCGGAGAGGATATCCTCCAGCAGCTCCGTGCTCAACTTCAGATTCGTCTTGTCGTTTTCCAGCCGAGTACTGGCCAGCAGGTTCTCCACCAGATTGATCAGCCACAGGGAATCCTCATAGATATCCCGGTACAGCCCTTTCCGGGTCTCCTCGTCGAAGCTCTCCCCCTCGGTGAGCAGATTGCTGGCATTGCCGGAGATGGAGGTCAGGGGCGTGCGCAGATCGTGGGAGATGGTGCGCAGCATGGTGGAGCGCAGTCGCTCGTTTTCCACCAGCACTGCGGCCTCTTCCTTCTCCCTGGCGTTCTTCTCGTTCTCCAGAGCCAAAGCGCATTCGCCCAGCACCGACAGCAGGATGCTGTGCTCCGCGGCCTCCAGCGCCTGTTGACGGATGTCCACGCCCACGATGCCATAGGTATTGTCCCCCACATGCACGGGGAAATACCGCCAGTCCGCTGAGGCTGCGCTCTCGTTGTGGGCCAGCACCCAGTCCAAAGTCTCCCTCTGACCGTCCGCATCAAAGCCCGCGCAGTTTTCGGACAGCAGCGCCGTCCGGTATGCACCTGCCTCCGCATCCAGAATGGCAAAGGGCTGGCTCAGCAGCTTCCCCAGCTGCTCGCCGCACACGACCAGGATCTCCTCACGGGTCTTGCCCTTGGCCAGCATTTGATCGGTATCGGAGATGATCTTGGTACGGTAGGCGGTGCGGGCCGCCTGGGCGGCAGTGCTCTTCAGCCGGATGGCCAGGGTGCCTGTGATCCAGGCGGTCAGGAACATGACCACGAAGGTCACCGGGTAGCCCACCTCGTAGGCGTTGAGGGTGAAGCGGGGCTGCACAAAGAAATAATTAAATAAGAACACCGAGGCGATGGCCGCCGCCAGGCTGTAGCCCCGGTGTGAGGTCAGCGTGGAGATCAGCAGCACTCCCAGCAGATAGGCCATCATGATGTTGGAGTTGGTAAAGCCCAGACGGTCGAACAGTGCGCCCAGCAGCGTGGCCGCCGCCAGCACCGCCAGGGTCACCGCCACATCGATCCCCACCTGGCGCAGGCTGGGGATGCCGCCCTCCGGCCGTCGGTAGACCGCCCGGCGCTTGCCGTCCGGGATCACGTGGACCTCCGCATCCGGGATGTAGCGGACCAGGGTATCGGTCAGACTGGGCTTGGGGAAGAGCTTTCTGCCGGGGAAATCACTCTGCCCGATGACGATCCGGCCGATGCCGCTGAGCCGGGCATACTCCGCGATCTGAAAGGGCACGTCGTCTCCGCTGACTGTCTCGATCTGGGCGCCAAGCCGGGACGCCACCTCCATATTTTCCTGCAGGCGTGTCTTGTCCGCCGCGCCGAGGCTGGTATGCTCCGGCGTCTCCACGAACAGGGCCAGCAGCTCACAGCCGCCCTCTGCGGCCATGCGTGCCGCCGTGCGGATGATCCGTTCGTTGGACGGTGCGCTGGACAGGCACACCAGGATCTTTTCTTTTTTCTCCTGCATGATGTCTCCTTCCGTCAAGGTCCTTCCGACCTTCTTACCGGAAGCGCGCCTATCCCATGCTCCTTTATTCTGGCACAGAGTCTTTTAACACGGGATAAAGAGTCGCGCTGCGACATTAAAATTGCATTAAGGCCCATGTCCTCCGGCATAAAGTATGACCCCCATCCCCGGCAGAAGCCGCAGATGGGGGTTGTGCTGTCTCAACCGAAGCGTATCAACACCCGGTCATTCAGACGATGGCTATCAGATATCGTGGCAGACCTTGCCGGGGTTGAGGATGCCGTCCGGGTCGAAGACCTTCTTGATGGCGCCCATCAGACCGAAGGCCGTGTCGCCCACGGACTGTCGCAGATACTCCTTCTTCGCATGGCCGATGGCATGCTCGCCGGATACCTGCCCGCCAAACTCGTTGCACTTGGCATAGCACTTGTCCATCACCAGCTTGTTCTTCTCCAGGAACTCGTCCAGTCCCAGCTCGTTGGAGCACACATAGATGTGCAGGTTGCCGTCGCCCGCGTGCCCGAAGGAACGAATCCGCATCCCGTACTCGTCGCCCACTTCATGCACATAGTTCAAAAAGTCCGCGATCCGCTCTACCGGCACTACCACGTCCATCTCGTCCATCAGCTTCGTATCCGCCTCGATGGCCGTCAGGAACGCGCTGCGAGCCGCC
>JAFUES010000045.1 GCA_017470325.1 Oscillospiraceae bacterium
CGTAGGCTCCTCGGCTTCGCTACACCGCTTCCTCCCTCGCCGTCATTACTGTCGTCGACTTGCGGTTCGCTACACTTGGCGGTAAATACCCGTGACGGGACTCTCACCCGTAAGAACTGTGCCATGCCCGGCACACCGACACATCCCGCACAGCGCTTGGCTGTGCGGGATGCTTTGTGTTCGATCTGGATCAATCGATATGGATCAGGGTCTCCATCAGGTCGGCGGCACTCACATGGACGTTGTGATAGTGCTCCCGCTTGTCGGTGACACTGCCCAGGGAGATGGCGGAGGTGGGACAGTACTGCAGGCAGCCCAGGCACTGGATGCAATTGGTGCCGATCACGGCACGGCCGTTTTCCAGGCGGATGTTGCCCCGGGGACATAGCCGTACGCATTGGCCGCAGCCCACGCAGGCGCTGCTCACGGCAAAGCCCGCAGCCTTTTTCTTGACGATCACGGGCCAGGCCGCGTTCTCCGCCGCGTTCAGCGGATTCTTCGGCGGCTTCTTGCCGGTGACGGTTTTGGCGCAAACCTCCGCGCCGATCAGCTGCGCCAGCTTTTCACTGCGCGCCTGAGCCTGCTCCGCGCTCAGCGGCGGAACCATCAGGTTGTGGGGGAACAGCCAGATGCAGGTGCACTGATGGGTGACGGTCCTCCAGTAGTCCAGGGGGATGATCTTATCCAGCTCCGCAAGGCCCGTGCCGGGATAGCTGGCGGACTGGCTGACGGCGAATGTGTAGCTGCCCGGCGAGACCTGGATGGTCTTCGCGTAGGTCAGCACGTCCACAGGCGCGCCACCCCCGTGGCAGGGGAAAACAAAGCCTACTCGCTTGGCGTCCCGCACATCGGTTTTTACCGGAGCGGAGCGCATCATAATGATATCCGTATCGCCCAGATAGCGGGCGATATTTTTTGCCATGTCAAGACAGTTGCCGGTGCCCGAGTAACAGAAGATCACGTTTTCACTCATGGATATCAGCTCCTTTGTTTTTGATACTTGCAGAATACCATGAATCGGCTTATGATACAATGGACAGATGGTCGAATACTGTTGCAATGCAGTACTTGGACAGCTTACAGGAGGGATGCCGAACATGCAGATCCGCAGCTCCACCGAACAGGACTTTGACCGGATCATGGAGATCTACGCCCTGGCCCGCGCCTTCATGGCGGCCCACGGCAACCCCAAACAGTGGGGCCCCACCAACTGGCCGCCGGAGGCCTTCATCCACCGGGATATCGCGGAGGGGAAAAGCCATGTCTGCGTACATGACGGACAGGTAGTCGGCACCTTCTTCTTCACCCAGGGGCCGGATATCGAGCCCACCTACCGGCAGATCGAGGACGGCGCCTGGCTGTCGGACACTCCCTACGGCGTGGTCCACCGGCTGGCCGGCGACGGTTCCGTCAAGGGCATCGGGGCGGCCTGCCTCAACTGGGCCTTTGCGCAGTGCGGACATCTGCGGGTGGACACCCACGGCGACAACACCGTCATGCAGAGCCTGCTGGAAAAGCTGGACTTCGTCCACTGCGGCACCATCTTCGTGGAGGAAGACGATTATCCCCGCCTGGCCTACGAAAAGCTGGAAGGCCGCGGCTGATCCTATGAAACGGAGTTAACAGGGAATGCGTATCGATCTGATCAGTGCGCAGGGCATCCTGTGCTGTCTCGCCTTTTTCTTTGCGGGCGTGGTGGATTCCATCTCCGGCGGCGGCGGACTGATCACCATCCCCGTCATGCTGGCCACCGGGATCCCGGTCCACTACATCACCGGCACCAACCAGTGCTCCGCCTGGCTGGGCACCGGCGTTGCCGCCTATGAATATATCAAAAGCGGAAAGATCCATTTCCGTTCGGCGCTGATCACCGTTCCCTTCGCCGTGGTCGGCGCCTTTCTGGGGGCACGCCTGAACCTGATGCTGCCGGAGCGGTCATTGAAGCTCTTCATGCTGGTCTCCATCCCCGTCCTGGCGGTGATCCTCCTGAGCAACAAGCAGCTGGGGGAAGCCGACCGGGCCGACGACCAGCCCGCTTCCCGGGTGACAGTCTGTTCCGCCCTTATCGGTCTGGTGCTGGGCGCCTACCAGGGCTTTTACGGCCCCGGCTCAGGATTGTTTTTTATGCTGGCCTACGCGGCCTTTCTGAAGCTCAGTCTGGTTCGCGCCACCGGCAACACCCGCTTCGTCATCGCTATCGCCTCCATCACCTCGGTATTGACCTACGCCCTCTCCGGTACGGTGATCTGGAATCTGGCCGTCACGGCCACCGTTTTCAATATCGCGGGCTCTTATCTGGGAGCCTCCCTCGCCATCAAAAACGGGAGCCGGATCATCCGGCCCATCATGTTTGCCGTGGTGCTTTTGCTGCTCGTAAAACTGATCGTTGATCTTGGATCATGAAGCGCGCCGGGCGTCCTCCGCTTTCTCCATGCCGGAGTGCACCGTTTGTCGCCAATGGATCTATGTAACCGCGCTATCTACAAACCGCCCATCGGGTTTGATAAACCCGGTGGGCGGTTTGATGCACTGCGTGGATACCGAAAACTCAGCATGATTATTTATACTGTGATGAAATGAGACTTCAGGGGTTATCGTTGCCGCTTTTCACAGCGTGCCCCTATGTGTGGAGGCGGGCAACGGGTTCGCTGCTGCCAAAGTGTTCCTGGAGATACAGCTTTGTGTCGTCCTTTTGTTTAATAACGATTAGATAATCGTAATCATCCAGCAATTCATTGTGCCCATCGAGGTCGCTGACCGTATACACGGCGACCTCTTCGGGCTCAAGCAAATAGCGACTCATAAAAAACAGAAAATCGCTCTCCGAATCCCCATCCGGTTCCAAAATGATATATTTTGCCTCTTTTGGCAGTTCATAGTCCCCAATCAGATCATCGAACTGCTGCCGCAGGGTTCCTGCCAACTCCTGCCTGCCCAGATAGGTGAAATCCGGCCGTACACCCCAGAAGAGGGCCAGGGCAGACAGTCCGCAAAGCAGGAGGGAAAGTATGCGTTCCTTGCCGACTTTTGCCTGCTCCACCATCTGAATGGCTGAAATCGCCGTAATACCTCCCGTAAAAATCAAGATGATTTTTTGGTAGCGAGAAAAACCGGCCAAAATCCTGGCTTCATAAAGCGGCATGGAAAAGAAATACATGGCCAACAGGCCGAATTGGAAAAACACATAACATAACAGGGGGTACACGGTGATCCGCCAAGTCTCTGCCCGCTTCATCCTCAGCACCGTACGACGGAAAACGACGAGAGCAAGCAGAAGAAAAAGAATGAAAAGAAACTGGTTGTCCACCGAGAAAAGCTTGAGCAACAACGCACGCTTGATGCTTACGATGTCATTCGCCGTTTTCTCTCTGATGCCCTGAAGATAGTTGGCTAAGGACACCGAGTGTTTGCTGAGCAATCCATTGGGGAACACCAGCCTCACATGACTGCCCCAGAAGAACATCAGCAGGATCGGGCATAAAGCGAGAATCATCCAGGCACGTCGCGCATCTCCCTTTGGATGGATCGTCAACAGGGCGTATAGCAGAATCATCCCGGCGAAGGCGCAGCCGCTGCTTTTTATGCTGACCAGAAAAAGCATCCAGGGCAGCAGCAACATGGGATGTCTCTCGATCTCATCCCGGTAATAGCTGCAGAAGGCAAAAGCACTTACGGCTGTTATGGGCAACAGCGTGTCTACCAACAAATCCCGGAATCCGATATTCCCGCAAAGCAGGCACAGCGCCGTGAACACAGCCAAGAGCCTTCCCTTGACCGTTTTCGCAAAAGTGAACACGCTGCTGGCCATCCCGGCTTCTGTAATCGCTTGCATCCACATCTGCATGACTTCAGACTTGTCCCCGGTAATCTTTGCCGCATAGAAAAGGAGTGAGACAGAACCAACGGGGTATGACTGGAAGTAGATATAACTGTCCTGGGCTGTCGGTGTGCGGTTTTGAAGAATCATAGTTTTCGCTACTATCGCCCAGTGGCTGAAATTGTCATAGCGAATCAGTTTGTTGCCCTGTAGAATTATCGCAAAGACAAGGCACATTACCAAGAAAAAAGCCATTCCCAAGGAACAAACCGTTTTCAGCGGAAATCGCTTTCGGATGCCGTCCACCAAGCATAGTATACTTCCCGCCGCAACGAGGACTGTCATTTCGACCATAATGTTCAGGATCCCTGCGAGAACAAATGCAGAGCTGATACAGGCAAAAAGAAAGCCGATAGCCAGTTCCGATCGTATCTGAGCTGAAAGCCAGTATAAATATCCTGCGAAAGACATAATCAGCAAAAGAAAACGAAAAATCTCCACGGCAGGCTTCTCCTTTCCAAGAGATGACTTTTGACGATTGGCATCTGATAAAATCGGCGGGCGTTTCGCTTTGTATCCGTGTTCATGTTCTTATCAACGAACATAGAGAACCATTTTTACGAAATGACTCCACCGATTCAGCGAACCTGGAACTGGGTGCGGAAAAACGGCGCGGGCAGGATGCTTTGATAGAGCTCGGTGTAGATCAACCGCAGTTCATCTCCCGTGTGAGTGGTTCCGGTCGGCACCTCAAGGATCCGATAGTCCACGCCGAACACCACCGAGCACAGCTCCGTTTTCCGATAGCCGCTGCGCAGATAAAACTGCAGCCGCCGATCACGCACGGCCCGGGTCTGCTCATCTTTCGCCTTGTCCGGGTCCTCCACCTCGCCGATCACGCAGTCGGCCTCTGTAAGCTCTGCAGCCAGCTGCTCCAGGAAGATCGAGCCCAGGCCCTGGTCCCGGTACCCCTCCGCAATGCCCAGGTAGTCGAACAGATAGTTTTTCCCCAGGCGGACAAAGAAGGCATAGCCCACGATCTCCTCTCCGGCAAACAGGCCGTAGCAGTCATAGGCGTCCTTCTCCCAGGAGCGGCGCAGAGAGGCCAGCGGCCGCAGCTCGTTGCGGGCAAAATCCTTCTTCAGGCGGTTTTTGTACAGCCGCTCGACCTGCGCGAAATCCGTCAGCCTACTGGTGGAAAAAGCCGTCGGTCCCTTATCGAACAAAATGCGTCCAGGCATCATGCTTCATTTCCGGCTTGCCGAAAGACCCCTGCCCGGCCTTGATGGCCTTGATCATAAAGGCCATATTCCTGGCCAGGTTCTGAATGGTCTGCAGGCCCTCCTCGTCCTTGTAGACGTCCTCTCCGGAAAAGCCGTGGACGTCGTTCCAGTAGGACGCGGGAGCGGTCGGCATGCCGCTGATGCCGAAGAACTGATTCATGGCTTCAAACGTGGCGCTGTTGCCGCCCCTGCGACAGGACACCACAGAGGCGCCCACCTTCATGTGCAGATCACCGGGAAAGCTGAAAAAGAGCCGCTGCATGAAAGACAGCACGGTGCCGTTGGGATTGCCGTAGTAAACCGGCGTGCCCACGATGATGCCATCCGCTTCCTCCAGCTTGGGCGCGGTCTCATTGACCAGGTCGTTGAACACGCATTTCCCGGTCTCGGCACAGCGGCGGCAGCCGATGCAGCCGCGGATATCCTTGTTGCCTACGACCACTTCTTCCGTCTCGATACCCTCCGCGTTCAGGATCTTCGCCGCCTCTTTCAGCGCCGTACTGATGCAGCCCTTCAGGTCCGGGCTGCCGTTGATCATAAGTACCTTCATATGTTTGCTCCTTCCGATCCCTGATGGTTTACCCCTGTTGCCTGTATCATACCACATCCGCAGCATGCACGCAAATTGTGGAAGTTTTTTCCTGACATTTCCCTTGCATTTTTCCGCAACAGTATTATAATACAGTTATTAAAACCGCATAGCGATCGATGGGGAGTTCGACAGAACTGAGAGGAAGCCAGGCTTCGACCCACTGACCTGATTTGGATCATGCCAACGTAGGGATTTCGATTTGTACCGGAGAGCCAAATTGGGTGCTTCGGTTTTTTTATTCTCTTTTGAAGGGGGGAACGGCCCGTTTCCGCACAGCGGCAGGCAGGAGGGGAGCGCCTCAGGTCTGAAAGATAGCGAGGGAAGCCGTGTTCCGGCGTGAGAGGAGGCCAGTAAGTCTCGACCGAAAATACGGAAACGACACCAGGATTTCTGCCGTTTCATTTTAAAGGAGAAGCATTATGAAAAACAGCAACACCCGTAAGTTGACGCTTGCCGCCGTCCTGACCGCCGTGGCCGTGGTCGGCAGCCTCTTTTCCTTCCCGGTGCTGGGCAGCCGCTGCGCCCCGGTGCAGCACATCGTAAACATCCTCTGCGCCGTATTTCTCGGCCCCGCGTGGGGTGTAGGCGTCGCCTTCGCGGCGAGCCTGCTTCGAAACCTCCTCGGCCTGGGCAGCCTGATGGCCTTCCCCGGCAGCATGATCGGCGCGCTGCTCTGCGGCCTGACCTACAAGGCCCTGAAGGGCAAGTCCTCCGCCCTGATCCTTACGCTGCTGGCTGAGATCTTCGGCACCGGCATCCTCGGCGGGCTGTGCGCCTATCCCATTGCCACGCTCTTTATGAATGTGGATGCAGCCGCTGTCGCATTTTACGCCTACATCATCCCGTTTTTGATCTCCACCACCGGCGGCAGCATCATCGCCGGGCTCGTCATCGCGGCGCTCCAATCCGGCGGCGCGCTGAAAAGAATGCAGGCGTCGCTGAACCAGTAACATGTGAAGGAGTCCATCCATGCTTTCTGAACTGCTCTCCAACGTCAGGCAAAAACGTCCGGTGGTCCACACGATCACCAATTACGTCACCGCCAACGACTGTGCAAATCTCCTGCTGGCCGTAGGCGCCTCTCCCATCATGGCGGACGCGCCGGAGGAGGCCGCCCAGATCGCGGCGCTTGCAGACGCCGTGGTTTTGAATCTCGGCACGCTCAGCGCGGCCCGGCGCGAGGCCATGCGGCTGGCGGGCGGCTGCGCCCATGCGCTGGGGAAGCCTGTCGTCCTGGACCCGGTGGGCGTCGGCGCCTCGGATTTCCGTCGGGAGACGGCCATGCTTCTGCTGGAGCAGGCCCGGCCGACGATCATCCGCGGCAACCGGAGCGAGATCCGCGCCCTTGCCACCGGCCAGACCGGCGAGCGCGGCGTGGACAGCGCCGAGGAGGCGGACGCATCGGAGGAGTATGCAATACGGCTTGCCCGGCGCTTCGGCACCGTCGTGCTGCAAACGGGTGAGACCGATCTTGTCACTGACGGGAACAGATCGACGCTCGTACGCGGCGGCAGCGAGATGCTCTGCCTGGTCACGGGCGCGGGCTGCATGCTCAGCGCGCTCACCGGGGCGTATCTTGCCGCAAACCCGGCGCAGCCCTTCGAAGCTGCGGCCGCGGCAGCCACGGCCATGAGCGTCTGCGCGGAGATCGCCGCTCAGCGTTTGGCCCCCGGCGAGGGAAACGCCAGCTTTCGCTCCCGGCTCATCGACGCCATGTGCGGTCTGACGCCGGAGACTTTCAGAACCTGGAGGGACGACACATGAGCAATTGCCGGAGAGAATGGATGCGGCTCTACGCCGTGACCGACCGTGCGTGGCTGCGCGGCCAGACCCTGTACGAACAGGTAGAAGCGGCCCTGCGCGGCGGCGTCACCTGCGTGCAGCTGCGGGAAAAGGAGCTGGATCCCCAGGCCTTCCTGGCCGAGGCTATGGAGCTGCGCGGCCTCTGCCGCCGCTACGGCGTGCCGCTGATCATCAACGACAGCGTCGAGATCGCCCTGGCGGTGGACGCCGACGGCGTCCATGTGGGTCAGAGCGACATGCAGGCCGCTGACGTCCGCGCCGCCATCGGCCCGGACAAGATCCTCGGAGTCACGGCAAAAACCGTGGAGCAGGCGCTGGCCGCCGAGCGCAGCGGCGCGGACTATCTGGGCACCGGCGCGTTTTACGGAACTTCCACAAAGATGGACGCTCTGCCCATCACCTTCGAGACGGCCCGCGCCATCTGCCGGTCGGTCACGATCCCGGTCACGGGCATCGGCGGCATCACGCCGGAAAACCTCCCGGAGCTGAAGGGCCTCGGGCTTGCCGGCGTAGCGCTGGCCAGCGCCATCTTCGCCGCGCCGGATATCGAGCAGCGCTGCATCGAACTGAGAAACAACTGGATGTTCCAGTAATTTCATATTTGCCGCGGCAGATCGGGGGCACCACTTTCTGTCGCGTAAGAAAAGTTAATGCGTCTCAAAAAAGAAAGGAGAACCAGATATGAGAACAGCATTATCCATCGCTGGAAGCGATTCCAGCGGAGGCGCCGGGATCCAGGCCGATCTGAAGACGATGACCATGAACGGGGTGTTTGCCATGAGCGCGGTGACCGCGCTGACGGCCCAGAACACCACCGGCGTGCGCAGCGTCCTGGAGGCGACCCCGGCGTTTTTGGCAGACGAGCTGGACGCGGTGTTTGAAGACATCCGTCCCGACGCGGTCAAAACCGGGATGGTCTCTTCCTCGGCTTTGATCGAAGTGATCGCACAGAAGCTCAGACAGTATGAGGCGGAAAACATCGTCGTCGATCCGGTCATGGTGGCGACCAGCGGCTCGCGGCTGCTGGCGGAGGATGCGCTTGAAACGCTGACGCAGAAGCTCCTGCCCCTTGCCACGGTCGTGACGCCCAACATCCCGGAGGGTGAGATCCTCTCCGGCATGTCGATCACGACCCCGGAGGAAATGACGCTCGCTGCAAAGGCGATCTACGACGCCTACGGCTGCGCTGTGCTTCTGAAGGGCGGCCACCGGGTGAACGACGCCAACGACCTGCTCTATGACGGCCAGACCTTCACCTGGTTTGAGGGCCGCCGCATCGACAATCCAAACACCCACGGCACAGGCTGCACGCTCTCCAGCGCCATTGCGGCCAATCTGGCCAAGGGCTTCCCCCTGCCCGAGGCGGTGCGCCGCGCAAAGGACTACATCTCCGGCGCGCTGGGCGCCATGCTCGATCTGGGTCAGGGAAGCGGCCCGATGAACCACGCCTTCGACCTGCAGGGTGAGTTCGCAAAGGAGGCGCAGTAACGTGGAAAAACGTACGAACCTCTTTGAAAACGGACTGATCTGGTTCGGCGCCGGCGTCTCCATTGCGGAGATCGTCACCGGCACCTATCTTGCGCCGCTGGGCTTCGGCAAGGGCCTTGCCGCCATCCTGCTGGGGCATGTGATCGGCTGCGTGCTGCTGTATCTGGCCGGGCACATGGGCGGCGTGCTGCGCCGCAGCGCCATGGAAACGGCAAAGCTCAGCTTCGGCCAGAAGGGCGCGCTGCTCTTCGCCGTATTGAACATTCTCCAGCTGGTCGGCTGGACGGGCATTATGATCTATGACGGGGCGCTCGCCGCAGATACGATCTGGGGCGTGGGCCGCTGGGTCTGGTGCCTGGTAATCGGGGCGCTGATCGTCCTTTGGATCCTGATCGGCATCCGCAATCTGGGCAAGGTCAACACCGTCAGCATGGCGGCGCTGTTCCTGCTCACGATCGTTTTGAGCGTCGTGGTATTTCGCGGCGGTGCCGTCTCCTCGGACGAGAGCATGAGCTTCGGCGCGGCGGTGGAGCTCTCGGTGGCGATGCCGCTGAGCTGGCTGCCGCTGATCAGCGACTACACCCGTGAGGCGAAAGACCCGAAAAAGGCCGCCGCTGTCAGCGCCGTGGTTTACGGGCTCGTAAGCTGCTGGATGTATGTGATCGGCATGGGCGCCGCGATCTTCGCCGGGACGATGGATATTGCCCTTGTCATGGTGCGGGCGGGCCTCGGTGTCGCCGGATTGCTGATCGTTGTGTTTTCCACTGTGACGACCACATTTCTGGACGCTTACAGCGCGGGCGTCTCTGCCGAGACCGTGTTTCCGAAAGCCTCCGGCAAGACTATTGGCATCGTCGCCGCCGTGCTGGGCACGGTCGGGGCCATCGTCTTCCCGATGGACGATATCACAGACTTTCTTTATCTGATCGGTTCGGTGTTCGCGCCGATGATCGCCATCCAGATCGCGGACTATTTCTTCCTGCACAGAGACGACACCGAAAAGCTCGTAAGCGTGCGGAACCTGATCCTGTGGGTCATCGGTTTTGTGCTCTACCGGCTGCTGATGCGTGTGGATCTCCCGGTGGGCAACACGCTCCCGGACATGGTCATCACCGCGATCCTCTGCTGCATAGCCCAGGCAGTCACGCCAAAAGAAAAAGCATAAGCGCGGATCGGTTCAGTCGTGACAGCCGATTCAGCCAAAGGGCCCGCTGATTATTTCAATCAGCGGGCCTTTTGATAGAACGAACAGCACCTTACTCCTCTGTCTCCCCGATGTATTTTGCCTCTGCGTCCTGTTGTGCACGGATCAGGATTGCTCTGGCCTGCGCAGGATCCCCGCGCTCTATTGCTTGGATCGCATCGGAGATCCGGTTGAACAGCAGCAAATACATTTTTTTGAACATTTTGCCCTCCAATTATGCGTCAAAATTGCGTCATTTCTCCTTTTGACTATACTATGACGCTAAACTTTTGTCAACACTTCGTCATGGAGGTTGGCAATATGACGGATAACAAGTCACGTTTTACGCTCCGCGTGGACCCAGAGCTGTTGGAGAAGCTTGGTTATATCGCAGAATACGAAGGGCGAACCAAAAATCGGGAGCTGGAACAGCTGATCAAAAGGCGCATCCGAGAATTTGAAGCTGAGCACGGGGAGATACCTGCATTGTAATCAGATGCAGTTTTATACTTGATTCGCGATAAGGGATTCGCCTGCATTTTTCGCAGGGAAATCGGTTGTACTGTGGATAACTCGTACCGTGCGAAAAATTATAGTATCGACCAAGTGTGCGCACTGGTCGATGAACGCCCCACTGGGGCGTTCGATTTTGATTCGAATCCCCATCGCAGCGTGCCAAAAGGCGTTGTCTCAAAATAGCAAAAGATGCTATTGAGAGGCAACGCCTCTTTCGTTTGGAGGCGGATGTGGAAAGAGTGCGCTGAAAAGGCCTGCAAGAAGGTAAAAATGTGGAAAACCATCCAGAGAGTGCCGCAAACA
>JAFUES010000046.1 GCA_017470325.1 Oscillospiraceae bacterium
TCGCGGCCCTACTGCTGGAGCTGCCGCTGGTGCTGGGCTGGCTCAAGGGAAAGGGCCGGCTGCCCAACCTCCCCGCGGCGGACAAGACCGACGACCGGATCTTCGCCGTATGCTGCGTCTTCCTGGCGCTCCTCACGGGCGTACTGATCCCCTCCGCGGTGATCAAGGCTTCCCCCTCTGAATTTGTCAACATCATGCACTACAAGTCCCCGCTCTGGTACGTGCTCAGCGCGGCGCTGCTGGCTGCCGGCACCTTCCTCATCTGGTGCGGGATCTTCTACCGCCTGTCCGGCCCTCAGGGGCGCAGGCTGTTCGGCCTGGCCGCCTGGGTGTTGGCCGGCGCCGCGGTGACCGACTACATGTTCTTCGGCACCCATTACGGGGATATCTCCTCCATGCTGGTCTATGACACCTTCCCGGCCAACAGCATGAAGACCTATCTGCTGAACCTGCTGGTGCTGCTGGCCGTGGCTGCGGTCTTCTATCTGGTCTGGCGGAAAAAGACTTCCCTGGTCAACGCCGCCGGTCTGGCCCTGTGCCTGGCCGCCGCCGGTATGTCTGTCATGAATTTGAGCTCCATCCAGAAGGAGCTGAATATTGTAAAAGCCGATCTGGCTGCGGCCGAGGAGGACATACCGACGATCCCTCTGAGCAAAGACGGGCAGAATGTGGTCGTCCTGATGATGGACCGGGCCATCGGTTACTACGTGCCCTTCCTGATGGAGGAAAAGCCGGAGCTGAAAGAGCAGTTCGCAGGCTTCACCTTCTATCCCAACGCGGTATCCTACGGCTCATCCACCAACGTTGGTACTCCTGCGCTCTTCGGCGGTTACGAATACCGCCCCACGGAGATCAACAAGCGGGCGGACAAGCCCCTGGTCCAGGAGCAGAATGAGGCCCTGCGGCTGATGCCGGTGCTTTTCGACGAAGTGGGCTATGCGGTGACGGTCTGCGATCCCAGCTATGCAGGCTACCGGGGCTTCCCCATGGATCTGAGCATCTATGACGACCATCCGGATATCCACGCCTACATGACCCGCGGCAAGTTTGCCGTGGAGATGGATCTGGATCTGGCCACGGAAAAATCCCTCAACCGCAATTTCTTCTGTTTCAGCATCTACAAGATCGCGCCGCTGATCGCCCAGCCCACGCTGTACACCCGGGGCTTCTACAACGAGGCCGACGCGCTGGCCGGGGTCACTGCCCAAAGCGCCGCCAAGCAAAAGGTGGACGGGCTGACAAAGGCTTCCGGCATGACCTCGCGCTTCCAGGAGTATTATGCGGTGCTGGCCAATCTGGCAAACATCACCGACATCCGGGAAGATACGCCCGGCGCCTTCCTGCTGCTGTGCAATGAGACGACCCACGACCCCACTCTGGTGCAGATGCCGGACTACACCCCCGCCTACAGGGTGGACAACACCGAATATGAAGCCGCCCATCCTGTCCGCCATTCCGATGACGGGCGTGAGCTGGTCTTTGAGACCTCCGTTCAGATCACCCATTACCATGCCAACATGGTGGGCCTGCTGCAGTTGGGCAGATGGTTCGACTACCTGCGGGAAAACGGCGTGTACGACAACACCCGCATCATCATCGTCTCCGACCACGGTTACCGCCAGGGCTTCGAGGAGATGAAGTTCGGTGATGAGGCCTGGATGGACGCCACCCAATTCAACTGCATCTTCATGGTCAAGGATTTCGGTGCCCGGGAATACACCGTGGACCAACGCTTCATGACCAACGCCGAGGTCCCGACTCTGGCCTTTGACGGGATCATCGACGATCCGGTCAATCCCGCCACCGGCACGCCGGTCACCAATGAACACCTGAACGATCCCGAGCAGGAGATCCAGTTTGTCATCACCTGGGACATCGCCAAAAACCACGGCAATGTTTTCGAACCCGGCCACTGGGCCGCGATCCACGACAACATTTACGACATGAGCAACTGGCGCGTTCTGGAGGATCGCTGAGCCCTCTGTGGGCGTCGGCAAGCTCGGGGCCTCGTCAGCAGTCAAAGACTTGCTCCACATAGAAAACCGCAAAGCAGCGGGACCGCAGACTCTACGTCTGCGGTCCCGCTGCTATTATGATAACATGCTGCCAAGCTCCACCGAATCAGAACAGCTTTTTGAGCTTCCTCGCCGGCCAGGTGAGCGCACGCCCCACGCGGTAAGACCGGGAGTTCTCCAGATCCCGGAGCCGCTTCTCGTACTGATCCGGCCGGACCAACTCCTCCAGCAGCTGAAGCTCCATGTCCGTGAGCCGGCGGCAAAAGCCCTTCTTGCCCGCCACAGCCCCATAGGCCCTGCGCAGCATTTCGCCCAGTACCTTCGCCTGTGCCGCTGTCTGCGCGTCCCGCTGCTCATCGTAGGGCAGCCGCACCGCCTCCGCCCGCAGGCTCTGGATGGCCCGCAGGCAGCCGTATACCACGCGCTCCGCCTCTGCGCCCGCCAATGGGAGCTCCGCTGTTTCGCCGTCCGGCGCTGTCAGCTCCTCCTGCCGCGGGTATGTGGCCAGCTTCTTGCAGGTCCGCCAGAAAAACTGTTCCGGCGAAGCGAGGACCTCCTCCAGATCCCGCCTCTGGGGTTCCGTATAGATGCTCTCCTCCAGCAGTCCCCGCTCCTTCAGCGCAGTCAGCTCCTCATGCATCGCCTGCAGGAAGGTCCACTGGTCCGCCGCCGGCAGGCGGGAATAATTCCACTTATAGGTCAGCAGCATCCGCTTCATGTACACGGCGCCCAGCTTCTCCTTGTCCTCCTCCGGCAGGCCGCAGGCCGACAGGAAAGCCTCATACTCGTGCATTTCGTCACAGACGCAGAACATCTTGCCCCGGCTGTTGACAGAGGAATTCTCGTTGTCCCGGCGATAGTGCAGAAAACAGCGGTCCAGCAGCAGCGTCCGCTCCGACACGCTGCAGACCTTCAGGAAAAAGGCGGTATCCTGATATGAGGCGCCCGGCGTTTCGGTAAAGCGGATACGGTGCTTCAAGAGCATCTGCCGCTGATAGATCCCGCTCCAGATGGAGATAGCTTTAAAGAACATCTCCGGCTCATGCCGGGGCGTGATGATCTCTCCGTAGCGGCAGCCCTTCATATTGTCCACGGGCTCGTTCCTGACCCCGCCGACCGTATAATAGGAATAGTAATTCGCCCGCACCATGTCGGCGTCATGGCTCTCCGCCTCTCGCAGAAGGGTCTCGAACATATCCGGCTCAGCCCAGTCGTCGGTCTCCACGATGCCGATATAGTCGCCCTGCGCCGCGTCCAGCCCCAGATTCATCTGATAGCCGTAGGACTTTTTGTCGGACAGGATCACGCGCACCCGGGGGTCTTTCGCCTCATATTCCCGCAGGATCTCCAGGGTCCCGTCTGTGGAGCCCGCGTCGATGCAGAGGATCTCGATCTCCCGCAAAGTCTGGTTGACCACGCTCTCCATGCATTCCGTGATGTAGCCGCTCACATTCAGCGACGGCATCAGCACGGACAGCTTCACTGTCTCCGCCATAGCTTCTCTCTCCCGCCTGTGATCTTTTCCAAACAGCCGCCCCTTATCCCAGCTGGCTGCCGGCGCAGGCCAGCGCCGCGGCGATCACCTGATCCATGTCATAGTATTTGTACTCACCCAGCCGGCCGCCGAACAGTACCTTGCTCTCCTTGTCCGCCAGGGCCTTGTAGGCCTGATAGAGGGCCCCGTTCTTCTCATCGTTGACCGGATAATAGGGCTCGTCCCCTGGCTTCCACTCAGAGCTGTACTCCCGGCAGATCACTGTCTTGGGCAAATCGTTTCCGTCCTCATCCTTGCCAAACTCGAACCACTTATGCTCGATGATCCGAGTCCAGGGGGTCTCCCTGTCGGTATAATTGACCGCGGCGTTGCCCTGGAAATTGGACATATCCAAAATCTCCTGCTCGAAGCGCACGGAGCGGTAGGCCAGGGTACCCAGGCTGTAGCCGAAGTAAGCGTCGATGGGGCCCGTGTAGATCACCTTCTCCGCCAGCGCGTCCAGCTCCGCCTTCTGCTGCAGATAGTCCACCCCCAGCCGGAGCTCCGCCCCCTCCAGCATATTGGCCACCATGCGGGTATAGCCCCCCACCGGGATCCCCTGATACAGGGCGTTGAAGTAGTTGTTGTCAAAGGTCAGCCGCACCGGGAGGCGTTTGATGATGAAGGCGGGCAGTTCCCGGCAGTCCCTGCCCCACTGCTTTTCCGTATAGCCCCGGACCAGCTTCTCGTAGATGTCCCGGCCCACCAGGGAGATCGCCTGCTCCTCCAGATTCTGCGGCTCGCCTGTGATCTCCTTACGCTGCTCGGCGATCTTGGCCGCGGCTTCCTCCGGCGTCACCACGCCCCACATCTTGTTGAAGGTATACATGTTGAAGGGCAGGGAGTACAGCTCTCCCTTGTAATTGGCTACCGGTGAGTTGGTGAAGCGGTTGAAGACCGCGAAGCGCTGCACATAGTCCCAGACCTCTTTGTTGTTGGTGTGGAAGATGTGGGCGCCGTAACGATGGACCTGGATGCCCGCGATTTTTTCGGTGTATACATTGCCCGCGATATGGGAGCGCTTGTCCACTACCAGCACGCGCTTGCCGGCGTCCATGGCCTGGCGCGCAAAGACGGCGCCGTACAGGCCCGCGCCGACCACCAGATAATCGTACTCAGCTTTCATAGAATCCTCCGTTTTTCTTTATTCACTCTCCGTGCCGCTCATTCCGGCATCTCATCCAATACCATGGTCCACTCGTTCGGATCGAAAATATAGTCTCCCACCAGATACCAGGTGCCGGGCATAAATGTGGTGCCGTGATTGTCATAGATATTCCACTCCGGCGACCAGAAGACCAGGTGGCCGGAATCGGTGTCCTTGGCGTCGCTGTTGATGGCTTTTCCGGTAAAGGGGTTGACGGGATCTTCGATGAGTCCCTCCATAGCTAAGGTGGGCACGTCGGCGTGGGTCATGAACTGCATATCCGTCGTCAGCTCCGTGGCGCCGAAATCCTTGACCATCAGCACCGGGTTGTAGCGCATCACGTCTTCTCCCCAGCCGTCGCCGATGATCATGTTCTCAAAATGGCCCAGCGGCCAACCGTGATCAGAGACGATGATGATGCGGGTATTGTCATACACGCCGTTTTCCCGCAGATAATCGAACCACTTGCCCAGCTGGATCATGCCGGCCATATCCACCTGATAGGTCTTCACCTGCCAGGAATCCTCCAGATGGATCACCCGTCCGTCAGTGGAGGTCCGGTCATAGTGCTCCGCGTCATAGACGGTGTTGTCGATAATGGCCGCGGGTTCATACTCCGGTTCCTTCAGCATGGCCAGGTCATGCATGGTGTCGTTGGAGAACATCAGGAAGGTGTCGGCGTCGCTGTCGGTGATCTGGGTAATGGCCGGGAGATTGGTCAGCACTGCGTAGGCGTTCATAAAAATCTCGTCCAGGCCCGTGGCCTTGGACAGGCCGTCCTCCGTCTGTGTAACCGTGTTGGTCGCGTTCTCCAATCCCTCGCCGCTGCTGGCCAGCGCGTCCGCCTGATTGTACAGGCCCTGATTATACAGCGTCGGCTGAGCGATCAGCGGTACGATCTTTGTGAGAGAATAGCAGAAGAAGTTTCGGTCCCGGATCGCCTCCACATCCGCGGAGACCTCATAGGAATCCACACTGAACTTGCCCAACGTGATATAGGCCTTGATATCCGGCCACGGATCATAGATGCTCAGATCCGGCACATACTGATAGCCGGCGTATGTGGGGTCGCAGACGGTGACGTCAAAACCGTTTTCGTCAAAGAGCACCGGCATTACCTTCAGCGACTCGTTGTGCTTCTCCACCAGCAGCTCCGTGTCGCGCTTGTTCATCTCCTCCGGCGTATACTCATAGCCGCCGTAGAGGGGCGGCGTGCCGAAATTGGTGCTCTGCCCAAAGGCAATGGTGTTGGGGTAATAGGTGAAGCCCGCGAACTGCTCCTG
Source organism: Oscillospiraceae bacterium (assembly GCA_017470325.1). Next base: position 5,980 of record JAFUES010000046.1, read on the forward strand.
CAGCTGGGGATTCTCCTGCATCAGGAAGGGCACGTAAGAGCTGATGGCCCGGTCCATCATCAGGACCATCACGTTCCGGCCGTTCTTGTTCAGCGTGATGCGCGGCATCTCCTGAGCCGCGTCTATGCTCCGGTCGATCTCCCTCAACGTGCTCTGGACCGCGGCCACGTTGGAACCGGCCATGCCCGCAACAGCCAGGCACAGGGCCAGACTCAGCGCGCTTACCAATGCGGGCAGCCGCTTCCACAGGAGTGCAAACACCAGCACGATCAGCGCCGCCGCGCCCAGATTGGCCAACAACTGCTGCGCCGTGTTGACGGGATATGTGTCATAGACCAGCAAGGTGGACAGGTTTCCGTAGTTGGTGCCGAAGAACATGTAGTCCGCGGCGGCGATCCCAGCCATGGCCCACATCCCGCAGCTCATGATTTTTTTGCCGCTGGGGCTTGCCAGGCGGTAGAAGATCCCGAACCAGATCAGGAAGGTACCCGCCGCCAGCAGCAGCGCGCTCACGATGTACCACAATGGCGAGCGGTAGGCCATCACATTGACGAACTCCGCCGGAGAGGAGCGGATCACAGCCGAGGGGATCAGCGCCCCGGTCAGCAGCGCAACGAATAGGGAAGCCAGCGTGTAGATCCGTCCGTCCGCCTTCGTCAGCCGCGGCTCCGGCCGGGCGGGCCGGTTCCGTCCCGCCAGATACAGCACCAGCGGCAGCTGCAACAGCGCGAAGAACACAAGCGCCATGACCTGCCGCCGTACGGAGTCGAGCGGGCGGAGGAACAGCACCAGGATCGCTCCCCCTATACCAAGCAGGGAGGCCAGCGCGCTCAGCACCATCCGGGGATGCTTCAGCTTATAGAAGATATTTTTCAGCAGGGAGAAGACATTGTTGAGGGTCCAGTAGAACACCAGACCGGAGGGAGAACTGTAGAGGAAGACCAGGAAGATCAGCGCCATGCCGTACATCTGGATCTTGCTCTTGAGCGGGAAGCCCTTCATGTAGATGGCGGCGGAGATCACGTTGATGGCCGTCATCAATATGGGCAGCAGGTTTACCGTGAGGCCGCCCAGTACGATCAGCGCGTCAGGTGCGCCCAGGTCCCGGATGGGTCCGAAGGCCACGCCCTGCAAAAGCTGCAGCCCCGACAGGAAACGGTAAGCGGCGATGAAAAAGGGGATCTCCAGCAGCAGGGAGATGGAGCCCTTCAGGGCGTCGGTCTGCTTGTATCCGTTTTGCCGGTAATAGGTCTGGAGCATCATGAAGCGCTCGTCGCCCTTGAAGGTCTTTCGGATGTGGTCCACCCAGGGCTTCA
>JAFUES010000047.1 GCA_017470325.1 Oscillospiraceae bacterium
AATCTTCCCTTTGAGGCATTCACGTACTATTCGGACTTTTTTATCTATCTCTACTTGCTCCTTTTTAGACATAATAATGCTCCCTCCTTGATGACAGTGTTTTTCTTTTTTCACTGTCTCTCATAGAGGGAGCATATCAAAAACTCGCAGGAGCTTTTTTAATGCAGACGCAGGATGGTCATGACCGTCCTGCAGTAGACGCCTTCTTCCTCACCATTATTCATCGGCCGCAGAACTGCCGGAGCGGTCAGGCTCAGCAAGCCCTGCAAGGTCAGGCGGCGTTCCTTTTCTGCCGGCGGGGCTTCCAGATGGCGCAGCTTTGCGTCGTTGAGTGTCAGGACCAGCCCGGCATTCTGCACTTGGCCGGTAAACTGTACCAGATAGAGGCCCCGGTCCAGCAGCAGGCCGTCCTCACCTTGTCGGATCCCTTCGCCGTGGATCTCCCACACGGGCAGGCTGAGAGTTCCCCCGCCGGGCACCCGCTGTGCCGTGATCTCATAGCCCATGGCGCAGCTGAGACTTTGTGCATCTCTGCGCGTACCGTTCTCCATTTTCCCCCACCTCGATCCATCCTATGCTAAGAGCAGTGTTTTTGCCCTGTCTTTCTGTATATTTTTTGCAAAAGAAAGTGTTTTAATATAGCGTGCTGGGAAAAAATGTGTTATAGTAATTTATTATCAACCGCTATCCTTTTCGAGCAGAGGAGAGACCCATGAAGAAAGTTCAATTTACAGAAACCGTATTGCGCGACGCGAACCAGTCTCTCGTGGCCACCCGTATGCCCTATGACAAGTTTGAGCCGATCCTGGAGACCATCGACCGGGCCGGTTTCTACTCTGTGGAATGCTGGGGCGGCGCCACCTTTGACGTTTGCCTGCGCTTTCTGAACGAAGACCCCTGGGAGCGGCTGCGGAAGATCCGCTCCAAGATGCCCAACACCAAGCTGCAGATGCTGCTGCGCGGGCAGAACATCCTGGGCTATAAGCATTACAGCGACGATGTGGTGCGCCGTTTCGTCCGGGCCTCCGTGCGCAACGGGATCAATATCATCCGCATCTTTGACGCCCTCAACGACCTGGACAATCTGAAGGTCGCAGTGGAGGAGACCGTCAAGAGCGGCGCTATGGCCTCCGGCGCCATTTCCTACACCACCAGCCCCGTCCACACACTTGACAAATATGTGGAGATGGTACGGGAATTGAAGGCCATGGGCGTCAGTTCCATCTGCATCAAGGATATGGCGGGCATCCTCTCCCCCAAGTGTGCCTATGACCTGGTCGCCGCCATCAAGGATGCGGTGGACCTGCCGGTGGTGCTGCACACCCACTGCACCACGGGGCTTGCCTTCATGACCTATCTGAAGGGCATTGAGGCCGGGGCCGACGTGATCGACACGGCCATCTCTCCCTTTTCCGGCGGCACTTCCCAGCCCGCCACCGAAACCCTGGCCTTCGCCCTGCAGGAGTTGGGCTATGAGGTCACGCTGGACGACGAGTGCCTGCGGCAGATGGCAGATTTCTTCAAGCCCATGCGGGCGGACTTTTTGGCAGATGGCACGCTCAATCCCATCTCCATGGCCACCGACACCCAGTGTCTCAGCTATCAGATCCCCGGCGGCATGCTCTCCAACCTGCTCAGCCAGCTGAAAATGCTGGGCGCCCTGGATAAGTTTGACGAGGCCCTGCTGGAGACGCCCCGGGTCCGCAAGGACATGGGCTATCCCCCACTGGTCACTCCCACCAGCCAGCTGGTGGGCACCCAGGCCGTGCAGAATGTTCTGGCCGGGGAACGCTATAAAAACGTAGGCGCGGAGATCAAGGCCTACTGCCGCGGCGAATACGGCAAGACCCCCGCTCCCATCGATCCGGAGGTCCGCGCCAAGATCCTGGCCGGAGAAAAGCCCATCGAGGGCCGCTACGCCGACACCCTGCCCGCCGATGTGTTCCAGCAGGCGGAAGCCAAACTGGGTAACGACGCCCGCTGTGAGGAGGACGTGCTCAGCTACATCGCCTTCCCCCAGGTGGCGGAGAACTTCTTTGAAAAGCGCCGGGCTGCGGAAGAGAAAAAGTGCAACTACAGCATTGAGAAGATTGGAGACTGACCATGAGCTTTTCTGACGCACTGTTGTATTCTCTGGCCGGCATGCTGGTTGTCTTCTTCGCTTTGATCCTGCTGATGGTCATCATCAAGATCATGATCGCCGTCGGGGACCGCAGTCAAAAGAAAACCGCCCCTGTTCCGGTAGAAGCGCCTGTGCCCGCGGCGGCCCCTGCTCCCGTTCCGGCTCCCGGCTCCGCCGGTGAGCTGAAGCTCTATGACACCGATCCCCGCACCGCCGCCATGCTGATGGCCATTGTGGCCGATGAGCTGCAGCTGCCCCTCAATGAGCTGCGCTTCCTGTCCATCCGTGAAGTAAAGGAGAATGATCCCACATGAAATATAAAATCACGCTGCAGGGCCGTACCTATGAGGTGGAAGTCGAACACGGCGAGGCCATGGTCCTGGATGAATATGAGGCTGTATCTCCTGTTCCCGCGGCTCCCGTGACCGCTCCTGTTCCGATGGCGGTCCCCGCGCCCGCGGCAGCACCCGCTGCCGTTCCGGCCCCTGCGGCCCAGTCTGTGGTCGGGACGCCTGTGACCTCTCCCCTGCCCGGCAACATCCTCAGCATCCCCGTTGTCATGGGCCAGGCGGTCAAGGCCGGCGATGTGCTGGTGATCATTGAGGCCATGAAGATGGAGAACGAAGTGGCCGCCCCCTGCGACGGCGTGGTCAAGCAGATCAGCGTCAGCAAGGGCGCCGTGGTCGCCACTGGCGACACGCTGCTGGTGATCTGAGGGCCTGCCCATGAGTATACTGGAAACCCTGTCCCGGCTGGGCCAGACCTCGGGCTTCTACATGCTGCTGAGCGATTGGCGGCAGATCGTGATGATCCTGTTGGCCTGTGTCCTGCTGTACCTGGGGCTTGTGAAAAAATTTGAGCCGCTGCTGCTGATCGGCATCGCCTTCGGCATGCTGCTGACCAATCTGCCCGGCTCGGAGATGTATCATCCGGAGCTGTGGGACGCCTATATTGCGGGCCAGCTTCGCCTGACGGACATCGTCCACGACGGCGGTCTGCTGGACATCCTGTACATCGGCGTCAAGTCCGGCATCTATCCCTCGCTGATCTTCATGGGCGTGGGTGCCATGACGGACTTCGGTCCACTGATCGCGAACCCCAAGAGCCTGCTGCTGGGCGCCGCCGCCCAGCTGGGCATCTTTGCCGCGTTCCTGATGGCCATCGGGATTTTCGGCTTTGACCCCAACGTGGCCGCCTCCATCGGCATCATCGGCGGTGCCGACGGCCCCACCGCCATCTGGCTGACCTCTAAACTGGCGCCGGACTATCTGGCCCCCATCGCTATTGCGGCCTACTCCTACATGGCCCTGATCCCTCTGATCCAGCCGCCGGTGATGCGGCTGCTGACCACCAAGGAGGAGCGGGAGACCAAGATGGAGCAGCTGCGCCCGGTCAGCAAAACGCAGAAGGTGCTGTTCCCCATCATTGTGACCATCTTCGTGTGCCTGCTGCTGCCCTCTGTGGCGCCGCTGCTGGGCTGCCTGATGCTGGGGAACCTCTTCAAGGAGTGCGGTCTCACCGACCGTCTCAGCGATACGGCGCAGAATGCGCTGATGAACATCGTGACCATCTTCCTGTCCACCTCTGTGGGCGCCACCGCGGTGTACTACCGCTTCCTGACCCCCCAGACCCTGTTCATTATCGTGCTGGGTCTGATCGCCTTTGAGTTTGCCACCGTGGGCGGTCTGCTGCTGGGCAAGCTGATGTACAGGCTCTCCGGCGGGAAGATCAATCCGCTGATCGGCTCGGCCGGCGTCTCCGCCGTGCCCATGGCCGCGCGGGTCTCCCAGAAGGAAGGCCAGCGGGCCAACCCCTCCAATTTCCTGCTGATGCATGCTATGGGTCCCAACGTGGCAGGCGTCATCGGCTCCGCCGTGGCCGCGGGCTTCCTGCTGGCCGTCTTCGGCGGCTGATACTGCCAGGATGAAACAAACTTAACGTCAAATGTAAGACGCTGCAAGGATGCTCCTTGCAGCGTCTTACTCGTATTGGCTCAATTTCCCGTTGAGCTTTTTATAGATCCGCTCCACGAACCAGGGCTCGGTGGAGGCGTCCAGCGCCTCCTCCAGGCCGAACCAGCGGACGCCGCTGTTCTCCGCCTCGCAGATCCGCAGGCTCTCGCTCTCGTCCGCCTCCAGCAAATAGGTCACGTTCATGTGCAGGTGGCTGGGCACATAGGCGCCGTGCTTCTCGTGGCCGTCCACGGTCAGCACCTCCAAAGAATAGATCTCCGGGCTAACGGGCCGGACCTTCTGTACGCCGGTCTCCTCCCGGACCTCCCGCAGCGCCACCGCCAACAGATCGGTCTCTCCATCCGCATGGCCCCCGGTCCAGGACCAGGAGTCGTACAGCTTGTGATAGACCAACAGCACCTTGTTCCGCCGGGGATTGACCACCCAGGCGGAGGCCGTCATATGCGCAAGCAGATTGCTGCGCAGAAAGGCGTCCGGGTACCGGTCCAGAAAGTCCAGGATGACAGCCTGATCCCTCTCCTCCTGCTCGTTCCAGGGCTGATAGGCCGCGATGGCCTCCCGCGCCGTCATCACTCCGCCACCGTATACACATCCCGCCGCAGGTGCAGGAAGGTGGGCAGCTGAGCCCGGATCTGATCCACCTGGTCCAGGTCGATGTCGCAGTAAAGGATCTGTTCCTTCTCGTCCGCCTCGCAGACCACGGCGCCGAAGGGATCGGCCACCATGGAATGTCCCCAGCAGACATAGTGGAAGCCCTCGTACCGGGCGGCGGAGGCCGCCACCAGGAACACCTCATTGTCATTGGCCCGGGAGCGCATCAGCATCTCCCAGTGACTGGGGCCGGTGCGCATGTTGAACTGGGCCGGCAGGAAGATGACCTTTGCCCCACGCATGGCCATAGCCCGGAACAGCTCCGGGAATCGGACGTCGAAGCAGACCGCCACGCCCATGGTCCCGTAGGGAGTCTCAAAGGTGGTGATCTGATCGCCCTCGGTGAAGTTCTTCTTCTCAGAAAAACGCATGCCGGGCACGTCGATCTCAAACAGGTGCACCTTGCGGTGCTTTGCGATCTGATTGCCTTTTTCATCGAAGACGAAGCAGGTGTTGTACATCTTGCCGTCCTCCGTCTCTGGGACGGAGCCTCCCACCAGGAGAACTTGGTTTTCCCTGGCCCAGGCGGACATCTGCCGCACCGAGTCCTCATGTCCCTGAGAGGCCGCCTGCCGGAAATACTCCGGCGCATAGGGCGTGTTGTACATCTCCGGCAGGACCACGATCTTCGCGCCGTTTTCCGCTGCCTCGCGCACCATGCGCGCGGCCTTCTCCATGGTCTCCGCCCGGTCCAGCTCCGTGCGCAGCTGGCACACGGCTACTTTGAAAATCGATTCGCTCATAATGTATTCAGATACCCTTCTATGTCAAAGTCCTTGGTCCGTTCATCCTTGCGCAGATACAGTGGGTGGTGGGGATGTCCCTTCTTGGAGCAGTTCCCAGCACAGAGCCAGTGTCCGCCGTAGCGCTCCCCCAGGCTCACCATCTCCCGCACACAGTCCGGCAGATAGGGCCGCTTCTCAATGATGGCTCCCCAGGCCGCCCAGATGGCCGGGGTATAGCCTCCCTCCGCCACCTGCGATAAGATATATTCAAAGGCACGCATGTTCTCGTGATGCAGGCGCCGATTTAACTCCCGGTCCATGTCGTCCGGTCGGGTGGCCCGCTGGGCATAGACGTTGAACATGATCCAGCTGTCATAGCCGTTGCCGGCAGCGATCCGGGACACGGATTTGAGAGTGTTGTCCAGATCATCCGGGGCGGCAGTGGAGGGGTTGATGCCGATGCAGATCAGGGGATTTGCTCCCCGGGTCCCCAATATGTAACGGTACTCCGTGTAAAAATCCGGCACGTACAGCCACTTCTCCGGATCGTAGCCGCCGCTGTGTCCCGACAGGGACAGCGCGTCCGCAAAGTCCAGGATGTCAATGGTTTGGCTCGCGCCGCTGGGAATGTGCACGACAGCACCTCCTAAGCCAGAAGTGATACGATCAGCGGGATGGTCAGCATGGACAGGGCCGTGCTCTGCAGTACGCCCTCGGAGGCAAAGATATAGTCCTTATCGAACTGGATGGACAGCACCGAGACCAGCACCGCACTGGGGCAGGCGGCGATGATGATGCAGGTCATCCGCAGCACCGGGTCCAGGGGGAACAGCCGCGTAAGCAGCGCCACCAGAAGCGGCGCCACGATCAAACGGGTAAAGCTTGACAGGTACAGCTTTTTGTTGCGGAACGCGTCTGCCAGGCTCACACTGCCCAGAGCCGTGCCGATGACGAACATGGACAGCGGCATCGTGGCCCCGGACATGGCGTCGATCAGTTCCCGCAGCACACCGGGGATGGGCGGCTTTACCAGGAAGATCAGCAGCGCCAGCACGGAGGCGATCAGCGGTGAGGACAACAGGTCCCGGGGATTGAACTTCACGCTCCCGCCGCCTTTCAGCAGCCACATTCCATAGCTGTACAGCAGCACATTGAAGGGGATGTTGGACAGGGAAATATAAAACACCGACATGGACCCCAGGATCTCCTGGGCCACCGGCACGCCGATGAACATGGTATTGCTGACGGCGATCAGCAGCTCGAACAGCACCGCGTGATCCCTGTCGATCCGAAACAGCTTCGTCGCAGCCCGGCCCACCACAAAGCAAAACACGATGGTCAGGCTCAAAACCAGAAAGCTCACCGCCAGGTCCGCAAGGCGCAGCTCACTTTCCGTGCTCAGTGCGGACTTCAGGATGGTAGCGAACATGAAGACGTTGATGACCAGATTGCTGGTAGTCCTGGTGTAGGCTTTATCCGTGACACCCCTGCGGGAACAGATATAGCCCACCACCATCATGACCACAAAAATGGCCATTTTTTCGATCAAAGTTACGAATTCCATGGAAAAGGGTCTCCTAAATGTGCAGGATCAGCTTTGCGATATAAATATAGATCAGCAGCGACACCGCGTCTGTGAGGGTAGAGATCAGGGGATTGGCCATGACCGCCGGGTCCAGGCCGATCTTCTCCGCCCCAATGGGCAGCAGGCTGCCCACCAGCTTGGCGAACATGACGATGAACACGATGGACAGACTGACCGTGGCCGCCACAGCCACCGTCACATTGTCATTTCTGAGCAGCATCCCGTCCAGCAGCAGCATCTTGAAGAAATTGACGACCGCCAGGGTCAGGCCGCAAAGCGCGGCCGTGCGCCACTCCTTCCACAGCACCCGCAGGGCGTCCCGCGGCTCCGTGTCTCCCAGAGAAAGGCTTCGGATGACCGCCGTCGCGGACTGGGCGCCGGAGTTGCCGCCGGTACCCATGAGCATGGGGATAAAAGGGATCAGCCCCGCCACAACGGCAAGCCGCTCCTCAAAACTGGTGAGGATCATACTGGTAAAGGTGGCTGAAAGCATCAGGAACATGAGCCAGGGGATGCGGTTTTTCCACATCTCCACCGGGCCCGTACGGGAGTAGGGCTTGTCGGACGGCGTCATACCGGCCATCCTTTCGAAGTCCTCCGTGGCCTCCTGCTCCATGACGTCGATGATGTCGTCGACCGTGACGATGCCCACCAGGCGGCCTTCCATATCCACCACGGGCATAGCCAGCAGGTCATAGTCTGAGAACTTCTCCGACACGCTCTCCTGGTCCTCCGTGGTGGTGGCGAAGATCACGTTGCGGTCCATCAGGTCCTCGACCACCGTGTCGGGGTCTGCCAGCAGCAGATCCTTGACCGTGACGACGCCGTCCAGATGCCGGTCGGCGGAAGTGACAAAGCAGACGTAGATGGTCTCCTTGTCCTCACCGATGCGCCGGATCCGGGCAAAGGACTCCTTCACGCTCATGTACTTTTTCAGATCCACGAACTCCGAGGTCATGATCGTGCCCGCGGAATTGTCGGGATAGTGGAGATACTGGTTAATGAGGGCTCGGGTCTCCGGTGTGGCGGTGCGCATGACACGCTTGACCACGTTGGCCGGAAGCTCCTCCATCATGTCCACCGCGTCGTCCACGAACATCTCTTCCACGATGCCCGCCAGTTCCGAGTCCGTGATGGAGTTGATGATCCGCTCCTGCTCGGGCGCCTCCATGTGGGAAAACACCCCCGCCGCCATCTCCTTGGACAGGAGACGGAAGACCATAGGCATGCGGTTGTCCTCGATCTCGGTCAAAAATTCCGCAACGTCGAACTCGTTCATTTCCTCCATTCGCCGCTGCAGCTGCTTCATGTCCCGGCTGTCCAGCAGTTCGGTCAGCTCGTCGGTGCGTTTTTCCTGTATCGCCTCATAGTCCAGGGCTTCCTGCAGTTCTTCTTCACCCAACGAACCCACCTCCAGTGATCAGAATAATAAATTAATTTTATCACGCCGAACAGTTGATTACAAGCAAAATCGCATGGAAAAGCCGGGGCCAAGCCCCGGCTTTTCCTATCTCGCTGCATGGTCTCAGCCCTGCCAGAAATCGGTGCCGTCCACACCGTTGGCCGGCGCGTTATAAACCGGGTTTTTCCCCGCCTTGCGCTGCTGCTCATAATCCTTCAGCGCCCGGAATGCATGCCGGGACAGGATCAGGATCGCAGGCACATTGATAATGACCATCAGCGCCTGCAGCAGATCCGCCGTATCCCAGGCAAGGCCGGCGGAGATCACCGCGCCCAGGAACACCAGCACCGTCGCGCACAGACGGAAGGCCGTCATAAAGCCCTTGCTGGGCTCGCGGCCCATCATGAAGCGCAGGCAACCCTCGGTATAGTAGTAGTTGCCCAGCAGGGTCGTAAACGCGAACAGGCACACAGCCACCGTCATAAAGATCGGCCCAAAGCCGCCCAGGGCCGCCCGAGTAGAAGCCTGCACATAGGCCGCGCCCGCAGCGTCCGCCGTGGGCTCCACACCGGAGAACAGGCACATGAACGCCGTGGCGGAGCAAATCAGCAGAGTATCGATAAAAACGGACAGCATCTGTACCAGACCCTGCTTGACCGGATGGGAAACGTCGGCTGCTGCAGCCGCGTTGGGTGCGGAGCCCATACCAGCTTCATTGGAGTACAGGCCGCGTTTGAGCCCCCACATGACACAGGAGCCTGTAAAGCCGCCAAAGATCGCCTTTAGATCAAAAGCGGAACGGAAGATGGCACCGAACACCGCCGGTAGGCTGCCGATGTGCATGATCACCACCGCCAGAGAAACGATGATATACAGCACGCCCATCACCGGGACCAGCACCTCCGTGACATTGGTCAGCCGCTTGGCGCCGCCCAACACACAGGCGCCGAACAGCACCGCCAGGATCAGGCCCACCACATAGGAGGTCCCCCGCCCGTAGAAGGAGAAAGCGGAGAAAGTATCCTGGGTATTGTAAGCGGCCAGCATATTATATCCCACCACATAGGTGAGGATCAGCACGATAGCGAAGACGACACCCAGCCAGCGCTGCCCCAGCGCGTCCTGAATGTAATAGGACGGGCCGCCGTAGCTGCTGCCGTCGCTGTCCCGCTTTTTATAGATCTGCGCCAGCGTGGACTCCACGAAAGCCGACGCGCCGCCCAAAATGGCCGTGATCCACATCCAGAAAATGGCCCCTGCGCCGCCCAGGCAGATGGCGGTGGAGACGCCCATGATGTTGCCGGTGCCCACGCGGGACGCTGTGGAGACCATCAGTGCGCCGAAGGAAGATGTGGAACCCAGGTTTACGGGTTTTTCACTGACCACGCGGATGGATTCCCCAAACAGCTTGAACTGGATGAGGCCCATGCGGATGGTCAGATACAGGCCCGCCGCGATCAGGATCAGCGGCACGATGTAGGGCTTGTACAGCACGCCGCTTATGGCGTTGACTACAGCGTCGATTCTGTCGACCATACTCTTTCCCCCTAAAAAAATATTACGATTAAAACCTCTGTTTTGATTATAACAGAGCAGTTCGATTCCCGCAAGAAAAAGGAAAAAATTGGTCGAGTTTTACTTTTCAACGCATAAAGCAAAACGGCCACCCCTTTCGGGATGACCGTTTCGATGGTGCGCGAGGCGGGACTTGAACCCCTAACGAGAACCCCTGAAAATCCAACAAAATCAAGGCTTTCACGGATCTCGTGTGCATTTTTGTGTGCACTTTCTTTATTTTTTGCCTTTTTGGACATGTTTCACAGCAAAATTTCAGCTGTGCAATTAATCTTTGGAAAGCACTTTAGCACGATTTTTGCATTAAAGCAAGAGGCTTGCCTAAAAGTAACAAAGCGTTTACAAACAATATTGAGAAACCCCAATAAATCTGTTATACTTCGCACAGTCGGCCGACAATCTAATAATCTTTAAAGGAGATTGTCGAATGTACGTTACGAAGAAACAGATGGATCGTTTTGACTCCATCGTACATGAGTTCTTAAGGAAAAATCGGAAGTCAATCAGTTATATTGCCGAGAAGGTTGGTTGCAATCCATCAACTCTTTGGCGATATAGGAACCGATTAGATTCATTCGAGAAAATGCCACTTGATGTTCTGTGTGGTTGTCTCAGAATCGCCAATGCTTCCAATGAGAATATTCGTTATATTCTTGGTCTTCCGATAGGTGCTCATGATGACAACTGAATACAATATCAGTAAGCATCGCTTTTATGAGTTGAAGCATTTTTGCCGTCAGTATCCTGAATGGGAATATTTATATTCTCTTAGCGACGGATGGCCGGAAGAAAGTAACTCAAATGAAGGCGACACGACTTCAAGAGACGGAATTCGGAGAGCGGATTTGGCATATAAAATGACATTAGTGCGCGAAGTATGCCATGACGTATGCGAGGACTACGAGCGTGATATTTTTGAATATGTCATACTCGGAATTAAGCCTCGCCTCTCCCCAGATCAGGCAGACTTTTGGTATTACTATCGAAAGTTTTTCTGGGAGCTGTCCAGAAGGCGCGGCTAAGTTATATTTTCACAGAGTCGTTCAGAAATGGACGGCTCTTTTTTTATTTGTCAGCAGAAAGAAGGGAAAACAATGAGAGTGATCTATAGCAAAAGTCTGAAGGTTAAAGTTTTTCATAAGCCTGGGTGCCCGTATCTGAAGCAGATCCGATCGACAAATCTTGCATCGATTAATATTAATCGGGCACTCAAAGAACCAACATTCTGCGAATGTAAATACTGTGGCGGAATAAAAGGCTATGCGAAGATTTTTAAGAAGCGTCAGAATCGCCATAAATACGAGAAAGGCATGAAATGCTACTGGGATGCAGAGACGAATGCTTTGTATTTGATGACTGATGTTGGAGTTTGGAAACTCGTATTTGATCGACGCATCCAGCAGTTTATCCTATATCATCAAAATCATAGCTGGTGGAATCCAAATCGACCGATTAAGAAACAGTTTCACACAGCGTTTCACCGACAATCTGATGTATCGCCGACTTCTGATTTTGATAGGATAGTTAATTACATATATAGCCATGATCGAAACCGGAAAATCGAGTTGGAAGACTATCGAAAACTACCTCAAAAGACAAAGCAACAGAAAAAGTTCTATCAGGCAGCGAAGAACCGTGCTAAACGGCGTGAAAAGAAGCGCATGGACAAGATCTTTGCAGATCTGAATAATAAATGACTCGCACAATTTACGTCCCTTATAGTGGAACCCATAATTTTTAAGGAGGAGCACAATCAATGGATCATGATATGTTAGTAGAAGAATGGAAACGAATCTACCAGCATCTGAGTAAATTGGTCCCGTCAAATGATGAATACGGAGCCACAATGAAGCAGTTCAAAGAACTGTCCGAACTGATTATGAAGCATGATAAATCGTGCAGTGATGAGCTTGAGCGTGAGCACAAAATAGAAGTAGAAGATCGAATGAGGGAGATCGAAGCGGATATTGAGCGAGCGAAAGAGCGCAATCAGGGACGAGTATCTAAGCAGCAAGCAGTTTGGAGACTAATTGAAATTGCTTTTCAGGGCCTCGTCATGCTTGTCGGCATCATGTTTACCGGAAAGCTGGAAGAATCGAAGATTCTAAGCAGCAAAGCCTGGTCACTGATCATTAAACCGCCGAAGGTTTAAGGGACGAAGAGATAAGAATCGTGATATTTACGGTCCTTATCTCTTTTTCGCAAGTTTTACAAGCCCCTTAATGGAGGTGATAGCTTAGTGAGTATGCAAGAGCTCAGAGATACGGCTACGGACCTTCTGCTGGCAGCATTAGTGCTGGCAATAGTTCTGCCGTTCGCGAAGATTGCTGATCGAGCGAGCAAATCCTGAGTCAGGAGGAGGCCACTGGAATACGGTGGTCTTCTTTTATCGCATATTTTACAAGTCTTTTAATGGAATCCAATCTTAAAGGAGGAGCACAATCAATGGATGAAATGAGTATCAGAACGGATTTTATGAGAAACATTCTCTCGCGAATCATCAGTTCGGTTATTGCAAAGAAACTCGGATTTAAGCCGGGAATTATATTCAATGATCCGATCACCATTGCATTCGATGAGCGGGATGCAGAAGTTCATGTGAATCTGAACGTAAAACTCACAAAAGATCAGTTGACCACTCTGTTAAAGAATGTGATTTAAAGGTCTGTGGGGTCGTTATATTTGGCGGCTCCACTTTCTTTTTTCGCAGGTTTTACTGCTCTTATAATGAGAAGAGGGGTTTCGCTGGGTTATGCCAGGCGACAGTTGAGATACTGAACCACCACGAATAGTTCAATGGTAGAACGCTCGGAGATTATGGAATCCGAGAGACGCCAGTTCGAAGCTGGCAATTCTTATATTTTTTCAGGAGATTACATGAAATACTATTATGAACCGCCCCAGATCATTGTACCTGTGTATGGTGAAGTAGTCACTCTTAAACATCCGGTCTTTCAGTCCGGAACACTATATTTTGAACGTGAAAGAGGAATTATAGTTGTCCAGCAGTATTTTGATATAGATAAGAAAGCTTGTCAATGGAAAGCTGTGAATCCAGGACTGGCAAATGACATATATCTTTCTTCTCGTTTTCATGAATTCTTTTTAGAACATGCGACAGAAGAAAACTTCCCTATTTATCAGGTGAGAAAACTTATGTGGGCACTCAGGATGAAGCCTTTATCACGAGAGCCATGGGAAGATTATTTCTGATCTCGCAACTTTTTCAGTTCTATTAATGGAAGCAGAAAGGAGGCTTGAGAGTCTCTGCGAAGAAATTTGCAGGGGCTCTCATTTCTTTTTTTTTACATTTTATGAAGGGAGTTGAGTAAGGAATTGAGCATCGACGAAGCCATTGAAATGACGCAAACCTATCTGGACAAGCTGGAATGGATACATCCAATCATTAATTCTCAAAAGTTTCTGGATAATTCATATGCGAAGGTCGCTTGCAGAAGAATTATTCGAGAATTAATTGAAAGCAAAGATATCCCATTTAATGTTACGCCGTTAGAAGTTTTACAGAATTTCAGTGACAAAATGAAGCGTTATGCCTGCGACATGAAGAACAAGGAATTATCATTTGCCTTCATTCAGGCAGCGGAGACCGCAGAATACCTAATTGAAGAAGTTTGGCTTGATAACTGGCAGTGGAAAAAGCCAAGAGATCGAAGACAAAATCCATCAAGAAAAGGAGTGTGATATTTTTTTGAGCAAAATCAGATTATCTAAAAAGTATGGCGTCAATCCAACTATCCCTATCTGCTTTTGGTGTGGTAAGGAGAAAAATGAAATTGCTCTGATGGGCAAAATCGGTAAAGGCCAAGAGGACATAGAGGCTCCAAAGCATATGATCCTTGATTATCAGCCATGTGAAAAGTGTGAAAAACTGATGGCGAAGGGCATGACGCTTATGGAAGTCTCGCAGAGTCCAAACAGACCTAATCAACCGCCGATTCAGGAGGGGTTATATCCTACCGGCTCATGGAGTGTTATTCGCAGAAAGTCCGCTATTAAGCTGTTTGGTGAAGAAATCGCTAATCAGCACAAAGCCTTCATTGACCATGAAACTTATTCTATGTTGTTCTCCAAGGAGGAGTCAACGTGATTCACCCTATTAGGCGTTATAAAGCCTGGAAAAACTGGAAGTCCCTTGCTCATAGCATGAACTGGTTTGAAAAAATTCTCGTTTTATTAAAATTTAAGTCCTGTACTTGGTTCGAACAGGGCTGGTGTAATTGGAAGGAGCACAAATAATATGATTATTAAAAGAACTATCAAACTCGACCTCGCAATTACCGAAGAGAATCCCCTTCAGATTGGCGATCAGATTACCTGCGGAAAGTATACTGCAACCTGTCAGAAAATGAATGGTGATAAAGCCATCTTCATGCTTGATCAGTATCTGGATAAACCTTATGAAATGAATCATGATGGCTACAATCGCGGTGGATATCCTGAGTCAGATCTTCGAGAAGAACTCATCTCTGATTTCCAGACTGATTCGAACTTCGATTTCATTCGTGATATTCTGGTTCCTGATCAGAATGGCGATATTGTCCGAATTCCTACCGTATGCGAATTCTTTGGAGCAATCGACCCCGATTTCTATGATCTTGACGATGCTGAGCAGTGGGAGCTGATGAAGGATCGAAAGAACCGAATCGCACTGCGAGAGGACGAGCCGTATGAATGGGGATGGCTTCAGAATACGGTTAAAATTTCGGCGTCTCTCTTCGCCAATGTGGCCTCCCACGGGTTTGCGCTCTGCTACTCCGCTTCCTTCTCTCATGGGGTTCGTCCGGTCTTCTCCATCAAATGCCCGCCCCTTGTGGGCGGAGAACCCAAAGCCGAAGATGAAGTACCTGCTGTAACTACGCAGCAATTCATTCAAAATCACTACTTTGACTCCGATCATGACGCCAATGTTGCGCTTGATATTTTGAAGAATATCATTAAAGAGTCCGGAGTTGTGACAGTAGCCGACTTCAAGCATTTTTATGGATCAATACCAAAGCCTGAAACAATTTACTACGGTAAGTATTGTTATAACGGTGAATATTTTATGACTTACGAAGAACTTGTCTGCGATGCCAACAATTTATATAAGGCTTATAAAGCCTTAATCAAAGGGAGCAAATGGAAGGAAACCATTCAGCGATTCATGCTGAACTTCCTTCCATATCTCTTTGATATCCAAGATGATTTATTAAATCGTACGCTTAAAAACGGCCAAGTTACGGAATTCATGATGTCCGAACGAGGCAAGATGCGTCCAATCACGAGTATTCCATTACCAGATAGAATCATTCGACATGTTCTTTGCGATGACGTTCTGATGCCTGAAGTTAGGCGTCATATTATTTATGATAATGGTGCATCTGTAAAAGGCCGAGGAATCTCATTTCAAAGAAAGCGCTTTGAGATTCATCTACATAAATTCTACGAGGAACATAGACTTGATGGTTGGATTCTATTCGGAGATTTTTCAAAGTTCTATGACAATATTATTCATGAGATCGCCAAACGGGAGCTTTTAAAACTTGTTGATGACGATGAATTTGTAGCATGGCTGCTCGACATCATATTCGAGGGATTCGAAATTGATGTGTCATACATGAATGATGATGAATACTCAATGTGTCTTGAAACAACATTCAATAAACTTGAGTATCGCAATATTCCCGAAGAGCTGAAAACCGGTGAAAAATGGATGAAGAAATCCGTGAATATTGGAGATCAGCTGTCACAAGTCATCGGTATTTATTATCCGAACCGAATTGATACCTACATAAAGTATGTTCAATCGCAAAAATACTACGGACGATATATGGATGACTTCTATCTCATCAGTCAAAGCAAAGATGAGCTTCTTGATCTGTTGGAAAATATTCGTAAGATTGCCAAAGAACTCGGAATTCACATCAATGAAAAGAAGACCCGTATTGTTCGATTTGATCATGTGTTTACATTCTTACAGGTGAAGTACAAGATCATGCCGGACGGCAGAATCTCCAAAAGACTTACGCCGAAGAAAGTTACGGCGATGCGAAGAAAACTGAAAAGATTAGCTTTGAAGGTAGAATCCGGTGAATTGCCTTATGAAAGTATTGAAGAAATGTTTCGAAGCTGGATGGGCAGCTTTTATAAAATACTCACAAAGGATCAGCGCGTTGGTCTTATCACATTATTTGAAACATTGTTCCATAAACGGGTTTCAATTCAAAATGGAAGAATGGAATTTAACGACGATTCGTGAATCTCGGGTCTCTTAGGATAAAGAGCGGAGGTCACCTATGTGTAAAATCCTCCGCTCGATTTAATTTACAATCCTTATATTTTTTCCTGGAAGGAAATTTTCTGAAAACCTCGCAAAAAATACAGCCGTCTTAATGAAGGAGGTGGATGCTGAGTTCAGAAAGGAAGAGAGTCGAGTAACATCGGCTCTTTTTATTTCTCTCAACTTCACCTTATTTTTATTTGTAAAACTGAAAGGAGCACAAATCATGGACGAAGCTGTCAGAATCTATTCACCGAGCAGGGCATTGATTGTAACCCGGAAACAGGTTCAGCCCGATAACAAAAAGCTTGAGAGAGCGCGGCGTAGAAAAGAGAATATAGAAATCTGGCGAGAAGTTATCGCAAAACGAGAAGCAGAGATCAGAGCTTTGCAGAAAAAGTACCCGTGGTTCAACGTATTTTATAACTACCTCATGGCCGCCTGTCTTATTGCCTTGGCTTTTAGCCTTGTTTGGTGGAGATTGGATGTCAATGCGACAAAACGGGCTTCTGCCGAATATGAGCTTCGTCTTGAGACCTTCTATGCCGAGCAGGAGCTCAAGGTTCAGGAAGAGCAGGCGGCATTACTTGCTGCCCAGAATTCCGAGGCGGCCAGAAGAGAAGCTGAATACAACCTGATGGCAAAATTTCTTGAAGGCATCAATGGATTCGTGAAAAATCGCGGATATTCAACGAATGACCTAATTACATATGCACAATGCCCGTTGAATCGTGTTCTCAATCCAACATTTACCTGCTCAACGCTTGAAGAGGCGATTAGGCAGGAAAACCAATGGGTTGGATTCTTTGAGAATAATCAAGTGACGGCAGAAAACTATCAGATTGCCAAAAGAGTTATTGATGATTTTTATGATAACCCTGTACGTCCCTGCGGCTATGAGTATTGCTGGACCGAATTTACAGATCACGGACTTTATCTGAAGAGTGATTTCGGACCTGCAACCTTCGATAATACCTGGAGGTATAAAGACTGATGAAGACGCCAAAAGCTAAGAAGCTCCCTTCTGGGAACTGGAGAGTTCAGCTTCAGATCGAAGGGAAACGATATTCTTGCACAGGAGCTACTAAAAAAGATGCTGAGAATGCTGCAAAAAGACTCTATGCAGGCTTCCAAGTAGAGAAAAAGAGTGTTTTGACGGTTGGCAAAGCTATTGATAAGTATATTGATGCTAAGGAAAAAGTCCTGTCGCCATCGACTGTGCGAGGCTACAAGACAATTCGGAAAAACCACCTTCAAAGTCTTATGGACATCAATCTTACTGAATTAACCCCTCTGGATATTCAGCAGGCAATCAGTGCGGATCAGGCATCCGGCAAAAGCGCAAAGACTATCAAGAACGCGCATGGGCTTCTGAGCGCAATGTTAAAAGAATTCAGACCGAATTTCATCTCAAATCCGAAACTTCCACAGAAAAAGCCTCAGGAAGTAAGGATATTCTCAGAAGAAGAGATGAAAAAAGTTTGGGCAGCTTCTAAGGGATCTCCTTATGAGCTGCCTATTCTTTTGGCCTCATGGCTTGGGCTGAGACAATCGGAGATTAAAGGGCTGAAGTTCAGTGATATTCAAGACGGGCGTCTTCATATTCAGAGGGCAATTGTAAAAGGAACTAATGGCCCTGTGGAGAAAGGTACGAAGACCGTTTCTGGTGACAGATACATCAAGCTTCCAGAAACAATCGCACATCTGATTACGGATGAATATAATCACCGATTCCCGAAGATTAATCCAACCGATTATATCTGCCCGATGTCCGCAAGCGCTATTTATGAGAACTTTATCCGCATCTGTGAGAAAGCTGGAGTAAAGCCTTGTCGCTTCCATGATCTCAGGCACTTCGCAGCATCAGAGGCTCATTCACTTGGGGTTCCAGATAAATACGCCATGCGACGAATGGGCCATGCGACCGATAACATGCTCAAGACGGTGTATCAGCATACGATGCGAGATAAAGAGGATCAGTTTGCAGATGTGATTGATGAGCACATGGAGGAGCTGTTTAAGCAGAGCTGAAATCCGTGTGCATTTTCGTGTGCATTTTTTGCTTGCTCGTGTGCATTTTGGCATTCAAAGCTAAAAGATTAATTGCAACCTTGAAAGTTCGAAAGTGGCGTAAAAACAAGGAAAAACCCCAGGAACTCGATGTTTCCTGGGGTCTCTTCTTGGTGCGCGAGGCGGGACTTGAACCCGCACGCCCGGAGTGAGCACTAGAACCTGAATCTAGCGAGTCTGCCAATTCCACCACTCGCGCACATTTGGAATGCTTGATAATAATAGCACCGACACCCCTGCTTGTCAAGAAGTTTTTGTAAAAAACCAGTTTATTTTTTCTTTACTTATCGTGCCCCGAATGCTATATTGTTTGTGGTCAACAGCCCTATATTTTTCTTTCGATTGCAGGAGATCGCCATGAAAATGAAACGCCCCGAATTGAAGCGGCAGGCCCGCGAGATCATCCGCCAGTCCAACCGGAAAGTCATCTATGCCAGCATCATTTTTGTCGCTGTTACAGCGCTGTGCAGCTATCTCTCGTCAAAGCTCACCGGCGTCTCCTACGAGCAGTTTGCCCGGTACATGCAGTACATGAATGAGGGCAGTGTGAACTATGCTCTGTCCGCCCTCAATGAGATGCAGCCCTCCACCGGAGCGCAGCTGATCGCCACTGCTCTGGAGATCATGGAACTGTTTATCGGCGTAGGCTTTACCGTTTATATCTTCAATACCGTCCGCGGCCTGGGCGCGGTATACGGCAATCTGCTGGACGGCTTCGGCCCCAACATCCGCCTGGTCATTCTTCGTCTGGTCATGGGTGTGTTCATCGCGCTCTGGTCCCTGCTGTTCTTCTTCCCCGGCATTGTCGCGGCTTACCGCTACAGCATGGCCCCCTACATCATGCTGGAGCACCCGGACTATTCCATCATGGACTGCATCCGCGCCAGCAAACAGATGACCAGGGGCTATAAGGGACAGCTTTTCGTCCTGGATCTGAGCTTTCTCGGTTACATCATCCTCTCCGGGATCCCCTTCCTGGGCTACATCGTGCGCGTCTGGTACCAGCCCTATCATGAGATCAGCTATCTGCTGTTCTATGACAAGCTCAAGCCCCTGACACAGGAACGGTACCAGTTCAACGTGAATATCTGACTCAAGTACACACGCCGCCCGGGTGACCGGGCGGCGTATTCTTATATCCCCAGGAGGCTGGCCGTTGCGGCGACCAGCGTACAGGCTGTCAAGCCGCCAAGAGTGGGAATCAGCGCCGCAAGCCCCGCCCATTTCCAGCTCCCTGCTTCCCGGCGGATGGTCAGCAGTGTGGTGGAACAGGGCCAGTGCAGCAGGGTAAACAGCAGGACGCAGAGAGCCGTGACTCCGGTCCAACCGTTTTGCACCAGCAGCAGCCGGATATCGGACAATGCCCCCAACTGCTGCAGGCTTCCCTGGGCAGTATAGGCCATCAGGATGATGGGCAGCACCGTCTCATTGGCGGGCAGCCCCAATAGAAAGGCCAGTAGGATCACGCCGTCCATGCCGACAAAACGCCCAAGCGGATCCAGAAGCGCAGCACAACGGGCCATCAGGCTGATCCCGTCCATCTGTATGTTGGCCATAATCCAAAGCAGCATCCCCGCAGGCAGCGCCACAGCCGCCGCCCGTCCCAACACGAACAGGGTCCGGTCCAGGAGCGAGTGCAGAAGCACGCTGCCGATCTGCGGCCTGCGGTAAGGCGGCAGCTCCAGCACGAAGGAGGAGGGCTTCCCTTTCAAGACCGTTGCCGTCAACAGCCGTGATGCCAGGAGCGTACACAGCACACTTACAAGGATCAGTCCCGTTAGCAGCAGGGCGCACAGCAGCGTATTCCAACCATCGGCAGCCGCCGCGGTGAAGAACATGCTCAGCACTGTGATCAGCATGGGGAAGCGCCCGTTGCAGGGCACGAGACTGTTGGTCAGAACGGCCAGCAGCCGTTCCCGCTCCGAGTCGATGATTCGGCAGCCAACCACACCCGCGGCGTTGCAGCCAAAGCCCATACACATGGTGAGTCCCATTTTCCCGCAGGCGCCGCAGCGCTGGAACGGCCGGTCCAAATTGAAAGCCACCCGGGGCAGATAGCCCAGATCTTCCAGAAGCGTGAACAAAGGGAAAAAGATTGCCATAGGCGGAAGCATTACCGACACCACCCAGGCCAGCACTCTATACGCGCCATCGACAAGCAGCCCACGCAGCCAAGCAGGGGCCATCAGCAGGAGAAACAGCGTATCCAGTTTCTCCCCCATTGAAAACAGCAGGGCCGCCAGTCCATCCGATAAGTAGTTTGCCCCGGCGATGGTGATGTACAACACCAGTGCCAGCAGCAGGAGCATCAAAGGATAGCCCGCCCAACGTCCGGTGACCAGGTGATCGATCCGCCGGTCCCGGTCGCTGTAACCCTGTTCCGGGGCGCTGATCACGCCTCGGCACAGCTTCTCCCCTGCCCGCACCAATGTCTCTGCCAGCAGATCCGACAAGGAATCACTGTCCAGTCCCTGTTCCTTCAGGTAGGCGCGCTGCCGAGACTGTTCCTCCCGCAGCGCAACGCTTTGAGACATGGCACCGTCCAGGAATCTGTCAGCCTGTTCCAAGATGCTCTCGTCCCCTTCCAGCAGCCGCAGGCTGAGCCAGCGGGGACTGAGCTTGCCGCCGCAGAGCGGGCTCACAACAGGCAGCAGTTGGGAAACCGCCATCTCCACCGTCGCAGGGTAGACAGGTTGAAAGACCGTCTCCGGCGGCTTATCCACCACGGCGTCCAAAGCCTGCAGGAGCTGTTCGCGGCTGATCTGTTCCCGCGAGCTGATCCCGATCACCGGGATCCCCAGCCGTCCAGCCAGCAGCGGCAGATCCAGTCGGATCCCTTTCCGCCGCACTTCATCCATCAGATTGACGCACAGCAGCACTCGCGGCGTGCTTTCCATCACCTGCAGCAGCAGGTTCATACTGCGGGGCAGGTTGGTCCCGTCACAGACCAGCACCACCGCATCCGCACCGCCGAAGCATATGAAATCCCGGGCTATTTCCTCCTCGGCCGAGCGGGCCAGCAGTGAATAGGTGCCCGGGATATCTACCATGTCATAGTTCCGTTTTTCGCTCCGGCAGCTTCCCCGGGCGTTGACCACAGTCTTGCCCGCCCAGTTGCCTGTATGCTGGCGGCTGCCGGTAAGCCGGTTGAACACGCTGCTTTTGCCCACATTGGGATTGCCCGCCAGGGCGATCGTGACGCCGTCTTCCCGGACCCTTTTTTCCGTCGTTTTGAAGGCGGCTCTGCCCGTGGTGTTCTTGGTCAGTCCCATCCTTGCCCTCCCTGCCGACGCTCCCGCGCTTTGCTCATATCCTCTCAACCCAGATACCGCCGCTGTCCTCAGCCCGCAGTGCCAAAGCGATGCCACGGATCAGGAAAGCCTTTGGACTTCCGCCGGAGCTCACGCCCAGGCACTCCACGGGTGTATCCTCGATAAGGCCGATATCCCGCAGTCGGCGGCGCATACTGCCATCCAATTCCATGGAGCGGACTTTGGCCTGCTGTCCTGTTTTCAGATCCCGGAGCCGTAACACTTCCATTTTTCTTCACGCTCCTGCCCCCAGTCTATGCCGTATGTCTCCCCTCTGACACTTGACCGCACAGCCGCAGAAAGGATATAATAGACACAGCTCAAAACGGGAGGCGAACGCCGTGTTTACATTCAACCATTTCAATTTCAACGTCCTGGATCTGGAACGCAGCCTGAAGTTTTATGATGAGGCTCTGGGCCTCAAGCCCGTTCGGGAAAAGCTGGCCAAGGACGGCAGCTTCCGCCTGGTTTATCTGGGCGACGGGGTCACCGGTTTTCAGCTGGAGCTGACCTATCTGGTAGACCGGACGGAGCCCTACGACCTGGGCGAGTGCGAGTTCCATCTGGCCATGGAGACACCCGATATGGAAGCCGCCCACGCCAAACATGAGGCCATGGGCTGCATCTGCTTTGAGAATCCCTCCATGGGCATCTACTTCATTGAGGATCCCGACGGCTATTGGATCGAGATCATTCCCCCGCGGGACCGCTGAGAAATGAGGTGCGGCATGCAGGATATCCTACTTGTGATCGATATGCAGACAGATTTCGTTGACGGCGCTCTGGGCACCGCGGAGGCGGTCCGGATCGTCCCCGCTGTGGCGGCGCGTATCGACGAAGCCATCGCCCGGGGCGAGCAGATCTACTTCACCCGGGACACCCACCAGGCGAATTATCTGGACACCCAAGAGGGCAGGAAGCTGCCGGTGGTCCACTGCGTCCAGGGCACACCCGGCTGGGAGATCGTGCCCCAGCTGAAGGACTATGCCCAGGGGCGGACTGTTGTGGATAAGCCCAGCTTTGGCTCCACCCGGTTGGCGGAGCTGTTGGCCGAGGCCAATGAAAAGGAGCCGATCCGCCAGGTCACTCTCATCGGCCTGTGCACCGACATCTGTGTGATCTCCAATGCGCTGCTGGTCAAGGCCCAGCTCCCGGAGGTGCCCATCCTTGTGGACGCCGCCTGCTGTGCCGGCGTCACCCCGGCCAGTCATCAAAACGCGCTGGCAGCCATGCAGGCCTGCCAGATCGACATCGTACACAACGACATATGAAAACAGAGCCCAGCGGAGATTCCCGCCGGGCTCTGTACTGTATCTGGGTTTAAGGTTTTCGGAAAACACCCCGCTCTGTGACTACGATGTCCATGACCCGATCATACTCGTCGCAGACAACGCTGTCCAAGCGCTGGGCCTCAAAGGCGGTGCACACGGTGATCGCATCGGAGCACTGGGGCAAATAGCGGTCATAGTAGCCGCCTCCGTGGCCCAGACGCCGATTTTCGCTGTCGAAGGCCACGCAGGGTGTCAGCACCAAATCGATCTCCTGGGGCGCTGTGAGCCGCGAAACGGCCCGATCCGGCTCCCAAATGCCAAAGGTCCCCTGCTTCCATTCCGCCGGTTCCCGAGCCTCCATGACCCCGTGTGGCAGGCTCACAGGAAAAACCAGGGCGATCCCCCGCTCCCGCAGCCAGTCGTGGAGAGGTGTCAGATCCACTTCCTCCGCCATAGCCCGGTAGCTGAACACGCATTTCGCCTCCAGCAGCTCGGGCAGGGCCATCAGCTTTTGACAGATCACGGCATTGGCATCCGTGCGTTCCTGCGCTGTCATAGCCGCTCGGGCGGCGACGGCTATCTTTCGCTGTTCCTGTTTGGTCATGTGGAAAACCCTCTTCTCAAGCGCGGCAGAGCTTTCACAATCAGCTCGATGACCACGATCTGCACTACCGTCAAGATCCCGCTCTGGACCAGGCGCGTCACCAGCAGCGGCCCGAAGGGCGAGCCGTACAGAACGGAGATCCACAGCGTGTTGAGCAGCAGGCTCAGAATGAACTGATTCACCGCCACCGCGCCCAGAATCCGCGGCAGGCTCTGCTGCTTATACAGGAACAGGCCGAAGACCATTCCCGTCAAAAACGCGGTCAGGGTAAAACCGGGGAAATACGCCCCGATGGGAAACAGGATCGCACCGACGAAGTCCGCCAGGGCGCCCACGATCCCCGCATAGACCGGGCCCAACAGGATCGCCGCGATCACGACCGGTACGAAGCTGAAACCGATCTTGGTATTCCACGCGCTCAGGGATAAAAATCGTGACAGTATGATCTCCAGGGCGATCAGCAGCGCCATGGTGGTCAGATTTTTCGTGGTGATTTTCGGCATAAAAATACTCCTTTCGTGACGGTTGCCACGAAGGGAGCGGCGCTCTCAGGTGGCAGCGGAAGCGGAAACAGCACCGCACAACAAGTGTTTCGTCCGTGGACAACTTCCCATTCCACGTCACTTCAGGCCTATGGCCAGCGCGCTGTTCCTACTCTGTCGGTTCATATGACGATGGAACAATTATAAAGTTCCTGCAGATGCTTGTCAAGCAATCCTTGACATAGCACGTTTTTCCGTGTTACCCTCTGAGCAGAACATTTGCAAGCGAGGAAAAGATATGAAGCTGATCATTGCATCCAACAACGCCCACAAGCTGATCGAGATCAAAGCCATCCTGGGTGATTATTTTGAAGAGATCCTCTCCATGCGGGAAGCGGGCATCGACCACGAGACCATTGAGGACGGAAGTACCTTTATGGAGAACGCCCGGAAAAAGGCCCGTGAGATCATGGAGATCTCCGGCTGCTGCGCGCTGGCAGACGACAGCGGCCTGTGCGTGGACGCGCTGGACGGCGCTCCCGGGATCTATTCGGCCCGCTTCTGCGGCCGCCACGGGGACGACCCGGCCAACAACCGGCTGCTGCTGGAAAAGCTGGACGGCTGTGAGGATCGGGACGCGCACTACACCTGCGCCATGGCCCTTGCCCTGCCCGACGGCAGCATGCTGGAAGCGGAAGGCTACCTATACGGACTGATCGCTCACGAGGAGGCCGGCTCCAACGGCTTCGGCTACGATCCTCTGTTTTACCTGCCGGATCACGGTTGCACCGCCGCCCAAATCAGCCCCGAAGAGAAGAACCGGATCAGCCACCGAGCCGAGGCTCTGCACCGGCTTGTGGAAAAATGGGAGCAGCGATAAAAGTTTCTCACAAAGCGTGGAAAAAAACCTTGACAAACCCGAAATCTTCGGTATAATAACTCTTGCGTTTAGCGGGATTGTGTAAAGGTAGCACAGCGGACTCTGACTCCGTATGTGAGGGTTCGAATCCTTCTCCCGCTGCCAAAATAGGAGAAACCGTCAATCCATAGAGATTGGCGGTTTTTTCAGTGTTATCAAGCATTTCAGGCCATTTTCTTGCAAAAATATTCTTTCTTTTTAGAAAGATTTCTTTCGCTTCCGAAAAGGATTTTTCACACAAAATGCTAACGGAAATGCTAACGGAAAAGGACGGTAGAAAACTACCGTCCTTCCCTTGTGTTTAAGCCTGTTCTACTTCACGGATCATCCGCTGGATGTTTTGCCGGGACCGTTCATCGGGAGCATTCTGCATCAGTTCGTGTAGCTGCTCCATGTATTCCTCTTTCCC
The DNA here is from genome assembly GCA_017470325.1 of Oscillospiraceae bacterium. Next base: position 25,380 of record JAFUES010000047.1, read on the forward strand.
ATCATCGCGGGAATAGTTCCGCCCTTCGCGTGCATACCTTCCCATGCTATCCCGTTTGGCATTTCTGCCGCGTGCATAGCTGTTCCGGTAAGAATCGCCCCGTCTGGAATAGCCGTCTTCATTCTCAGAATATCCACCTTCCATTTCATCAATGGCAAGCATGGACTTCTTGGCGTGAGTGGCCCAGTCGATAATCTGAAGATCAGAAGCGGAAAGCTTTTCCTTGCGTTCCATGTCCGCTAAGATATCACAAAGCTTTTCATAAAGTCTATCGTGCATATTAGCCTCCTTTAAGCAATGCGTGAAACGGTCAGGTTTGCATTCTGAACATCAATCACGGGGGCGGGTGTTACAGTAGGATCAGTCGTAGCCGGGACTGCATCTACCGACAGACTGAAGCAACAGCCACGGGGAACTTTGATAATGGCAGTGGAAGTCACATTGCCGTAATCCTCCGCCGCAGCAGGAGTAAAGATTGCTCTGCTGGTCAGTCGGGGTTCGCCATTCACAGTGATTGCCACAGCAATAGGTGTAACTGTTCCGCCCTCCGGGATTGCAATATTGCCATTGAATGTTACCTGATACGTTGCAAAGCATTGACCGTTGGTGATACCACGGAGAATAAAAATCCCTGTTTCGTCTTCATGATAGACATAGCCTCTGGTGCAAGGGATAGATGCACTAAAGATAACAGGAGCGTTCAGGGCAACTTCCTGTACCGCATTCGCAAGATATTCTGCCGCCATGATGTCACCTCAGCCTACACCGCAACCGCAACCGCTGGTGCAGCAATTGGGGTTCTGCACAACGTAAGCGGGGACCGGTTTCTTCTGGATCTTCCTTTTGCGGTTCTTTAACGACTACAAACAAGTCGTCATCCAGAAACAGCCAATCGTTATCATAGCTATCCAATTGGTTCACCTTCTTTCACAGAAAATTGTATAAAAAAAGATGCCCGTTGACGATGAAGCCAACGGGCAAGTTAAGTGAAGCTTTTATGCAATTTTAGAATCCGGGGTCATCGCTCCATGTTTCGTAGTCAAATAGCAGGATTAACAAATATTTAATCATACTACCAAACTCACCGCCTTATCCAACAAAGCATGTCCGCCGATGATATTTCCCCATCTGTTTTCCTCATAGTTTTTCGTCTGCCTGATTGGGGCACTGTGCCCAACATAATCAGATACGGCATTGATAAAGCCCCATTTTGTGTTCATGAAGTTTATGAGATCGGGACTGAGCATAGAAACATAAACTTCCTTTTTAGCTGTTTCAGCTGTTTGTTTGATACGGTCGGAAGCGTCATTTGGAACAACAAACATCTTGTCAAGGGTCTGTAGTATTTCTCCGTCCGTCATCTTCTCATTGGCAAGCCGGTCAGCCTGTTCATCAAGCCGCTTCAAATATTCGTCAGCAAGCATCAGCGTCTGTCTCGCTTCGTCCAGCTTCAGTTTTACGTCTCCCCTAGACTATTATGAGACCGCGCACTACGTTCTCGTGCACGGCTGGATTCCCTGTATTCAGGAGCGCGACGGCAGCTACAGCCACCGCTCCGATTGGCGCGAGGCCACACCTGCGGAATGGCGCCGGGCGCGGTGGTGTAACGGGATGGACGCGGCACAGGCCTGCACGGAAGAGAAAACAATCCTCTGCGGCCACTGGCATTGTTCCTACGGCCACGCGCGGTATGAAACCAAAGGTTCTGAGTTCGGGCCGGACGCGGATTTCAGCCCGTACTACGGCCCCGGCGTGATCGCGTTGGACGCCTGCACAGCGTTTAGCCGGAAGGTGAACATCATAGTACTCAATGATTGAGAATTGCTGAAATGAGTTTTGCAGTCAATTACGCCATCCTGGCTAAGGGCTGGGAGCGGTTTACGGTCATGCACAAGGATCGCAAGGTCGCGGCTATCCGTGAGGATGGTACCTGCACGATCTACGCGCCGTCCTTTATGCCATACAACCTCTATCTGGAGGAAGCCGACGATCTGGACGCGCGTCTCGACAACCTGAATAGCTTCTATTACTGGTGCTCTTCCCGCGTGCTGCCGCCCGACCGCAAATATGCCAAGGAGATTCTGAACAGCATCGGAGCAAGACATACCGCGACTGACCGCGACCGCGCCGCGATTGCTATTTCCTTTCATGGTTTGAGCCTGACCGATGTGTACTGGATCAAGTTCAATCGGGAGAGCGTCAGTTTCGCCGACCTCACCCTGTTCCGGCATTCGCTTTCCGGAGCTTTCGCCGACGTCAGTCTGAATGGCCGGTCACTTACCGTTCAGAACGCGGAACCGCTGAGGCCCAACGACGCGGCCGGTGATATTGGCACGCAGGGCGTCGCGCCGAAAGCCTGGATTCGAGAGAACAAGATATTCTATCTCCTGAAGAGCGGTGATGAGCGCGACGTAAAGGCCGAACTGCTGGCCTCGAAGATTGCGCGTTGTTTCCGGGCCGAGAGTGTGGCCTATGAGTCGTCCACCTTTGAGGACAAGCCGGTTTCCCGGAGCCGCATCATTACTTCTGAGGATGAGAGCCTCGTCTCCATGGAGGCGGTAGACGTGTACTGCGTCAACCATGAGCTGGATCGGGACGCCTTTGTGCTGAAGAAGGACGCTTACGCCTACCATATGATGAATCTGATCGACTATCTGGTTGGCAACACCGACCGGCATTGGGGAAACTGGGGCTTCTTGGTCAGTAACGACACGAACAGGCTGGAAAAGCTCTACCCCACGATGGACTTCAACAAGTCCTTCCTGGCTTATGACACGTTGGAGGGTGCGCTCTGCCAGACGAACGCAAAAAAGCAGTCCCAGCGTGAGGCAGCGATCGAGGCTGTGCGCGCTGTGGGTCTGAATCAGATCGGCGAGGTCAAGCCGGCGTGGTTTGAGGATCAGGCCACACGGGATATGTTCTTCCGGCGGCTTGAAGCCGTAACGAATGCCGATGCCGCTGGGGTTCTATAAAGACAGGCACCTGGGAAACCGCTGACTGCGGCTTCCCAGGTGCTTTTTAGATTGGTCTTGAATTAGATTTCCTTCATCGGTACATCTGTCAATATATCAGCACAGCCCCGCCGTGGAACTCTCCGCGGTGGGGCTGTGCTCGTCTATTCACGATCCTTATCTGTTGGCCAGGACTTCAGTCAAGGTCGAGAGCATCTTATCCACATCCAGGGGCTTTGCGATGTGGCTGTTCATACCCGCGGCCTTAGCCGCCTGGATATCCTCCTGAAAAGCGTTGGCCGTCATAGCAATGATGGGGATGGCCGAAAGCCTTGCGTCCGCCAAGGCGCGGATCTCCCGTGTGGCCGTATAGCCGTCCATCTCCGGCATCTGGATATCCATCAGCACCGCGTCATAATATCCAGGCTCAGAGGCCGCCACCTTATCCACGGCGATCCTGCCGTTTTCCGCTGTCTCAAGCGCGAAGCCCGCTTCACGCAGAATCATGGTGGCGATCTCCCGGTTGATCTGGTTGTCCTCCACCAGCAGCAACCGCTTGCCCGTGAAATCCTCCCGTGTTCCCTCCGTGGGGGATGAAGGCGCCGCCGTCTCTTCCGGCAGCTGGGACGCGTCGCTCAGTTCCAGTCGCAGACGGATCACGAACTCCGTCCCGTTTCCGGGCGCGGTATTTACGTCGATGGTACCTCCCATCTTGTCCACAATGCCCTTGGTGATGGCAAGTCCCAGGCCGGTGCCCTGGATGCCGCTGACCGTGGAGGTCCGTTCCCGTTCAAAGGCAGTGAACATTTTTTCGGAAAATTCCCTGGACATGCCGATACCGTTATCCTGCACCCGCAGCTCATAGAGCCCCCAGTTTTCCTCGACGCTGTCGACCTCCCATAGGGAGACCTTGATATCGCCGCCCTCCGGAGTGAACTTAAAGGCATTGCTGACGATATTCAACAGCATCCGGTTCATATTGTGCCGGTCGGCCAGCACATAGGGGTGCCACACCTGGGAGGCGTCCACGGAGAAGCTCAGGTCCTTCTCCGCCATCTGGGCCTCAAACAGATCCCGCAGCTCGTACAGCAATGCGCGCAGGTCCAGAGGCGCGTTATTGAGTTCGATGGTGCCACTCTCAATACGGCTCATCTCCAGGATATCGTCGATCAGTTCCAGCAGGTGCCTGCCAGAGACGTCGATCTTGCCCAGATACTCCGCCAGGGCCGGATCCTTGTTTTCCTTGCTGGCCAGATTGGTATAGCCAATGATGGCGTTCATGGGCGTGCGGATATCGTGGGACATGTTGAACAGGAACTGGGTCTTTGCTCTGCTGCTCTCCTCTGCCCGGATGACCTCCCGCTCCAGCAGGTCATGGCGCTGGCGCAGGGTGCTCTGCACATACAGCATGACCACCAGACCTACCAGGAGGATACCCATGGCAAAGATCCCATCCCGCAGGATGATCTGACGGGTCACCGCAGAGTCCGCCGCCGCCAGTAGCTGCAGCACCAGCCACATCATGACCGCATATAACAGAAGGGAAAACAGCACCGTGCTGGAGGTAGACATGCCGTGATACTCTGACAGGAGCCCCTGCCGCATGGTCCGCCAGTAGAATACAAAGCCCAACAGGCACCACAGCGCCAGCATCAGAAACGATGCGGCCCCCATGGTCTGAAACTCGGTGATCCATGGGATCAGCTGCACGACAGTAAAGCAGCCGGTGACGACTGTACCGATCAGGCTGGTGACCATAATGGTCCGGTTGCCCGCTTTTTTCGCCAGCTTAAAGGCAGAGGCCGAGGTATAGCCGAAGCCCACAATGGCCCCGAAGGTGGTCAGTTCCACGAACCATTCCAGGGCGTAGCGGCCCAGGAAAGAGACCACGATGGAAATGACCATGATGAAGATGATGCAGAAGGTGGTGCTGGAAAACTTGTCGGAAAGGATTCGGTCCTCTGCCATAGTGGACAGCACGCGGGTAGTGGCCCGGTAGGCGCCGATGACGCCGGTGAGGATAGCGGCCAGGGCCGTGACGCCCATGATGGCAAGCCCTGCCTTGCCCATGACGGTCTGGGCCGCGTAGAAGGCGGGTACGGCGGCCACGCCGCTGAGCTTGTCCAGATCCGCGATATAGCTCTGCCAGCTGTCATAGCCCGTCGGCAGTGCGGTGACACTCACCAGGGACATAGCGGTATATACGAAGGCGCCGAACAGGATAGACAGGGCGATGATCCGGCCCGAGCGCTTCACAGGAAAGCGGAAATGCGCCGTCTCCAGCGAGATCACGTCAAAGCCCACGAAGGCCCAGGGGGACAGCAGCACGATGGTCATGACCACCGAAGGGCCGCCGCCGTTGTAGAGCCCCTTAGGCGAAAACAGGTCTGCCTGCTGCAGCCGTGGCAGGCAAGCCGCTGTGATGATCACTGCGCCCAGCATCAGCACCACAGCCAGCCCCGTTTGCAGTCCCTGGACCAGCGGCTTTTTGTTGATAAACAGCAGGCCGATCAAAACCAAGGCGCCCACCGACAGGGCCACTTCACCCAGATAGATCTCATAACCTGCGATATTGTAATGATAACCCACCTGCAGCAGATCCCCGAACAGGGTCCGGCTGACCACAAAAAGAGCCGTGGCGTTCAAGAACACGATAGAGATATAGGACAAGCTCAGAAACCAGGAGCACAGGAAGGCATGGTCCCGACCAAAAGCCTCTTTGGTGTAGGCGTATACGCCGCCGGTACCGGGGCGGCTGTTCATCAAAAAGGCGTAGTTCATGCCGATGATGAGCATGATGACGGCGCTGATGAGCATAGCGACCACAGTACCGCCCGGGCCGGCGATGGGCAGGAAGGTGGTGCCGGGCATGACAAAGGCGCCCCAGCCGATGATACAGCCGAAGGCGATTGCCCACACATCTATGGGAGCCAGATATCTGGCCATACCGGAAGAGCCGACGGTATTCTGCTGAGGAGTTTCGCTCATAACGCCACCTCCCTTACCAATTCAAGTAGTAATATTTTATCATAGCCGCCACAGCTTGAACAGTCCCCATCACGAGAAAGAGTGCGCACGCAACTGCCAGTACTGCTGGCAGGTCTCCTGCCGGTCAAAGGATTCCAATGTCATTCTGCCTAAAAGTCGGTCGGTTTTTTAGGCAAACTGCCTATTTTTATCCCATCCAAATATTTTTTCTTGAATTGCCGCCCGGCTTGTTCTTTAATAAAAGAAAGCGAATTCTTTTTAATTGCAATTTGCTTTTCAAAACTACACCATTTCTCTTTTTGGAGACCATCCGTCAGGATCGGAGGAGGACGCGAACATGAAGCTGATGAATACTGTGGACGCCGTTGGGCAGGTGCTGTGTCATGACATCACCCAGATCATCAAGGATGAAGTGAAGGGACCTGTTTTCCGCAAGGGCCATATCATCCGGGAGGAAGACATCCCCGTTTTGCTGAGCGTGGGTAAAGACACCATCTATATTTGGGAAAACGACGAGAGCATGCTGCACGAGAATGACGCAGCAGAGGTCCTGCGGGATATCTGCCAGAACGAAAACATGCACGCCACCGAACCGAAGGAGGGCAAGATCGAACTGATCGCCGATGCGGACGGGCTGTTCCTTGTGGATCTGGACCGCCTGCGGGCCATCAACGCCCTGGGCGATATGATGATCGCCACCCGCTCCGCCGGCTTCATGGTCAAGAAGGGCGATAAGCTCTGCGGCACCCGGGTGGTCCCTCTGGTCATCGAAAAGGCCAGGATGGAGAAAGCCAAAGAGGTGGCAGGCGACACGCCCATCATGCGTCTGGTCCCGGTCAAGGCGAAGAAATACGGTGTGGTCACCACCGGCAACGAGGTGTTCTACGGCCGCATCCAGGACACCTTTACCCCGGTCATTGAGGGGAAGTTGAAGGAATTCGGATGTGAGATGATCGCCCACGTGGTCCTCAACGACGATCACGTCAAGATCACCGAGGCCATCAACTCCATGCTCGCCAATGGTTGCGAGATGGTCTTCTGCAGCGGCGGCATGAGTGTGGATCCGGACGACAAGACCCCTCTGGCCATCCGCAACACCGGGGCCAACATCATCTCTTACGGCGCGCCGGTGCTGCCCGGGGCCATGTTCCTGGTGTCCTACACCCAGGACGGGCGGCCCATCTGCGGCCTGCCCGGCTGTGTCATGTACGCCAAGCGCACCATCTTCGACCTGGTACTCCCCTATCTGATCACCGACACGCCGGTCACGAAGGAATGGCTGGCCGGTCTCGGCAACGGCGGGCTGTGTCTCAACTGTCCCGTGTGTCACTTCCCCAACTGCGGCTTCGGCAAGGGCGTATAAGACCGGAGCGACAAGTTCATATCCCTATTTCCTTTTCATTTCTGTATATGAACACGTAAAGCCGTGTTTGTATAAATATATTTTTCCCTGAAACATGGGAGGAGGAAAACAGAATGAAAAAAATCCTAGCATTGCTGCTTGCACTGGTCATGGTGTTTGCGCTGGCCGCCTGCGGCTCCAGCACTGCCACGACGGTGCCGGCAGCGACCGAGGCCCCCGCGGCCGCGGAGGAACCCGCCGCGGAACCTGTGGAAGAGGTGGAGATCATCGTCTTTGCCGCCGCTTCCATGACCGAAACGCTCACGGAGATCAAAGGGATGTATGAAGCCGCCAATCCCGGCGTCACCATCACCTACAACTTTGACTCCTCCGGCACTCTGAAGACCCAGATCCAGGAAGGCGCCGACTGCGACGTGTTCATCTCCGCCGCTCCCAAACAGATGAACCAGCTGGACGCCTCCAAAGACAGTGATGCCAATCCCGACGGTCTGGACTTTGTGCTGCAGGGCAGCCGTGTCAACCTGCTGGAGAACAAGGTCGCCCTGGTAGTCCCCGAGGGCAACCCCAAGGGCATCAAGTCCTTTGACCATCTGGCTGAGCTGCTCAAGGGCGGCGATATCCTCATGGCCATGGGCAACAGCGACGTGCCCGTGGGTCAGTATACCCAGAAGATCCTGGCCTACTATGAGCTGAGTGAAGAGGATCTGGCTGCTGCCAAGGTGCTCAGCTATGGCACCAACGTGAAGGAAGTCACCACCCAGGTCAGCGAGGCCAGTGTGGACTGCGGCGTGGTCTACGGCACCGATGCCTTCTCCGCCGGTCTGGAAGTGGTGGATACCGCCACCGCCGAGATGTGCGGCCAGGTCATCTACCCCGCCGCCGTGCTGAATATCAGTAAGGCTCCGGAGGCCGCCCAGGCTTTCCTGGACTACCTCTGCGGTGACGAGGCCATGGCCGTGTTTGAAGCTGTCGGCTTCTCCCGCATGGCCTAAAGCAAGGAGCAGGCAGGGGACTCCCCTGCCTGCTATCTCAGATTTTTGGAGTTGTAGCTATGTCTGTCGACTGGTATCCCCTTTGGAACTCTCTGCGCATCGCGGCCATCAGCTGTGTCCTCGTCTTTTTCCTGGGGATCTTCTTCGCCTACTATGCGGCGAAGCTGCCCCGGATGATCAAGGGCATTTTAGATGTGTTTCTGACGCTGCCCATGGTACTGCCGCCCACGGTCTGCGGCTATTTTCTGCTGCTGATTTTTGGTGTCAAGCGTCCCCTGGGCATCTTTCTGCTGCAGTTTGGCATCAAATTCGTCATGACCTGGTACGGCGGTGTGCTGGCTGCGGCGGTGGTCGCCTTTCCGCTGATGTACCGCACGGCCCGCGGCGCCTTTGAGAGCTTTGACAAGACCCTGGCCTATTCCGGCCAGACGCTCGGCCTTTCCAACACCTACATCTTCTGGCGTGTCCGCATGCCCGCCTGCCGCCAGGGCATCCTGGCCGGCACGGTCCTGGCCTTTGCCCGGGCCCTGGGCGAGTACGGCGCCACCAGCATGCTGGTGGGCTACACCCCCGGCCGCACCGCCACCATCTCCACCACGGTCTACCAGCTGTGGCGGACCAACGATGAGGCGGGAGCTCTGTTCTGGGTGCTCATCAACCTGGCCATCAGCACCGTGGTGCTGCTGACCGTCAACATGCTGGAGGCCCGGCAGAAAAAGGCGGTGGCGAAATGAGCCTGAAGGTCGCCATTCAAAAACAGCTGGGCAGCTTCCTGCTGGACGTGGACTTTGAAGTTGAAAACGGCGTCACCTGTCTGCTGGGCGCCTCCGGCTGCGGTAAGAGCATGACCCTCAAATGCATCGCCGGGATCGAAAAGCCCGATTCCGGGCATATTGAATTAGACGGCCGGGTGTTGTATAATTCTGAGAAAGGGATCAACCTCCCGCCCCAGAAGCGCCAGGTGGGATACCTGTTCCAGAATTACGCGCTGTTTCCCAACATGACCGTGCGGCAGAACATTCTCTGTGGCCTCAACCGTGAGAAGAATCGCTCTGCCAAGGAAAAGCGGCTGGAAGATATGCTGCGCCTGATGCGGCTGGAGGGCTTGGAGAACCACAAGCCCCTTCAGCTCTCCGGCGGTCAGCAGCAGCGGGTGGCCCTGGCCCGTATTCTGGTCAGCGACCCCCAGGTCCTGTTGCTGGACGAGCCTTTTTCCGCCCTGGACGGGCATCTGCGGGACGCGCTGAAGATCGAGCTGCGGGACCTGCTGCAGCGCTTTGGGCACGAGGTGCTCATGGTGACCCATGACCGCACCGAGGCCTACAACATGAGCAGCAAGATCGCCGTCATGCACCAGGGCCGTCTGCTGACTGTACAGCCCACCAAGGCCCTCTTTGCCGATCCGGGTAGTGTGCCCGCCGCCGTCCTCACCGGCTGCAAGAATATCGCCCGGGCGAGGAAGCTGGACGCACACACTGTGGACGTCCCTGAATGGGGCGTGCAGTTGGAGGTGGCGCAGGAGGTGCGGGACGGCCTGAAAGCCGTGGGCATCCGCGCCCATTACTTTAACCCCAGCACACCACGCAACCGTTTTCCCGTCAGCTATGTGGAGGAGATGGAGGAGCCTTTCGAGACCATCATCCAGTTCCGCTATGCCGAACAGTCCCCGGACACTCCACCCATCTGGTGGCGGCTGGCCAAGGACAAGCGTCCCGGTCAATTTCCCGGGGAATTGGGGATTGCCCCCGCAAATGTCCTATTACTTTATGAAGAAAGGAGAATGAAAGCATGAAACTCAGTGCAAGAAATCAGTTCAAGGGCACCATCACCGACATCCAGGAAGGCAGCGTCAACGGCATCGTTAAGATCGATATCGGCGGCGGCAACGTGATCAGTTCCACCATCTCCATGAACGCCATCAAAGAGCTGGGCCTGGCCGTGGGCAAGGAAGCCTACGCGGTCGTCAAGGCCACCTCCGTCATGGTGGGTGTGGACGAATAATCTCCTGTGGCAGCACAAGGCGGCCCGGGCATCAAAGTGATGACCGGGCCGCCTGTTTTTTATGTCCGTTCAGCTTTCGCTTCCGTCCTCCACCAGCACCCGCATGGTGCCGCCGCAGACCATACCGTCCGACTCGGCCACCTCGCCGGTCAGATCGATGTCCACGATCTTGTAGCGGCCGGTGCCGATGATGCGCACCGCGTCCTGGATCACCGCCGCCTCACTGCAGCCGCCGCCGATGCTGCCGGTGACCTTGCCCAGAGGGCTCACCGCCATCTTGGCGCCGGTGCCCCGGGGCGTGGAGCCCTTGGTCTCGATGACGGTGACCACCGCCTTTGGCTCATGGTTCTCCGCCAGGTACTGCAGGGTGGACAGCTCCACATCGGAGTCGTTGCAGTAGCGGTCCGGGTTGCCGTGCTCCGGCAGACGCTTGTATGCGATGACCTCCGACAGGATGGATACGGCGATCTCCGCGGGGGTCACCGCGCCGATGTTCAGCCCAATGGGCGTGCAGATCTTGTCGATCCTGGCCTCATCAAAGCCCTCCTCCTTGAGCATGGCAAGCAATCCCTTGGTGCGGCGCCGGGAGCCGATCATGCCCAGATAGGCCGGCTCCTCCCCCGGCAGCAGCACCCGCAGGCAGTCCGCGTCGTGCCGGTGGCCGCGGGTGATGACCACCACGTAGTCAAAGGGCGTGATGTTCAGGCTGCGGATGCCGTTTTCAAAGCTGTCACAAATCACCTGGGCTGCGTCGGGGAAACGGCTGCGGTTGGCAAAATCCGGCCTATCGTCCACCACGCAGACGTGGAAGCCGCACTTGGCGCCGAACTCACACACCGGCATGGCGATATGGCCGCCGCCCAGCACGATCAGCCGCTCCTGGGGCAGCACCGGCTCCTGCACGGTCAGGGCACTGTCTTCCCCCTCCGCCGTGACCCGAGCGTAGCTGCGGCCCTTGGCGTCGGCCACGGGCTTCACCGCCGTCAGCCGCCGCTCCAGATCGGTCTTCAAGTCACCCGAGGTGCCGTGGATCACAGTCTCCACCGCCACCGCCTGGTTTTCGTCCAGCTTGCCCAGGATTTCAGAATATAGGTTTTCCATTTTTCTACGGCTCCTTTCCGCCTGTCAGTTGATCACTTGCCGGCCACACAGTCCGTTGACCCGCTCCTGTATCCTTTTTGCCACCGCCAACCGCCGCGCGTGAGCGGCCCTGGCCTCCGGCGTTTTGCAGCGTTCTTCACTGCCCGCGAAGCGCTGGGCCAGTGGAACATGCCGGTCCTCCTGTATACACTTGTCGGCGATGTACAGGATCGCCGCCTCGTTCAGTTCCTCGCCACTGAAGTCATGGTGCTGCTCCACCAGGGCCGCCGCTTCCGGATAGCCCAGCTCCCGCAGCCAGGCGGCGCCCAGCTGAGCATGCTCCGGCTCCCGCCGGGCCACATCGTGCAGCAGCGCCGCGCTATGCAGCAGCTGCGTGTCCAGCGCCAGCGGCAGTGCCTGGGCGATCCGCAGGGTCTCCGCCGCTACCGCCCGGCTGTGGGCCGCAACGTTCGCGCCGGGGTCGGCCGCCTGCAGCAGCTTTTCCGCCAGGTCCGGCGTCAAGGGCAGCTGCGGCAGCAGCTTCTGCCCGTCCAAATGCAGAGCCCCGTCATAGCGCAGCTTTGCATAAGATCCGTAGGGCGGCCGCAGGGGGCGACTCTCCTCCAAGGGGAGACCGCATACCTCCGCCAACAGCGCTTGGATCACTGAGGCGTGGGCCACAATGCCGATATCGCCGTCGGAGCTTCGCAGGCATTCCTCCACCGCGGGGACGACCCGCCGCCGCACCTGCTCCAGGGTCTCTGCCCCGGGCGGCACCAGCAGGGGTTCCTCTCCCCGCCGTGCATAGAGTTCGGGCCAACGCTCCCGGATCTCCGTAAAGTTCAGCCCGTCCCAGGGGCCCATGTCCTGTTCTGCAAGGGCGTTCACCAGAATCGGCTCCGGGCCCAGAGGGGCCGCCGTCTCCCGGCAGCGGGTCAGGGGGCTGGTAAAAATAGTCGTCAGCCCGGCGTCCCGCAGGCTCTCCCCAAGCAGGTAAGCCTGCATGCGGCCCAGTGGCCCCAGAGGCGTGTCCGTCCGGCCCAGGCAGACATGGGCGTTCAGGGGGAAATCCGGGTGCCCGTGCCGGATCAGATATATCGTCCGCATCAGATGCTGTCCTCAAAATACCGAGGATAAAGCCGTGCCGCCTCGTCCCGCAGGGCGGCGGCATATGCCTCGTACTGTTCCAGCAGCTTTTTCCCGTCCTCGGTCAGATGGCTTTTGCCGCCGCCGGCTCCACCCTGGCTCCGCTGGATCAGGGTACGGCTCAGCTGGGATTCCAGGGCCCGGATCACGTTCCAGCCGCTGGAATAGCTCATCTGCATCCGCTGGCAGGCGGTGCGCACGGAGGCGGTCTCCTCCACCAGGCGCAGCAGCATGGCCGTGCGCCCGTCAAAAAACACCTTCTCCCGGGCCAGGGCCACATTGATCACCGGACGAACCAGCTGCTCGTTGTGGTAGGCTAGCAGGGCCCGGTAATCCTCCGGCGTGTCGGCGTCGTGGAGGACGCCCTTGTCCGCCACCGGGATCCGGACCATGGGCTCCCCGCAGCGGTCCAGCGCCCCGCGCAACCCCTCGCTGCCGTCGTCGGCCAGGATGCTGTCGATCAGCCCGCTGGCGATCAGAGTTGGGTGACCGATCTCCCCCTCACAGACGGGGGAGGCCAGCCTGGCGTCGGATTCCAGCAAGGTCTGTACCGTGGCCGCCGTAAACAGCGGGATATCCACGGGGGTGAACAGCACCCGGTCGCACTTGTCTTTCAGATAGTTCAGCCCGATGCACACGGAGGCGAACATCGGCGTCGTCTGGAATTCCTCATTTCTCAGAAAGATGATGCCGTTACCGGTCAGGTGCCGCTCCAGAGCGATGGCGTTGTAGCCGGTGACCATCACGATCTTGTCCACACCCGCCTGCTGAAAGGTGGCCACCACCCGCTGGGCGATGGAAATGGACCCGATATTGAGCATGGGCTTGAAGTCCCCCATCCGGGAGGACATGCCCGCAGCAACGATCAGCGCGGCGGTGGTCATTTGCTTTCCCTCCTTGGAATCTCCACGGTCGCGGCCGCCTCACCCTGCGCCCAGCGGTAAATATCCCGCTCCACACAGACATTCAGGCCACAGCAGCCCGCCGGTTCCAGTTTGTATTTGGTATACAGTTCCGCAAGCATTTCCTTGGTCCGCCGGTAGTAGTCCAGCTCCGGCGGCTTCATGGAGCCCAATACGGGCTTGCCGAAGGGCATCCACACGGAAGCGCTGGGGATCACACCCCGTTCCGCCAGCCAGGTGGCCCCCTCAGTCAGCGTCTCAATGGATTCCAGACCGATGATGAAGTTGGAGAAGGCCTTGCCCGGCCCGTGCCGCTCGGCAATATAGGTCAGCGCGTCCAGATGGCGCTGCTTGGTGGTGAATTCCCGCTTCCCCGGCGTGATCTTCGCGGCTCGCTCATCGTCCCAAACCTCCAGGCTGCAGGCGATGCGGCTGGCGCCCATGGCGAAATACCGGTCGATCACATCGGTCTCCTTGGGCGGCGTGATGTACAGCAGCAGCTCGCCGCTGAGGATCTCCCGTCCGGGTCCGTCGTTGATGGCCTGCATATAGGAAGTGATGTATCGCTCCTCTCGCCCGGCGTCGAAGGTGGAACCGCCGGTCAGCTGCATGCTGTTGACCCCGTCGTGCTCCACGGCGTATTGGATCACCTCCACCACGTCCTGAGGTGAAGGGATAAAGGGCATGGGCTTGTGCCGCTTGGCCAGGGCTTCAAACTGTCCGCCGGAGAAGCAGTACTGGCAGGGCTTGCCGGCACATGCGTACTCACAGGGCCAGAGGCACTGAAAGGCCACCCAGTCACAGCCCTGGAGCACGGCGTTGCCCGCATAGGGCATACCGGAGCTGGTCTTTTGCCGATAGAACTCCGTGCCCGGCATCAGCTTGATTGGCGTGACGGTCTTGCCCTTATAGAGCAGCATCGGCTGCTCCCCTTCCAGAACGACCCGGAAGTCTGTCTTCATGTCGTTCATGTACTTGAACAGCTTCAGATTGTCCCATGAGAACATGGAGGACAGAGTACTCAGATGAAAGCCCAGGTCCGTGGCCATCACGATGGTATCGTCCGGCAGCTTAAAGCAGTTGCAGGTCAGGGCGTTGGGATACAGGCGGTACTGTCCGCTCAGCTTCTGGTAGACCTCCCGGTCGATCTTCAGCCCGCGGCTGACGACCAGGCACTTGAGTTCCACCGAATCCACCAGTTGACCGTCTACATAGTAATTCATCTCAATCTCTCACCGTGGGAAAAAGGGGCATCTTTGCCCGATGCATTCCCGATTCTCTCTCATATATGTACAGCGAGCGGGCGTCTCCGGCATCTCCACGCCGAACAGCTCCGCTGTAAACTGCGCCGCCTCATGGATGGCCAGGCGGCTGGTACGCTTGCAGCAGCGCGGGCCGCCCACATCCGAGATCGTTTCCAGACAGCGGGCCACCAGCTTCTGGGGGATGGCCCAGGCGTTTTCATTCACGGGATCAGAGCCGGTCAGGATGCTCATATAGATCCCGGCCCCGGCCGCCGCGCCGCAGACGCCCCAGTAACCACAGGTGCCACCAGGCACTTGTCTGCCCCGCTTCAGTGCGGCGGAAAGATCCGCCTTCAGATCGTTGCCGCCGCCGCAGTTGTGGAAGGCGGTCAGCAATACGCAGGGCACGATGGCGTGATGCTCCGGTCCATGCATGTGGACCTGGGGCAGCGCCATGACCTGCTCCAGCAAAAGCTGCGGGTCCCGCTCGCCGCTTTGCAGCAGGAAAGGCACGAAAAACACGTCCAGCCCCGCGCTGTGGCAGCTGTCACACACAAAGTGGCCGTCCTCACAGGCGCAGGCAGAGAGCTTCTCCTCCCCGCAGACGCTGCAGCGACGGAGCCTTGCATCCTTTTCATAAACCAACGGCTTTCCGCACAGCATGCAGCCGCTGAACCGTCCGATCGGCACGACGGGCTTTACGCTTTTTTCTTCTTCACAGCAGCATTCCGCCATGGTATCACCGCCTTTTATTTAGTATAACGGATTTGTTTTATTTTGTAAATCGCTCCCCTGCATTTTTGCCTGTACATTTGCCGCAAATATGGTAAGATGGGATGCAGACAAGGGGGCTGGGATATGGAGATCTATGTATACGGTACCGGCTGCGGCGCGGGCGAGCTGATAGACAATGCGCTGCCGCTG
Source organism: Oscillospiraceae bacterium (assembly GCA_017470325.1). Next base: position 40,971 of record JAFUES010000047.1, read on the forward strand.
GAAAAGGTCACTGCCTTTGTGGACAGCAGCCCCATGGGCGACAGCTTTCTCGGCAAGCCGGTCATCCTGCCGGAGGAGCTGGCCCAACGGGACTATGATCTGATCCTGGTCACCAGCCGTCAGGCGGAGGCCATCGCTGAGCGCTGCTCCCAGTTGGGCATCGATCCCGACAAGCTGTTCTTCCTGAAAAACCACGCCGCCCTTGCAGACCGCAACTGCTGTTATGAGACCGCGGAGCAGGTCCTGGGCGCCGTCTTTGTGGAAAAGCTGCGCGCGTCCCAGCGGCTGATCCGCACGCCCCTCTGGTCGGAGGGCGAGCCGCTGCCCGCTTCGGAGCTGGAGGGCGACTATGTACGCCTCAAGACCCTAGAGGCCCTGTGCCGGGAGCTGGACGGCGTCCCCGGCGCGGCGGCGGAGTTGGGGGTATACAAAGGCGGCTTTGCCCGCTGTATCAATCAGCTGCTGCCGGAGCGAAGGCTCTATCTGTTCGACACCTTTGAGGGCTTTGATCCGCAGGAGGCGGCAGGCTATGGGGAGGGCTTTGTCAGCGCCCACCGGAACACCGCCGCGGCGCAGGTGCTCTCCGCGCTGCCCCACCCCGACAGGGCCGTCCTGCGCTCGGGCCTGTTCCCTGCTTCCGCCGAAGGAACGGAGGAGCGCTTTGCCCTTGTCTCTCTGGACGTGGACCTGGAGGAGAGCACCCTGGCAGGGCTCCGGTGGTTCTTGCCCCGCATGTCCCCCGGCGGCTATCTGCTGCTGCACGACTACAATTCTCCCAGCCTGCCCGGCGTGAAGGCCGCGCTGCGGCGCTATGAGGCGGAGCGCGGGGACCGCCTGCACGCAGTCCCACTTTGCGACGTAAACGGTACTTCGGTCCTCTCTGTGTAGATAGTTTGCACTGCTGATATCACAAATAATTATACAAGTTTCACAAAAAGCAATTCGCAGCTTCTGCGAATTGCTTTTTGTTGTAAGTTGAAACCTGAGCATCTGCGGGCGTAAAATTATGGTGTAAAGAAATTGATTCTGGATAGGTATGAGCTATGGATGAAGAACTGTTTGAGCTGTCCGCCAGCGTCGTGACTGTGGAGGTCAAGGATGAGCGTACCGGAAAGATATATCGCCGGGAGCTGCCCATCGATTTTTATGAGAACGCCAATTTCCTGCGTCTGAGCGGGGAAAATCTGGACGGCAGCATGTCCCAGCTGGTGTTCTATTCCGCCCGGGGTCTGGAGCGGATGAAGGACATCTCCGGCAAAGGTCCGGACCATGACCGCTGCGGCGGCCACTCTCATTGAGCGCACTCCCCTTTCTAAGGCAAACATAAAAAAATAATATACAATCAGGAGGAAAACACATGATCAGAAAAACGCTTGTCATCAACGGTGTCACCCGTCAGCTGGTCCTGGAGAACGATGAAACTCTGGCCACTGTACTGCGTGAACACCTGCTGCTCACCGGCTGTAAGATCGGCTGCGGTGAGGGTCACTGCGGTGCCTGCAACGTCATTATGAACGGCAAGGTCACCAAGGCCTGCATCGTGAAGATGAGCAAGGTTCCCAACAATGCCGAGATCACCACCATCGAAGGTGTCGGCACCCTCAGTGACATGCATCCCCTGCAGGTGGCCTGGATGGCTCACGGCTGCGCACAGTGCGGCTTCTGCACCCCCGGCTTCATCATCAGTGCGAAGGTCCTGCTGGAGCAGAACCCCAATCCCACCAGAGAAGAAGTCCGCGATTGGTTCAACAAGACCCGCAACCTGTGTCGCTGCACCGGCTACAAGCCCCTGGTCGACGCTGTCATGGATGCCGCCGCTGTCCTGCGCGGCGAGATGAAGAAGGAAGACCTGGTCTTCAAGCCCACCGGCGACAGCATCAAGGGCACCAAGTACATCCGGCCCTCCGCTGCCCAGAAGGTCACCGGCACCTGGGACTTCGGCGCTGATGACGCCCTGAAGATGCCCGGCTGCCTGCGTCTGGCCCTGACCCAGGCGAAGGTCTCCCACGCAAACATCAAGAGCATCGACACCTCCGAGGCCGAGAAGATGCCCGGCGTCGTGAAAGTCATCACCTACAAGGACATCCTGGCCGCCGGCGGTTCCAACAAGATCAACGGCCTGGTCATGCTGCCCAAGCACAACAAGACCGACGGTTTCGAGCGGCCCGTCCTCTGCTCCGACAAGATCTTCCAGTTTGGTGATGCCATCGCCATCGTCGCCGCTGACACCGAGGCTCACGCCCGTGCCGCTGCCGACGCTGTCAAGGTCGAGATCGAAGAGCTGCCCGCCTACATGAGCGCTCTGGACGCCATGGCTCCCGACGCCATCGAGATCCATCCCGGCACCCCCAACGTCTTCTTTGAGACCAACTGCATCAAGGGACCCGACTTCGATTGGGACAGCATCCCCGACGCCCAGCAGGTCGAGATCGAGAGCTATTGCTCCCGTCAGCCCCACCTGCATCTGGAGCCGGACAACGGCTACGGCTACATCGACGAGGACGGCATGGTCACCGTGCACTCCAAGTCCATCGGCATCCACCTGCATATGCCCATGATCGCTGACGGCATTGGCGTTCCCATGGAGAAGCTGCGCCTGGTCCAGAACCACGCCGGCGGCACCTTCGGCTACAAGTTCTCCCCCACCAACGAGGCTCTCATCGGCGCGGCCGCCAAGATCCTGGGCGTGCCCGTGTCCCTGAACTTCAACCAGTATCAGAACATCACCTACACGGGCAAGCGCTCCCCCGCCTTCATGCACATCAAGCTGGCTGCGGACGAGAAGGGCAAGCTGCTGGCCATGTGGGGCGACAACTATGTGGACCACGGCCCGTACTCTGAGTTCGGCGACCTGCTGACCATGCGTCTGAGCCAGTTCACCGGCGCCGGCTACGGCATCAACTCCATCCGCAACAAGAGCCAGACCGTGTTCACCAACCACGCCTGGGGCTCCGCGTTCCGCGCCTATGGCTCTCCTCAGTCGTACATGGGCTCCGAGATCGCCATCGACTGCCTGGCCGCCAAGATGGGCATCGATCCCTTCGAGATGCGCGCCATGAACTGCTACAAGGAATCCGAAGGCACCACCATTCCCACCGGTTATCCTCCCGAGGTCTACTGCGAAGAGGCCCTGTTCGACAAGGCCCGCCCGCTGTATGAGGCCGGCAAGAAGAGAGTCGCCGAGAAGAATGCCGCCTCCGACGGCCGCTACAAATACGGCATCGGCGTGTCCCTGGGCGTCTACGGCTGCGGCCTGGACGGTGTTGACACCTCCTCCGCTTTCGCCGAGTTGAATCCGGACGGCACTGTCACCATGTACGCCGCTTGGGAAGATCATGGTCAGGGCGCCGACATGGGCGTTCTGGTCTCCTCTCACGAGACCCTGCGTCAGGCCGGTATCAAGCCCGAGCAGATCCGTCTGGTCATGAACGACACCAAGTACACTCCCAACTCCGGTCCTGCCGGCGGCTCCCGCTCTCAGGTCATGTCCGGCAACGCCTGCCGCCTGGCCGCTGAGGCTCTGGTAGCTGAGATGAAGAAGGACGACGGCACCTATCGCACCTATGACGAAATGGTCGCCGACGGCAAGAAGCTGAAGGTCGAAGGCAACTGGGTCACCACTTTCTGTGCCGATCACCCCATCGATCAGGATACCGCCCAGGGCGATCCCTTCGCCACCTACATGTACACCATCTTCCTGCCTGAGGTCTGCGTAGACACCCAGACCGGCAAGGTAAAAGTGGAGAAGTTCACCGCTGTTGCCGACGTTGGCACCATCATGAATAAGCTCCTGGTAGACGGCAACTTCTACGGCGGCCTGGCCCAGGGCATCGGCCTTGCGCTGACTGAGGACTTCGAGGATCTCTCCAAGCACACCAGCCTACTCAAGTGCGGTATCCCCTACATCAAGGATATCCCCGATGACATCGAGCTGCACTACAACGAGACCTATCGTCCCTCCGGCCCCTACGGTGCTGCTGGCTGCGGCGAGGCCCCGCTGGATGCTCCGCACCCGGCCGTCCTCAACGCCATCTTCAACGCCACCGGCGCTCGCGTCACCCGTATCCCGGCCACCCCGGACAAGGTGCTGGCTGCTCTGAAAGAGCTCGGCTAAGCCTTTGCAGGAAGCACAACCCATGTTATAATAGAGAGGCCCAACCGGGCCTCTCTATTGATATCTCGAAATCTGCAATCCATCACGGACCGGCGATGAGGCATCGCCGCAGAGGAAGGGATCTGTCATGTCACAAATTCAGGAACGGGGATCCACCCACGTCTATAAGGTCAACCGTATCTCCAAAGAAGAAATCGATAGCATGGTGGCGCTGTGTGTCTACGAGCAGCCGCCCTTCTGCAACGCCGCCTGCCCCTTGAAGCTGGACACCAGGGCCATGCTCAAAGCCGCGGCCGCCGGTGATTTCAAGAAGGCACTGCAGCTGTATGAGAAGATCGCCCCCTTCCCGCTCATCCTGTCCCACGGCTGTGAGGCGCCCTGTGAGCAGAAATGCCGCGTCTGCGAAGTGGGCGAAGGAGTCGCCATCCGGGATGTTGAGGCAGCCGTTGCCCGCTATGGTGAGCAGTCCCGCCTGGGCGGTATCTTTAAGACCACCAAGAAGCAGAGCGTGGCCATTTTTGGTTCCGGCCTGTTTACACTTTTCCTGGCTGGCGAGCTGGAAAAGAAGGCCTATCCCATCACCGTCTTCTGCGAAGAGGCGGACAAGGATGCCTATCTGCGTGCTGCTGCCCCCCTCCTGGATGAAGAGGCCTTTTCCCTGGAGCTCAAGCGACTGGAGCGTAAGGATATCCGCTTCTGCTTCGGCTGTGAGATCACCCCCACCCTCTATGAGGAAAAACGCGGGGACTTCAACGTGCTCTGCGCCTCCGAAGCTGCGGCCAAGGCGCTGTTCCCCCAGGCCTTGTGCATTCCCGAGCTCATGTATTATGAGGAGGAAAACCTGGTCATGGGCTGCGGCGAGGGCGTCATGGACGCGGCCTTCGGCGCGAAGAAAGCGGCCCTGACCGTGGACCGTCTCGCCCAGAAGCTGGACCCGCGCAACACGCGCGGCAGCGAGGGTGCCTGTGACAGCAGCCTGTATACCGATCTCAGTGAGGCGACGGCGCTGCAGCGGGTGGAGCGTCCTGCAGAGGGCTACAGCAAGGAGCAGGCCATCCAGGAGGCAAAGCGCTGCATCCAGTGTCACTGTGAGGAATGCCTGAAAAGCTGTGCCTTTTTAAAACATTACAAAAAACATCCCGGCCTGCTGGCCAAGGAGATCTACAATAACACCCAGATCATCATGGGTGACCATCAGCTGAACAAGCCTATGAACAGCTGCTCCCTCTGCGGGCAGTGCACCGCGGTCTGTCCCAACGGCTTTGATATGGCCCATGTCTGCGCCGTGGCCCGGCGGAACATGGTGTCCACCGACAAGATGCCTCTGGCCCCCCACGAGTTTGCCCTGCTGGACATGCTCTTCTCAAATGGAGAGGCCTTCCTGTGCCGTCCTCAGCCGGGTTATGAGACCTGCAAATACGTGTTCTTCCCCGGCTGCCAGGCCATTGCCATAGCGCCGGAGACGGTGAAGGCCGCATATCTGGACCTGTGTGAGCGGCTGGACGGCGGCGTGGCTCTGATGCTGGGCTGCTGCGGCGCCATCTGCGACTGGGCCGGGCGTTACGAGATGGAGGACCAGACCAGGGAATTCCTGGACCGGGAATTTGCCAAGCTGGGCGATCCCATCGTGATCGCCGGCTGCCCCAGCTGCAAAAAGGAGCTGGACAGCCACGAGGAGCTGGAGCTGGTGGGGATCTGGGATATTCTGAGCCAGATCGGCCTGCCGGAGGGCGCTGCGAAGCTGAACCGCCCGGTAGCCCTGCACGATTCCTGCGGCGCCCGTGGGGACGCCCACACCCAGTCCGCTATCCGCGCCCTGGCGGAGCAATTGGGCTGCCAGCTGATCGATACGCCTTACAGCGGTGACCGCTCTCCCTGCTGCGGCTACGGCGGTCTCACCGCCTACGCCAACCGGGAGGTGGCCGCGGAGATGACAGACAAGTGTCTGGAGCGCAGTGACGCGCCCTACATCTCCTACTGCATGGCCTGCCGGGACCGCTTTGCCCGCCAGGGGCGGGAATCCCGCCACATCCTGGAGCTGGTCTACGGGACCGACGCAGGCACCCCGCCGGATATCAGCCAGAAACGTTGGAACCGGCTGACACTGAAAAACGAACTGCTGCGCGACGTGTGGCAGGAGGAGCCAAAGGAAATGAACTTGCCTTATCAACTGGACTATACGGACGAGGCCCGGCGCATGATGGACGACCGGATGATCCTGACAGACGACGTGATCGCCGTACTGGACGGATTCCGGGAGACCGGCGAGGCCATCTTCGATTCGGACAGCGGCCTGCTGATCGCCCGGCGGCGCATCGGCAACGCCACCTTCTGGGTAGCCTTCACCCGGGAAGCGGAGGAGCATTATCTGGTGCACCGGGCATACAGCCATCGGATGAACGTGGTGAAAGGACAGGGCTGAGCATATGGCGATCGAGAGAACTTACTATACCATCGACCCCCAGGGCAAGCTGCAGTGCGTCAAGTGCGGCGTGCCCCTGGAAAAGGGCAAGGCCAAATTCATGTATCTGGCCAACGGCTTTCCCGTGGAGCTGCCCGTCTGCCCCATCTGCGGCTTCGTCTATGTACCGGAGGAACTGGCTCTGGGCAAGGTGGCCTCGGTAGAGCGGGCACTGGAGGACAAATGAACAGCCATCCCGGCGGCGCGGCGCATACCCGCCGCATGCTTGAGCTTTCCGGCCTGGGTCCCGGCGCCCGGATCCTGGATCTGGGCGCCGGGGCCGGGGAAACTGTGGCACTGCTGCGGGAGCTGGGCTATGAGGCCAGCGGCCTGGACCTGGCGCCCCGCTCGCCTTCGGTACAGCAGGGTGACCTGCTGCACACCGGGTACCCCGACGGAAGCTTTGACGCGGTGCTGAGCCAGTGCGCCTTTTTTGTCTCCGGCGATGTGCCCGGCGCCCTGCGGGAGAGCTGCCGGCTTCTGCGCCCCCGCGGGCTGTTGCTGTGGTCTGACGTGTTTTTTGTCCCGCCGGAGCCGCTGCTGACAGAGGCGGGCTTTGCCCTTCTGACCGCCGAGGACATGACGCCTCAGTGGAAAGAATATTACATCGACGCCCTATGGCGGGGAGACACGCTCTGCTGTGACCTGCCCCGGGGAAAATGCAGCTATTGGCTGCTGATCGGAAAGAAGGTTTGACAATGGATCTTTTTGACCGCGTAATGGAGCTGTCACGCTACGGCTATTTCTGCTCCCAGATCCTGGCGCTGCTGATGCTGGAGGTCACCGGGGAGGAGAATCCCGGTCTGGTCAAGGCCATGGGCGGCCTCAACGGCGGCGTGGGCTTCTCCCAGGGCTGCTGCGGCTGCATGACCGGCGGTGCCTGCCTGATCTCCTACTTCACCGGCAAGGGGGAGGATACCGGCTATGAGGACGCCCAGCACAAGCCGGCCATGGCGGAGTTCACCCAATGGTTTGAGGAGGAGATGACCGCCGAGTACGGCGGTATCGATTGCCGCGACATCACCCAGGGCAATCCCGCCAAGCGGGTGGAGTACTGCCCCCAGATCATCGCCGCCACCTTTGAAAAGTGCATGGAGATCCTGGAGGAGCGGGGTCTGCTCCCATGATCTTTGCCAAGACTGAAAGCGTCTGCCCGGTATGCCTGCGCGTTCTGCCCGCGCAAAAGCGCTCGGAGCCGGACGGTATCTATATGGACAAGACCTGCCCTGAGCACGGGGACTTCTCCTCCCTGATCTGGGAGGGCGATCTGCGCTCCTATCTGGCTTGGTCCGTAAAGAACACATCGGCGGAAGGCCCTGTGGACGGCAAGCCACGGGACCGGGGCTGTCCCTATGACTGCGGCCTGTGCCGGGAGCACCGGACCAAGGGCTGCTGTGTCCTGCTGGAGCTGACCAAGCGCTGCAATCTGCGCTGCCCGGTCTGCTTCGCCTCGGCGGGTGCCGGGGCGGACAGCGATATGAGCATGGCGGAGATCGAAAAGCAGTATGACTATCTGATGGCCCACGGCGGGCCCTTCAACATCCAGCTCTCCGGCGGTGAGCCCACCGTGCGGAACGATCTGCCCGCCATCATCCGTATGGGCCGGGAAAAGGGCTTCACCTTCTTTCAGCTGAATACCAACGGCCTGCGCCTGGCCACGGAAGCGGGCTATGCGGAAAAGCTGAAGGCCGCCGGATTGAATACTGTCTTTCTCCAATTTGATGGCGTAACCGACGCCATATTCGAGACGCTGCGGGGCCGTCCCCTGTTGGCGGAGAAGGAACAGGTCATCGCCAACTGCGCCGCCGCAGGTCTGGGTATCGTGCTGGTGCCGGTGATCGCGGCGGGCGTCAATGAGGACCAGGTGGGTGCCATTCTCCGCTATGGGCTGGAGCGTATGCCCGCCATCCGGGGCGTCCATTTCCAGCCGCTGAGCTATTTTGGCCGCTGTGCTCTCAGCCGTCCGGACAAGCCCGTGACCATTCCAAGGATGCTGCGCCTGCTGGAGGAACAGACGGATGGTCTGCTCCACGCCTCTGATTTCGGCGGCGGCGGGGCGGAGAATCCTTACTGCTCCTTCCACGCCAGCTACCTGCGCCGAAATGACGGCAGTTTAAAGCCCCTCAAGCGCAAGGCGGAGAGCGGCTGCTGCTGTGTCAGCTCCGATGATTCCCGCCAGGCTGTGGCCAGCCAGTGGTCCGGCGAGGCGGAGGAATTCGCTCTGGACGGGGAGCTTCTGGACACCTCATCTCTGGACGCCTTTCTGGAGCACGCCCGACTCAACACCTTTGCCGTGTCCGGCATGGTGTTCCAAGACGCCTGGAACTTGGATCTGGACCGCCTGCGCCGCTGCTATATCTGTGAGATGGACAGCCGCCACGGCATGGTACCATTCTGCGCCTACAATCTGACCGACACCGAAGGGAGATCGCTGTACCGAACATGAAGCTTTCCCGTCTGGACGCTCTCATCCGGGAGCAGGAACAAGTGGAGACGCTCGACCGCGAGACGATAGAAGCGATTCAGCTGAAAAAGCTGAATCGCCTTCTTGCGCGGGAAAAGGAACGGCGGGGCTTCTATCGGGATCTGCCGGAATCCCTGTCTTCTCTGTCACAGCTGGCCAGCCTCCCCTTTACCACCGATGAGGATCTGGCCCATCACACCTCCGGCATGCTGCTGACCTCCCAAAGCGAGATCCAGCGGGTGCTGTCCGACGCCACCTCCGGCACCACCGGAGCCGCCAAGCGGGTGTTCTACACCGAGGGGGATCTGGAAAACACTATCCGGCTGTACATGGCCGGACTGGGCGAGCTGATCTTCCCGGGCAGCGTCACCATGATCTGTTTTCCCTTCTCCGGCCCCTTTGGACTGGGCGAGCTGATCGCCGAAGCCGTCACCCGGCTGGGCGCGAAGCCCTTGAAGCTGGGCCCGGGGCTCAGCTACGGCGAATACCAACAGGTCATAGAGCGGGAGCAGCCGGATACCTTTGTGGGCATGCCGGTGCAGCTGCTGTCGATCCTGCGCTTTTGCGGCAGGGGCAGCCTGCGGCGGGCTTTGGTCAGCGGTGACGCCTGCCCGGACAGCGTGATCCGCGGTTGTGAGGAGATCCTGGGGTCCCGACTGTTTCCCCACTATGGGTCTCGGGAGATGGGCATGGCGGGCGCCATCACCTGCCCGGCCCACGAGGGTATGCACCTGCGGGAGCACGCTGTCATTGCTGAGATCATCGGCCCCGACGGCCAAGTCCTGCCCCACGGCGAGCTTGGAGAGCTGGTCACCACCACCATCGGCATGGAGGCCCTGCCTCTGATCCGCTACCGCACCGGGGACTATACCCGCATCCTGCCTGAGCCCTGCCCCTGCGGCAGCGCGACCATCCGGCTGGACCGGCTGCAGCGCAGAGAGTCGGGCGGTATCGTGGTCCTGGACGATGCGCTCTTTTCCCTGGAGGGGCTGATCGACTACCGGGCTGAACGGGGAAATGGTGTCCTGAACATCCATGCCTTGACGCTCCAGTCCCTGGACGAAGCGCAGATCCTGTGCCAGGTTCAATCGGTCTTTCCCCAGGACGAGATCCATATCACCTGTGCCTCTGCCGAAGCCGCCAGCCGCGCCCTTTATGGGGGCAAGCGCAGCCTCCTCTCCGCCCCATAAACAGAAAAAGCCGCGGTTTCCCGCGGCAGAGAAATGGAAGGGGCTGTCTCAAAAGGCAGCCGGGAAAAAGCGAAAAATAACGGCAGCCGTCCCTTGAAAGAGGGGCGGCTGTCGGCATATAATTTGGTTTGTGGAACAAAATTACAAGCAGGTAGATTATACCCTGTATGAGACAGGG
>JAFUES010000048.1 GCA_017470325.1 Oscillospiraceae bacterium
CCTGTCTCATACAGGGTATAATCTACCTGCTTGTAATTTTGTTCCACAAACCAAATTATATGCCGACAGCCGCCCCTCTTTCAAGGGACGGCTGCCGTTATTTTTCGCTTTTTCCCGGCTGCCTTTTGAGACAGCCCCTTTGCTTTACTTCAGGCCCTGGATCTCCACCAGTTCCCGGGCGGAGGGCGTCAGCTCCTCCGGGCTTGGGATGGCACCGTCCACATTGTCCACCAGCCAGTCCATCCGCAGGATCTGCTCCGGCGTCAGGATCTCGCCCTCGTGGATGCGCAGCGTCCCGCTCTGGTCATAGACCGGCCCGTCGAAGGGGCGGAACCAGCCGCCGATGATATCCTGCCGCAGATGGTTCACCAGCCGCACCGTCTGGGGTGCAAGCTCCGGGCAGAGGCTCACATCCACCGCGCCGCTGGCCAGGCCCCACCAGTAGTTGATGGTCTGGCCCGCTTCGCTGGTGCTGTTGAGCTGGGCCCAGGAGCCGTCCAGCACGGACTGAATGATCTTGGTATAGAAGCTGCCCCAGTTCCAGTAGGAGAAGGCGATGTTGTCCCGCTCCCCGCCGTTTACCAGAAACAGTCCCTTTTCCCGCGCCCGGCACTCCGGCGGGATGGTGTCCTGTCCGGATACCGCGGTGACTTCGCATTGGGCGAAGCGCTCATCGATATCCGTGCCGGGGATCGTGGTCCACTGCAGGAAGATCCGTGCCCGGGGATTGACCATCCGCGCTCCCAGGGCGAAGGCGTTGATGGAGGCGGGCATACTGTAGATGGGATAATTACAGATGTATCCGATGTGGCCATTCTCGCTCATAGTCCCGGCGATGACCCCGGTCAAAAATTTAGCCTCGTACATCCTGCCGTAGTAGCAGCGCAGGATGGGGTGGCTCACGTTCAGCGAGCAGTTGAGGAACTTGATGTTGGGGTAGGCCCCCGCCGCGGTCAGCGTGGGCGCCAGCAGCTTCGGCGTAGTGGTGAATACCAGGTCGTAGCCGTCCTCCGCCAGCTCCTTGATCTTCGCCTCGAAGTCCTTTTCCAGCATGTTGAAGACGCTCACCGTCTCCACCTTATCGCCCAAGAACTGCTGGGCAGCGATCCGCCCCTGCTCATGGTCATAAGTCCAGGAGGACGTCTCCGGGTCCTTGTCGTGGAGGAAGGCCGCCTTCAGGCTGTGCAGCGGCGGGTGGACCAGGCGGCTGATGATGCCCCGGGGCTGTTCCTCCGCGGCGGTCATCAGCACGGGACTGCTGTCCCGGGTCATGCTTTTCAGCTCCGGACCGATGGCGGTCAGATCGTTTTTCAACTCCGTGGGGCCGCACTGCTGCAGATGGGCGACGCCGAAGACCTGCAGGTAGCGCAGCAGCGCCTCGTCCTGGGTCAGGGTGCGGCTCAGCTCCGAGCTGCGGTAGGCCTTGCGGAAGCGGATCACGCCGGCGTAAAAGCTGCGCTGCCGGTCCTCATCCCAGGGCGTCCGGTCTTCCCCGCACAGCAGGGCCAGCAGGGCCGGATAGCTGCCGGGCTTATGCAGCTGGATGAAGTTTGCGTGGGTCACTTTATAAAAATCCAGGAATTCGTAGTAGGCCACGATCTCCGGATCGTCGCTGCGCGCCGGCAGGATCCGCCGGGCCTGGGCACGCACCGTGGCGGCGCCGAACCAGCGCAGCACGGAGATGCGCTTATGCCCCTCCACCACATAAAAGCGGTTGAGGTATTCCACTACCACGATGGGGTCCCGGATCCCCTCCTGCAGATGGGAGGCGGCCAGCGCCGACCACTTGCCGGCAAACTCGCTGTTCTCGTCCAGCAGCGGGTAGAAGGAGGCAGAGAAAGCCTCCCGCCGGGAAGCCGTGCGGGTACCCACCACCTGCTCGATGTCGATACGGACCGTACCCAGGTCCGTCTCATTGAGCCCGCTTATACGGGGCAGCAGCTCCTCCAGCGCCGGCAGGTAGGGATCCTCATGCCGGGCGAGGCGTGCTTTCACTTCTTTCAGACCCAGCTTGCGGGCCTGCTGATAACTGATATCTGCCATATATCGGTTCCTTTTCCGGTTGAAAACAATTCAAACTGCGCGGCTGCACCGCGCCGGGAAGCCTGATGCCGGCTTCCTTTTGGGGCCCTATTATACCACAGGTTTCCTGTTCACGGCAAGCCTTGTTAAATAGATCAAAAAATTATCCTTTTATCAAAAAAATAGACTTGTCCCAGGGCAAGAATCATGCTATTCTATCCATAGAAATCTTGTGCGGAAACCGCCACAAATATAAGCAGGAGGATATGCATATGGCTTCCATCAGCTTCAGAGACGTAACTAAGATCTACGACGGCGCCGATAAGCCCGTCGTCCCCAACCTGAACCTGGAGATCAAGGACAAAGAGTTCATCATCCTGGTCGGTCCTTCCGGCTGCGGTAAGTCCACCACGCTGCGCATGATCGCCGGTCTGGAGTCCATCTCCAGCGGTGAGCTGTACATCGGCGACCGCCTGGTCAACCAGGTCCCCCCGAAAGACCGTGACATCGCCATGGTGTTCCAGAACTACGCCCTGTATCCCCATATGAGCGTGTACAAAAACATCGCCTTCGGTCTGACCCTGCGCAACGTCCCCAAGGATGAGATCGACAAGCGCGTGCACGAAGCCGCCCGGATCCTGGATCTGGAGCATCTGCTGGAGCGCAAGCCCAAGGCCCTCTCCGGCGGCCAGAGACAGCGTGTGGCCCTGGGCCGCGCCATGGTCCGCAACCCGGCCGTCTTCCTTCTGGACGAGCCGCTGTCCAACCTGGACGCAAAGCTGCGTACCTCCATGCGCAGTGAGATCGCCCGCCTGCACCGCCGCCTGGACACCACCTTCGTCTATGTCACCCACGACCAGACCGAGGCCATGACCATGGGCGACCGGATCGTCGTCATGAAGGATGGCATCATCCAGCAGTTCGACACCCCGAAGGTGCTCTACGATACGCCGTGCAACCTCTTTGTGGCCGGCTTCATCGGCTCCCCCCAGATGAACTTCCTGGATGTGAACATCGTCGCGGAAGACGGCAAGCTCTTCGCCGTGATGGGTGAGGACAAGCTGGAGATCCCCGCCTTCAAGCATGAGGCCCTGGCTCCCTATGTGGGCAAGACCGTGATCCTGGGTGTCCGCCCGGAGAACTTCCTGTCCTTCGACAAGCTGAACGAGGGCAACGGCTTGTCCTCCAAGGTGGACTTCTGCGAGCTGCTGGGCGCCGAGACCAACCTGTACGTCTATGTGGGCGACCAGAAGGTCATCGTCCGCATGCCCTCCTCTGTGGAGAATCCCACCGAGGAGTTCATCAAGGTGCCCGTGGATATGGACAAGGCCCACTTCTTCGACAAGGAGACCGAGCTGGCCATCTGCCATTGATGGACACGAACCGACAGACAAGCGACCGTATATTGTCCTTGGAAGCTCCGGGAGATTTTCTCTCGGGGCTTCTGGGCGTTTCGGCGGCCTGTGAGCTGTCGCTGAAAGCGGGCAGCCTGCGGAGCCTGCCGGAGGAGTTCGGCCTCTGGCGGCTGATCGCGCCTCTGTCCGGTCGCCTGCAGCTGGCCTTTGGGGAGCGCAGCTGGCCCCTGGAGCCCCGGCAGGCCGCCGTGGTGGACGGGCGGGAGGATCTGTCCCTGCTCCCGGCGGAGGACTGCCGGGTCTGCCTGATCGCCCTGCGGGGCAGCGCCGCCGACACGGTCTTTGCCGACTGTCAGGTCAATGGCGGGCTGTTCTTCGAGCGGGGCGGTGTCGCCGCGGAGCGGATGCTCCACCTGCTCTCCACCGGGGCGGAGCGGCAGATCCCTGCCAAAGAGGCCTCCGAGTTCGCCTATCAGCTGCTGATGGCCCTCAGCGGCACCGGCAGTCCAGGTCCCGCCGGACGGCGGAAGCTGCCGCCGGTGGTGGAGGCCGCCCTGGGCATCCTGCGCCGGGACTATGCCTTCCTGGAGGGGATCGCCGAGCTGGCGGAGCGGCTGGAGGTCAGCCAGGAATATCTGACCCGCAGCTTTGTCAAGTATATGGGCGTCACACCGGGAAAATACCTGAACCAGGTCCGCATCGAAAACGCCATGCTCCTGCTTCGCCAGGGGCGGCACTCGGTGCAGTTCGTGTCCGACGCCTGCGGCTTCTCCAATGGCAACTATTTTGCCCGGGTCTTCCGCAGCGCCGTGGGCATGAACCCCCGGGAGTATGCCCGCCTGCAGCAGGCCCTGCCGCCGGAGGCGCAGGACAGGGAGGACAGCCTGTACGTGCTTTGACAACTTATATTAAACGACCCTTTACCGTGAAACGTGCGGTAAAGGGTCGTTTTCTTTTTATCTTAGCGGAGCTCTACCGGCTCGCTGTAGGACTCGATGGTCAGCGGCTCGCCCCGGAGCAGCCGGTACTCCGCGCCCTGGGCCGTGCAGCATACCTGGATCAGCCGCCCGCGAAACTGCACGCGGAAGCTGTAGCCCTGCCACTGGGGCGGGCAGACCGGGGCGAAGGACAGCCGCCCTTCCCGGCAGCGCATACCGCCGAAGCCCTTGGTCATGCAATTCCAGGTACCGGCCATGTTGGCCATGTGCAGGCCGTCCTTGGTGTTGTGGTGCATGTCGTCCAGATCCAGCCGGGCGGAAGACATGAAGTAATCGTAGGCCAGGTCCCTCTGGCCGATCTCGTTGGCCAGGATGGAGAACACCGCCATGGACAGGCTGGAGTCGTGGGTGGTGATGCTGTCGTAAAAGGTGAAGTTCTTTTGCTTCTCTTCCAGCGTGTAGCGCTCCCCGTACTGGGTCATGGCCAGGATCAGGTCCGCCTGCTTGCAGATCTGATGCCGGTAGATCGTCAGCCCGTGGTAGTGCATCAGCAGCGGATGCTTGTCCGCCGGGATGCTGTCCAGGGGCCAGGGCTTCCGATCCAGAAAACCGTCGTCCTGGGGATAGATCCCGTCCCGGGCGGCCGGGTAGTACATCTTCTCCGCCGCCTGCAGCCAGTCCTCCGGCTCCTCGGCTCCCAGAGCCAGCTGGGTGCGAAGCCGCTGCCAATCCGCCGGCCGCTGCTCCCGCAGCAGGGCCAGCGCCGCCGAGGCGTTGCGGAAGTTCTCCTCGGCCACGCTGTTGGTGTAGACATTGTTGTTGACCATGACGTTATATTCGTCCGGCCCGGTCACGCAGTTGAGCACAAAGCGGCCCGCCTTCTCCTCGCTGAAAAAGCCCAGGTCGTAGTAGAGCCGCGCGGTCTCCGCCAGGATCTCCGCGCCGCAGCGGGCCAGGAAATCCAGATCTCCCGTGACCGTATAATACTCCCACACCGCGTGGGCGATGTCCCCATCGATGTGGTACTGGGCGGTGCCCGCCGGGAAATAGGCGCTGCACTCCTCCCCGTCGATGGTCCGCCAGGGGAAAAGCGCGCCTTTGTCGTGGCCCATGACCCGGGCCCGCTGCCGGGCCTTGGGCAGGATGGAGTAGCGCTGCTCCAGCAGCTTCCGGGCAAGCTCCGGCTGGGTATACAGGAATACCGGCAGGATGTAGGCCTCGGTATCCCAGAAGGTATGGCCCTCATAGCCCTCGCCGGTGAGCCCCTTGGCGGCGATGTTCCGCCTTCCGTCCTGACCCACAGACTGCAGCAAGTGAAACAGGTTGAAGCGCAGGCCCTGGAGCAGGGCGTCGTCCCCCTGGATTTCCAGTCCCGTCTCCTCCCAGAAGGCGTCCAGGTAGGCCCGCTGTTCCGCCGCCAGCACGTCGAAGCCGGGTGCTTCCGCCGCACCGCTGAGGGCCGCGTCCCATGAATCCGGCTCTCCCGCATGGGAGGCGGTATAGCAAATGCTCTTCTCCAGGCTCAGCTCCTCGCCGATGTCCAGCACCGTCGTTGCGGTCCAGATCACCTTTTCCTTATTGATCATCGTTTCATAGGGCAGCTCGCTGCGGTGGTCCACCGCGCAGTTGATAACGAAGCCCGTGTTCTTAGTGCGCTGCTGCATGGCGATCCGTCCACCCTCTGACGACAGCGTGCCGGTCACCAGGCGGCGATCTTTTCCCGCGGCGTTGCGGGGATCGTTGGGATCGCCTTCAGCGATGATCGCGGGAGCCAGCTCGCTGCGCAGGCTGACCACGCAGCCCTCGGCCAGACAGCGCAGGCGCAGCCTGGTCGCGGCCAGGTTCTGCCTTGTCAGGCTGACCAGACGCTCCAGCTCCACCGCCACCGTGGCGCCGCTCTCGGTGGTCCATACGATGTGCCGCCGCAGGATGCCGTCGCGCAGATCCAGGGTACGGCTGTGGGAGACCACGCAGCTTGTCCCCATGTCCAGAGCCTCCTCATCCACCAGGATCAGCAGGTTCTTGGCGTCCATCACATTGCAGATGGTCTCATGATTTCTGGCGTAGCCGTAGGCGGTCTCGCCGTATACGATGGGCTCGGAATCGAACACACCGTTGAGGAAGCTGCCCTGGATGGTCTCGGCGCCGGTGGCCTCTCCCTCCTCCAGGTTGCCGCGCATGCCGATAAAGCCGTTGCCAAGGGCAAAGACCGACTCGCTCTCCCGCAGCTTCTCGGGATAAAACAGTTTTTCCGTGATCTCCCAGGGATGGATGGGATATTGGTATTTCATGATATGACGCCTCCCTCAGTCCACGCAGTCCAGCAGATCCCGGAATGTGGACAGATTGTAGGTAGCCAGGCCGCAGGCCACGGCATCCCCGATGGCGGCGGCGTCCATGCCGGCGGCCAGGGCTGCCTCGATGCCCGCCTTGGCGTCCTCTACCACCAGGCAGACGCCCGGCTCCAGCGCCAGAAACTCAGCAGCCTTTAAGAAGACCTCCGGGTCCGGCTTGGAGCGGCTGATATTGGTCCCGTCGGAGATCTTGTCGAAGTAATCCCCCAGGCCGATCTGCCCCAGGATGAACTTGGCGTTCTTGCTGGAGGAGCCGATGGCCAGCAGCAGGCCCTTCTGCCGCAGGGCGTCCAGGGTCTCCTTCACCTCCGGCGCCAGATCCGCCGGGGACATCTGCGCCAGCAGCTTCCGGTACAGCTCGTTTTTCTCCGTGGCGGCGGCCTCTTTTTCCGCGTCCGTCAGGGTGCCGTCATAGCGCTCCAGTATGATCTCCAGGCTGGCCATCCGGGACACACCCCGGAGCCGGTTGTTGATGCTCTCGTCAAAATAGATCCCCAGCCTGTCGGCCAGGGCTTTCCAGGCCAGGTAATGGTATTGGTCGGTGGAACAGATCACACCGTCCAGATCGAAGATGATCCCCTGATATTTCATGCAGAAGCCCTCCTGCTTTTTCATTGAAGTCGTGTGCGCCCTCATCTTACCGTAGTTGCGCGCCAAAGTCAAACCCAACAGCAACAGAAAACGCCCCGCGATCAGCGGGGCGTTTCAAACTTCAGCGGGGGATCACCAGACTCAACGCGCACAGGGCCAGCGAGATGGCCATGACGATATCCACCGTTTTCTGATGCTTGGCAAACAGGCTTTTCAGCTGGGCCCCGGCAAAGAGCCAGACCAGATTGCAGGCGGGGCCCGTCAGTTCCAGAAACAGCCCTGCCCCAAGCAGCCACCAGATGGATCGGGTATAGGGCAGCACAAAGGAGCTCAGCGCCGTAAAGCAGAACAGGATGACCTTCACATTGGTCAGGTTCACCAACAGACCGGTGCGAAAGCCCGGCCGACGCTGATCCTGCTCCGGGGCCGTCCCGGCACTGCGCAGCATGTGCCAGGCCAGGTAGAGGATATAGGCTGCGCCGATCCAGGAGAGGTATTGCACATAGGGCCCCAGCACATCCCCCAGCAGACGGCTGATGAGCACGGCGGCCATGCTGTCGATGAAAAAGCCCGTGGCCAAGCCCCGCCACTGCCGCAGGGCGACGGTCCGCCCATAGCGCAGGGCCGTGGACAGGGAGCAGAGGTTCGCCGGGCCCGGCGTGATGGCGGTGATATAGCTGTACAGCAGAAACGACGGCAGGATGGCGACCGGCATAATAACACTTCCTCTCCGCTGGGAATGGAGCAAGTATAGCAGATACCGACCGGTTTGAAAAGCCAATTTTTGCCTTTTACCCGGTGTTTTCTTGATCATCCCTTGATGCTGCACCCTTGACTTTCCCATGGGCGGCGGGTAGAATCCAAGCTGTGGGCAGCGGTCCGCTGTGCCCACAGACGAGAGATTGAACGGGGAGGCGTGTTTTTTATGAATGCGGTCAGCGAAAACCAAACGCGCCGGGCGGAAAACATCATCTGGACCAGCGCGGGCCGCTATGACTTCTCCCCGGATTTCAAGGCCTTTGATCAGGGCGGCAGCGCCGACCTGTACTTCAACTGCATCCTGGGCGCGGCCCGCTGTCACTATGACTACGCCTGCTTCGATCCGCTCTTCGCCGCTTTCGAGCGGGAGGAGGACGCGGACACCTACGTGGGCTTGTTTTGGCTGGGCCTGGAAAACGCGGTCTATCCCCGGGAACAGGCGCGCCGCCCGGTGCTGAAGAGACTGCGCATGCAGTACGCCCGGGATTTCATCGCCGCTTTCGAAGACTCCGGCGCCATCCGCCCGGGGGATGATTACCGTCTGCTGGACGCTTTGTCCCTGGCCCACTGGCACCGGGTCCTGGGTGAGGAACCGAAGCTCAGCGGCTATGACATCACACTGCTGGACGAGCTGGAGTTCAGCCCGGATCTGAGCGGCGAGGAGATCGCCGCCCGGGCCGGGGAGCTGTTCCAACACTGGTTCCAGATCCGCGCCCGGGAGCGGAAGGAACAGCGCCGGCTGCACCTGCCGGGTCTGCGCAAACGCGACAAGATCCTGCGCTCCGGACGGCTGCGGCACTTCGGTGGCGGCTTCCTGGAGCGCAGCGGCCGATCCGGCGGCAGTACTGTGGGCGGCCAGGTCGAAAATGCCCTTGCCACCAAGATGAGCGCCTCGGAGCTGCGCGCCTTCATGGAGACCAAGTTCGGAAAGTCTCTCTACTCCCCTCGGGAGCAGGCCGCAGTGGAGCGCAGCCTCTGCATCGGCAGTCACAGCGGCTGCCACCTGCTCTTCACCGCCGGGGAGCCCTGTGAAAAGTCCAGGATCCAGAGCGCTTTCGAGGCCTTGTCCCGGCAGCAGGAGGCGGCCCAAATCCAAAAGAACCGCCGCTATTATCAGGACAATCTGGCCCGGAACCGGACCGCCATATCGCAGCTGAGCAGCAAGATCCGAAACTCCGTGCTACTCCATCTGCAGCCCGCCCCGGTCAAGGCGGACGCGGGGGCGTTGAACGGACGGCTGGTCTGGCGCGCCGCGGGCGTGGAGGACGAGCGGGTCTTCCTCCGGCAGGAAAACGACGATGCGGGGGACCTGAGCGTGGACCTGCTGCTGGACGCCTCCACCTCCCAGAAGGACCGCCAGGAGCTGATCTCCACCCAGGCCTACATCATCGCGGAGGCGCTGAGCCGCTGCGGCATCCCCGTCCGGGTGCTGTCCTTCTGCTCCATGACCGGTTATACGGTCCTGCGCATTTTCCGGGACTATCAAAAGCCCGGAGACGACAGCCGGATCTTTGAATACGTCTCCAACGGCTGCAACCGGGACGGCCTTGCCGTCCGGGCGGCCCACCATCTGATCGGCCAGGCGCCTTATGAGCACAAGCTGCTGATCGTCCTGTCCGATGTGAAACCCAATGATGTAGTACTGCTGCCCGACAAGAACGGCGGCGAGGGCGCCGCCTACGAAAAGCAGGCGGGCCTGCGGGACACCGCCCTGGAGGTACGCAGCGCCCGGGCCGACGGTATCGCGGTGCTGTGCATCTTCACCGGCGAGGATGAGGATCTGCCCGCCGCCCGCCTGGTGTACGGCCGGGATTTTGTCCGTATCCGCAGCATCGACCAGCTGGCCGACACGGTGGGCCTGCTGATCCAGAACCAGATCAAAAACTTTTGAACAGGCAGAGGGGCCGCCCTATCCGGGGCGGCCCCTCAGACTTTCATTGCATCGCTTATTCCTTCTCCGTGATCTTCTCCAGGCGCTTTCGAACCGAGACAGGGATCCCCTGCTTGACCATCTGCCTGGGCAGGTTGCCGAGGGTCTTTTTGGTGACGGCGCTGGACTTCTCCAGACTGCGCAGCACCGCCTCCAGGCCGCCCGGCCCCTCGGCCTCCAGCTGGTCCAGGTTCTTGGCACCGCTGGCGGCAAGGGCGTCAAACAGCTCGTTGGTGAAGGTCACCCGATCCTCCTGGGAGATGTCCGCGATCCAGTCGTTCACCGCGGCGTTGATCAGCTGACCGGCGCTCTCGCCCCGGTCCAGCAGCGCAAGGCCGCCATGGTCGATGCCCCAGGTAGCCAGACTGTGCTGCATCAGCCCCTTAGCCGAGGAGCGCACGATCCGGGTGTCTGCGATCTGCGGCTCGAACAGCTTGCCCACCACGGAAAAGCCGGGGATGATGCGAGTGGTCCTGGCGTCGATCCGCTCCATGCAGCCCAGGTCCATGACCTCCGGACAGAGGCCTGGCCCATCCAGCAGGTACACATGCTCCACCCGCTGCCACAGTTCGTCTTCCAACAGGCAGGCGGCGTACAGGGCCAGATTCCCGCCCTTGGAGTGTCCACCCAGCAGCCAGCGGTGGCCGGGCTTCAGGTGCGCCCGGGCATACTGCAGGGCCATCTCCTGGGCCTCGGTACGGCAGAAGCTGATCATGAAATCCTCCTTCCACCCGGCCAGGCTGTTGTCCGTGCCGCGGTAGGCCAGAAAGGAAAGATCTGTCTCATCGTGGAAGCACAGGGCGGAAAACTGCAGCGGCGGCTGGCTGCGGCTGCGGTCCACATAGTTTGTCATCCGCAGCTGCCCGAAGCGCCGGGACGCGGCGGCCAGCTCCAGGATCTGCCGGTAGCCTGCGTCCTTGCCGGTGATCAGGAGCCGCGCGCGCCCCTCGGCAAGCATGTCGGCGCAGTCTTTTACACGGTGCGCCCCGCTGCGCATTTCAAATACCGGGGCCAAGTCAAAGTAGCTGATGATGCACAGGATCAGTGCGTCCGCTTCCTGAAAGCCGGTGGCGGAAAAGGGATAGTCTCCCATCCACTGGATATAATCGGAAAGATCGTCCATACTTCACACCTCTCTGTCCAAGGCGCCTCGGTCCAGCTTCTCCAGCAGGCCCACCGTGGCGCGATAGCAGTTTTCCAGACCCGTCCGGTCCAAGTTGTCATAGCTGTCCCGACGGGTGTGATAGTAGTCCTCCAGCTTGTGGTTGAGCCCCGTGATGGCCACGGCGCGGAAGCCGCCCTGACAGAAAGCCGCGCTGTCGGTAGCGCCGCCCAAGGGCGGCACCCAGCCCCGGCGGCAGGGGATGTCCTGCTCCGCGGCGCTTTGTAAAAACAACTCACC
Source organism: Oscillospiraceae bacterium (assembly GCA_017470325.1). Next base: position 11,352 of record JAFUES010000048.1, read on the forward strand.
CATGGCCGCGTCCGTCTTCACCGTGCCGTTCAGATCCCGGAAATTGACCATCAGATAACGGGGATCGTGGATGGTATCGAAACTGTAGATATAGGTCGACACATCCCGGTAATCCTCCCGATGGGCCTGACACCAGGCCTTGGCGCCCCGCAGGCCGGACTCCTCCGAACCGGTGAGCAGCACGCCCACTTCCGTATGCTCCAGCTTGAGCCCCGCCTGCTCCATGGCGTGCAGCAGGGCGATGCCCATATAGCAGCCGCTCAGGTTATCGTTGGCCCCGTCCACCACCCGACGGCGGTTTCGCAGGAAAGGCAGGCCGATCCAGGCGGGCAGGAACAGCAAGCATACCCACCCGGCAGTCCGCACCCAGGCGCCGGCGGCAGCCAGCCGGCAAACCGCTAAAACCATATAGCAGAACACGCCCAGGGTGGCCAGCACCACATGGGCCTCAAAGGCCACGCCGCCCAGATGGTAATTGAGGGGCCACTCCCAGGCCGCGTCGATGTGACCGTTGAAGAAGACCCGGCGGCGCACTTCCCCGGTACAGGGGCGCAGAGCCGTCACGTTGGTCCCCTCCCGTGTGGGGAAAAAGGGATCCACTACCCGCCGGTACAGGATGAACTGGAACAGCATCAGCGCGAAGGCTGCCGCCCCGAACAGAAGGCACAGCCCGGGTGCGAAGAAGAAACACAGGCAGCACAGCAGATCCAGGGCCGTGGAGAAATACAGATAGCCGTAAAAGGCCCCGGGCTGCTCCCGGAAGCTCTCGATCTGCACCCGTGGGCAGCCGCAGTCCTTCCGCAGAACCTCCGCCATGTATACGCCCGCTTCCCGCTCGCCCTGGGTACCGGGGCTGCGGGGTTTCATGTCCCGGCAGATGTGGGTGATCTCCCGGATCATATAGTCCACGCTGCCGCCCGCCTCCCGGAGCAGCCGCGCGAAGGTTTTTTCCTTTGCCGTGTCTGTCAAGATCCGCTTTCCTTTCCCGCGTCCAGCTTTTCCATGTATTGCCGCAGATAGCGTCCCGTCCGGCTCTCGGCACATCGGCACACTTCCTCCGGTGTCCCGGCGGCCACGATCCGACCGCCTTCCTCGCCGCCGCCGGGCCCCATGTCGATCACGTAATCGGCGCTGCGGATCATATCCAGATCGTGTTCGATCACGATCACAGTGGCGCCGCTTTCGATCAGACGCTGGAAGACCTGAAGCAGGGTCTGGACATCCAGTGGATGCAGGCCGATGGTCGGCTCGTCGAACACAAACACCGCGTCCGCCTGGCCCCGGCCCATTTCGCTTGCCAGCTTCAGCCGCTGGGCCTCGCCGCCGGACAGGCTGGGGGTCTGCTCCCCCAAAGTCAGATAGCCCAAGCCCAGGTCATGAAGCACCTGGAGCTTTCGCTGCACCGGCGGCAGATCGCCGCAGACGCGCAGCGCCTCATCCACGCTCATGGCCATCAGCTCGGGCAGGCTGTATCCCTGCTCTCCGTTTTTGCCGGGGCGCCGGATCATACCGGCCTCCCGCCCATAGCGTGAGCCCCGGCAATCCGGACAGGGGATCTCTACATCCGGCAAAAACTGCACGTCCAGGCTTATGGAGCCGGTGCCGTCGCAGACCGGGCACCGCAGAGCGCCGGTATTATAAGAAAAGTCCCCCGCCTTCCGGCCCCGTGCGCGGGCTTCGGGCGTCTTGGCGTAGACCTTGCGCAACTCATCATGGACGTCCGCATAGGTGGCCACGGTAGAGCGGATGTTGATGCCGATAGGGGTCGCGTCGATGAGCTTCACCTGGCCGATGCCCTCCGCGGACAGCTCCCGCACATGGGCAGGCAGCTTCTCCCCTTTGATCTTCGCCGTCAGAGCGGGGATCAGGCTTTCCAGCACCGTGGTGGTCTTGCCGGAGCCGGAGACCCCGGTCACGGCGATGAGCCGCCCCTTGGGCAGCTCCAGCTCCAGAGGCTTGACCGTGTGGATCTGCCCGGTGGATAAGTGGATCCTTCCCAGTTCGAACATCCGATCAGCCGCCGCCTGTTGCCGCAGGTCCACGGCAGCTTTTCCCGAGAGGAAGGGCCCGATGCGGGAATCGGGATCCCGCTCCAGATCCTCCACCGTTCCCTGGGCCACCAGGAAACCGCCGCCAGCGCCGGCCTCCGGCCCCAGCTCCAGGATCCAGTCTGCCTGGGAGAGGATGTTTACATCATGGTCCACCAGGATCACACTGTTGCCGTCCGCCAGCAGATCCCGCATCACGCCGGTGAGCCCCTCCATGTTGGCCGGGTGCAGGCCGATGGACGGCTCGTCCAGCACATACAGCACGCCGGTGGTCCGGTTGCGCACCGCACGGGCCAGCTGCATCCGCTGCCGCTCACCGGTGGAGAGCGTGGAGGCCGCCCGGTCCAGGGTCAGATAGCTGAGTCCCAGATCCATCAACCGCCGGGCGGCCCCCTGGAAAGACTCACAGATGCTCTCCGCCATGGGCCGCATCTCCTCCGGCAGGGAGGCCGGGACCCCGGCCACCCAATCCACCAGCTGGCCCAGAGTCATGGTGCAGGCCTCCGCCAGGGAGATGCCCCGCAGCCGCGGCGCCCGCGCCGCTTCGCTGAGCCGGGTCCCCCCGCAGTCCGGGCAGGTTTCCTGCTTGAGGAACTTCTCCACCCGCTTCATGCCCTTCTCGTCCTTGACCTTGGACAGGGCGTTTTCCACGGTATAGGTGGCGTTGAAATAGGTAAAGTCCATATCCCCCGCCGCGCCGGAGGTCTTATTCTGATAGATGATGTTTTTCTTGACAGCAGGCCCGTGGAACACGATGTCCCGCTCTTTTTCCGTCAGTTCCCGAAAGGGCACATCGGTGCGTACACCCATCTCCCGGGCAATGTCCTTCATCAGTGACCACATCAGGGTCTGCCAGGGCGCCACGGCCCCCTGGTCGATGCTCAGCGATTCATCCGGTACCAGGGTGGATTCGTCCACCGTGCGCACCACGCCGGTGCCGTCGCAGCATTTGCAGGCGCCGGTGCTGTTGAAGGCCAGCTCCTCCGCGCCGGGACCGAAGAAGCGCGCTCCGCAGACCGGGCACTCCAGCTCCTGCTCAGCGGCCACCTTCAGCGTGGGCTCCACATAGTGCCCGTTGGGGCAGCGGTGGCTGGCCAGGCGGGAATACATCAGCCGCAGGCTGTTGAGCAGCTCCGTGCCCGTGCCGAAGGTGCTGCGGATACCGGGCACCGCCGGGCGCTGGTGGAGCGCCAGGGCGGCGGGCACATACAGCACCTGGTCCACCCGGGCCTTTTCCGCCTGGGTCATTCGCCGCCGGGTATAGGTGGACAGGGATTCCAGATACCTCCGGGAGCCCTCCGCATACAGAATGCCCAGGGCCAGGGAGGACTTGCCCGAGCCGGACACCCCGGCGATGCCTACCAGTCTGTGCAGGGGGATGTCCACATCCAGGTTTTTCAGATTGTGTACCCGGGCGCCGCGCACTTCGATCTGTGCGGGTGCCGGCTGCTTGGTTTCCATACAGCGTCTGCTCCTTGCCTGTTCTTCTTGTAAAAATTATACCAAGTTCCGTCCAAAATGCAAGGGCAGCGGCCTGCCGCAAATGCTTGCAAAACGCAATACCCATTTTTATGCTTGTGTATTGCGTTTCTTCTTTGTATAATAAAAACTGGAAATTTGGATAATTATAGTTGAATTCATACCATTCGAAAGGAGAATCACATGAAAAAGCTGGCTTTGACCCTGTGTTTGATCCTGGTCTTTTCGCTGGTGCTGTCTCCCATGTGCTACGCGGCGGGTGACAACTACGACACTCTGGCGGACTGGGACATCAAAATCGCGGTGCCCGACGGCACTACTGCCGTGCTGCAGGGGCGCAATTATTACATCTACGCCCAGCATGAAGGCTCCATCCCCTACGTGATGCTGACTGTGAACCGCTATGCCTCGGAGGAGGAGTTCTTCGACGCCTTCACACCCTACATGAAGGAGCAGTATTCCGACCTGAAGGTCACCTCCGATATGGAAAAGGTCGTCATCGGCGACAAGACCGGTTATGAGGTGGACTACACCTATAAAGTCAGTGGCCACGACGTGACCGACCGCCGCATCGCCATCGCCCTCAACGGTCTGGTCTATATGTTCGCCTCCAAGGAAGTGGAAGAGCTGGACATGACCATCGGAACCATGCTGGAGGACGTGATCGCCGACTGCGAATTTCTCAACATGCCCGTGACTGAGCCCGGACCCGAGGTGGACGTGGAGCTGCCCGGCCTGGAGGAGGAGTTCGAACTTGCGACCACCTATCTGTACTGCCAGGACAATGGCATGCCCAAGTACTGGCTGGACCTGACCGGCACTGTGATCGACAATCTGGTGCTGCACTGCTATTTCCGCTCCAGCGACCCCACCTTCTACGAGACCTTCTTCATTCTGGACCTGGACACCGCGGACATCAGCAACGGGCGGGTCAAGATCCATGACGTCTACAACGAAAAGGGCTTTGACGTGTCCGACTGGTTCAAAAGTCTTGAGATCCGCTTTACCGACGACAGCGCTCAGATGATCGTCAAGCGGAACGAGAAGACCCTGGCCGGCGGCGGGGACGACAACATCCTCACCGGCAGCTATACCATGGAGCCCATGCGGGCGGCACTGGACTACGCTTACTACCAGGATGACGGGCAGCTGAAATACTGGCTGGATATGGACGGCGAGGATGTTCTGCTCCACGCCAATTTCATCTCCGATTCCCCGGACTATTATGAGACCGTGTTCACCCTGGACATGGAAACGGCGGATGTGGATGACTACACGATCGCCTTCCATAAGATATACGACAGCCAGGGTCTGGATGTGTCCGACTGGTTCAAGTCCTTTACCCTGACCGAGGTCCAGGGCGCGCTGATGATGACTGTGAAGCGGGATGAGAAGACCCTGGCCGGCGGCGCGGGAGACAACATCCTCACCGGCGTCTATCTGCTGGAGCCGCGTCCCTACCTGCAGCCCCTGGAGGACGGCCCCTATACTGGCGAGGAGCTGGGTCGCTGGGCGCAGATCTACTACTTCATCGAGAACGGCTTCTATCCTCCGGAGGTGGAGGTCATCGAGAACGATGACGGCAGCTTTACCCTCCACCTGTTCGAGATCGTGGATCTGGACGGCGTCACCCACACCGCCACCTCCGCCTGGTACACCGTGGACGAATATGGCTACGGCACCAACGATATTCTGGAGCAGCCCATCCAATTGGTTGCTTAAAGCGGGAACTCTTTCCCTCCGCCTGCGTCATAAAAGCGTAATGATTTGAAAATGGGAGGGATCCCCCTATGTTGGGCAAACAGAAATGCAAGATCCTGAAGGAGATCCGACAGCGGATCGCCGATGAAAACGATATCCCCTACGTGACGCGGGAGTGCACCCACCAGGGCAACTGTGCCGGGACCTGTCCCCGCTGCGAAAGTGAGCTGCGCTATCTGGAGCGCCAACTGGCCCTGCGCGCCTCCATGGGCAAGCGGGTGGCCGTAGCCGCCCTGTGCGCCGGGATGGCCTTCGGCGCCGCCGGCTGCACCAGCGCGCCGAAATCCGGCGGCGGTGAAGACGTAAACGAGCTGGGCGGCGCGGTGCCCTATGTGGATGAAGGCCCGGAAGAGTCGGAGATCTTCGTGACCAGCGGCGAGGTGGCCTGGCCGGAGGAACCAGAAGAATCCACATCCGCCGAGACCCCGGAGCCCCAGGACGCGGATTTCCCCCCGGAGGTGGATGAGATCATCCCGGAGGAGATCGAGCTGTCCGGCGATGTGGATTTCCCTCCGGAGACGGGTGAGATCATCCCGATGGAGTTCGAGTTGTCCGGCATGGTGGCCTACCCGGATGAAGACTACGATGGATGAGCCGCTGTATCCGTTGTTAGGCATCTCCCGACTGCGCATGGGCTCCGACGGCGTCGGGGTCACCACCCTGGTGGCAGGGGCCGGCTGCCCGCTGCACTGCCGCTGGTGCATCAACCAGCGTCTGCTGCGGGAGGCCCCGGCGGAGCCTGTAACCGCGGGGGAACTGCTTCGCCGGGTGGAGGTCGACGATCTGTATTTTCGCGCCACCGGCGGAGGTGTCGCTTTCGGCGGCGGGGAGTCGCTGCTGCATGCCGCCTTTATCCGGCGCTTTCGGGCCGTTTGCCCGGAGCCCTGGCGCATCACCGCGGAGACCAGTCTGGCCGTACCTCAAGAGAATGTAGCTCTGGCAGCGGACGCGGTAGATTTGTTTTTCGTAGACTGCAAGGACATGGACGGCGGGATCTACCGCCGCTACACCGGGGGCGAGGCTTCGCTGATGAAGGAGAACCTGCGCTTTCTGTTGGAGCGGAAGGGGCCGGAGGCCGTCATCGTCCGGGTGCCCCGCATCCCCGGATACAACAGCGCGGAAGATCAGCAAAGGAGCGCCGCGCAGCTGCGCGCCATGGGCGTCACCCGGCTGGATCTGTTTGATTACGTTGTCCGCAAGGACATGGCATAGATTGCAAAGGAGCCTTGGTATGGATCACAGGGAGGAGTATACGCCGCGTGTACAGCGCTGTGATGACGGCGCTTACCGCTGGCGGGGCGAATTCGACCGGGCGCAGTACAGCCAGGTCGTCAAGATCACCATGGGCGTCTGCGGCGGCATGTGCCTGATGTTTATCCTGCTGGCGCTGGCGATGCGCGAAATGCTGGGCGTGATGCTGCTGACCAGTCTGGCCGTCCTGGCCATCGCGGGCGGGATCTGCTGGGCCTACATGCGTTTCATGACCCCTATCTATCAGCCCTATGAGCTGACAGAGGACTATGTGCGCTATGTGGGAGGCCGCAGCTCCAACACCTATTTTCGCTACAAGGACATCCGCAAGGTGATCATCGACGCGGGCCGCAACCGGATCGCGATCTGCTCTCTTCTGGTCACCGCGCCTGTATTCGTGCCCCATGAGGACTTCGCCTTTGTACAAAACTTTATCCTGCAGCGCCTGCCCGACACCGCGCAGGTCATTTACCGCTGATTGTGTTTTTTCAGAAAACAGGCCGCCGCGAATCGTATTTCGCGGCGGCCCTTTTGCTTCGGCTGCAAGAATTCGTGCTTTTCTCCCTGATCTCTCGAAAAGGGCTTTGCCCCGCTTGCAAAGTCTGCTCCATGTGTTATAATAGTTTCAGAATTTGAAGGATTATTGCTCGCAGATTTTCCTGTGTGCGGAGAGGAGAATGTGATGTTTGGAAGAAGGCCGGACGGACGCCGGGTCAAAGGGATCGACCCGGTGATGCAGATCACGCCCTACGTGATGCCCATGCGCTGTGACGCGCAGGTGCTCTTGAAGCACCGGGCGGACATGGAGATCCTGTCCCGTTACATACGCCGTCAGAAGCGGGAACACAACGAGACCATCTCCTATATGCAGATCATCGTGGCCGCCTACGTGCGGGCGGTGAGCCGCAATCCGGAGGTCAACCGCTTCATCATGAACAAGCAGCTTTTCGCCCGCAACAACTGCTCGGCGGCCTTTACGATCCTGAAGGACCCTTCCGACGCCGACAAGGGCGAGGCTGTGGTGAAGATCAAGTTCGACCTGACTGACACCCTCTACGACGTGCGGGACCGGATGGTCGCCGCCGTGGCAGCCAACCGCGGCGATCAGCCCCCCGGCTTCGTGGACAAGCTGCTGGGCTTCCTCTTTGCCGTTCCGGGTCTGGCCACCGTGGTGGTGGGCCTGGTCCGCTTCCTGGACCGCTACGGCCTGGCCCCCGGCGTATTGATGGAGGAGCTGCCCTTTTATGTGGGCATGTACATCACCAACACCGCTTCCATCGGCCTGCATGATGTGAACCACCACATTTACAACTGGGGCAACGTGGGCCTGTTCTTCGGCATGGGCCTGACGGAAAAGGTGGCCGTGGTGGAAAACGGCGAGGCCCGGATGAAGCGCTATCTGCCCATCGGCATCACTGCCGACGAGCGTGTCTGCTCCGGCGCCCACTATGCCCGCTTCTTCGCGGACATGAAGCGCTATCTGGAGCACCCGGAGCTGCTGGAGACGCCGCCGGAAAAGGTCCGCTTCGACAATGTGTGCGAGTACCACGAGCCGAAGATCGAGAAGCCTGCTTCGGAGGACGCCGCATCCGACCTGTAAAATAGGGTAGAAAGGGGTTAAGGCCCCTCCCTCCCGTTGCACCGTACGTACCGGTCAGGTATACGGCGCTACATCAAAGCAGAAATTCAAGTACAACTTGCGAGATAGTACGCCAAGGGATCGACCAAGCCGGGTCGATCCTTTGTTTTAAGGCCGA
>JAFUES010000002.1 GCA_017470325.1 Oscillospiraceae bacterium
CAGGATGATGCCACCGTGGATGGGCACGCAGCCGCCCACCAGGCCCGTGCCGGAGCCGCGCACCGTCACCGGCAGCTTGTTCGCGCTGGCCAGCTTCATGATCGCGCTGACTTCCTCTGTGCTCTGGACAAACACCACCGCTTCCGGCATGTGCTTGCCGTACAGCGGCATCTCGTCTCTGGCGTAATCCTCGTTGATGTCCTCGCCCATCAATACCTGGTCAGCCCCGACGATCTTCTTCAGCTCTTCCGCCAGTTCCGGCGTAAGCTTCCCGTATTCTGCCATAGTTTCTTCTCCTTACTTTTATATTTCTTTTATTTTGAAATGTTCTTTTGCTTACTCTGCTACAACGACGGAGATACCGTTGGGGATCACGGTGATGGACTCCTTGCCCAGGGCCCGCGCCATCTCCAGCGCCTCATCCAGGGTGTTGGCATGCTTCATCTTCATATCCTCGATCATGCCCTTCAGCTCGGGACGGGTGACGAAGATAACGGTGAAGTTGTTGAGGATGCGGCAGTAGATCTGGGTCTCCCACTGGTCCGGGGTGGTCTTGTCCGCGGGCACGGTCATGATGTAATCATAGAGCTCACGGGTGCTCTTGCAGTTGTGCAGCTCATCATACATGGACACGGCGCCATGGCCGTCCAGGCACTCGGCGCACTCGATGATGACGCCGCCGGGATTGCAGGTGGCTTCCGCCGCGGAAATGCTCTTGGCGCACTGGTACACGTTCTGGTCCAGGGGCGCGCCGCCGTTGGAGGTGATGACGATATCCGCATACTTGGGCGCCACACGGGCATAGTCCATCAGGAAGTCGCAGCCCTTTCTGTGGGCCTTGACCAGGTCGCCCGCAAAGGCGGCGACGGTCTTCTTGTTCTCGTCGATGACCACGTTGACGATGAAGGCAAGCTTTGCCATCTGAGCCGCGGCCACCATGTCCTGGTGCATGGGGTTGCCGTCCAGCTTGCCGGTGCGGGAGTTGATGCTGTCGATAAACTTGCTGCAGTGGTTGCCCATAACGGTGACCTGATCACAGATGCCGGGGAGCACGCTCTTGCGCCCGCCGGAGAAGCCGGCGAAGAAGTGCGGCTCAATAAAGCCCTCAGACACCAGCAGGTCCGCCTCGGCGGCCAGCTTGTCAATGACGCAGGGCGCGCCGGAGGGCAGGACGCCCACCTGGACGTTGCTTTCCGGGTTGCGGCAGTCATGGATCACGATCTTGCTGTTTTCATAGATCTCATCGCCCAGCTTGTTGCGCAGCTCCTCCACGGAGGTGGGGCGGTGGAAGCCGGTGGCCACCAGCAGGGTGATGTCGATGTCGGGGTTGCCCGCCTTCAGTTCGGCAAACATGTTGGGCAGGATGTCTTTGCTGGGCACGGGACGGGTGTGGTCGGAAATAATGATCACGCAGTTTTTCTTGCCCTTGGCCAGCTCGCAGAGTCTGGGGCTTTCAATGGGATTTTCCATGGCGGCCTTGACGATGGACAGGCCGTCGCCCTCCGCCTTCAGTTCGTCGATTCTGGAGGTAAGCACATTCGCGCCGGTTTCATCAAATTCTATAAAGGTCTTGCCGTAAGGTATCTTGAGCATGGTTCGATCTCTCCTTTCCGTCATTTCAACGATAACGCCCGGTCACTCCTCATTCCCGTTCCTTTGCTTCGCGGCGTTTTTCCGTTGCTCGGACCTATCATAGCACACAATTTGTACAAAGACAACGTTTATATTGGCCAAGATTTTCACAATTTTTGTGAAAATCTTCTAAATTGGTCCACCATTTGAGGCCAAAAAGTTCAACGTTCAACTGCTCGCCGCGGATTTTTCAGGGACTTTCTTCCGATGCCTTGTCATTTCATACAAGATTTTTAAATAGTTTTTGGCTATTGTGTATAATTGATAAATATTTGTCTGATAAAAATTTAATTTTTGTGGATTGTGCCAATTTTGTGGTTGCAATTCAAGGTCCGCGTGCTATAATGAGGGCAAGGTGACAAAAACCGTCACATCCGCTACATTGTGAGAATTGGAGGGTTTGAAAAAATGTATGCATTAATTGCTGCTGTCCCCATCCTGCTTACCATCGTGCTGATGGTCGGCTTCGGCTGGGGCGCAAAAAAGGCACTGCCCGTATCCTGGTTCGTGGCATGCCTGGTGGCGCTTCTGGTATGGAAGCAGAATATCCTGGCGATTCTGTCCTTCTCCATCAGCGGCGCGCTGAGCTCCGTGGACGTTCTGTTCATCGTCTTCGGCGCCATCCTGATCATGAACACCCTGAAGCATTCCGGCGCCGTCACCGCCATTCAGCGTGTGTTCCACACCATCTCCCCTGACCGCCGCGTACAGGCTGTTATCGTCGGCTTCATCTTCGGTGCGTTCATCGAGGGCGCCGCCGGTTTCGGCACCCCGGCCGCCCTGGCTGGTCCTCTGCTCATCAGCCTTGGCTTCCCGCCTCTGTGCGCCGCCATCGTCGCTCTGATCTACAACTCTGTTCCTGTATCCTTCGGCGGCGTCGGCACCCCGACCCACGGCCTGACCACGGTCGTCACCCAGCAGGTCGAGTCCCTAGGCATCCAGACCGACACCTTCAAGTTCATCCTCTCCCGCTTCACGGCCATCGGCCATGCCACCGCCTGCCTGTTCATCATCTGGATCGCCCTGATGATCATGTGCAAGTACTTCGGTAAGAACCGCTCCGCCAAGGAGGCCTTCGGCGCCATGCCTTTCGCCCTGTTCGTAGCCGTGGTGTTCGACTGCTTCTACCTGTTCTTCGCACTGGTCTTCGGTGCTGACTTCCCGACCCTGATCGGCGCCATCTGCACCCTGTTCATCGCCATCTTCGCCGCCCAGAAGGGCTTCCTGATGCCCAAGGAGATTTGGGACTTCGACAAGCGCGAGAACTGGGATGCTTCCTGGCTGAGCCTGCAGGAAGTGAAGGAGGACAAGGACAACGGCATGAGCGCCACTCTGGCCTGGACTCCCTACGTGCTGATCGCGGCCATCCTGGTCATTACCCGTCTGCCCTACCTGCCTGTCAAGGCGTGGCTCAACTCCCACTGCATCATCGCCATCAACAACATCCTGGGTGTCCAGGGCAGCAGCTGGGCCTGGAAGGTCGCCAACAACCCCGGCCTCATCCCCTTCCTGCTGATCGTCTTCGTGACCTTTGCCATCCATAAGGTCAGCGGCCCGACCATCAAGGAGATCTTCAAGGACACCTGGAACCAGGTCACCGGCGCTTTCGTCGCCCTGATCTTCGGCTGCGCGATGGTTTACATCTATCGCAACACCACCACTATGGCCAATCTGCCCGCCGGCCTGCAGGCCGTGCAGCAGCACCTGGGCGCCACCTCGACGCCGACCATGCTGCTGGTCATGGCAAAGGCCCTGGCCGATCTGTTCTCAAGCGCTTACATCATCATCGCTCCGCTGATCGGCGTACTGGGCGCCTTCATGTCCGGCTCCAACACGGTCTCCAACACCCTGTTCGCTTCCCTGCAGTTTGAGACTGCGTCCCTGATCGGCATCTCCCCGCTGATCATCTGCGCCATGCAGAACATCGGCGGCGCCGCCGGCAACATGATCTGCGTCAACAACGTGGTCGCTGCCTGCGCCACCACCGGCACCCTGGGCAACGAGGGCAAGATCATCAAGATCAACATCGTGCCCTGCCTGATCTACTGCCTGATCACCATCCTGGTGCTCGGCGTGATCTGCATCCTGATGCTGCACCTGGATCCGCTGGATATGGCGGTCCTGTCCGCGCATTAAGGCAACAGCGATATATCGAATCGACACCCAATGAATATGGCGGTGCAGTGGCTTCACTGCACCGCCTTTTCAAGACTGACAAACGGAACAGGAGGCAACTATGGACAACAAACTTCCCCTTGCCCTGAAGGTCAATGATCTGGACAATGTGGCCACCGTTTTTTCCAATGAGGCCAAGGCCGGATCGGATGTGGAGGTCCGCGATAAAAAGGGCAACAGCTATGTGCTCCGGCTCCTGGGCGATATCCCCTACGGCCACAAGGTGGCCCTGCGGGAGGTCCACGCCGGGGAGGATATCATCAAATACGGCGAGAGTCTGGGCGAGGCGACGCATGAGATCGCGGCCGGCGAATACGTCCATGTCCACAATCTCGACAGCAAGCGCGGCCGCGGCGACAAGGAGGGCTGAGCATGGAATTCTGGGGATATGTAAGAGATAACGGTAAGGTCGGCGCCCGCAACTATGTGGCCGTCATCCCCACCGTGGTCTGTGCCGCGGAGGCGGCCCAGTCCATCTGCAACAGCGTCAGCGGCTGTATCTCCTTCCTGCATCACCAAGGCTGCTGCCAGCTGCCGCCGGATCTGGAACGGGTGACCGACACCCTGATCGCCCTGGGCTCCAGCCCCAATGTAGGCGCGGTGCTGCTGGTCAGCCTGGGCTGTGAGGGCACAGACGTGGATCGGCTCATGAGCACCCTGGCCGCCACCGGCAAGCCCATCGATATGGTCCGCATCCAGGAGGATGGCGGCATCTCCGCCTCCATCGCCCTGGGCATCTCCAAGGCCAAGCGCCTGGCGGCGCTGATCTCCACCCAGCGGCGTGAGCCGGTGGACATCTCCAACGTGATCATGTCCATCAAGTGCGGCGGCTCCGACGCCACCAGCGGCATGGCCTCCAACTGCGTCATCGGCTATGTGGCCGACAAGCTGGTGGACGCGGGCGGCACCGTCATCTTCGGCGAGACCACCGAGTTTATCGGGGCCGAGCATATCCTGGCCCGGCGCGCGGTGAACAAGCAGGTGGGCGACAAGATCTTTGAGATCGTCAACAACATGGAGGCCCGGGCCAAATCCCTGGGCTGCGACATGCGCAAGGGCCAGCCCACCCCCGGCAACATCGCCGGCGGCCTGACCACCATCGAGGAGAAATCCTTGGGCGCCATCATGAAGTCCGGCACCCGGCCCATCCAGGGCGTCATGGGCTATACCGACATGGTCACCGACCACAAGGGCCTGTGGATCAAGGACACCCCGGGCCGTGAGCCGGAGATCCTCACCGGCATGGCCTGCACCGGCGCGCAGGTGATGTGCTTCTCCACCGGCCGCGGCGCGCCCCAGGGCTTCCCGTCCATGCCGGTGCTCAAGATCTGCGGCAATGTGAACACCTACCGGAAGATGGAGCAGGACATGGATATCAACGCCGGCGTCATCATCACCGGCGAGAGCAGCATTGAGCAGGTGGGCGAATACACCTTTGACCGGCTGATCAGCACCCTCTCCGGCGAGATGACCAAGAGCGAGGCCATCAAGTACTTCAACTTCATCGACATCTATACCATGGGCCCCGTGATCTGATCCCAAGCCCAGGAGCGAAGCAGCAGCCCGGCGCGAAAGCGTCGGGCTGCTTGCCGTCTATATGGATTTCAACTTGTCCCCTTATTCTTCACGAAATCGTGCAGCAGGCCGAAGAGGACGCCGCCCACGGAATTGCCCAGGGTGATCACCAGCAGGCAGATCACCGTCCGGCCCGACCAGGCCCCGGCCATCCAGAAATAGAACATATCCGCCACACAGTGCTCCGTACCGCTGGTGATAAAGATGGTCACGCCCAGAAACAGCGACAGGTACTTGCCTATCTCGTGTGGATTTCTGTTGTAGCCCTCCACGGCGATATAGATCAGCAGGTTACACAGGATGCCAAGGAAAAACAGACTCAGCAGGCTGTCGTCCAGCTTGGTCTGGCACATGCTCATAGCCCGCTCCGAGATAGACGCGATCCGGGTCATCCGGGCGCAGAGGGCGATCAGCCCTGTGCCGATCAGATTGCCCAGCCAGATAATGGGCAGGTTGAGAGCGTAGTTTTTATCCTGGAAGAACACGTAGCAGATCTTACCGGTGTAGAGATTCAGCCCGAAGGTGCAGATGGTAAACAGCCCAACCGTAAACAGCGCTGCGCCCAGCACCTTGCTCTCCACCGACAGCAGCACCACGCCGCTCAGCCCGATGCACACGCCCGCCAGAATGGCCGATACCAATACTTTGAGCCTCGCCATAGCCGCTTTCCCCCTCTTGTACTTTTTCTTCAATTATACGGGCCGCGGCGGCCTCCCGTCAAGGGTAAGGCGCACCGTTTTGAAGAAAAACGACAAAATGTGACGAAAGTCGTCAAAAGGAAGTCTTTGACTTTCCCAACGAGATATGGTATCTTTTCTCCTGCGCGCAACACTAAATGTTGTGTGGAAGGAGTTGTCAGCCATGAAGATCATCAAGAGAAACGGCACTGAGGTCGAGTTCGACAACAGCAAGATCGCCGTTGCCATACAGAAAGCCAGCGATGCCTCGGATCCCTCCGAGCGTCTTTCCGCAGAAGATATCCGGGACATGACCGAAAAGGTCACCGCCACCTGCGAGCTGCTGGGCCGCGCGCCCAGCGTGGAGGAAGTGCAGGACATGGTGGAGCGGCAGATCATGGCCCACGGGGCCTTTGAGGTGGCCAAGCGCTACATCACCTACCGCTACACCCGCGCCCTGGTGCGCCAGTCCAACACCACCGACGATAAGATCCTCAGCCTGATCGAGTGCGCCAACGAGGAGGCCAAGCAGGAAAACTCCAACAAGAATCCGGTCATCAACTCCACCCAGCGGGACTATATGGCCGGCGAGGTGTCCAAGGACCTGACCGCGCGCCTGCTGCTGCCCCACGACATCGTGGAAGCCCACAACGAGGGCATCATCCATTTCCATGATACCGACTATTACGCCCAGCACATGCACAACTGCGACCTGGTGAATCTGGAAGACATGCTGCAAAACGGCACCGTCATCACCGGTACGCTGATCGAGAAGCCCCACAGCTTTTCCACCGCCTGCAACATCGCCACCCAGATCATCGCCCAGGTGGCCTCCAACCAGTACGGCGGACAGTCCATCTCCCTGTCCCACCTGGCGCCCTTCGTGCAGGTCAGCCGGGACAAGATCCGGCGAGAGCTGGAAGAGGAATTCTCCATGGCGAATATCACGCTGGACGAGACCGCCAGGGAAAAACTGGTGGAGCGCATGCTGCGGGAGGAGATCCGGCGCGGCGTGCAGACCATCCAGTATCAGGTGGTCACCCTGCTGACCACCAACGGACAGGCCCCCTTTGTCACAGTGTTCATGTACCTGGGCGAGAGCAAAAACGAGCAGGAAAAGGCGGACCTGGCCATCATCATCGAGGAAGTGCTCCGCCAGCGCATCGAAGGCGTAAAGAACGAACAGGGCGTGTGGGTGACCCCCGCCTTCCCCAAGCTCATCTACGTGCTGGAGGAGGACAACATTTCCGAAGGCAGCAAGTATTATGAGCTGACCCGCTTGGCCGCCAAATGCACCGCCAAGCGCATGGTGCCCGACTACATCTCCGAAAAGGTGATGAAGGAGCTTAAGGGCGGGGACGTGTACACCTGCATGGGCTGCCGCTCCTTCCTGACGCCGGATCGCTTTACCGACAAGGGCATCGGCAACATCGCCAACGCCGGTAACTATGAACCGGGCAAGCACAAGTACTACGGCCGCTTCAACCAGGGCGTGGTCACGGTGAATCTGGTGGATATCGGACTCAGCGCCCACGGGGATCTGGACGCCTTCTGGCAGATCTTCGACGAGCGTATGGAGCTGTGTCATCGGGCGCTGCGCTGCCGGCACGACCGGCTGCTGGGCACTCCCTCGGACGTGGCCCCCATCCTGTGGCAGTACGGCGCCCTGGCCCGCCTGAAGAAGGGCGAGGTCATCGACAAGCTGCTCTACGACGGCTACAGCACCCTGAGCCTGGGCTACGCGGGCCTGTGGGAGTGCGTGCTGTCCCTCAACGGCAAAAAGCTCACCGAGCCAGAGGGCGAGGAGCTGGGCCTGCAGATCATGCGCAAGCTCAACGAGTACACCGCCAAGTGGAAGGCCGCCGAGAATATCGACTACTCCCTCTATGGCACGCCCCTGGAGAGCACCACCTATAAGTTTGCCAAGTGCCTGCAGCGCCGCTTCGGCGTGATCGAAGGCGTTACCGACAAGGGCTACATCACCAACTCCTATCACATCCATGTGACCGAGCCCATCAATGCCTTCGACAAGATCCGCACCGAAGCCAAGTTCCAGGCCCTCTCCCCCGGCGGCGCCATCAGCTATGTGGAAGTGCCCAATATGCAGAACAACCTGGACGCGGTCATGACGGTCATCCGCTTTATCTATGACAACATCCTCTACGCCGAGCTGAACACCAAGAGTGATTACTGCCAGGTCTGCGGCTGGGACGGGGAGATCGAGATCCAGGAGGACGACGGTAAGCTGGTCTGGACCTGCCCCTGCTGCGGCAACCGGGACCAGAACAAGATGAACGTGGCCCGGCGCACCTGCGGCTATATCGGCACCCAGTTCTGGAACCAGGGCCGCACCCAGGAGATCAAGGACCGGGTACTGCACCTGTCTACTCACACCATCCAGCAGTAAAGCGCCATGCACGTAGGAGAGATCATACTGGCTGACAGTGCCAACGGCCCCGGCATCCGGGTGAGCGTCTTCGTCTCCGGCTGCACCAACCGCTGTCCCGGCTGCTTCCAGCCCCAGACCTGGGACTTTGACTACGGCCTGCCCTATGACGCAGCCATGGAACAGTCTATCCTGGACGAGCTGGCCAAGCCCTATTACTCAGGGCTGACCATCCTGGGCGGCGAGCCCTTTGAGCCGACCAACCAGCGGGGACTGCTGCCCCTGATCCGCCGGGTCCGGTCTGAGCTGCCGGAGCGGAGCATCTGGATGTACACGGGCTTCACCTATGACCGGGACCTGGTCCCCGGCGGCTGCCGGTACACAGAGGTCACCGACGAGATTTTAAACAGCATCGACGTGCTGGTGGATGGGCGCTTCGTACAGGAGCTGCGGAACATTTCCCTGAATTTCCGCGGCTCGGAGAATCAGCGCATCATCGACATGAGGCAGACCCGCGGGGAAGGGGCCCTCGTTCTGTCCCCTTTAAATGAGAATACAAGACGGAGAAAAAGCATGGATTGACCCATGCTTTTTCTTGTTGCCGCAGTCTCCAAAGCCATAGGTGCCGTGTGGAAAAAGCTCCACGGAATTCCTATAAAAACGATTGGTCAAAAGTATCAAAAAATTGTTGTTTTCTTAGGTGGTTTTATCAATTGTTTCCGCGGCCTTAGAGTGATAAGATAATATCAAGTTAAAGTCGTCGTATTGGGCCTGCCACGGCCCTCTTTTCGCGGCGCCCGGAAACTTACATCATGCCGGCGCTTTGGCTGGCCGGTAAATTTATGTTTGGAGGTATCTTATGGAACTGCAGAAACTTCACTATGCCGTAGCGGATGGCATCGCCACCATCACCATGGACTACGGCAAGAACCTGAACGCCATCGACGATCAGATGGCGGACGAGCTGATCTACCTGATTGGCGAAGCGGAAAAGGATCCTGCTGTCAAGGTCGTTATCCTCAACAGCGCTGCGAAGGCTTTCTCCGCTGGCGGTGACATTGGTTATTTCTATCAGCTGGTCAAAGCCGGCGGTGAGATCAACATGGACAGCCTGATCGGCAAGGTCGGCAAGATCACCAACGGCATGAAGTCCAGCACCAAGATGTATGTGGCCGCCGTCAACGGCGCTGCCGCCGGCGCCGGCTTCCCCCTTGCCCTGTCCGCTGACTTCATCATCGCCGATGAGAAGGCCAGCTTCATCCTGGCTTTCGTGAACCTGGGTCTGGTGCCCGACACCGGCGCCGCCTATCTGCTGTGCAAGTCCATCGGTGAGAAGCGCACCATGAAGTACGCCGCCACCGGCAAGCCCATCAAGGCCGACGAGGCTCTGGCTCTGGGTCTGGTGGAGAAGGTCGTCGCTCCCGAGGAGCTGGCCGCCGAGACCGAGAAGTTTGCCAAGAAGCTGGCCGCCGGTCCTCTGGTGTCCTACAAGAACATCAAGAAGCAGATCTACGCCGCTTCCTTCTCCGATTATGAGCGCTTCCTGGACGGCACCGAGAATCCCACCCAGCACGAGTGCTCCAACACCGAGGACTTCAAGGAAGGCTGCGCTGCGTTCATGGAGAAGCGCAAGGCCGCGTTCCAGGGCAAATAAAACAGACCGGCGCTCAGCGCCGCAAGAATTAAGAAAGGTGGTTACCCGATTTGAAAAATAAGATTTTTACTTTGGAAGAAGTTCTGGACAAGATCAATGATGGCGCCAGCATTATGTTCTCCGACCTGCACGGCGGCTGCGCGGCTGACGAGATCATCGACGGTATGATCGCCAAGGGCGTCAAGAACCTCACCGCTGTGGGCGTTGCTTCCGGCCGCCCCAACTACGGCATGGGCAAGCTGATCACCAACCATCAGGTCAGCAAGCTGCTCACCACTCACATCGGCCTGAACAAGTCCTCCATCGACCAGATGTTCGCCGGTGAGATGGAAGTGGAGTTCATCCCCCAGGGCACCTTTGCCGAGCGGATCCGCTGCGGCGGCTTCGGTCTGGGCGGCGCTCTGACCCGTACCGGCTTCGGCACCTCCTATGCCGAGGGCAAAGAAACCGTCACCGTCGATGGTGTGGACTACATCCTTGAGAAACCCATCCACACCGACATCGCTCTGCTGCATGTCACCAAAGCTGACAAGGCCGGCAACTGCTACTGCAAGGGCTCCAGCCATCTGTGCGTTGACTACATGGCCATGGCCGCTGACCTTGTCATCGTCG
Organism: Oscillospiraceae bacterium; assembly: GCA_017470325.1. The sequence continues at coordinate 10,712 of JAFUES010000002.1, forward strand.
AGGCTGAGGAGCTGGTCGAGATCGGCGAACTGGATCCCGAGAAGATCATCATCCAGGGACCCGTCTGCGATATGATCTATGTCCGTCAGGGTGAGAAGAAACCCATGTGGGGCTTCTGGCAGCAGCAGATCGACAAGATCAAGGCCAAGCAGGCTGCGAAGTAAGTGGCAGAAAGGCATAAGGAGGTAAATAATTATGGCATATACTGGACGTGAATTGATCGCGGCTCGCTGCGCGAAGTTCTTCAAAGACGGCGACTTTGTTAACCTGGGCATTGGCGTTCCCACCATGTGCATCAACTACCTGCCCGAGGGCGTTGACCTCTGGCTGGAGACCGAGACCGGCGCCTGCGGCACCGGCCCGACCCCCCCGATCGACGCTTGGGATACCGACGCTGCCGATGCCGGCTCCAACCCCATCACCCTGCTGCCCCAGGGCTCCTGGCTCCCCCATGACCGCTCCTTCGGCTTCATCCGCGGCGGCCACATCGACGCCACCGTTCTGGGCACCCTGCAGGTAGACGCTGAGGGCAACATCGCCAACTGGATCATCCCCGGCAAGCTGGCCCCCGGTATGGGCGGCGCCATGGACCTCTGCTCCGGCGGCATCAAGAAGGTCGTCGTGGCCACCGACCACTGCGAGAAGAGCGGTTCTTCCAAGATCCTGAAGAAGTGCACCCTGCCCTTGACCGGCTACCACTGCGTCACCGATATCGTCACCGAGCGCTGCTACTTCCAGGTCACTCCCGACGGACTGGTCCTGAAAGAACTGGCCCCCGGCTACACCGTAGAAGATATCCGCGCCTGCACCGACGCCGACTTCACCGTGGCTGAGGATCTGGGCGTCATGGAGTAATTCCACAGCAAACGCAAAAAACAGTTTTAGGGCGGAGCCATTCGGCTCCGCCTTTTTTTGTTCCTTTTAACGGTGCTGCTTCTCTTGACATTTCAATTTCTTTGCGCTAACCTTACATTGTTATTTTCTGTAAGTCGAAAGGAGATGAGCGCATGCCTGGCAAACTTAACCGGTCCGCCCGATGGCTGGCGGCCGTTCTGGCTCTTGTGCTGCTCTTCTCCGCTCTGTTCATCGCTCTGGAGGCCCACCATGACTGTCAGGGGGATGGCTGCGCCATCTGCGCCTGCATCAGCATCTGTCAGGATCTGCTGCAGCATCTCTCCGTGGTCGCCCTGGTTCTGGGGCTTGCGCTGCTTCTGAACCGCGCTGTCCGTCCCTTGGTTTTCGCTGTCCGGGCGGCAGCCGCATATCCCACCCCCATCACCCTGAAGGTCAAGCTTTCGGATTAAACAAACAGGAATACCAGAGAGCCGGTCTATCCCGCGGGATAGGCTTTCTTGGCGTACGCCGGGCTCCCTGGTCTTTTTGCGCCCATTTTCTGTTTGTTTGATTCGGAGGTCTTTTTTTATGAACAAAATCATTTCTCTGCTTTTGTGCATTCTTCTGTTTGTTTCCCTTTTGTCCGGCTGCGGCAGCGCCACCCAGCCTGCCCCTGCGGCGGACGCGTCGGGACCGTCGCTCTCCATTGTCACAACCATCTTCCCGGAATACGACTGGATCCGGCAGCTACTGGGCGATCGGGCCGATCAGGTGCAGCTGACCCTGCTGTTGGACAACGGCGTGGATCTCCACAGCTACCAGCCAACGGTGGAGGACATCGTCAGGCTTTCCGGCTGCGATATGTTCGTCTATGTGGGCGGCGAGTCCGACGCCTGGGTGGACGACGCCCTGCGGGAAGCTGCCAACCCTGATATGATCGTGGTCGATCTGTTGGACGTGCTGGGCGACACAGTCAAGGAAGAAGAGCTTGTCGAGGGCATGGAGGCGGAAGAGGACGAGGACGAAGAAGAGCCGGAGTATGACGAGCATGTCTGGCTCAGTCTGCAAAACGCTTCCCTCCTGTGCGCTGTGCTGGCGGACCGGCTGGCGGAGCTGGACCCGGCAGGCGCCGATACCTACGCTGAAAACGCCGAAGCCTACATTGCCCGACTCCAAGCCTTGGACGGGGATTACCAGCGCACTGTTGATGCGGCCCCGGTCAAGACCCTGCTGTTCGGGGACCGCTTCCCCTTCCGTTATCTGGCGGACGACTACGGGCTGAACTACTACGCGGCTTTTGCGGGCTGCTCCGCAGAGACCGAGGCCAGCTTCGCCACCATCACCTTTCTATCCGGCAAGGTGGATGAGCTGGACCTGCACAGCATTCTGCAGATCGAATCCTCCGATGGCAGCATCGCCCGCACCATCCGGGACAACACCGTCGCCAAGGACCAGCAGATCCTGACCCTGGATTCTCTCCAGTCGGTCACCGCCCGGGACGTGGAAAACGGCGTCACGTATCTGGCCGTGATGGAAAATAATCTGGCAGCATTGAAGGAAGCCCTGCAGTAAGGAGGAAGTCCATGGCGCTCATCACCTGCCGGGATCTGACGCTCGGCTATGACGGCAAGGAGATCGTACGGGATCTCAGCTTTGAAGTAAACAGTGGGGACTATCTCTGCATCGTCGGAGAAAACGGCTCCGGAAAAAGCACCCTGATGCGTACCATCCTAGGGCTCCAGCCGCCCATGGCCGGGCAGGTCCTGACCGGCGACGGGCTGCTGCGCCGGGAGATCGGCTATCTGCCCCAGCAGACCCAGATCCAGCGGGACTTCCCCGCCAGCGTGTGGGAGGTGGTGCTCTCCGGCTGCCAGGGCGGCTGTGGGCTGCGGCCCTACTACACCCGCTCTGAGCAGCAGCGGGCCAGAGAAAACCTGGCGCGCATGGGTCTGGAGGCCCTGGCCGGGCGCTGCTATCGAGAGCTGTCCGGCGGCCAGCAGCAGCGGGTGCTGCTGGCACGGGCCCTGTGCGCCACCCGGAAGCTGCTGCTGCTGGATGAGCCGGTCTCCGGTCTGGACCCCAAGGTCACCGGGGAATTCTATGAGCTGGTACAGAAGCTGAATCAGGACAGCGGCGTCAGCATCATCATGATTTCCCATGACGTCGCCGCAGCGCTGCTCTATGCCAGTCACATCCTGCATATCGGCGACAACCTGTTCTTCGGCACCCGGGAGGAATATCTGCGCAGCGACATAGCCGCCCGCTTCACGAAAGGGGGCGCGGAACCGTGAGCCCGATGCTGCAAAAGCTCAGTCTATACCTGCAATACCCCTTCGTGCGCTATGCGCTGATCGTGGGTGTACTCATCTCCCTGTGTTCCTCTCTGTTGGGGGTCACCCTGGTGCTCAAGCGTTTCTCCTATATTGGGGACGGCCTGTCCCATGTTGCCTTTGGGGCCATGGCCGTTGCCGCGGTGCTGAACCTGAGCAACGACATGCCTCTGATCCTGCTGATCACAGTGCTCTCCGCCGTGCTGCTGCTGCGCACCGGACAGAATGCCAGGATCCGAGGGGACGCCTCCATCGCCATGATCTCCGTGGGCTCGCTGGCCATCGGTTATCTGCTGATGAGCCGCTTCTCCACCTCCAGCAATCTCTCCGGCGATGTGTGCGCCACTCTATTCGGCTCAACCTCCATCCTGACGCTGACCAAAACCGAAGTCACGCTCTGTGTGGTCCTGTCAGCGCTGGTGGTCCTGGTCTTCCTGTTCTTCTATCACAAGATCTTCGCCGTCACCTTTGACGAGAGCTTTGCCCGGGCAACCGGCACCCGGGTAGAGCTGTACAATCTGTTGATCGCCGTGATCATCGCCGTCATCATCGTGCTGGCTATGAACCTGGTGGGCTCGCTGCTGATCTCCGCCCTGGTGATCTTCCCGGCCCTGTCCGCCATGAGGGTATTCAAGAGCTTCCGTTCAGTCACGGTCTGCTCGGCGCTGCTGTCCATCTTCTGCTCTCTGCTTGGGATCCTGTTCTCTATCCTGGCCGACACGCCGGTGGGCTCCACCATTGTGGCGGCGGATATCCTGTTCTTTTTCCTGTTTTCTTTGATCGGAGGTTTCGCAAAATGAAAAAGACTCTTTCCATCGTTCTTTCGCTTTTCCTGCTGTGCCTCTGCGCCTGCGGGAATACCGCCGCACCCACCGCAGCCCCGGCTGTAGCTACTCCGGTGCAGACCCAGGCCCCTGCGCCCACAGCCGCGCCTGCGGCCATCTCCCCCACAGCCCACGACGGGATCGACGTGGACCTGACCATGCTGGGCAGCACCATGGTCTATTCCGAGGTCTATAACATGATGTACGAGCCGGAAGCCTACATGGGCAAGGTCGTGAAAATGCAGGGGGCCTTCTCCTCCTTTGAAGGGCAGGACCGCATGTATTTCGCCTGCGTGGTAGCCGACGCCACCGCCTGCTGCGCCCAGGGGATCGAATTTGAGTTGGATGATTCCTATGCCTATCCGCAGGATTACCCGGAACTGGGCGACGAGATCACTGTGGTCGGCACCTTTTCCTCGTATACCGAGGAGTACAACGGCAACAGCTATGAATACATCTACCTGGAAAATGCCCAGTTGGCGTAAATACTTTAAAACATGCGGAAGCCCGGACATCGCATACGATGTCCGGGCCGTCTTTTATCCCGCGTTTGCTTTCGCTTTCTTTTTCTTCCGGTGGAGCAACACCCCGGCGATCACGGCAACCGTCGCCGCGCCGCCGCCGATGCCCAGGTACAGGGGCAATCTGGACGCAGGTCCGGAACGCACATAGGCGAAGGAGCCGCCGTTGGGCAGACGGAACACCACATAGGTGCCGTCCCGAGTGCAGGCCGTCTTTTCCAAAACGCCGCCCGGTCCCGCCGTGTACAGGGTCCCGGCCTCGCTCTGATTCATACGCACCGTGAGCTCGCCCTCGTAGCCCTCCACATACAGCGTGGCGGCCTCCAGGATCTCCTCCCCGGGCAGGTCCGGCGCGTAGGCCGCCGTGCGCAGGCTCTGGCCCTCGTAGAACACGCCCTCCACCAGGTACTTGGGCGGCTCCTCACCGGAGCCGATGGTGGTGTTGGGCGCGTAGTACTTGCCCTCCACGCGCATGCTGTGATAAATGTGCTCCCGGTCAAAGTCGTCCCACTTCCAATATTGGTCGCCCTTGTTGGGCACCTGGGGCAGCTGGTCCACGCTGCCGCCGAAGGGCAGCTCCAGGGTCTGCACCGTTTTGCCCTCCACCACAAAGCGCAGGGTCAGGGAGTCGAAGTCCGCGGGCGCACCCTCCATGGCCAGCAGGTCGGACGCCTCTATGGGCGCGGCCTGGCCCACCCGGCTCACGTCGTCCACGGCGGCCGGGCGGCCGGTCACGTACAGGTTCCCGGCGATCTCGCCCTCGGCCCAGCCGGCAATGGCGCCCAGGTACTCGCCGCCCTCTTGGATGTGGGTCCAGCTGCGGCAGTCCAGGATACTGTCGCCCAGGCCGGCGATACCGCCCACATAGCTGCCGCCGCTGAGCACGGTCCTGGACCAGCAGCCGCTGATGGTCCCCTGGGACTGCCCGGCGATGCCGCCCACATAGTCCCCGCTCTCGGAAACAGCGGTGCCCAGGCCCACGCACTTGACCACCGCGCCGATATCCATATCGCCCACGATGCCGCCGGCAGAGTCCTGCTTCGCGGTCACGTCGCTGTAGCTGCCGCAGCCGCGCACCGCGGCGAACAGATACTGCTTGGCGTTGCTGAGCAGATAGTCCGAGACGTTCAGCTGATCCTCCCGGTCGAAGTCCAGCTCGAAGGCGATGCTGCCCACCACGCCCCCGGCGTTGTTCTCCGCCTCCACCGGGCCGTAGTTTTCACAGGCTGCCACCGCGCCCACGTCGTGCTCATAGGTCTCGCTGAAGGACAGATCATAGGATTCCCCCGTCACATTCTGCATGCCGCTGACTGTGGTGAACAGGCTGTTGAATATCCGGTTCATTTGGGTGCCGATGTCGGTGATGTCATCCGCAAGACTTCCCATGCCGTTCCCGGCAGCCTCTGCCAGAACGGTGCTCTGCCCGTACATGTTGTAGAGCGCCGTGGTCAGAGCGCCGGTGTCCACCGTACCGAAATCGCCGAAGGAGATCTGCCCGGACTCGACATCCACGCGGAAGCTGTCCAGGGCATTGATGTCATTGAGCTGGAAGCGGTAGAGTACATCCTCCAGCGCCTCCACCGCCACACGGGTCAGGTCCGTCATCTGGGCCAGCTCCCGCACCAGATCCAGGGACATGCCCTGGGCGTCGTCCGCCGCCCGGGAGAGCAGGGCGTTCATCCCGGCGATCTGACTGCTCAGATCGTCCAGTCGCCCCTCAGACAGGTCCCATGCCGCATAGGGGATCAGCTGTCCCACGATGCCGCCGGCGTCCCGCCGGCCGCGGATCGTGCCGTAGCTGCTGCTGTTGGACACGTAGCCGGAGCTCTTGCCCGCCACGCCGCCCACATTGTAGCCGGTGTAACGATAGCCCACGTCGCCGTTGCTGCGGCAGTTGAGAATGGTCCCGCCGTTGTCACCGGCGATGCCGCCGATGTTGGCCAGGTCCAGGAAATCATCCAGAGTCAGCGTGGCCAGATCGAAGCGGCTCTCCCCGCTGGGAGTGATGCTCTCGGTGTTGACCGCCGCGCCGCTGGTACAGCCGGTGATCAGCCCCAGGTTGACACCTGTCACACCACCGGACTGATGCTCGGCTGCCACGGTACCGCGGACGCTGCAGTTTCGGATGGTCCCACTCTCGGCGTTTTCCCCGGCGATACCGCCCACATTGTCCAGGCCGGAGACGGAGCCTTCAAAGCTGCAGCTGTCGATGGTGCCCGCGTTCACGCCGGCGACGCCGCCCACATAGCAGCGGCTGCCGCCCGGCGCCACCGTGCCCTTGACGTTCAGGTTCTGTACCACAGCCCCCTCGCCGATCTGGCGGAACAGGCCCTGGCGGGAGCCCTCCCCCTCCAGGCGCAGACCCAGGATCACATGGCCGTTGCCCTTGAAGGTCCCGGCAAAATAGGGGATGGCCGCAAAGCCCGTATTCGACAGATCCAGATCCGCCGTTAGGGAAAAGGTCTTTTCCTTGGAATAACTCTCCAGGGCGCAGGCGTCCGCAAAACGGAGAAAGTCCTCCACCGAGCGGATCGACCGGGTCTCCCCCACTGTCTCCGCCGCCAGGGCCGCCGGGCTCCACGTCAGCAGCACCAGTACCGCCAGCAGCCATGCCAGTATCCGTTTCACGTTTCCTCACCTCCGCTCAGGTCCACATGGAAGGTCGTCTTCTCCACCGCCCTATCCAGCAGCACCAGCAGCTGGGGCAGCACAGTCAATACCAGGATCACGGAAATCAGGGCCCCGCGTCCCACGGCCAGGCCGATATGGCCCACATATACGTCGCTGATCCGGTAGGCGATCAGCAGGCCCGCGATGGTCATGATGGAGCCGGAGGTCAGCACCGTGGGGAAGCTCTGGTTCACAGCCTCGGCCATGGCCTCCTTTTTGGGCAGCTCCCGCTTCAACACCAAATAGCGGTTCATGAGCACAATGGCGTAGTCGATGGTGGCGCCCATCTGAATGGCGGAGACGATCATATTCGTCACGAAGGAGGGCATGGAATGCTCCAGATAGGGGAAGGAGAAATTGATCCAGATGCTCCCCTGGATAACAAAGACCAGGATCGCCGAGCCCGCCACTGTGTGGAAGGTGCAGAGCAAAATGGTAAAGACAAAGGCGATGGTCAGCAGGCTGATGAGCCTCGAATCGCCGGTGTAGGATTCCCGCAGGTCCCGGGCGCTGGTGATGTTGCCTACCACCAGCACCTCCCCGGGGCCATACTGTCTCTCGGCAATGGAACGGATCTGTTCCACAAACGCAACGCTCTCCTCCCCCTCCACAGGGGCAGAAGCGGTGAAGATCAATCGGTTCCAATGCTCGCCACGCAGCTGGTCGATGCCCATGTCCAACAGCTCCCGCAGCTCATCCAGCCGGTCCAGAGTCTTGTCATCCAGAGCCACCACGCCCCGGTCGATCACGTCAAAGGTGTACAGGAAGATGTCCACCAGGGGCACCTCATAGCGCTCCGCGTCCCCGAAGATGGCCTGGTACTCCTCGTGCCGCACCCCGTAGGCCTGGAACAGCAGCAGCGCCTCCTCGGTACTGATATCCGCCAGCTGGGCGAACATCCGCGGCGTATACAGGTCCGTCAGCACGTGCTCGTCATCGATCTCGATGTTGGCAAGGCCGGTGGCGGTGCGGATGTCCTCCAGCGCCTCCACCTGGTTCAAAATCGCCTTCTCCTTTTCAAAATCCTCGCTGGGCACCAGCACCGCGATCATGGTGTCGTCGGCAAAGGTGTCCCGGATCTTGTGCATGGCCGCCCGATTCTCCGAATAGACCAGCTCCGTCACGGAGCTGTCGTTGAAGGCGTAGGTGGTCCGGCCGGAGAGCACGATGGCCAGGGGCACCACCAGCAGGAAGATCCACACGAACAGGTAGTGGGAACGCATCAGGAAGCGGCCCCAGGGTCGGATATCCGGGATCAGGGTCTTATGTGCGGTGCGTCGGATGGCTTTGGGGAAGAGCATGATCAGCCCCGGCATCAGGAAGAACACGGTGATAAGGCTGCACACGATGCCCTTGGCCAGCACCATGCCCAGGTCGTAGCCCAGCCGAAACTGCATCAGCATCAGGGCGACCAGGCCGGAGATGGTGGTCAGGCTGGAAGAGGAGATCTCAATGATGGCCTTGGACAGGGCCTCGATCAGCGCCTGCCGGGGGGAATCCCAGACCAGCGCCTCGTCCTGGTAGCGATGGCTGAAAATGATGGCATAGTCGATGGCCAGGGCCAACTGCATAATGATGGCGATGGAGTTTGAGATGGTGGAGATCTCCCCCAGCCAGAAGTTGGTGCCCATGTTCAGCAGTGCCGCGAACACGAAGACCAGGAAGAAGATGACCACCTCGAAATAGCTGCGGGAGGTGAACAGCAGGATCGCCACGATCACCAGCGCCGCCAGCAGCACCACGATGACCATTTCCGACGCCAGCTGCTTGAAGTAGTTCTGGGCGATGCCGGAATAGATATAGGTGTCATAGTCGGACAGGAGTTCCCGGATCTGCCCCATGGCCGTCTCCACCTCCGGATCCGTCTCCACTCTGTCGAAGGACACGCCAAGCAGCGCGGCGGAGCTGGTGTAGTGGCTGGGCGTATCATCCAGATCCACAGCGCTCACATGGTCGATCTCCTCCACCGCATCCGCCAGCTCCCGGGCTTTCTCGTAGGTAATATTGGCCACCATCACATTGGCGGAAGCGTAGGTGGTAAATTCCTCCTCCATGATGCTCAGGCCCCGGCGGGTCTCGGTGTCCTGGGGCAGGAAGAAGGTCAGGTCTGAGTTGACCTTCACCCGGCCCAGAGACAGGGCGCAGTACACCGCCGCCGCGATAAACAGCAGGATGATCACAAAGCGAGAGCGCACGATGCCCGCAGCGATGCTGTGCATGATATCCGGTTTTTGCGTTTTGGGCTGGGTCATGGCGGACTCCTTGACAGAAATTTCAAATCGGTATATGCTTGTTTTGCCTATAATCATTATAACAAAGCGCGCGTTCCCGTCAATCTAAAATTGAGATGACGCGCTCTGGCAGACAGGAGAAAGCTATGCCGCAGGTACTGCTTTACAACATCACGGACCCGGATAAGCTGGTGAAGATCAAGCTGGCTTTGTACCGGTTGGGCGTGCCCTGCCGGGAGATCGCGCCGGAGGAATACGCCCATCCCCTGGGCTATCTGCTGGGCCTGGACGGCTATGCGCCAACCGGGGAGGCCCCGGCGGAGGGCTTTACCGCGGAGATGCTGCTGATGGACGGCCTGCGGGGCGCGCTGCTGGACCGTTTTCTGGACGAGTTGCGTCGGATGCGCGCCACGGTTCCCCTGAAGGCCGTGGTCACGGAGCACAATGTGGCCTGGTCCTCTCTACAGCTGCATCGGGAGCTGCAACAGGAGCATCTGGCCATGAGCCGCCTCAAGGGCGCAAGCCCCGCCAGGAAAAGTGCACACAAGAAAAAGAGATGAACGGGAATGCACACGCGCTCCCGTTCATCTCTTTTTTGTCTCCTGAAAACTATTTCTCCGGCAGGCGCGCCAATAGGGCGCCGCCATTTTCCCGCAGCCAGCGGCGGGCATCCTCATAGTCCGGCAAGACTCGCCGGACCTCCGCCCAGAAGCGGGGTGAGTGGTTCATCTCTTTCCGGTGGCACAGCTCATGCACCACCACATAGTCCAGCACCTCCGGCGGTGCCAGCACCAGCAGGCAGTTGAAATTCAGATTGCCCTTGCTGCTGCAGCTGCCCCACTTGGTCCGCTGCTTGCGGATGGCGATGCGCTCGTACTCCACGCCCACCAGCGGTGCGAAGGTTTCGGCACGCTGGGTGATCTGCCGCCGGGCCTCCTTGACCAGCTGTTGCAGCTCCTCCTCGCTGAGCGTTTCCGCCTGCGGGTGGGACGCCTGATAGCGCGCGGCCTCCTGCAGGCGCTCCTCGATCCACTTCCGGTGCCGCTCCACAAATTGGCGCACTGTGCGCATCGGCACCCAGCGTGGCGCGCGGACGATGATCCGTCCATCCTGTTTGACCTCCAGGCCCAGACTTTTCCGGCTGCTGCGGATCAGTTCATATTCGATCATGCCTCAGCCTCCATGCGGTTCTGATAGAAGCGGAAGGCCGTGGGGATGGAGTAGTCCGCGGCGATCTGCGCCGGGTTAGCCCAGACAAAGCCGCCCCATTCCGCCGCGCAGTCCACCAGATAGCCGGTCATGTGCCACTCCACATGGGTAAAGACATGCCTGGCCTCGCCGCAGGGCTCGCAGCCCAGCACCCGCGCCCCCTGTCCGGTCAGCCGCGCGGTGATCTCCTCGACACTGTATGTGCCCTTCTCATTGGGAAATTCCCAGAGCCCGGCCAACAGGCCCCTGTCTGCCCGCTTGCGGATGGCATAGCGTCCGCCGCAGCGCAGCAGCAGCACCGTCCGCTGCTCGATCCGCCGCCCCCGTGGCGGGGACTTCACCGGGTAGCGCTCCACCGTGCCGCTCAGATGGGCGCGGCAGCAGCTGCGCACCGGGCACAGCTCGCAGCGGGCTTCCCCGTTGGGGATACACAGGGTCTCCCCCAGCTCCATGATGCCCTCGGTCAACAGGGCGGCGTCCTCACCGTTGGGATACTGTTCCCGCAGCAGGGATGCAAAGCGGGCACGGACAGCGGGCTGCATGATGTCCTCCGGACTTGCCAGGATCCGCGCCAGTACCCGCAGCACATTGCCGTCTACGGCGGGCTCCGGCTGGCCGTAGGCGATGGAGGCGATGGCCCCGGCGGTGTAGTCCCCGATGCCCGGCAGCTTTTTCAGCTCCGCCGCTGTGCGGGGAAGCTCCCCGCCGTATTGCTCCACCAGCAGCTGCGCTGCCTTTTTCAGATTCCGCGCCCGGCTGTAATAGCCCAGGCCCTCCCACAGCTTCAGCAGCCGATCTTCCTCTACCGCAGCCAGGGCCTCCACGGTGGGAAGCTCCCTGAGGAAGCGCTCATAGTAGCTCAGCACCGCCTCGATGCGGGTCTGCTGCAGCATGATCTCCGAGATCCACACATGGTAGGGCGTGGGCTCCTGCCGCCAGGGCAGTACCCGGCGGCTGGCTGCGTACCACTCGATCAGGCGGGGGATACACTGCCGGATCAATTCCCGCTCGTCACTCATGGCGTATAACATTAACAGTTTTCATTGGCTTGCTCCGATCTGCGCTTGTACTGTCCCCCATTGTAGCAGAAAAGCCGCAGATGTCAAAGGGCAGAAAAATCCCTCCGCCGGTGAGCGGAGGGATCTTCTTTTATGCGGTTCTTATGCGGCTTCGTCAGCCTCGGCCACGTCCTCCACGACTTCCTCGGGAACATAGTCGCTTACGTCCACATCGTCGGTGACCACGCCGGTGATGGCGTCGCGCTTGGCGCAGAAGGAGCACAGGCGGGTGCGGCCCGCGGCGATAGCCTGCTCCACGGTGCCGTAGGTCAGCTGCTCGCTCTGGTTGAGCGCCTGGCAGTCGTCATGGGTGTGATAGACCTTGCCGAAGGGGCTCCAGTACACGTCGTCGGAGATAGCCTCCATGGCGGCCTGCTGCTGTTCTGCAGACACAGGATTATAGTCGATGCTGGTGCCGCCGGCGATCAGCAGCGCGATGACCGCGGCAATGGTTGCAATGGTCTTGGTCTTCTTGTCCACGTTCTTGTTGGTGAGCAGAAGGATGATGAAAGGCACGAACGCCAGGCAGGCGACGATCACGCCCATGTTGTTCCACAGCCAGAACAGGGTGGGATTCTTTTCCGAGGCGGGCTTGATGTGGTTGGCCTTTTTCCACAGCTGGGAGCCGATGATCACGCAGGCCATATCCAGCACGATGAACAGGATCAACTGATAAAGCTGCGGCATAAAGGTCCACTGGATCTTACCAAACAGGATGCAGATCGCCAGGATCTCAAACACGAATGCCAGCACCCACAGCACGATCGCGCCTACGCGCAGACCCGTGGCGTTGCCCACAGGGGCAGCCTGGACGACCTGGGGCTTTTTCTTGGAGCCGGCAGCCACTTCTTCGCCGGTATCGGCAGAGACGATTTTTTTCTTCTTCGGTTCGGCCATTGTTGTATTCTCCTTTATATTCTCTTTTCCCGTATACGGTATTACCTGATGTTGTCCACATTATATGGCATTTGGTAGATAAATACAAGAGCCTTTTACACAATATCATGAAGAATTGACTTTGCGGCTCGGCGCTTTTATAATAAAGAAAAAATACTTGGAGGTCCCGACCATGGATCTGAATACTCTGATGGGCACCATGCTCAGCAGCGACAGCATCAAAAACATCAGCAAGGCCAGCGGCGCGTCCCAGAAGGACGTGAAGGCCGTCCTGAACTCCGCTCTGCCGGGGCTTCTCAACGGCGCCGCCCAGCAGGCCAACAACAGCCAGACCGCGGCGGGCTTCGCCGGGGCCCTGGCCCAGCACGCCAAGTCCGACACCCGGGATCTGGGTTCCTTCCTGTCCGGCGTGGACCTGGCCGACGGCGGCAAGATCATCGCCCATCTGCTGGGCGCCAACACCACTGCCGCCACCCAACAGACCGCCAACGCCTCCGGCGTGGACGCAGCCAAAGTCGCCAAGATCCTGGCGGTGGCCGCACCGCTGCTGATGAGCCTGCTGGGGCAGCAGACCAGCCAGAGCAGCGGCAGCGCGGTGGGCACGCTGATGAACAGTCTCCTGGGCGGCGGTAACGCCGGCAGCCTGATCGGCTCCCTGCTGGGCGTCACCACGCCCCAAACCACCACGACCACTACCGGCAAAAAGAAAAAGACCGCGGCCAGCTCTACAGCCAAGAAGACCGGGACAACAGCAAAAAAGACGGGCAGCTCCACGGCCAAGAAAACCGGCACCACCGCGAAAAAAACTTCCACCACCAAGAAGACCTCGACTGCGGCGAAGAAGAAACCCGCAGCCAAGTCCGACGAGGCCGCGCTGCTGGACGCGCTGGTGGGCCTGCTGAAATAAAAATAACCATCCTAAGGAGACCCCCATGTCCTATCGCGTCACACAAGAAGATATCCTCAGCATTCCCGCCGACGCCGCGGCCGTCGGCCTGGAAATGACCATGCGCGTCGCGGCCGGTCCCAGCTGTCAGCGCATTGCCGACGCCGGGGGCGAGGCCCTGCGAGCGGCGGTGCGCCGCGTAAGGTTCATCCCCCTGGGCAGCGCCGCGGAGGCGGAGGTAAGCGGTCTTCCCTTCCGGTATCTGCTGCTGACCGGCGAGCCCCGCTGGCTCAATGGTAAGTGCAATGAGCTGCTGGTCCTCCACCGCTGCTACGAGAGCGTCTTTTCCCTGGCGGAGTCCCTGGGCTGCAAGAGTCTGGTCATGCCCTTTCTCTCCGCCCTGTATTTTCATTTTCCCAAGGTGGACGCGGTGCACATCGCTCTGGCCGAGGCGGAGAATGCCGGGCTGGAAGTCATCTTTGTGGCCGACACGCCGGAGCTGCTGGCCCTCAGCGAGCGGCCCTACCGCAAGCCGGAGATCGTCTCCTATGTGGGTTATTACGGCGACCATGCCCTTTTTGAACTGGATAACGGCCTGTTCGCCCGGGTGGATCTGCGCCCGGAGGTGACAGAGGTCTCCGTCATCCCCTATTTTGAAGCCTGCTACCGCACCGGCAACAATCCCCTGCAGCCTCTGCTGCCGGACGCGGAGGTAGCGCGACTGCGCCGGATCTATGAAGAGAGCGTTCTGTAATTGCAATAACAGAAACGTTGCAAAAGCCCAGCCGTCCCAACGGGGATGGCTGGACTTTTCTGTAGCACCAGTATCACTTTTCGTAAAATGCGAAGATCTTTTCCCAATACTTCTGCAGCTGATCCTCCCGGTTGAAGTACAGCTCATGGCGCAGGCCCGGCAGCTTCACCAGCTCACAGTTCCGGGCTTTGGCGGCAAAGGCGTTCTGGGCGGCATTGACCACAAGGGTGTCCTTTTCCGCCTGGAAAAGCAGGACCGGGATCTGGATCTTTGCCACCCGCTTGGCCGCGCCCACATGCCAGCAGGCGGCGATCGCCTCCCGCCCCCAGCGGGCAGAGCCCGTGCAGGTCTGCAGCTTGGGATCGGCCCGCCGCTTCTTGTAGTAGTAAACGAAGCGGGCCTCGGAGTTGGACGCGCTTTCGGCATAGGTCTCCTCCGGATAGCGGTCCACCGGGGACATGGGCTCGGCGCCCTTGGGCCCCAGCGACCGGAGGCCGGCCACCGCATAGGCCACCGGCGTGGGGATCTTGCCAAAGCTGAGCCCCAGCATGGGAGAGGAAAGCACCGCTTTTTGAAAGAGCGCAGGGTAATCCTCGATGGTCCAGGCGCCCACGCAGCCGCCCATGGAGTGACAGTAGAGAAGAATAGGCAGCTCCCCCGCCGCGGGACGGACAAGGGTCTCCGTCAGGTGGCGCAGGTCCTGCACATAGTCCTCAAAGCGTCCCACATGGACGACCAGCTCCTTGCCGCCGGGCCGGTAGGACAGGCCGTGGCCGCGGTGATCCAGTCCCCAGATCTCATAGCCCGCCTGGAGCATATAGTAAACGCTCTCGGCATGCTTGCGGATGGATTCGGTAAAGCCGTGGCTGATGACGATGACGCCTCTGGGGTTCTCCGCCCGGTAGTGCTCGTAATAGATCGGCTCACCCTTGACCCGCTCGTCGAAGCCCGTCTCCCGGCGGGCAGCCAGATATGGCTCCACCAGGGTCTCCATCTGTTCCTTGTAGCGTTCTTCCTCGATCCAACGCATATCGGTCCCTCCTGTGTACCGGCCTGCACCGCCGCTGTATTTCTGCTTTTACTATATCAGAGAAGCAGCCACGCGGCAACGGAAAAATCCGCGCTTTTTCGGGTCGTCACCGTTTTCGCCACACGCTTGGGGCCAGCAGAAACAGCATGGGGAACAGTTCCAAACGGCCCAGCAGCATCTCGAAACACAGGACCAGTTTGGAAAGAACGGAAAAGAAGGCATAGTTACCGGTCGGTCCCACCATAGAAAGCCCCGGTCCCACATTGGAGATGCAGGCGATGGAAGCGGTCAGATTGGTCGTGAGATCATTGCCGTCCAGTGACAGGATGAGAACACCGAGCCCTGTCGCCAGCAGATATACAAAGAAGAACACATGGACGCTCATCACCGTTCGATCACCGACCGGATGATCTTCAAACCAGATCCTTTTTACCTGCGTCGGGTGGATCATCCGTTTCAGCTCGGCAAAATAGGATTTGATCAAAATTACGATCCGGGAGACCTTCATCCCGCCGCCTGTCGATCCGGCGCAGCCGCCGATAAACATCAGCAGCACCAAAATCCATCGCGACAGCTCCGGCCAAGCATCAAAATTGCTGGTTGAGAAGCCCGTTGTACTTAATACCGTCAAAACCTGAAAAAAGGAATAGCGCAGCGCAGAGAGCGCGCCGCCGTATTCTTTCGCGACGTTGGCGGCGATCAAGACGACGGAGGCAGCAATAACGCCCAAATAAACGCGCAGCTCCTCACTGCGGGCTGCCGCCGCGCCCTGTCCCAACAAGGCCAAGTAAAACAGGTTGAAATTACAGCCAAACAGCAGCATGAAGCAGGCGATCACCATTTCGATATAGGCGCTGTGAAAGGCTCCGATGCTCTCGGCCCGGGTGGAGAAGCCCCCGGTGCCTGCCGTTGCGAAAGAATGAAGGAGCGCATCGTAAAAGCTCATCCTTCCCAGCAGCAGGAGGACGCACTCCAGCAATGTAAGGCCGGCATAGATAAGATACAGGATCCGCGCGGTTTTCCTGACTCTGGGAACCAGCTTGCTTACCGTGGGGCCCGGGACCTCGGCGCGCATGATGTGGATGTAATGGTCACCGGAAACGGGCAATATCGCGGCAATGAACACCAGGACTCCCATTCCCCCGACCCAGTGTGTGAACAGCCGCCAGAACATACAGCCCCGGCTGAGCCGTTCAGGGTCACGCAGGATGCTGGCCCCCGTTGTGGTAAAGCCGGAAACCGTCTCGAACAGCGCATCCGTATAGCTTGGAATGTACCCGGAAAAGACAAACGGCAGCGCGCCAAAAGCAGACATCAGGATCCAGGCAAGCCCGACACAAACAAAGCCTTCGCGCGCAAACAGATGAGGTACCGCGGGTTTCACCGCGTTCAGCCCGGCCCCAAGCAGCAGGAGAGGGAGAATCGTACAGAGATAGGGCATAAGGGGTTCTCCATAGACCGCAGCCGTTGTAAGCGGGAGCAACAACAGCCCTGCTTCCGCAAGGAGCACTTTCCCGAGGATATTCCCGACAGCTTTGTAATTCATACGCTTCGCCCTGACGCAGACAGAATGTCGTCCAACTCAACGATCGTTCGGTCTGCCACTACCACGATGACACGGTCTCCGGGCTGCATGACGGTTTTCCCATCCGGAAGAAAGCTCTCTCCGTCCCGAATCACCGAAGCCAGCAGGACGCCGTTGGAAATCGGCATATCCTTCAGCGCTGTGCCGACGCAGGCCGCCTTTGCTCCAACGATAAATTCCATCGCGGCAACTCGCCGATCTCCAAGATAATACAGCGCTTCGATCGTGCTCTTTCCGGACGCGTGATCCAGGCCGCGGACATATCCCGTGATCCGTTCCGCCACAAGCTCCTGGGGGGACAATGTGGTCTCCTGAGCGACATCCCGCATCAATTCCACGAACTTGGTATTGTGCACCTTGGAGATTACCTTGCCAACGCCGGCCTTCCCGGCATACAGACTGAGTATGATATTGTCCTCGTCAGAACCGGTCAGTGCGACAAAGCCGTCCGCCCGGGAGATACCGTATTCCTGCAGGACCGCTGTGTCCGTACCGTCAGCGCAGTGGATGGTCGTGTTTTTCAGCGCCTCTGCCAGGACCTGACAGCGTGTACTGTCCTGCTCGATGATCGTAACATCGACGCCTGTGCTCTCCAGCAGTCTTGTCAGATGCACAGCGCTTCTGCTTCCCCCCAACAGGATCACATTTCTGACCGGTTTTTTATAGGTCCCGGCAGATTTGAAGAAACGGCGCAAGGCATCCGGCAAACCGGTCACCGTAATCCGATCCCCTGTGCGAAGGACAAAATCGCCGCGTGGGATCTGGACTGTCTCGCCCCGTTCTACACAGCAGATCAGGATCTTTTGACCGAATTTGCTCCATAGCTTCTGCAAGGGCATATCGGTCAGCTTGCTGTTTTCCTCAAGGATGAATGTAACGATCTCCATATTGCAATCCGGGAAAGATTCCACGCGAGTCGCCGCCGGAAACTGCAGCACACGGGAAATCTCCTCCGCTGTCACATAATCCGGATGGATGGAGAACGACAGATGCATGGTCTCTTTCAGCAATTCAGCACTCTGAATATACGCCGGATTTCGAAGTAGGGACACCGTATGCCGCGCACCCAACTTCCTTGCCAGTTGGCAGGCGATCAGATTGGCCTCGTCCGCGCCGGTCGCGGCAATAAACAGATCGGAATGTCCTGCCGCCGCGTCTGACAATGTTTCCAGTGCGGCACAGCTTCCGTAACAGCCGATCACATCCATACTGTTTACGGCACTGTCTACTCTGTCCTTCCGCTGGTCGATCAGCGTTAGATCATGCCCCTCCCGGCAGAGCTGCTGCGCTGCGGCGATCCCCATTTTCCCTGCGCCGGCAATCACAATTTTCATGAACGCACTCCCCTTATGCAAATAAAAGCGAATCACTCACTTTGTTGCGCTGTAGACTGTCGTGCTTATTATGACAAAACAGATATTAAAACTGGGAAAAGTCTTTTTTCTCGGCATAAATATGCTGTTAACGGGAGAGCTTTTTGTATGTGGCACAGCGGGTGGGATTCGACCTCCGCCGCGGCGGAGGCCGCCTTATAGCGCAGCGGGTGGGATTCGCGTGCATATCTTTTCGACGGCAGGCGCCGCGAAAAGATATTAAAGAATCGCCCAGTGTGCGCACTGGACGATGAAGGCCCCACCGGGGCCTTCGATTCTGATTCGAATCCCTTACCCTTACGCCAAAAGAGACAGCCACCCCGTTGGGGTGGCTGTCTCTTTTGGCGAATAACCCTGATTTTGATACAGTGACCCCATCCCAGAAAAGTGGGGGTCAGCTTCATGCCAAAGTGTAGTGGTAAGCTTAAATTGGACATGGAGGGGGTACTTTTTGTACAGATGATGTATAATGGGAGACAACAAGAAAACATCTCTGGACAAAAACAGCCCCGAAATGAACAGGAGGCTTACCATGAAATACACAAAAGAG
>JAFUES010000057.1 GCA_017470325.1 Oscillospiraceae bacterium
ACCGGGAAGGAGGGCGGCGGCTGGCGCGAACTGGAGGCATTTGCCCGCCGCCACTACCCCGCCGCACAGGTGGAAGCTCGCTGGGCGACTCAGGACTGCATTTCGTTGGACGGTGTGCCCTATATCGGACAGTATTCCAAAGCTACACCGAATCTCTATGTGGCGACCGGCTTCAACAAATGGGGCATGACCTCCGCCATGGCGGCGGCCACGATCCTCGCCGATCTGGTGCAGGGAAGGGACAATCCCTATGCCGAAGTCTTCGCCACATCCAGAAGCATCCTGCGCCCGCAGCTGTTCCTGAACGCTGCCGAAGCCACACTCAGCCTGCTCACGCCCACCGCGCCGCGGTGTCCGCACATGGGCTGCGCACTCAAGTACAACCGCGCGGAACGCTCATGGGATTGCCCCTGCCACGGCTCAAGATTCCAGGAGGACGGCCGCCTCATCGACAATCCTGCCACCGACGACAAGAGGATGTGATTTTTTGCCCAATCGACTGCAATATGAGACGAGTCCCTATCTGCTACAGCACGCCCAGAATCCCGTAGATTGGTACTCCTGGGGCGAGGAAGCCTTTCGCAAGGCCCGGGAAGAGGACAAGCCGGTATTTCTCAGTATCGGCTACAGCACCTGCCACTGGTGCCACGTCATGGCCCGCGAGAGTTTTGAGGACGCAGGGATCGCGGAACTCTTGAACCAGTATTTCATCTCCATCAAGGTGGACCGAGAAGAGCGCCCGGATGTGGACAGCATCTACATGGCGGTCTGTCAGGCCTTCACCGGCAGCGGCGGCTGGCCCACCAGCATCTTCATGACGCCGGATCAAAAGCCCTTCTTTGCCGGAACCTACTTCCCCAGACACAGCCGGGGTCAGATGATCGGCTTTGAGGCGCTTTTGCAGGTCATTCATGAAAAATGGGTAATCGACCGCGCCGCCCTCACACAGCGGGCGAAGGCGATCATCAGGCACTTGCGGCACAGCGAGGCAGCGTCCAACGAACCTCCCGAAAACCTGATCGGTTCCGCCATCGTCCTGTACCTCCGCGCTTATGATCCCGTGCACGGTGGCTTTGGCCTCGCGCCCAAGTTCCCGACGCCCCACAATATTCTGTTTCTGCTGGCCTGCTATGAGCGCCGGGGTGACGAGGCATGCCTGAAAATGGCCCGACACACCCTGGAACAGATGTACCGCGGCGGATTGTTTGACCACATAGGCTTTGGCTTCTGCCGGTATTCCACCGACGGGAAATTCCTGGTCCCCCACTTTGAAAAGATGCTTTATGACAACGCGCTGATGATCCTGGCCTATGTCAAGGCCTTTTCCGTGACGCGAGAGCCGCTGTATCTGGAGATTGCCGATCGGACGGCAGATTATGTCCTCCGGGAGATGACCTCTCCCGAAGGCAGCTTTTACAGCGCCCAGGACGCAGACAGCGACGGCGAGGAAGGAAAATACTACCTACTCACGCCAGAGGAAATCCTGCGGCTCCTGGGGACAAAGGACGGCGAAGCCTTCTGCGCTCATTTTGACATCTCCCCCACCGGCATCTTCAAAGGCAGGAGCATTCCCAATCTGTTGAACAGCGATCCCCATGACCATACCTTCGACGCGCATTTGGAACGGGTTCGCCAGTATCGCCGGGAGCGCTGCGCCCTGCATCTGGACGACAAGATCCTGGCGGCCTGGAACGGCCTGATGATCGCGGCGCTGTGCAAGCTGTATCAGGCGAGCGGAAATGCACAATACCTGGAGGCCGCAAAGAAGGCGGACGGTTTCATCCGGGAATCCCTCTGCGACGGCGACACGCTGTATGTCAGCTATCGGAAGGGAAAGCGGGGCGTGCAGGGCTTTCTGGACGACTATGCGACTTGCGCCTTCGCGCAGCTGGCCCTGTACAGCGCCACACTGGATACGGAATACATCGAGCACGCGAAGCGTTTGTGCGAGAGAGTCGAAAAATGGTTCAAGGACGATGCGCATGGCGGCTATTATCTCTGCGCGACGGACGGCGAATCGCTGATCCTTCGCCCCAAGGAAACCTATGACGGCGCCATGCCCAGCGGCAATTCCATGATGGCGTGGAATCTGGTACGGCTGTCGCAGCTGACCGATGACGCCGAGGATGCCCGTGCAGCGGAGCGTCAGTTGACATTTATGGCATCTGCGGCAGCGAATAATCCCACCGGCCACGCCATGTTCCTGCTGGCGTTGACGGACTTGGAAACGCCTCCGGCCAGGGTGACGGTGGTGCTGGCCAAAGAAGCGGACGCAGACGGTCTTCCCCTGTCCCTGCCCCCAGACGCGGTGGTGACGCTGCTCCGGCAGCCCACGGCAGAGTATCCCCTGAAGGATGGACAGACCACCTTCTACATCTGCCGGGATCACAGCTGTTTGCCCGCCACCAACGATCCCGGCGATGCATACCGGAGCTTGATGCCGGAGAAACTGCAAGTGAGGTGATCATCATGGACAAGCTTGATTCAGCATACCCGAACCGTCAGGTTCAACTCGATAATGTATCGCATCTCGGGCCAACGGTTTCAGGACAACGCAGGGCGGGCGCAGTCGATGTATATGCCGCACATCGCGCCGCGCACGATCCTGACCAGCACATTTCCCGCGGGGAAAAGCTCGTCTCAAGGGCGTATACCCTGGGAGACAACGATCTGGCGCGGGACAATTTGGAAAACGATCTTCCTGCCTCGGATTTACAGGATCTTTGACGACAGCTGGACTTCACATTCATTTGGCTGTATAACCGCTTTCTATTCATAAGCTCCTGGCCTTTGTTCCACAGCCTTTTCCCCTGTTACCTTTGCCGACGACAGAAAACTCGAAGTATCTCAATCAGCCTGCTCAGAGGTCATTTCATATTCGCAGGGCTTCTTCTCGGAGTCTTTATTGCCGTGGCGTCCCCGATGCCGCTGCAGGTAACGGAGGTGATGGTCAGGGGTTTGAGGTCCGCCTCGTCAAAGTCGTCGGGGAGGTCTTCCGTCCCGTCAAAGGTGACGTCATAGGCAAACGGGCCGTGGTTCAGATGGAATACCCGTTCATTCAGCTCCGGGCCCTCAAGGGTGCAGCCCTCACAGGTCCAGCCATCGTTCAGCAGTTCCTCATACGTTCTGCCAATCAGGGCGTCAAGTGCTTCGCGGGAGGGAATCTGCTCGGTCAGGTTTTCGATGCGCGTTATCTGCAAGGGAGAGACCAGTTCTGTAAACTTCCGCAGATAATCTGGGTCCTCGAAGTCGAGAGCCAAAAGGGTCTTCGAGGTTACCGCGTCCATGGCCGCCTCCACGCGATAGACGACGTCGTCCAGCTCAGCCACCGTGACATACAGGCTCTCCGACGCGGTATAGCTGCCGTTGCTCAGGGCCAGCACATCTCCGACGGTCCGCGCGGAATCGATGTCGGAGACCGGTTCGCTGGCATAGGGGTTGTATGCTCTGAACACGGCGACATAATCCGCGCTTTCCGTCAGCGCCAGGGCAATCTGCGCATCGGAAGAAAACGTCTCGCCGTTCTTTGTCCATTTCACAAACCGATAGCCCTCATCGGCTTTCGCAGCGAAGGTATAATCACCAGGCTCCACCAATTCCAGCACCGCGCCCCGGACGAGAGATTCGTCGTCAAACGCGAGGGCTTCGTCGCCTTCGGCAATAGCGATCTGGCCCATGCCGTCCGCCTCGATCGTGACGATGGCGGCTGTCTCCGTGCCTTCCCATTTGGATAAGTGATGGGTAGTACCGTCCTCCAGGGTGAGGCGCACGCCGTCTCCCTCGGCGGCAACGGTCACGATGAACGTACCGTTCTCCTGGCCAACGTCACCGTGTAGAGTATCACCTTCCTGCTGAATAACCGCACCAAACATGTTCTCGCCCAGCTCGCCGCCGACATACCAGCCGGGCTCCGCTGGGTCGTCTGAGGCGAAGATGCCCAGATAGTTTTTATCCGCATCCACAAAGGTGCCTTCGAGGCTCCAGGGATTGGTTTCGGCATGGGCAAAGGCAGTTAGCAACAGGATCACAAGCAGTATCATGAGTTTCTTCATAAGGCAGCGCCTCCTTTTTGTATACGCGTTTTCTGAGAGTAGTTTTACACAAAAACGATCAAAGATTTGTCACGCTGGGACAATTAAGATTATAGCATGATTTGTAAACCTGATATGAATAAAATGATATTTTCAAAGAGTGTAGAGTTGGGCGTGAAGTGCGGAGCGTTATAGCAAACGAATTTGACTTTTGCATTCGGGTGTTTGACAGCAAGTAAGCAAGCAAGACAGAGAAAACGCCGAGTGGAGCGTTATTTTTTTGTCAATATTAAAATATATATTTACACGTTATGCCTCGGTATGTTATAATGGTATCGGGTGATGTATATGAGACTTGG
>JAFUES010000006.1 GCA_017470325.1 Oscillospiraceae bacterium
CAGGATGATGCCACCGTGGATGGGCACGCAGCCGCCCACCAGGCCCGTGCCGGAGCCGCGCACCGTCACCGGCAGCTTGTTCGCGCTGGCCAGCTTCATGATCGCGCTGACTTCCTCTGTGCTCTGGACAAACACCACCGCCTCCGGCATGTGCTTGCCGTACAGCGGCATCTCGTCTCTGGCGTAATCCTCATTGATGTCCTCGCCCATCAATACCTGGTCAGCCCCGACGATCTTCTTCAGCTCTTCCGCCAGTTCCGGCGTAAGCTTCCCGTATTCTGCCATATAAAACACTCCTTTTCAGATTCAAATTTTGCGTGGCTTTGGTGAAAATATTATAAGCCTATTTGTGAGATATGTAAAGCAGCGTTTTCCAGATTCCCTTTCCCGGGAAAACTTTAGTGCGAATTGCACAAGCGCCGCCCTTTTCTCTTTACGCTTCTGACAAAAGAGAGTATACTAAGATTGTGAGGTGAGACTATGGAGCGTCTGGTATTCCATGTGGATGTGAACAGCGCCTATCTGTCCTGGGAAGCGGCCCGCCGGGTCAGCCAGGGCCTGGAAGACCTGCGCCTCATCCCCTCCGCCATCGGCGGCGATCCGGCCAAACGCACAGGGGTCATCCTGGCCAAGTCCATCCCCGCCAAAAAATACGGCGTCCAGACCGGCGAGCCGGTGGCCGCGGCTCTGCGCAAATGCCCGCAGCTGCAGCTTGCAAGGCCGGACTTCACCCTGTATGAAAAGAATTCCAAAGCCTTCATCGCCATCTGCCGGCAGTATGCGCCGGTGGTGGAGCAGGTCTCTATCGACGAGTGCTTTCTGGATATGAGCGGCACCAGTTATCTCTACCCCGATCCTCTGGAAATCGCCGACCGCATCAAGGACCATATCCGGGACGAGCTGGGCTTTACCGTAAATGTGGGGATCAGCCGCAACAAGCTCCTGGCCAAGATGGCCAGTGATTTTGAAAAGCCCGACAAGGTCCACACCCTTTTTCCGGAAGAGATCGCAACGAAGATGTGGCCGCTTCCCGTGCGGGAACTGTTTTCCGTGGGCTCCGCCACGGCGGACAAGCTGCGCCGCTCCTCCATCTACACCATTGGGGAGCTGGCCGCATCGGACGTCCGGGTCATCCGGCAACTGGTGGGCGTCAAGCTGGGCGACCAGTTGCACGCCTACGCCAACGGGATCGATGATTCCCCCGTGGCCACCGAGCCGGAGGAGGCCAAGGGCTACAGCATCTCCACCACGCTGGAGGATGACGTGCGCTCCGCAGAGGACGCCAAGCGCATCCTGTTGGTCCTCAGTGACAGCGTGTCCACCCATATGCGGCGTGAGGGCGCGCAGGCGGGATGTATCGCCGTCACCATCCGCGCCAACGATTTCAAGAACCGTTCCCATCAGCGGCACCTGGATCTGGTGACCGACATCTCCGATGAGATCTATACCGTCGCCGCAGAGCTTTTCGACGAGCTCTGGGACAAGAAAACGCCGCTGCGTCTGCTGGGTATTGCCCTGACCGACATTGCCCGGGGCGAGGAGGCGCAGCTGTCCCTCTTTGCGGATGAACGGCGTGAACGCACCCGGAAACGGGAGCAGGCGATAGACGCCATCCGGCAGAAATTCGGTGCGGACACCATCGTCCGCGGCTCCTCTCTGGAGGTCCCTGTCTCCGTAGGCCGCCGTTACAGGGCCAAGGCGGAGCAGGAGCGCCAGCAGACGGAAAAAGAGGATCTGCTGGACTGAAACAGGGCTTTCTTTTTTCCCCGGATCGGCGTATACTATGAGCACAGCCGCAAGCTTTTTTTGCGGCAGAATGGAGCGCATTATGGACCAGACTTCCCTTTTTGCCACATCCGAACAGGACGCCTACGCCCAGCTTGAACCCCAGCTTCTGGCTGTGGTGGACGCCAACTGGGCGGATCCCGCCCAACTCCGCCTGGATCCTCGGAAAAACTATTGTTCGATCCTTTTCGGCAATTCCGTCGTCGCGCGGCTGAGCGCCGGCGCCTCCCCCACGTTAGCCATCCTCAAGGGAAAGACGCCGATCCCGGACACCGTGGAGGACGGCAATTTCTATAAGCTCTCCCTGTCCGATCTGGCGGATGCCGCCGCCTATATCCCTCAGATGCAGGAAGCGCTGCAGGCCATCATCGACCGCATCCCCAAGGACTTTTCCTGCTGCAGCCGCTATGAGGAATGCAGCGGCAAAAAGGCCTGCACCAACCCCAACAAGGATATGGCCCTGCGCTGCGGTTACCGGAAAGCGCTGCACAGCGGCAAAGTTTTCTACGGGGAAAACCGAAATATCTGAACCCAATCGATATCAAAAGCCGCAAACTCTGTTTCGAGTTTGCGGCTTTGCTTATTGTCTGTACCGTTCCGCTTCCCTGACTGTGGCGGTCAGGTAGCGGATCACCTCCACCGGGTAGCGCCCGGCAGCGGTCTCTCCGGTGACCATCACCGAGCTTGCGCCGTCCAGCACGGCGTTGAAGATATCGCTGACCTCCGCCCTGGTGGGCACCGGGTTTTGCTCCATGGAGCTGAGCATCTGGGTCACCACCATGAAGGGCTTTCCCGCCCGGCTGCAGGCGGCGGCGATCTGCTTTTGCGCGGCGGGCAGCTCCCACAAGGGCATGGCGTTGCCCAGGTCGCCCCGGGCGATCACGATCTCGTCGGCGGCGGGCAGCAGGCTCTCCAGCCGCTCCATCCCCTCCCGGCTTTCGATCTTGGCAAACAGCCGGATCCCCGCACCGCCCATGGCGTTGAGTGCGGTGCGTACAGCCTCCAGATCCTCCCGGCTGCGCACGAAGGGCTGCATCACCCCGGTGACGCCAAAGTCCCGCGCCCTGGCGAGGTTGGCAAGATCGGCCTCCGTCAAAGCGGGCAGCATGACCGTCAAGCCAGGCAGGGCGATGCTCTTGCGGCTTTGCAGCGGGCCGCCCCGCAGCACCGCAGCCCTGGAATTTTTCTCTGTCACCTGCAACAACAGCTTCCCGTCGTCCAGCAGGATCTCCTGCCCCGGCTTCAGCTTTTCCAGGACCAGTGCGGGCATGGGGATGCCGTCTCCGCCCAGTTCGGTCTCCTGTCCCGGCTCCAGGAGCATCGGCTCTGCCAGCGTCCCCACGCGCAGCTCAGGCCCCTGCATATCGATCAGCAGCTTCGGGGAAAGACCCGCACGGGCCGCCGCAGTATGAAAAGCCTCCACCTGCTCCGCCGCGTCCGGCAGGCTCACATGGGACAGGTTCAGCCGCATGCCGGTCATACCCGCGCGAAACATCTCTTCCAGGATCTCTGTTGATGCGCAGGCCGGGCCCAGCGTTCCGTAGATCTCTACCATCACTCGTCTCCTTGCTGTGAAATCATCGTACTGCCACGAGGGTAGCATTTCCCAGGGGAAAAATCAACTTCAATTTTACAAAGCCGCTCCGCTGTGGTAAGATATGGCTATCAAAAACGACATGGAGGATCTGTCATGCTTACACTTGGATTTATCGGGACCGGCAGTATGGGCGGCTCCCTGGCAAAGGCCGCGGCACTGGATCCGGAAAACCAGCTGCTTCTGGCCAACCGGCACCCGGAAAAGGCGCAGAAGCTGGCCGGGCAGATCGGCGGAATCGTGACCAGCAACGAGGACGCCCTTTTAAAAGGCGACTATGTGTTCATCGGCGTCAAGCCCAAGATGGTCCCCGCCCTGCTGACTGGGCTGCTGCCGGTGTTCGAGCAGCGCAGCACGCCGCCCGTTCTGGTCAGCATGGCGGCCGGTGTGTCCGTAGCCCAGCTACGGGAATTGACCCGGGGACGCTGCCCCATCATCCGCATTTTGCCCAACATCCCCGTCTCCGTGGGTGAGGGCGTGACCTTCTATACCGGCAGTGAGGATCTGACTCCGGAACAGATGGACGGCTTCCTGCATCTGCTCCGCTTCTCCGGCGAGCTTGTCCCCCTGGATGAGGAGCTGTTCGACGCAGGCTCGGCGGTGGCCGGCTGCGGCGGCGCCTTCCTGTCCCAGTTCGTGGAGGGACTGGCCGACGGTGGGCTGGCCTGCGGCCTGCCCCGGCGGCAAGCCTACCGGCTGGCAGAGCAGATGGTACTGGGCGCAGCCAAGTGGCTTCTGGTCAACGACGAGATCCCCGCCACACTGAAGGACGCCACCTGTTCCCCCGGCGGCACCAGCATCCGGGGTGTGATCGCCGCGGAAAAGGGCGGCCTGCGCAGCGCGGCCATGGAGGCGGTCATCGCCGCATACGGCGGGTTAGACTGATCCATTGTTTTTCCTGCAAATGCCGCAGCCGATCTTCTTGACAATATATATATAATGGGACTGAATCCAGATATTTCTGAACTTTTGAACGGACATAAAGGAGGAGGCCCCGATGAAGGAACTGTATGAAGAGCTGAGGCTGGAAATCATCCGCTTCGACGCGGCGGATATCATCACCGCCTCGGACGCGGCTGAGACCACTGCCAAGGAAGACACCGCAGCCAAGGACGAGATCTCCACCAAGGAGGAGGCGCCTGCCAAGGAGGAAACCGCGACCAAGGATGACGCCACTGAGTCCAAGAGCAATACCGGAAACGATACCGATACGAAAGACGACACCGACGACAACACCGTGGACAACACCGTGGACAACACGGTGGACAACACGGGCAATGATACGGAGCCTGTTACCGGGACGGAAGTCAGCAGCTATTTTGATGGTGTTGAAACAAGCCACATATTGACGCCTACGGAGCGCCTCGAAGAATATCCCGAATATAATGCCTATGTGGATGAAAACGGAACGATTTGGCTAGAATGCGACGATTCCTATGACACGCCGGAGTGGCATATTCTGCATGGGTGATCATCTTAAATTAAAAAGTCCGCACACGGTTCGGTGTGCGGACTTTTCTTGTTTTGCTTTGGATCAGAGCGCGTTGGTCTTGCTGACCAGGGCGGACAGATCCACATATTCTTCGGGAGCGTCGCTGATGCTCTCGTCGGTCTCCTCCTCGAAGTCCCGATAGACAGCCAGGCCGGAGCCCGCGGGGATCAGCTTGCCGATGATGACGTTCTCCTTCAGACCCACCAGGTGGTCCACCTTGCCCTTGATGGCGGCGTCGGTGAGCACCTTGGTCGTCTCCTGGAAGGAGGCGGCGGACAGGAAGCTCTCCGTGGCCAGAGAAGCCTTGGTGATGCCCATCAGCAGCTGGGTGTAGGTGGCCAGACTCAGATCCTCTTCGCCTGCGGCGATGCGGTCCTCCACCTTCTTGTTGGCGGCCTTCAACGTGGAGATATCCACCGTGGCGCCGGACAGCAGATCGGTGCTGCCCGCGTCTTCCACGCGGACCTTGCGCATCATCTGACGGACAATGACCTCGATGTGCTTGTCGTTGATGTCAACACCCTGCTGACGGTAGACCTTCTGGACCTCGCTGGTGATATAGCTGCGAACGCCCTGACGGCCGAACTCGTCGTCGTTGATGCCGCGGATGCGCAGCACGTCATGGGGATTGAGGGCGCCGGAGGTCAGCTCCTGGCCCCGGTCCACATGGTCGCCGTTGTGCACCAGGATGCCCGCGGAGTGGGGCACGGTGTACACATTGGTGCTGCCCTCTTCCTCGTTGGTGACGGTGATGGCGTACATGACGCCCTTCTTGGCCTCCTCGATGGAGACGGTACCGGAGGTCTCGGACAGGATCGCCATCTTCTTGGGCTTGCGAGCCTCGAACAGCTCTTCGACACGGGGCAGACCCTGAGTGATGTCGTCGCCCGCGACGCCGCCGGTGTGGAAGGTACGCATGGTCAGCTGGGTGCCCGGCTCGCCGATGGACTGGGCGGCGATGACGCCTACAGCCTCGCCGGCGTTGACCGGCTTGCCGATGGCCAGGTTGATGCCGTAGCACTTGGCGCAGACACCGGAGTGAGCCTCACAGGTCAGCACGCTGCGGATATAGGCCTTGTGGATACCGCGGCTCTCCAGGATCTCCGCGTCCTCGGGCATGAGCATATGGTCGGTGCCGAACAGAAGCTCGCCGGTGGCGGGATCGGTGATGGGTGCCGCCGGGAAGCGGCCGTGGATGGCGGTGCCAAAGGTCTCCACCATCTGGCCTCTGTCATACACAGCGGAGGCCCAGACGCCCTCGCTGGTGCCGCAGTCTTTCTCCCGGATGATGACCTCCTGGCACACGTCGACCATACGACGGGTCAGGTAACCGGAGTCCGCGGTACGCAGAGCGGTATCGGCCATGCCCTTACGGGCGCCTCTGGTGGAGATGAAATACTCCAGGACAGACAGGCCTTCACGGAAGTTGGACTTGATGGGGATCTCGATGGTCTTACCGGCTGTATTGGCCATCAGGCCGCGCATGCCGGCCAGCTGACGGATCTGGTTCATGGAACCACGAGCGCCGGAGTTTGCCATCATATAGATGGGGTTGTACTCATCCAGGCAGTTCTGCAGGGCGTCGGTCACGTCCTTGGTGGTCTTCTCCCACTCGGAGACAACCAGACGGTAGCGCTCGTCATCGGTGATGAAGCCGCGCTTGTACTGACGCTCGATGCGCACCACTTCCTGCTCGGTCTCGTGGATCAGCTCCTGCTTGGCGCTGGGCACGGTCATGTCGGCGACGGAAATGGTGATGGCGCCCTTGGTGGAGTACTTGTAACCCATGGCCTTGATGCTGTCCAGCACCTCGGCGGAGATGGTGAAGCCGTACTTCTGGATGCAGCGGTCGATGATGTCGCCCAGCTGCTTCTTGCCCACCTGGAATCCGATCTCATGATCGAAGGCATGCTCGGGATCGGTGCGGTCCACATAGCCCAGATCCTGGGGGATAGGCTCGTTGAAGATGATACGGCCCACGGTGGTGATGATGGTCTTCTTGACCTCCACGCCGTCCACGGTCTTGGTGACGCGCAGGCGGATGGGGGCGTGCAGGCCCACGACGCCCTCGTTGTAGGCCATGATGGCTTCGTTGGCGTCACGGTACATGAGGGTGGGCTTATAGGTGGCGGGACGGAGCTTGTTGTTCTCCGCCTCCAGGTTTTTGGCGTAGAGCTCGTCGCCGTCCACGATGCTGCCCGCTTCCAGACCGGTGTCGCCCGGATCGTCCACGATCAGCCGCTCGGCGCCCTTCTCGGCGCTGCCGATGCGGATCATGGTCAGGTAGTAGGAGCCGAGGATCATATCCTGGGTCGGAACCGTGACCGGGTGGCCGTCCTGGGGACGCAGCAGGTTGTTGGCGGAGAGCATGAGGATACGGGCCTCTGCCTGAGCCTCGGCGGACAGAGGCACATGGATGGCCATCTGGTCCCCGTCGAAGTCGGCGTTGTAAGCGGTGCAGACCAGGGGGTGCAGACGCAGAGCGCGGCCTTCCACCAGGATCGGCTCAAAGGCCTGGATGCCCAGACGGTGCAGGGTCGGCGCGCGGTTGAGCAGCACCGGGTGCTCCTTGATCACGTCTTCCAGCGCGTCCCAGACCTCGGTGCGCTGCTTGTCGACCATCTTCTTGGCGGACTTGATATTGTTGGCCACGCCGTCCTCCACCAGCTTCTTCATGACGAAGGGGCGGAACAGCTCGATGGCCATCTCCTTGGGCACGCCACACTGATAGATCTTCAGATCCGGGCCGACCACGATAACGCTTCGGCCGGAGTAGTCCACACGCTTGCCCAGCAGGTTCTGACGGAAGCGGCCCTGCTTGCCCTTGAGCATATCGCTGAGGGACTTGAGGGCGCGGGAATTGGCGCCGGTGACGGCACGGCCGCGGCGGCCGTTGTCGATCAGGGCGTCCACCGCCTCCTGGAGCATGCGCTTCTCGTTGCGCACGATGATGTCGGGCGCGTTGAGCTGCTGCAGTCTCTTCAGACGGTTGTTGCGGTTGATGACCCGGCGATACAGATCGTTCAGGTCGGAGGTGGCGAAACGGCCGCCGTCCAGCTGGACCATGGGACGGATCTCAGGCGGGATCACAGGCAGGATGTCGATGACCATCCACTCGGGGCGGTTGCCGCTCTGGCGGAAGGCTTCGACCACTTCCAGGCGCTTGACGATCTTGGCCTTCTTCTGACCGCTGGCGGTCTTCAGCTCCTCCCGGAGCTGGGCAGCCAGCTGCTCGCAGTCGATCTGCTGCAGCAGCTTTTTGATGGCCTCGGCGCCGATGCCGGCTTCAAAATCGTCCTCATACTTTTCGCGCATCTCCCGATATTCTCTTTCGGAGAGGATCTGGCAGCGCTCCAGGGGCGTAAAGCCGGGGTCGATGACGATATAGTTGGCGAAGTACAGGACCTTCTCCAGCATGCGCGGGGTCAGATCCAGCATCAGACCCATGCGGCTGGGGATGCCCTTGAAATACCAGATGTGGCTGACAGGGGCGGCCAGTTCGATGTGGCCCATGCGCTCACGGCGCACCTTGCTCTTGGTGACCTCGACGCCGCAGCGGTCGCAGATCTTGCCTTTATAGCGGATCTTCTTATACTTGCCGCAGTGGCATTCCCAGTCCTTGGTGGGTCCGAAAATACGCTCGCAGAACAGACCGTCCCGCTCAGGCTTGAGCGTTCTGTAGTTGATGGTCTCCGGCTTTTTCACTTCGCCGTAAGACCAGCTGAGGATCATCTCAGGGGAGGCAATGCCGATCTGAATGGCGTCAAACGGTGTATAACTCATTACATGTCCTCCTCACTATCATCATAATCCATATTCAGGTCCGCGCCGAACTCGTCCTCCGGCACGTCCTCGATGCTGTAGCCTTCAGCCTCGATCTCGCTGTCGTCGGCCTGGTACAGCTCGCCCTTGAGTTCGGGGATGAAATCGTCTTCCTCGTCGTCCTTGAGCTCGATCTCATTGCCGTCGGCGTCCAGCACCCGGATATCCAGGCACAGGCTCTGCAGCTCCTTGACCAGGACCTTGAAAGACTCAGGCACGCCGGGCTGCGGGATGTTGTTGCCCTTGACAATGGCCTCGTAGGTCTTAACACGGCCCGTCACGTCGTCAGACTTGACGGTCAGGATCTCCTGCAGGGTGTAGGCCGCGCCATAGGCCTCCAGGGCCCAGACTTCCATTTCGCCGAAGCGCTGGCCGCCGAACTGGGCCTTGCCGCCCAGAGGCTGCTGGGTGACCAGGCTGTAGGGGCCGGTGGAACGGGCGTGGATCTTATCGTCGACCAGGTGGTGCAGCTTCAGGAAGTACACCCAACCCACGGTGACGTCGTTGTCGAACTTCTCACCGGTACGGCCGTCGTACATCTCGCTCTTGCCATCCTCACGCAGGCCCGCCTGACGCAGGGTCTCGCGGATGGTGGTCTCATTGGCGCCGTTGAAGATGGGGGTGGCTACCTTCCAGCCCAGAGCCTGGGCCGCGTAGCCCAGATGGACCTCCAGCACCTGACCGATGTTCATACGGGACGGAACGCCCAGAGGATTCAGCACGATATCCAACGGGGTGCCGTCGGGCAGGTAAGGCATATCCTCGCGGGGCAGGATGCGGGACACAACGCCCTTGTTGCCGTGACGGCCGGCCATCTTGTCTCCCACGGAGATCTTGCGCTTCTGGGCGATGTAGACCCGGACCACCTGGTTGACGCCGGGATTCATCTCGTCGCCGTTTTCACGGGTGAAGACCTTCACGTCCACGATGATGCCGCTCTCGCCGTGGGGCACCTTCAGGGAGGTGTCGCGGACCTCGCGGGCCTTCTCGCCGAAGATGGCGCGCAGCAGGCGCTCCTCCGCGGTCAGATCGGTCTCGCCCTTGGGGGTGACCTTGCCCACCAGGATATCACCGGCGGTGACTTCCGCGCCCACCATGATGATGCCGCGCTCGTCCAGATATTTCAGCGCATCGTCGCCCACGCCGGGGATGTCGCGGGTGATCTCCTCGGGCCCGAGCTTGGTGTCACGGGCATCGCACTCGTACTCCTCCACATGGATGGAGGTGAACACGTCTTCCATGACCAGGCGCTCGTTGAGCAGGATGGCGTCCTCGTAGTTATAGCCTTCCCAGTTCATGTAGCCCACCAGGATGTTCTTGCCCAGGGCGATCTCGCCCTGCGCGGTGCTGGGACCGTCGGCCAGAACGTCGCCCTTCAGGATCCGGTCGCCCAGATTCACGATGGGGCGCTGGTTGATGCAGGTGCCCTGGTTGGAACGGGCAAACTTGATGAGCTTGTAATCCTTGATCTCACCGGAGTCATACTTCACGGTGATGTAATTGGCATCCACACGGGTGACCACGCCGTCGTCCTCGGCGAGCACGCAGACGCCGGAGTCCACCGCGCACTTGTGCTCGATGCCGGTGGCCACGATGGGGGCCTGGGTGGTCATCAGAGGCACGGCCTGACGCTGCATGTTGGCGCCCATCAGCGCGCGGTTGGCGTCGTCGTTCTCCAGGAAGGGGATCATGGCCGTGGCAATGGAGACCATCATCTTGGGGCTGATGTCGATGTAGTCCACATCTTCCCGGTTGACTTCGATGGTATCGTTGCGGTGACGGCAGGTGATACGCTTGTTGATCAGGCAGCCGTTCTCGTCCACAGGCTCGGAGGCCTGGGCCACGATGAACTGGTCCTCCTGGTCAGCGCTCATATAATCGACCTGGTCGGTCAGCCGGCAGGTACCCTTTTCCACCTTGCGGTAGGGGGCCACCAGGAAGCCATACTCATTGGCGCGGGCATAGGAGGCCAGGTAGCTGATCAAACCGATGTTGGGACCTTCAGGAGTCTCGATGGGGCACAGACGGCCATAGTGGCTGTAGTGCACGTCACGCACGTCAAAGCTGGCGCGCTCACGGGACAGGCCGCCGGGGCCCAGGGCAGACATACGGCGCTTGTGGGTCAGCTCGGCCAGGGGGTTGGTCTGGTCCATGAACTGGCTCAGCGGAGAGGAGCCGAAAAACTCCTTGATGGCCGCGGTCACAGGGCGGATGTTGATGAGGCTCTGGGGCGTCACGATGTCCAGATCCTGGATGCTCATGCGCTCCCGGATCACACGCTCCATGCGGCTGAAGCCGATGCGGAACTGGTTCTGCAGCAGCTCGCCCACACAGCGGACGCGGCGGTTGCCCAGATGGTCAATATCGTCGGCCTCACCGATGCCGTGGGCCAGGCAGTTGAGGTAGTTGACAGAGGAGAACATGTCGTCCACCACGATGTGCTTGGGGATCAGAACATCGATGTTCTCGCGGATGGCGTCCTTCAGAGCCTCGCCCTCGTACTGCTCCATCAGGCTCTTCATCACGATGCCGCGGACCTTCTCCTTGACGCCCAGCTCCGCGGGGTCAAAGTCCACATAGCGGCTGATATCCACCATGCCGTTGGAGAAGACGCGCACGTCCTTGTCCTCCACCTTCAGCGTCACGCTGATGACGCCGGCGTCGGCGATCTCTCTGGCCTTGTCGCGGCTCAGGATCTCCCCCGCCTCGGCCAGGATCTCACCGGTGAAGGGGTCGGCCACGGGCATGGCCAGCTCAAAGCCGGCGATACGCGGGAAGAGGGAGAGCTTCTTGTTGAACTTATAGCGGCCCACATTGGAGATCTCATAGCGGCGGCGGTCAAAGAACAGGCCGTCCAGCAGGGACTCGGCGGACTCCACCGTGGGAGGATCGCCGGGACGCAGCTTCCGGTAGATCTCGATCAGGCACTCTTCGCGGCTCTGGGCGGTGTCCTTGTCCAGGGTGGCCACGATGCGCTCATCCTCGCCGAAGATCTCCTTGATGCGCTCATTGGTGACGGCGCCCACAAAAGGATCGTCCACACAGCTGAGCCAGGTGGCGGGCTTCTCGGGATCGTAAGCGCCCATGGCCTTCAAAAACCAGGTGATGGGCAGCTTGCGGTTTTTGTCGATACGGACGTTGAATACGTCGTTGGCGTCCGTCTCATACTCCAGCCAGGCGCCGTGATACGGGATCACGGTGGAGGCGTAGATGTTGATCATGGACTTGTCCGTGGTCTTGTCGAAATAGACGCCGGGAGAGCGGACGATCTGAGAGACGATCACGCGCTCCGCGCCGTTGATGATGAAGGTGCCGCCATCGGTCATGATGGGGAAATCTCCCATGAAGATCTCCTGCTCCTTGATCTCCTCCGTCTCCTTATTGCGCAGACGGACCCGGACCTTCAAAGGCGCGGCGTAGGTGGCGTCACGGGCCTTGCATTCTTCCTCGCTGTACTTGGGCTTCTCATTCATGGAGAAGTCGATGAAGCTCAGTTCCAGATTGCCGGAAAAGTCCGTAACGGAATCCACATCCTTGAAGACCTCATGCAGACCGGTTTCCAAAAACCATTTGTAGGAGCTCTTCTGGATCTCCAGCAGATTGGGCATCTCCTGGATCTCCTCGGTGCGGGCAAAGCTCTTACGCAGAGTTTTGCCGTAGAGAACATCTTTTGGCATTGGTGCACTCTCCTTACTCTAAATTGCAAACGCCCGGCTGAGTTGTCAAATAATCAACCTGTGGCATTGATTTTACTGGGTACTCCTGCTATACTGAACACAGTAGATAGTGGGGTGTGATGCCCTTCTCCTGCATAGATAGCAAGGTATTTTACCATTGATTGCCTGTAAAAGTCAAGAATAATTTTGTTAAATTCAGAAAGTTCGGCAGGGGTGACGATCTCCTGCTTCTTTTTTTGTTCAAAGGGACCAAGTATATGGATCTTCGTGTTCTTTTCCTGTTGATTGCCGAGGCGCTGCTGGGCCTGTTTCTCCTATACCGGGAGGGGCTTTTGCGCAGCCGCTGGGCCTGGGCCTTTTCCATTTTGCTGCTGGCCGGGGCCTTCGTCCTGCGGGGCGCAGCGCTGGACTATCAGACCTTGGATTACAAAAATTTCCTCACTCGCTGGGTGGACTTCTTCCGGGACAACGGGGGCTTTCAAGCCCTGGCCTCCCCGGTGGGGAATTACAATATTCCTTATCTGTATTTTCTGGCGCTTTTTTCCTACTCCACCATCAAGGATCTCTATCTGATCAAGCTGCTGACCATCCTTTTCGACGTGCTGCTGGCCTGGGCCTGCCTGCGGCTGGCCGGGCGCTTCACGGAAAGCCCCGCACGGAAGCTGGCCTGTTTCTTCACGGTCCTGTATCTGCCCACGGTCTTCCTCAACGGAGCCGTCTGGGGACAGTGTGACGCCATCTATGTGGCGCTGGCAGTACTGAGCATCGCGTTGGCGTTGGAGGGCAGGCCCATCCCCTCCATGATCTGCATCGCCCTGTCCTTCGGCTTTAAGCTCCAGGCCGTATTTGTGATGCCGGTCTTCGCGGTGTTGTGGATGTATGGCAAGTTCAACTGGAAGCATTTCCTTATCTTTCCGCTGGCCTATCTCATTCTGGTGCTGCCGGCGGTGCTGCTGGGCCGTCCTTTTCTGGACACGCTGACCCTGTACGCCTCCCAGACCGGAAGCATCGGCGATGGGCTCAACTACAACTCCCCCTCCATCTTCGCGGTATTTACCCAGATCACCGATCCCCAGCGGGCCTCGGCCATCGCCATTGGGGCCGCTGTCGTCTATACCCTGAACGTTCTGGCCGTTGCCTTTGCCAACCGACGGAAGCTGACAGATCAGGCGGTCCTGGGGGCGGCGCTGCTTTTTGCCGTAGTGATCCCCTTCCTGCTGCCCCACATGCATGACCGCTACTTCTTCGCGGCCGATATCCTTACCCTGGTCCTGGCCTTTTCTCTGCCTCTCTATTTCCTCACAGCGGTCCTGGCCCAGTTTGCCTCGCTGCTGGGGTATCACGCTTATCTGAAAATGCGCTATCTGCTGCCCATGCGTTACGGCTCCGCGGCGCTGATCCTGGTCCTGGCGCTGGCCCTGGTGGTCCTTCTCACTGGTCTGCGTGAGCCGCCGAAGCCCAAGCGCAGGCGAAAAACCGTCAAATAGCTCTCCTCTTTTTTATTGGTAAATTGCGTGATATGCGAAATTAATTGTTGCTTTTTGTCATGCAGGCTCGTTATACTAAAAGCAGTCTTATAGGAGGATTTAAGAATGAAAAACGAAAGAGATAGATTGGGCAGCCGCCTTGGCTTTATCCTTCTGAGCGCCGGCTGCGCCATCGGCTGCGGAAATGTGTGGAAGTTCCCCTGGATGACCGGTCAGTACGGCGGAGGCGGTTTCGTGCTGGTCTATATCCTGTGCCTGCTCCTGCTGGGCCTCCCCTCCATGATCATGGAGTTTGCCATCGGCCGTGCCTCCCAGGCCAGCCCTGTAAAGATGTATCAGAAGCTGGAGAAGCCCGGCCAGAAATGGCATATCCACGGCTACCTGGCCCTGCTGGGCAACATCGCCCTGATGGCCTTCTACACCGTGGTCACCGGTTGGATGATCTATTACTTTGTCCGGTTTCTCACCGGGCAGAGCGCGGATCTGGGCTTTGTGGGCATGATCACCAACCCCGGCGTCAACGTGATCTACCTGCTGATCGCTGTGGTCCTGGGCTTTGGCGTGCTGAGCTTTGACCTGCAGGGCGGTCTGGAACGAGTCACCAAGTATATGATGGTGGCGCTGTTCCTGCTGATGATCGTCCTGGCGATACACAGCGCCATCCTCCCCGGTGCAGCGGAGGGTCTGCACTTCTATCTGGTGCCGGACTTCTCCAAGATCAACGGCTCTGTGATCGTGGGCGCCATGAACCAGGCCTTTTTCACCCTGAGCATCGGCATCGGCTCTATGGCCATCTTCGGCAGCTATATCGGCAAAGATCACAGCCTCATGGGCGAGTCCGTCAGCATCATCCTGCTGGACACCTTTGTGGCCATCATGGCTGGCTTTATCATGTTCCCCGCCTGCTACACCTACGGCATCGAGGTCAATGCCGGGCCTTCCCTGCTGTTTGACACCATGGCCACCGTTTTCAACAACATGGCCGGTGGCCGCGTATGGGGCACGCTGTTCTTCCTGTTCATGGTGTTCGCCGCCTTCTCCACGGAGCTTGCGGTGTTTGAGAACATCCTGGCCTGTATCCGTGAGCTCACCGGCTGGAGCCGCCCCAAAGGCTGCCTGATCTGCGGGGTGGGCATCTTCCTGATCGCTCTGACCACAGCTCTCGGCTACAGCGTTTTCAGCTTCCAGCCCTTTGCGGACGGATCCGCCTGGCTGGACTTCTGGGACTTCATCGTCAGTACCAACCTGCTGCCTTTGGGCGCGCTGATCTTCGCGGTGTTCTGCTGCTATAAGTTCGGCTGGGGCTGGGACAATTTCCTGGCCGAGGCCAACGCTGGCAAGGGCCTGAAGGTTCAAAACTGGATGAAGCCCATCTTCAAGTATTTCGTTCCCCTCTGCGTCCTCGCCCTTTATATCTACGGTCTGGCCACCTTTGGCTGGAAATAACAAAGCATAGCAAGCAGGAAGCAGGCACGGCGGCCTGGAAAGGTCGCCGTGCCTGCTTCTGTTTTTGCTTTTGTTTCAGATGTACTCAGTCCTTCTGCCGGAATCAGATTTGGGCGATGTGTTTCTTCTCCGCGTAGCCGGTGAGGAACAGGGTCAGCGCACCGTCTCCGGTCACGTTGCAGGCAGTGCCGAAGCTGTCCTGCAGGGCAAAGATGGCCAGCATCAGCGCTGTGCCCGCGTCGTCAAAGCCCAGCACACCGATGATCAGGCCCAGGGAGGCCACGACCGTACCGCCCGGCACACCCGGGGCGCCGATGGCGAATACACCCAACAGCAGGCAGAACAGGATCATGGTGCCCAGGCTGGGCAGCTGACCGTAGAGCATCTTGGAGATGGTCATGCAGAAGAAGACCTCCGTCAGTACGGAGCCGCACAGGTGGATATTGGCAAACAGCGGGATGCCGAAGTCCACCAGGTCCCGCCGAAGCACCTTGCTCTTACGAGCGCCGTCCAAAGCCACGGACAGGGTGGCTGCGCTGGACATGGTGCCCACGGCGGTCAGATAGGCCGGGCCGTAGTGACGCAGCACTTCCCAGGGGCTCTTGCCCGAATAGGCGCCGGCGATCAGATACAGCACCGCCAGCCAGATGTAATGGCCCAGCATGACGATCAGGATGATCTGCACGAAGGCGGGCAGCTGATGGGTGATCATGCCCTCATAGCTGAGATTGCAGAAGGTGGCGCAGATATAGAAGGGCAGCACCGGGATCATCACCCGCTCCACGATCTTCAGCACGATGCTCTGGAATTCCTCCAGCAGATCGCAGGTCAGCTTGCTCTTGGTCCAAACGGCCGCGAGCCCTACCAACAGTGAGAAGGCCAGCGCGCTCATGACCGGCATGATCTGCGGGATGTTCAGCTGGAACACCACCTCGGGCAGATCGCGCAGGCCCTCGATATCCGTGGCGATGGACAGATGCGGGATCAGCCCATAGCCCGCCGCCGTGCTCATGAAAGCGGCACAGATGGAGCTCAGGTATGCGATGGTGACAGCCACGCCCAGCAGCCGGGAGGCGTTGTTGCCCATGCGGGTGATGGAGGGCGCAATAAAGCCGATGATGATCAGCGGCACGCAGAAGGTGATAAGCTGCCCCAGGATATACTGGATAGAGACCACGACTTTCATGGGGCCGATCCCGAAAACCTGACCCAGCAGAATGCCGATGACCAGTGCAACGATCAGCCGAAACGGCAGGCTGCTCAAAAACTTCTTCATCATATTTCCTCTCTTTTTCCGATTCTTCGGCGCCGCCTCTCCCGACGGAGCCGACAGCATCGGCTATTCTATGATAGGTTTATGGCAAAGTCAACTCTTTTTTTGCCTGCGCAACCGCATTTCGAAAGAGGCTTTCCCGGCTTCTATTTGTTCCCGCGCGGCTTTTTGTTGTACAAATCGCCGGTATATGCTATACTTTGGGCAAATTCTTATCAAAACCGGGAACTGTCTGCAGAGAATATCGTCATATTTTCAGAGATTTCAAAGCAAGTGTCGGCAAAATCTGCCGCTGAAAACCAACAGGGGTCCGACTCCACTTGCTTTACAGGGAGGGATCGTCCATGCCAAGCACAACCAAGACACGGAAGAGCCAGATCCTGATCGTTTTGATCGTCCTGGCGGTATTGGCCATCGCCGTTCTGCTCTTCTGGCACCGGGGGCATAAAGCAGACGCCGCCCTGCCGGCGGTGACGCCCAGACCTGCCATGGAGAATACGGTCAAGGAAAAGCGGCCCGGCCCCATTGTGGTGGAGACGGAGATCACTGCCGAGACCATCGAGGAAGGACTCAACGATATCGGGCAGCTGGTCACCGAGGAGTATTACTTCACGGAAGTGGTCCGCTATTCCAGCATCAAGAAGTTGTTCAACATCGAGCTGGGGATCACCGCTTCCAGCTTTCTGGCCAGCTATGACGGCGTTGTCACCGCGGGCCTGGACTTCACCGGTATACGCATCCAAAAGAACGAGGTGGACAAGGTCATCCTGGTGACGCTGCCCAAGGCGCAGATCCTCAGCGTGGACATCGACCCGGATAGCTTTGAGCTGTACTCGGAGAAGGAAGGTCTGGGCAACCCCATCTCCATGGAGGACTATAACGCCTCTCTGGTGGAGCTGGAAAACTCCGCCCGGGAGAAAGCGGTCAAGCTCGGCGTGTTGGATCGGGCCGATGAAAATGCCCGCCGCATCATCCGCAACTTCATCACCGGTCTGGTGGATCCTTCCGCTTATTCTGTTGAGTTCACAAACGCGTAAGGCCCATAGGGAAAGGAGCT
The DNA here is from genome assembly GCA_017470325.1 of Oscillospiraceae bacterium. Next base: position 17,634 of record JAFUES010000006.1, read on the forward strand.
TTCATGGAACGCACATTGACAAAAACACTGATCGCGGTGCTTCTCATTCTGGTGGCGCTGATCTCTTTCCTGCCGGTGGCGGACAGGGCCGTCGACCCTGAGAGCCACGCGCGCACCATTGCCGCCATCGACGACAAGGTGGATACGGTCCTGAAGCTGACCGCCACCTCCACCGTCGCCTCCGCCGCGGTCTCCGCCATCCCCGGCGATACCGCCACGCCCATCGCCTCGAAGCTTGCGGATTTCACCGAGTATTTTCTGCTGATCCTCTGCGTATTGTATTCGGAGAAATACCTGCTGACCATCATCGGCTTTGGGACCTTCAAGATCCTGATCCCCATCGCCTGCCTGCTGACGATCCTGGGCCTGTTCATGAATCCCCGAGTGCTGCGCCGGATCGCGGCGAAGCTGGCGATCATCGGACTGGCGCTGTATTTTGTGATCCCTCTCAGCCTCAAGGTCTCCGACATGATCTATGACGCCTACCGGCTCTCCATCGACAGTACCATCGCCTCGGCGGAGGAGTTGTCCGAGGAGACGGCGGATTTGGCCGATGCCGCAGACGACAAGAACGTGATCAACGCCATCCTCAACCGGCTCTCCGAGACAGCGGACAGTCTGACCGACAAGGCCGCCAACATCCTCAACCGCTTTGTGGAGACCCTGGCGGTGATGATCGTCACCTCCTGTGTGATCCCGATCCTGGTGCTGCTGTTCTTCTTCTGGATCATCAAGCAGCTGACCGGTGTGGACCCGGGTTATGTGCTTTCCTTCCGGCGTGAGGGCCATAGAGAGCGCGCCCATGTGTAAGTGCCGCGCCCATATTAGAAAGGAGTGTGCCCTATGAAGCGCAACAAGAAACGCATGCCCCCTGCGTTTTACACCTTCATCCTGTCTCTTTTTTTGCTGTCATACGGTTTTGAACCTGGTTCCAGGCAGCTTAGGATGCTGTTTCTCCGGACTCCACTCAGCCTGCGCAGGCTGCAGATGATCTGGCATGCCAGCCCCGCTACCGTTCTCATTGCCTGCGGCTATCTGCTGCTGATCCTGATCATGATCATTTCCTTTGTCCGCTGGATCTCTCCCCGCAAAAAGGCCGCGCGCCCTGTTCCCAGGGCTGTGAAGCCCCCGGCGGAATCCGAGGACGCCCTCCACTGTGACCACAGGCGGGGCAAGGAAAAGTACCTGCAGCAGTTGGACAACTACCTTGCCAGCGGCTTGATCGAGCGGGAGGAATACCGGGTATTGCGTGCACGCTATGAGAAGCTGGAGATCGATGACGACTATCATTGAGTGATCTCCGGAAGCGCCAAACAGGACAGCCCATCCGAATGGATGAGCTGTCCTGCTTCTTTTTTTAGACCTGCCCTCAGGGATAGAGCCGTATGTTTTCCAGCAGCCGGTCTACATCCTCCGCAGCAGCTGCCAGAGAGCCGCAGGCCTGTCGGGCACTTTCCATCCGGGCAGCATAACGCCCGGCCATCTCCTGATCGCCGACAGCCTGGAAAAACTGATGCTGGAAGGCCGCGTCGGCATACTGTGCTACATGGTATTCCTCCTCATGGGTGCTCGCGAAGGGGGCCACATCGTAGTTGCGATAATAATAATTCCGGATCATTTCCGCATAGTCCCCTTCCCGCAGGGCGTATTCGATGCCGCTGTACGGGTCCCGGTTAAAGACTCTGTGCAATTCGCCCACCATACGTCCCAGAGAGATCAGCATGACGAATACCATCAGCACAGCGAGGACGTTCAGAAGCTTCACGGCTTTGGACGACTGTCGTTCAGCTTTCATTCTGCGCATCAAAAAGCACCTCCTCAATGGCCGCGGCCTTGCGGTTATCTGACAGAGCGAGGAATGAATCCAGCTCTGATTCATCGATGCCGAGATACACATGCAGCATATCCATCATGTTCTGCCGCATGGTCTCAAGATGATCCAAATACAGCTCCGTATCCGTATTGCGCTGCGCCCTCTCATAATCCTGCAGGAAGTATTCCAGGGACTGGCACAGAGACCGAATATCGCTGGATGCGCTGTTCTTGAGCCAATCTTCCCGATCTGTGTGCAGGAACAGTCTCTCCATCCGCAGCACGAAATCTCCGTAATACTCCGCACACCAGTACAGATCCGAGTAGTCCTCAAAGGCCGTTCCGTAGGTCCGGATCCCGTTGTAGTCGATATAGGAGGCAAAGCTCCTGTAATCCCCTTCTTCCAGGTAGCCGTCCAGTATGGCGATTGTATGCTCCGGATCTCTCTCCGCCGCGCGGCGCCGCATGCTCTCCGGGATGGAATAGGCGTTTTCCGTGACCGCGTACATGACAACGGCGGCGATCAGGAGCAGGAGGATCAGTACCGCGCGCAGTACGATCTGGGTGTTGCGCCTGGTCTTGTTGACAACAGCCGCCTCCGTTGCGGCAAAGCGTCTCCGGAAGTTGACCATGTCCTGTGTATGGCGTACCGCCTGATCGTTGGGCCGCCCGCAATAGCTGCAGAAGTTTTCCTCCAGGCCGACTTCTCCCCCGCAGTATTTACACTTCAATTCTCCTGCCCCCTCTCTTTGAGGAATCGTTCACATTCTGAAAATGGGATATAACCGTCCTTCTCCAGCATTCTCCGGAAAGGCGTCAATTCCTCTTCCGTGAGCTGGAAGCGCTCCTCAAAATCCTCCAGCAGCGGAGCGCGCAGCTCCTGCAATGCGCCGCGCTCCTCCTCGCTGAGATTTCTCAGATACTCCAGCCTGTAAAGAGACACTTCCTCCCGGAAAAGCCATTCCGGATCGTCATAGCCATCCTCGAATTCCCGCAGTGCGGTCTGCGCGGCCGCGATATCCTGCAAATAGTCGCAAAATGTACTGTGCTTATACTGCCAGACCTGATGTTCGGCCTCCTGTGCCTCAAGATAACAGGCCAGCAGGGACTCATAGTCCCCGGCTGTATAATAGGCATCCATCTGGGCAAAGGCCTCCCGCTGCCACAGGTACTCCTCCTTTGCCTTTCTGCTGTCTGCCCGGTCCCGGTAGACATGGACGCCGTACAGCACTCCTGTGACCAGCGCAAGGAGCACAGCCCCCAACAGAAGCTTTCTGCGCATGGACCGAAAGCCCCTCTTGGTCTCCCGTCCGGCCAGGCCGCCAAGGCCTTCCAGATCGTTGCGCATATGCTCGAGCTTGCCCATATATTCCGTTTCTGCGGCGGGGAGATTCATGGTGCCGCAGTAAGGACAATTGGCCAGGTCCGCCGAATAATCGGCGCCGCAGCTTCGGCAAACAATAATTCTGTTTTTCTCGTGGTCAGGCTGCATCGGTCCACCTCATCCGGTACGTTCTCTGATGTGTCTTATATTATAGCAGTCCGCAGTGGGGAGTGCAAGTTTCACATACGCATAGCCGGATGATGTGGATGCCGGACCAGAAGTCAACGATTATAGAATGCCTCTATTGCTTGCTTGAGAAAGGCGGAAAATCCATCGCCGTATTGATGGTCGGTCAATTCTCTTATCCTCTCATCCAGGTATGTTTTTGCCTGTGCGAGCATCACGGCTTTCTCATCCTTCAACTGCAGCAGCTGCTTCATCACGAAGCCGTATTCCCCGATCAATTCCCGGATCTCGAAGTCGTCCACAGCCAGCTGCCTCTTCCAGGCCAGCTTGTCGAGGATTCGATCGATCCGCTTTTTGTAGCTCATCCGGACTTCTTCGCTCAGGGGATGCTTGACCGAATCGGTGTAAGCCTCTTTCCCGCCGTACCATTCCACGACCTTGGCATACTGTTTTTGGACATTCGACGAGGAGACGGCCTTCAAATAGTGCTCCCTCCAACTCTCGACAGAGCCAAACTCTGCGATCGCAGTGCCTCTCATCGTTTCGGGCATGTGTTCAAGCAGCGCGCCAAACAGCGCCGCAGATTCTTCCCGGCTGAAAACTGTAAAATCCATCGCACTCTCTCCTTTCAGCGCTTCCTCGATGCTTTCGATCAAACGTTCCAGACGTTCCTTTTCCGCCGTCAGCATCGCTTTCTGCGCGCTCAAAATATGATTTCTGTCAAGAGCAGGGTTCTCCAGGATCTCTTTGATGGTCTTCAGCGGAATATCCAGTTCCCGAAAATAGAGGATCTCCCGCAGTTCATCCAACGCGCTTTCGTCGTACAGCCGATAGCCGGCTTCACTTTTCCCGGTTGGATGGAACAGTCCGATCTCATCATAGTATCTGAGCGCCCGTGCACTGACGCCCGTCAGCTTCGACATCTCCTGAATGGTCATCACAGTGTGGTCCCTCCCGTCTCTTGATGGAACTATCATAAGGCTTGACGCCGCGTCAAGGTCAAGCATTTTTTAATAACGAAAAGCACCCATCCGTCCGGATGGGTGCTTTCGATGGTGCGAGAGAGGAGACTTGAACTCCCACGTCGGTTGACACACGCCCCTCAAACGTGCCTGTCTACCTGTTCCAGCACTCTCGCTTATAGCCGGTGCCCCGACCCCATTTAAGGCCGTTCGCACCAAATGGCATACCACATTTAAGGCAAAAGTTATTATAACAGATAATCCCTTTTTGTCAAGGACGAATTTTCTTGTACTGCGGGCCTGAAATGTGCTATACTAATTGCACTATTTTTTCTCAAAGGGTACGCAGATATGCTGAAGAAACAAGGACAAAAGGCCGCGACCGCCGCTCTGATCGGAGCAATGCTCCTGTCGCTGCTGAGCGGCTGCGGAAAACTTGGTTCAAACCCGGTGCAGGAGGTCACCGCATCTGCGGCGCCGGCTGCCACAGAAGCACCCGCCGCCACAGCGGAGCCCACGCCTGCACCTACTCCGGAGCCAACGCCGGAACCGCTCCCCCGCTATGAGGATCATGAAGACAGCATGGAAGTTCCCATGGGTCCGCTGGTGATCAACGAGGTCAAGGTCGCCGACGGTGACTGTGTGGAGATCAAAAACCGCTCTTTGCAGACGGTCCGGCTGTCGGACTACTATCTCTCCGACAAGAACAAGAACCGTCTGAAGCTGCAGCTGCCGGATATGAGTCTGGAGCCGGGCGGTCTGTATGTGACCGAGGAGCTGTCTCTTTCCGTAAAAGGTGAACGTCTATGGCTCAGCGACGCCGAGGAGACCGTGTTGGACTATGCCAACATCGCCGGCCTTCCCGTAGGCGGCAGCTACGGGCGGATGGACGGGCAGGACGGCTGGTTCTATTTTACAGAGCCCAGCATCGGGGAAGACAACAGCGACGGTTATCGCCGCGTCTCCGAGGAACCACAGTCCAGCATCCCCAGCGGTCCTTATGACGCCATCGACGACGGTCTGTATGTAGAGCTCAGCGGCAGCGGGACCATCTACTACACCCTGGATGGGCAGAAGCCGGATGAAAGCTGCGCGGTCTACACGGAGCCCATCCACCTGATGCAGACGACCGTGGTACGCGCCTACGCTGTGGAAGACGGAGCGATCCCTAGCCGTGTGGCCACTTACAACTATTTTATCAACGAATACCACACGCTCCCCATCATTGCCTTCAGCGCCGATGATTACGGCGCCTGGTACACCCATTACCACAGCGGAAACCGTTTTGGTGAGTATGAGGGTACCGCCGCCTTCTACCAGGGCAAGGAGGAAGTATTTAACCTGGACTGCGGTCTGCGGCTCAAGGGCTTCTCCGCTGTGATGGATGAGATGAAGAAGAACTTCGGCTTCTACTTCCGCGGCAAATACGGCGACGGCAACCTGGAAAACTGCGATCTGTTCGGCACCGGGATCACCGAGCACTCCTCCCTGCTGATTCGCGCCGGTCAGGACCACCATGAGGCGCTGATCCGCAACGAGGTCCTACAGGAGCTTTGTCTGGAGGCTACCGACGCGGTCCCCGCCCAGCACAATGTTTTCTGCGTGGTGTATATGAACGGGCGCTATAAGGGCATCTACAGCATCAAGGAAAACATGAACGAGTATTTCTTCGCGGACACCTATGGGATCAGTCCGGAGAGCGTCACCACTTTGCGCGTCCGGGCAGATGTGGAGGAATGTGAGGAGCTGCAGGAGATCTTCCAGTTCGGAGAGACCGCAGACATGACCGATCCCGCCAATTACGAACATTTCTGCGAGATGTTCGACATCGACAATTATATCGACTGGATCCTGCTGGAGGGCTTCAGCGGCAATACCGACCTGCTGGAAAACGTACGGTACTTCAAATCTCCCGAGATCGACCAGAAATGGCGCTTTGCCTTCTTTGATTTGGACTGTGCCTTCTATGAATTTGCCGGCGGTATGCGCTGTGTTTTTGAGAGCTATTCCCGTCCCAGCTACGAGGTCACCTTCATGTCCCGCAATCTGATTCACAATGCGGAATTTCGCGACAAGCTGCTCAGCCGCTACGCTGAATGGCTGCGCGGCCCCCTGTCACCGGAAAATGTGACGGCCACCATGGCCCGCCTGGCCGCTGAGATCGAGCCGGAGATCGACCGAGACCGCAACAGCAACGGCATCGAACGCAGTTACTGGGACCAGATGATGGACCTGTTGTACCGATACGGGACCGCAGATTATACCCGGGCCACCATCGATGCTCTGCGGCAGGACCTGGAGATGAGCCAGGACGAAGTCAATCATTATTTCCCCGAGTGGACCTGAGCAACTACAAAACGCCTGACCGGCCGGTCAGGCGTTTTTATTTATCCCAGGAGATCCCGGGTCTCTTCTTCCTCATACTGCCGGGTATAGAGCCGCCAGTAGCCGCTGTGGGCGGCCATCAGCTGCTCATGGGTCCCCTGCTCCACGATCTTGCCGTTCTCCACATGGAGGATCCAATCGGCGTTGCGGATGGTGGAGAGCCGGTGGGCGATCACGACAGAGGTCCGCCCCTTGATGATCGTGTCGATAGCGGATTGGATCTTCTGCTCGGTGAGGGTGTCCACCGAGGCGGTGGCCTCGTCCAGGATCAGGATCCTGGGATCGGCCAGGATGGCCCGGGCAAAGCTGAGCAGCTGCTTCTCCCCAGTGGACAGCAGATCGCCGCCCTCGCCCACGTCGGTGTCCAATCCCTGTTCCAGCCGCTCCACCAGGTCCTTGGCGGACACCAGCTCCAATGCTCGGTCGATCTGTTCGTCCGTGGCATGGGGATTGCCGTACATCAGGTTCTCCCGGATGGTGCCGGAGAACAGATGGGGCGTCTGCAGCACATAGCCGATGGCACTGTGCAGCCAGAGCTGCGAGCGCTCCCGGGCGTCTCTGCCGTCGATCAGCACCCGGCCCTCAGTGGGCTCATAGAAGCGGCAGATCAGGTTGGCCAGGGTGGATTTCCCGGCGCCGGTCTCCCCCACGATGGCCAGGTTGGTGCCAAAGGGGATCTCCAGACTGAAGTGCTCCAGCACCATCTCCTCCCCGTCCGGGTATCGAAAGCTCACATCATCGAATGAAATGTCACCGGTGATGGGCTCCCAATTCTCCCGTTTGGGCGAAAAGCTGTCGCCGTAGCGCTCGATCACCGCTTCGCTGTCCAGCACATCCGGCCGGGTCTCCAACAGGGTGCTCAGCCGCTCGATGTTCACCTGGGTGGTGATCAGGCTGCCCACGGCGTCCACCACCCAGCGCACCGGCTCCATCATGCCCTGGGCATAGGACATAAACAGGGAGAAGGTGCCGATCTGGCTCCTGGCGATGACGCCGCCTTTCCACAGCACCAAAGCGATGGCAAGAGACGAAGCAAAATGCATGGTACCGCTGAACAGGCCCCGCAGCCGGGCGGCCCGCACGCTCTGACGCCGCATGTCCGCCGTGTCCGTCACGAAGTCCCGCTCCATCTTGTCCTCGATGACCAGGCTTTTGATGGTCCGGGCGCCCACGATCCCCTCGTTGAAATTGCCGGTGATGCGGGAATTGACCTCCCGGATCCGGCGGTTGAGCAGGGTCAGCTTCCGCTGGAACAGGCTGAACAGAAATACCGTCAGCGGCAGCACAGCCATCACCAACAGGGCGAGCCTTGTATTGACAGCCAGCATCACCGCGATGGCGCCGATCAGATAACAGCCCTGCCAGACCCCGTTGAGCAGGGTCCAGGAGCACAGCTCCCCGATCCGGGAGGTGTCGCTCATGACACGGGAGTGGATATACCCCACGCTGTTTTGGTTGTAATAGGAGAAGGACAGGGTCTGCAGGTGAGAGAAGGCCGCGTTGCGAAGATCCCGGTCCATCCCCACCTCGATCTTCATGCCGTAGATGCAGGAGATGTAGTTGAATACCGCGCTCACAAGGATGACCGCGATATATAAAACCAGGAATAACGGCAGTGTATCCAGGGTCCCCAGGGTGACGAAATGATTCAGCGCATAGCGCTGGAACAGAGGCACGCCGATATCCACGATGCTGCCTGCTCCGCTGGTGAGCAGCATCAGCAGCAGCGGGATCCGGTATGCTTTCAGGTAGGGCCGCAGGGGCGCAAAGCCCAGGAAGCCCTTTCGCTTTTGCCTCATATGGCCACCTCCCCGCTGCCGGATTGGATGGCACAGATCTGTTCATACAGGCCGCCCGCGCTTTTCAGCTGCTCGTGGCTTCCCTGCTCCACGATCCGCCCCCGGTCCAGCACCAGGATCTTGTCCGCCTTGGACAGGGTGGTGATCCGGTGGGAAATGAGGATGATGGTGGCGCTGCCGAAGCGGCTCTCCAGAGAGGCTCGGATCTTCGCGTCGGTCTCTGTGTCCACGGCGGACAGGGAGTCGTCGAAGATCAGGATCGGTGTATTCTGGCTCAGAGTCCGGGCGATGGCCGCCCGCTGCTTTTGTCCGCCGGAGAGGGTCAGGCCCCGCTCGCCTACAAAGGTGTCGTAGCCCTTGGAAAAGCCCATAATGGTATTGTCCAGGCAGGCGTCTTTGGCGGCTTGCCGGATCTTGTCCATATCGAGGGTATCGCCGTAAATGCCGATATTTTCCGCGATGGTGCGGGAGAACAGGAAGGGCTCCTGCAGCACCATGCCGATGTTCCCGCGCAGATGGTCGGTACGGATATCCCGGATATCCACGCCGCTGATGGAGATGCTTCCCTGCCCCTCCGGCAGCTCGTACAGCTTGTCCAGCAGCAGCATCAGGGTGGACTTGCCGCTGCCTGTGCCGCCCAGGATGCCCAGTGTGGTCCCGGCGGGCACCGTAAAGCTCAGATCATGCAGCACCTCCGCCCCGCCCTCATAGGCAAAGGACACATGGGAGAAAGCGATATCCCCGCTCATGTCCGGCGTCAGGCCTTTTCCGGTCTCCCGCTCCTCGGGGGACTGCATGATGTAGCGGATACGGTCCAGGGAGACCCCCGCCTTGCTCATCTCAGAGATCATGCGCCCCAGCATGCGCACCGGCCAGGTCATCATGGCGCAGTAGGACAAGAACGCGATATACGCGCCCGCACCCATCTCGCCCCGGATGCAGGCCGCCGCGCCGAAGACCACGGTCAGCAGGATCTGCGTGCCGGAGAGCACATCGCCCACGCTCCAGAAGGTGGCCAGGGGCCGCGCCAGCTTCATCCACAGGGAGGTGTAGTACTCGTTCTGCTGCTCAAAGCGGTCTCGCTCGCTGCGCTCCCGGCCGAAGGCCCGCACCACGCGTACCCCGGTCAGATTCTCCTGGGCAATGGTGGACAGCACACCCTCATTCTCATCGCAGGCCAGGAAGGCCTCACCGATCTGCCGGTGGAAATAGAACGAGTATAGGACGATTACCGGCACCGGCAGCATGGTGATCAAGGTCAGCTTTCTGTCCATATCCAGCATAAAGGCCAGGGACAGTCCCAGCAGGATCAGGATACGGATGATGTTGGTCATCTGCTCGGCCAGGAAGTTCTTCAAGGTATCGATATCCGAGGTGCAGCGCTGGATGATATCCCCGGTGCGGTTTTGCATATGCCAGGCGTAGGGAAGCCGCTCGATGTGGGAAAACAGGCCGTCCCGCATGGTCTTGACCAGGGTCTCCGCGGCCTTGGTCTTCCAGACCTCATAGCCGTACTGGGCAAGTGCCTTCGCTATCGCCACTGCAACCAGCGCCAGCGCCAGCAGGCCGATATGTTCTGCCAGATACGCGGTCCCTCCAAGGCCTTCGATCAGCCTCCGGATATAGGCTGGGAGCGTATCCAGGGACTGACTGCCCAGCACACTGTCCACCGCCGCGCGCACAATCTGGGGCGCGACCATATCCGCCAGCGCCGCCAGGGCGGAGGCGAGCATGCTCAGCAGGAACAGCAGCCGGCTGCCCCGTAGGAAGGTGCCAATCATCTGCCGGTTATATCGTTTTTCCGCTCTCTTGGGATCCATGCTTTGAGCCCTTTCAATCAGTGTCGTGAAAGGATTATACCATAGGTCATACAGAAAGAAAAGTGCACATGGGAAAGCCGCCCGGTCTCCCGGGCGGCTTTCCCATATGGCGATGTTTTTAATCCTTTTCGGCCAGCAGCTTCAGGATCTGCACGGCGTTGCTGGCAGCGCCCTTGCGGATCTGGTCGCCGCAGCACCAGAGGGTCAGGCCCTTGTCGTCGGTCAGATCCTCACGGATGCGGCCGGCCCAGACCAAATCCTGATCGGTGGTGTCCAGCGGGGTGGGATAGCAGCGGCCCTCATAATCCTCGATGAGGCGCACGCCGGGGAAGGAAGCCACGGCGGCCTTGGCAGCCTCCACGGAGACCTTTTCCTTGGTGCGCAGGGTCACAGCTATGGAGTGGGAGCGCATGACGGGTACGCGCACACAGGTGCAGTTGACCTTCAGCTCCGGCGCATGCAGGATGCGGCGGCCCTCGTTCTGCATCTTCATCTCTTCCTTGGTATAGTCGTTGCCGTAGGGCGCGTCGATGAATGGGATCACGTTCAGCGCGATCTGAGCGGCAAAGGTCTTGACCACCGGCTGCTCACCGGCTGCGATGGCGGCCATCTGCTGCTCCAGCTCCCTGATGCCGTTCTGTCCGGCGCCGGAGACGGCCTGATAGGTGCAGACCACCATGCTCTCAATGGGCGAGAGCTTGGCGATTCCGGCAACCGCCATCAGGGCGATGATGGTGCAGCAGTTGGGATTTGCGATGATGCCCTTGTTCTCAAAGGCGTCCGCGCCGTTGATCTCGGGGACCACCAGGGGCACGTCCGGATCCAGACGGAAGGCGGAGCTGTTGTCGATGTACACGGCGCCGCTCTTTTTGATGGCGGGGGCGAAGCGCTGGGACATGTCGCCTTCCACGGCACCCAGCACGAAGTCCAGGCCCTCGAAGCTGTCGTCCGTGGCCTCCTGGATCACCACGTCCTTGCCCTGGAACTTCACGGTGCCGCCGGCACTGCGTGCGCTGGCCAGGGGCCGCAGCTCATTGACGGGGATCTCATACTCTTCCAGGACCTTCAGCATCTCCTGGCCCACAGCGCCGGTGGCGCCGAGAATCGCAACATTGTATTTTTTCATTGTTTCAGCCTCCCATTTATCCTGCAAATCCGTCGTACATCACGCGGATCGCGGTCTCAAACTGTTCATTTTCAACGCCCACGATGATGGAGATCTCATCCGCCCCCTGGGCAATGGTGCGGATGTTGACGCCGTGCTCGCCCAGGGCCTGGAACAGGCGGCCCGACACGCCGGGGCGAAACGGCATCTTACGGCCCACCGCGGCTACCAGGGAGATCCCATCCTGGATCTGCACGTCGTCCGGCCGGCAGGCCTTGCGAATATCGGCGATCACATCGAACAGGCTGTCGCCCAACGCCGCCGAGGCGGCCACCAGAGCGAAGGAATCCAGCCCCAAGGTGATGTGCTCCACCGGGACCTTATAGCGGTCCAGGATCTCCAGTGCCTGCCGCAGGGGCACGCTCTGGTTCATGTTCCGCTTGCTGACGGTGAGGATGGTAAAGTTCTTCCGTCCGGCGATGCCGGTGATGAAGCGCTCCCTGTCCCCCTCTTCCTCGGCCACGCTCTCCACGATCATGGTGCCCGGGTCCTGGGGCCGGTTGGTGTTGCGGATGTTCAGGGCGATCCCCCGCTCTTTCACCGGAAGTACCGACTCCTCGTGGAGCACCGACGCGCCCATGAAGGCCAGCTCCCGCAGCTCGGAATAGGTGATGCTGGCGATGGGGCTGGGATCCTGGACGATGCGCGGATCTGCCATCAAAATGCCGGACACATCCGTCCAGTTTTCGTACACATCCGCGTTCACTGCCGCCGCCGCCAGAGCGCCGGTAATGTCGCTGCCGCCCCGGGTCATGACCTTGATGCGGCCAGTAGGCAGCTTGCCATAAAAGCCGGGGATCACGATCTTCCCGTTTTCTTCCAAAGCCCGGGCGATGGCCGCGTCCGTCTTCTCCCGGTCGATCTGACCGTCGAAGCCGAAGAAGATGCAGTCCGCCGCATCCACGAAAGCGAAGCCCAGGTATTCCGCCATCAGCCGGGAGGTGAAATATTCGCCCCGGCTGACCAGCTCATCCACCGACATGTCCTTGGAAAGCCGCTTTTCCAGGGCTTCCAGATCCTGCTCGATGGGATAGGACAGACCCAGCGCGTCCCGGATCTCGATAAAGCGCTGCTCTATTGTATGCATGATCTCCGCACAGGAGACGCCATAGGTGAGATGAGCGTGGCACAGGTACAGCAGGTCTGTCAGCTTGTGATCCTCGGAGGAGCGCTTGCCCGCCGCGGAGACCACCACCAACCGTCTGGCCTCGTCCGCCTCTACGATGGCTTTGACCTTTTTGAATTGCTCGGCCCCCGCCACAGAGGAGCCGCCGAATTTTGCGACCTTCAGCATAAGCTCAGCCTCCGATCGCGGCGAAGAAAATCGACGCTTCCGCGGAACGGACCCGTGCCGCCGTAAAGTGCATCTGGGAGACCGAGATGGGCTTGGTGATCATACGGACCACGTCGCCGTCCAGCTCCGCGCTCTCCGCGGGCAGCTCCCCTGCCAGCTCTGCGGGCAGGCGCACATAATAGGCATGCTCCACCTGGCTGTTGTCCGCGTCGGTGTGAGCGCAGCCCGGTTCCAGCATATACTTCTTCCCGTGCTGGATGCAGGTCAGATCCCGCACCACCGCAGAGGCCGTGGGATACCGGCCAGCCCCCTGGCCCATCAGCACGATGGAGCCGGAGCATTGACCCAGATAGCTTGCCATGTTATAGTTTTCCAGGACCGCGCACTCCGGCGCACCGGCGCGCAGCAGCACCGGCTCCACATAGGCGGAGACGCTGTCGCCCGCCCGGCTGCCCTTGGCCAACAGACGGCAGGTATAACCCCGCGCCTGGAAATGGGCCACGTCCGCTGCTGTAATGGACTCGATGCCCTCATGGAGCAGGCCCTCGGCGGGCAGCTTGTCATAGGCCACGGCGCAGGCCAGCATGATCTTGCGCAGGGCGTCCAGACCGGACACATCCGCCGTGGGGTCCGCCTCGGCATAGCCCAGACGCTGGGCGTCCTTCAGAGCATCCTCGTAATCCAGACCCAGACGCTGCATGGCGTCCAGCATATAATTGGTGGTGCCGTTGAGGATGCCGCCCATGGAGAGGATCTCATCCGTCTCCCGGGCGATGGACAGATTGTGCAGGAAAGGCACACCGCCGCCGCAAGCCGCGCTGAACAGGAAGGCAGCTCCGTTTTCCCGGGCAATGGCGTTGAGCTCGATCCCCTTGGCCGCCACAAGAGCTTTGTTGGAAGTGACGAAATGCTTGCCCGCCCGGAGCACCGCGGCGCCGTAAGTGAAGGCCGGCTCGATACCGCCCATCACCTCCGCCACAGCGTCCACACTGGGGTCCTCCGTGATCTGCTCGATGCTCGTCACCTTAAACGGCGCGTCGTCCTTCCCCGGGCGGACCAGAACCGGTCCGGCCTCCAGGCACTGGGCGTTCTGCAGCATCTCGTAAACGCCGACGCCTACCGTACCAAAGCCCAATACAGCAACCTTCATAACTGCCTCCAAATACCACAAAAAATTATCGTGTCCGCGAAAAAAAGACACTTGTTTTTTCGACGGAGACAGTGTATCATAGGGGCTGGACAAAATCAAGCCCAATTTTTACAGTTTTTTCGTTTTTGGAGAATTGAACATGCTTGAGAATTATTTGATCATCCATAAGAGCATTTTGCCGGATTATTTCGAAAAAGTGCTCCAGGTGCGCCGCCTCATGGAGAGCGGCAAGATCCGGGAAGTCAGCCAGGCGGTCAAGCAGGTGGGCATTTCCCGCAGTACCTATTACAAGTATAAGGACTATGTTTTCGCCCCCTCCGACATGGAGGGCGGGCGCAAGGCGGTCCTGGACATGATGCTGGACCATACTCCGGGCGTGCTCAGCGCTTTGCTGAGCCGGATCTCCGCGGTGGACGCCAGTGTGGTCACCATCAGCCAGAGTCCGCCCATCAACGGCCGGGCCAGCGTGACCGTCACGCTGGATATCAGCGCCATGTCTGTCAACATGCAAGAGCTGCTTGAACTTATAAGCAGTACAGCCGGCGTGGAAAATCCCAAGCTGCTGGCAATGGAATAAGGAGGATCACACCATGAACTATCAGAGCACCAGAAGCGCCATGTGCGCCAACGATACCGACGCTGTGCTGCAGGGCATCGCCCCGGACGGCGGTCTCTACATCGACCCGGAGCTGGGCAAGCGCCCCTTTGACTGGCAGGGCTGCCTGGCCCTCTCCCCTCTGCAGATGGCGGAGAAGATTCTTTCCCACCTGCTGCCGGGCTATCGGGACATGGGACGCCTGGTCAAGCAGGCCTATATTGGTAAATTTGACTCTGACGAGCTGACGCCGCTGGTGGCTGTAGGCGAGGACCATGTGCTGGAACTGTTCCACGGCCCCACCGCCGCCTTCAAGGATGTGGCGCTGTCCATGCTGCCCCAGTTGATCACCGCAGGGCGGGAACAGTCCGGCGTGAACGATAGGATCGTGATCCTCACCGCCACCTCCGGCGACACCGGCAAGGCGGCGCTGGAAGGCTTCCACGATGTGGACGGCACCGGGATCGTGGTGTTCTTCCCCGACGAGGGCGTCTCTCCCGTACAAAAGGCCCAGATGGTCACTCAGACCGGCGGCAACGTACGGGTCTGCGCCGTGCGCGGCAATTTTGACGACTGCCAGACCGGCGTCAAGCAGGCCTTCGCCGCCATCAATCAGAGCGGGGCCCTGGCAAACAGCGGGCTGCGCCTGTCTTCCGCCAACTCCATCAACATCGGCCGTTTGGCCCCCCAGGTGGTGTACTACTTCATCGCCTACGCGGAGCTTGTAAAGCGGAGTGTCATCGCCTGCGGCGATCCGGTGGACTATGTGGTGCCCACCGGCAACTTCGGCGACATCCTGGCCGGATATTTTGCCAGGCTCATGAGCCTGCCCGTGGGCCGGCTGGTCTGCGCCTCCAACGCCAACCGGGTGCTGACGGACTTTCTGGAGACCGGGTGCTACGACAAGCGCCGGGAATTTTTGAAGACCAGCTCCCCCTCCATGGACATCCTGGTATCCTCCAATCTGGAACGGCTGCTGTTTTTAGCCGCAGACGGAGACTGTGAGCTGGTGGCAGACTGCATGCGCAAGCTCAGCGAGGAGGGTTTCTATCAACTGCCCGAGGGACCGCTGAAGAAGATCCAGGCCGTTTTCTCCGCCGGCTGCTGCGATGAAGAGCAGACAGCCGAGACCATCGGCCGCGTCTGGCGGGAGCAGGGCTATCTCTGCGACACCCATACCGCCGTGGCCATGCATGTGGCCCGGAACTACAAGGCCCAGAACCCCAACCACGCGCCGGTGGTGGTGCTCTCCACCGCCTCGCCCTTCAAGTTCCCGGCGGCAGTGCTGGGAGCCATCGGCGGCGATTTGAGCGGCGACGAGTTTGAGCAGATGGAGCGTCTGTCGCAACTCAGCGGGCTGCCCATTCCCCGGGGCCTTGCGGGACTGCGGGAGAAGGAAGTGCTGCACAGGGACGTGATCGACCGGGATCAGATCCTCCCCTATGTGCTGGAACACCTGAAAGGCTAACAGGAACGGACGAACCGGGATGCCGACTGCATCCCGGATCGTTTTTTCGTATTGAATTTGCCGCACGGAAAGAGTAATATGGAGGCAAAGGAGGTCTGTACCATGGAACTTGAACTTCGCGATTTTGAGCGCGCTGCCGAGCGACTCAAACCGATCCTTCACCATACGGAGCTGGACCTGTCCTCCACCTTCTCGGGGATGACCGGCGGTCAGATCTATCTCAAATGTGAAAACCGGCAGAAGACCGGCTCTTTCAAGATCCGCGGTGCCAGCAATAAGATCGCCTCCATGATCGAGGCGGGCAAGCGCTGTCCCGTGGTGGCGTCTTCCGCGGGCAACCACGCCCAGGGCGTGGCCTATGCCGCGGCCAAGTTCGGCATCCCCGCCACCATCGTCATGCCCAAGGCGGCGCCCATCGCCAAGGTCCAGGCGACCCAGGGCTATGGAGCCAAGGTGGTCCTGGCAGGCGACTGCTATGACGACGCCTATGCGGAGGCCTGCCGCATCTGTGAGGAGGAGGGCGCGGCCTTTCTGCATCCCTACAACGACCCGGAGGTGATTGCCGGGCAAGGTACTCTTGGCCTGGAGATCCTCTCCGATCTGCCCTATGTGGACGTGATCATCGTCCCCGCCGGAGGCGGCGGCCTGCTGGCCGGCATTGCCTCCGCCGTGAAGCTCATCAATCCCCGTGTCAAGGTCTACGGCGTGCAGGCCGAGGGGGCGGACGCCATTGCCCAGAGCTACGCATCCGGTAAACTGTGCACTACGGAGACCGCCGCCACCATTGCCGACGGCATCGCGGTCAAGGTGCCCGGCGATCTGACCGTGGAGCTGATCAACCGTCATGCCGATGGGGTGGTCACCGTGTCCGACTCGGAGATTGCCAACGCCATCCTGCTGCTGATGGAGCGCTGCAAGCAGATCGTGGAGCCTGCAGGCGCCACACCGCTGGCCGCCGTGCTCAGCGGCAAGCTGGACGTGAAGGACAAGCGCGTGGTCTGCGTGCTCTCCGGCGGCAACATCGACGTGAGCTTTGTGCAGAACATCATCGAGCAGGGCCTGGTGGCCCGGCACCGCCGCATCCGCTTCCTGGTCAAGCTGCTGGACCGTCCGGGCAGCCTGGTGCAGCTGCTGAACGTCATCGCCGACGCGGGCGCGAACATCATGTCCGTGGAGCATGACCGGCTGACCGCCAATCTCAACCCCAACGAGACCAGCGTCCATATCGCCTGCGAGGTGGGCGGCAAAGAACATGGCGAAGCCCTTATCGCCCGGCTTATGGAGCGGGGCTACGTGGTCGAGATCGAGTAATCATTTTTAAAGGAGATATGAATATGAAAACAGTCGCAACCGAAAAGGCCCCCGCCGCACTGGGTCCCTACTCCCAGGCGCAGATCGTGGGCAACCTGGTGTTCACCTCCGGTCAGATCGGTGTGGACCCCGCCACCGGCGCGGTCTCCGACACCATCGAGGGTCAGGCCCATCAGGTGTTCAAAAACATCGCCGCCATCCTGGAGGCCGCCGGTACCAGTATGAGCAAGGTGGTCAAGACCACGGTCTTCGTCAAGGACATGAACGACTTTGCCACGGTCAACGGCATCTATGCCCAGTATTTCACCGAGCCCTTCCCCGCCCGCTCCTGTGTGGAGGTGGCCAGACTCCCCAAGGATTTCCTGGTGGAGTGCGAGGTCATCGCGGAGCTGTAAACAGAGAGAAGCTGAAAAAGCGATCGGCAATGTGCCGATCGCTTTTTTGCATGCAATTCAATGGTTCGTTTACAGCTCGGGATACAGGGGGAAGCGCTCGCACAGGTCGATGACCTGCTCCTTCACCTGGGGCACGGCGCTCTCGCCCTCCTCCAGCAAGCGGCAGATCATGGCGCCGATCTGGTGCATCTCCGCCTCCTTCATGCCGCGGCTGGTGGTCGCGGGCGTGCCCAGACGCAGGCCGCTGGTCTGCTTGACCGGGAGGGTGTCGAAGGGGATGGCGTTCTTGTTGGCGGTGATGTTGGCCAGATCCAGCAGCTCCTGTACCTCGGCGCCGGTGCGGCCGCGGCTCATCACATCCGCCAGCATCAGGTGGTTGTCGGTACCGCCGGAGACCAGGCGCACGCCGTTGGCCTTCAGCTCGTCCGCCAGGGCGGCGGCGTTCTTCACGATCTGGGTCTGGTAAGCCTTGAACTCCGGCTGCAGCGCCTCCTGGAAGCAAATGGCCTTGGCCGCGATCACGTGCATCAGCGGGCCGCCCTGGCTGCCGGGGAAGACAGCGCTGTCGATCTTCTTGCCGATGGCCTCTTTGCAGAGGATCACCGCGCCGCGGGGGCCGCGCAGGGTCTTGTGGGTGGTAGTGGTCACCACGTCGGCATAAGGCACCGGGTTGGGATGGACGCCCGCGGCCACCAGGCCGCCGATATGGGCCATGTCCACCATCAGGTAAGCGCCCACGGAATCCGCGATCTCACGGAACCGGGCGAAGTCGATAAAGCGGGGGTAGGCGCTGGCGCCGGCGATGATGATCTTGGGCCGGTTCTCCTCCGCCACCCGCTGGACCTCGTCATAGTCGATGGTCTCAGTCTCGGGATTGACGCCGTAGAAGCAGGACTTGTACACCTTGCCGGAGATGGACGCCTTGGAGCCGTGGGTCAGATGGCCGCCGTGGCTCAGATTCATGCCCAGGATGGTATCGCCCGGCTGGAGCAGGGCCAGATACACGGCGATGTTGGCCTGAGAGCCCGCGTGGGGCTGCACATTGGCATGCTCCGCGCCGTAGATGGCCTTGGCCCTCTCGATGGCGATGGTCTCCACCTCGTCCACGAACTGGCAGCCGCCATAGTAGCGGGCGCCGGGATAACCCTCGGCATATTTATTGGTGAGATGACTGCCCATGGCCTGCATGACAGCCTCACTGACAAAGTTCTCGGAAGCGATCAGCTCCAGATGATCCCGCTGGCGGCCCAGCTCGCGTATCATGGACGCATAGATCTCCGGATCCTGCTTCTTTACCCAATCGTAACTCATAACTTTTCTCCTCCATCTATTTCTTGCCCGGCGGGGATCATACCGCCGCCGGACGAAAGGAACCGAGAGCATTATAATATACCATCCCCATCCTTGGCAATCGGACAAATATACGAAGTTTTTACCAATGCTTGAAGCTTTTTAGAAAAGATGGTACAATCAAGGCGATCCTATTCCCTGGAGGTATCCCTATGAAAAAGATCCTCAGATTTTTTCTGATCCTGATTTTGATCATCATTCTGGCTGTGGGCGGTCTATTCGGGTGGCTGACAGCCACAGAGTATAAGCCCGAGGCTGTGGAGGACCTGGCGCTGCTGCAGTCCGCGGACCGGCAGCTGATCCCCGGTCAGGAGCTGGATGTGCTCAGCTGGAATGTGGGCTACGGCGGTCTGGGCAAGAATTCGGACTTCTTTATGGACGGCGGCAAGGAGGTCAAGGCAGCGGGCCCTAACGCCGTTGGCGAATATCTCAACGGCATCAACGCCTATCTGTACGACGGCGAAACGCCGGACCTGATCCTGCTGCAGGAGGTGGACACCGACTCCACCCGCACCTATGGCATCGACGAGACTGCGTACCTGGCCGGCGATCTGGAGCTGTCCCGGGTCCACGCCCTCAACTATTCCTGCAACTTTGTCCCCTATCCCCTGCCGCCCATCGGCAAGGTGCACAGCGGGCTCTATACCATGACCCAATACGACATCGCTTCAGCCCAGCGGATCGCGCTCCCCTGCCCCTTCTCCTGGCCGGTCAGCACCGCCAATCTCAAGCGCTGCCTGCTGGTCAGCTATCTGCCCATCGAGGGCAGCGACAGCCAGCTGGTGCTGGTGAATCTGCATCTGGAGGCCTACGACAGCGGCGAGGGCAAGATCGCCCAGACCAATCAGCTGCGGGAGTTTATTCAGAGCGAGTATGAAAAGGGCAACTATGTGATCGCCGGTGGGGACTTCAACCAGGTCTTCCCGGGCAGTCTGGAGGTCTATCCCAACACCCACCCGGAGCTCTGGGCCGTGGGTACGCTGGATGACAGTCTGCTGCCGGAGGGCTGGCAGTTCGTCTATGACCTGTCCAATCCCACCTGCCGCCTGCTGAATCAGCCCTATGACCCCAGCGACACGGTGAACACCCAGTACTATGTGATCGACGGCTTCATCGTCTCCCCCAATGTGACGCTCAACAGTGTGGAGAGCGTGGACCTGAGTTTTGAAAACTCCGACCACAACCCGGTGCGCATGAATGTGACCCTGAACTGAACAGGACCAGCAAATCGCCCTGCCGTGAAGATGCGGCAGGGCGATTTTTCATGTCTCGTGATAACCGTGCTTTTTCTCCCAGCGTCGCCGCTGGCGGACCCGGATGGCCTCCTCCGCTTTCTCCTTCCAGTCGGGCAGCAGATCGTCCTCCATCTTGTCCTTGCCCCGGCGCAGCCAGCGCACGAGCCAGACGATCAGAGTGATCGCGGGCAGCACCGCGGCCAGGATCACCAGCAGCAACAGCAGCGCGCACCAGTCCTCCACGCAGCGGGCCGCGTTCTCCCAATAGGGATAGCTGATGCTCCGGCTCTGCATGGAGCGCAGGCCAAACTGCCGCAGCAGGCCAAGCAGACGCCCGGCGGTGAAGCGCTCACTGTTTTCCAGGATCACACCGCCGCCGATGGGGAATTTCTCCCGAACGAAATTGACCGCAAAGTTGTTGACCGGCTCCGCCATGACCAGTTCATAGCAGGTGATGCCCGCATCGTCATGCAGCCGCTTATAGGCGTCGTAGGACATGAACAGACCCATGCCGTCAGTATAGGCCTTTTTGCTGGCGAAGTCCTGCTCCCGCTCAATGACGCCGGCCACTACGAAGGGCACATTGTCGATCCGCAGCTCCAGACCGGTCAGATCCGTGCCGCCGAAGAGCAGCCAGGCCGTGTCCTCGTCCAGCAGCACCCGGTCCTGCATCAGGTCGCCTTCCGCCAGGTAATTGCCGCTGAGCAGGCGGATGGGATGAAAATCGAAGAACGCGCCGCCCACGGCGGTCACGACCACGTCGCCCCTGCCCAGGGTGGTGGAGGCGACACCCTTGCCGCCGGTGCTCCAGGCGTCCACGAACAGGGTGCTGTCGTTGTCCACATCCAGAGCGGCCTCATGGAACTTGTCCAGCATGGCGTAGCGAAAGGCGTAGACGTCGGCGATCCCGATCCTGTCATCCGTGGGGATGAAGCAGCTAATCTGGGTAAAGTCCAGTTCATTGTCCCCTCGCCAGCGCCGTGCCTCCTTCTGGGTCTCCAGCAGGCCGGAGAGATGCCGGATGGCGATCAACCCGGCAAGCACCGCCAGGACCAGAAGCAGGTTCAGCGCCAGGAAAAGGAGCCGTTTTTTGCTTACGTGTAGTCGTTTCATATCAGCTGTCCGCCAGCCGGACCAGATCGCCGTTTTTCACCGGAGCGTTGCTGGTGGTGATCACATAGTCGCCGTAGCCCAGATCCGCGGTGACGGCGGAATTCACATCGTCGCTGGCCAGAACCTCCACATTAACCCGGCGGGCCACATAGCGGTTGCCCAGAGGGGAATTGCGGGCCTCCACCGCCAGCACGAAGCTGCCGTTGGAGTCGCTGCGGATGGCACTGTTGGGGATGATGGTGTCATAGTTTGCGCTCTTCTGCCCCACAGAGATGGTCAGCTCCGAGCCGGTATTCACATCACCGTCCAGATCGAAGGTCAGCATCTTGTTGGTCTGGGGATTTTTCGGGTCCACCTGGATGGTGGTGAGGGTGGCGGTGATCTGATTGCCCCAATAGAAATTGCTCACAGAGCCCACGTCGCCCGGACGCAGCCGCCGGGCCTGCTCGTTGGTCACCGAGAAGCTGAGGGTGTGACCCATGTCCGGCACCTCGATGCTGCAGAGCACATCGCCCTTGACCTTGGTGTCGCCGGCGGTGCAGTCCACTGTCTGCACGGTACCGGACACATTGGCGGTGATCTGGTTCTCCTCGCCGCCGGACAGATCCGCAAGCTTCTCCCGGGCCCGTTCGATCTGGCCCGACAGATCGGCCAGGTCGATCCCGGCCAGGGCCTGGGATCTGGCGTCGCTGGCCTTCTGCTGCTCCAGGTTGTACACCAGGGTCTCATAGTGGAGCTTGGCCGCGTCCCGGGCGTCCTTGGCTTTTTTATATTCCTCGCTGCTGGAAGAGTTGATGACGATCTCGTCGATCACGGCTTCGATGGCCGCCAGCTTGTCCTGGGCGGAATTGAGCTCGGCCTCCGCCGCTGTTACAGCATTCTGTGCTTCTTCCAGTTTGTTTTGCTGTTCAAGCAAATCTCCTTTTGGAGTATTGTTTCTATCCTTCTCTTTGTCTTCAACAGCTTTTGTTTTATTACCAACAGCGTTATCAGCCGCTTGTTTTGTTAGCGTAGCTGTAGTAATTTCTTCCTTTATAAGAGCAATCTTAGCTTCCGCAGCTTCAATCTCTTCCTGGCTTACCCTCTCATCCTCGGGAGTTTCTTCTGTCTCATTCTGCTTTCTCTGTTCAAGTGCCGCCTTTTCATCTTCTGCTAATTCTAAATCCCTTGCCAAATCGCGCAGCACACTATCAGCCTCATCAACAGCTTTTTGAGCATCACCAAGGTCCTTTACAGCTGCATCCACTTCGGCCTGGGCATTCGCATATGCCTCATCATAAACTGCCTGATACAGGGCAACCGTCATTTCCTGCTCCGCTACCGCCTTCTTCGCCGCTTCTACCGCGGCCTGAGCGGCTTCCACCTCAGCCTGGGCGGCCGCTTTCTGGGCGTTGGGCAGATCCCGGGGCGCGGTGTTCTGGACGTCCTGCAGCGCCCGCTCGGCCTCATACCAGGCCTGCTCCGCCGACTCGATCTCCAGCTCCTGCACCTTGTAGCTGTAAACAGGGCCCACCGCGGCCTTCTGATAGCTGATCTGCAGGGCGCGCAGGGCCTCTTCCGCGGCCTCGATCTCAGCGCTGTCCCCCTCGCCCAGGATGAACAGCACGTCGCCCGCGCTGACCTCCTGTCCGGCCTTGACCATGACGGCCCGGATCTCCCGGGTCTGGTCGGCCTTGACCTGATGGGTGCCGTTGGCCGTCACGGTACCGGTGCCCCGGACCTTGGCGGTGATGGCCCCGTCGGTCACGGACTGGGTGGCCACCTCCGGCAGGCTGCGATTCATCCAGGTGTTGGAAAAGAAGGTGAGCACCAGCAGCACGGCCAGAAAAACGATGGCCGCGTTCTTGACCCATTCTCTGTTTTTGGGTTTGAAATCCATGAGGCTTCCTCCTGTTTGACAGGCTTATACACGTGGTTTTTATTAGTTATTATCCCTTGACGCTGCCGGAATTGGCAATACCTTCTACCAAGTATTCCTCACCGTGGAGGAACAGCAGCAGGGACGGCACCATGTAGATGGTGGCCATGGCAAAGGCCAGGCCGATCTCCCCGGCGTTGATGGAGGAGAGGAACACCGACAGGGGCTGCTGCTCCGCGTCCTGCAGCAGGATCAGCGGCTGCTCCACCATGTTCCAGTAGTCGATGAATACCAAAATCGCGATGGAGTACAGGGCCGAGCGGCACTGGGGCAGGCAGATCTTCGTAAAGATCTCCCACTCGCCCGCGCCGTCCACCTTGGCCGCCTCGATCAGCGAATAGGGGATGCGGCGCATGAACTTGGTCAGCAGGAACACCGAAAAGGGGGCGAAGATCCCGGGCAGGATGATGGCCCAGCGGGTGTTCAGGATGCCCAGCCACTGGCTGACCAGATAGTTGGGGACCAGGGTCACCTGGTAGGGCATGAGCATCAGGATCACGTAGAAGAAGAAAATGCCGCTCCTGATCTTGCCCCGCCAGCGGGTGAAGCTATACGCCGCCACCGCGGCCACAGCCACCTGGAAGATCACGATGGGGACCACCAGGATCAGACTGTTCCAGAACTTGATCAGATAATCCGGGGACTTGATCAGCCCTGTCACATACTGGGACAGGGTGACCTTGTCGGGGATGAATTTCAGATTCACCGTCTCGGACACATAGCCGCCCGAGGTGGTGGAAAAGATCATGCCGTAGTTGGATTTGATCTCCGACTCGGACATGAAGGAATTGGTGATGGTCAGTACCGTGGGCATCAGGAACATCAGCGCGAAGACGGCGCAGAGGATGAACATGCCCACACGGCCGAAGGTACGCTTCTTTTTCCTCATCCCTCCACGTCCTTTCCGAACCAGTCCTCCACCTTGAACAGCAGGGCGATCAGCACCACCATCACGATGGCCATGATCACCGCCGCGGCGGAGAGCTTCTGGTAATCCAGACTGCGGAAGGTGTTGTTCATAAAGTGCTGCAGCATATACAGCTTCTCATAGGGGTAATCCCCCGTGAGCAGATACACCTCACGAAAGACCTTGAAGGAATTGATCAGCGACAGGATGGTGACGAAAAGTACCGTGGGCGACAGGTAGCGCAGCTTGATGGCAAAGAACTTGTAGACCTCCGAGGCGCCGGACACGTCCGCCACCTCCAGCAGATCCCGGGGGATGTTGGACAGGCCCGCCATGAACAGGATCATGTTGTAGCCCAGATTCTTCCACAAAAACAGGATCAGCACCACGATCTGGCAATAGTCGGACTGGAGCCAGTCGATCTTGTCCCCGCCAAAGAGCAGCAAAAACTCGTTGACGGTCCCGTTGTAGTTAAACAGCACCTGCCAGATCAGCACCACCGAGGCCACGGGGACCATCATGGGACTGAGGAAAAAGGTGCGAAACTGGGACTTCAACGGGATCCGGCATTCCAGCATCAGGGCCAGAACGATGGCCAGTACCACCGCCAGCGGCACCGCGATCAGGGAAAAGTGCAGGGTGTTCCTGGCCGCCATCAGAAAGGCCGAATTGTGAAACAGCTTTATGAAATTTTGCAGGAACACGAAATTCCTGGAGCCCACCCCGTCGATCAGGGCGTAATAGACCACCACGCCGAAGGGCAGGATGAAAAACACGCCCACCCCCAGCAGGCTGGGTGACAGGTAACAGAGGCTGTGCAGGAAATCCTTTTGCCGGTCGCTCAATTGTATGCTGTGCCTTTTCATGGATTCGTTACCACTTCGTAATATCTTGTGTTTCAATTCATCGTATTATACTACATCTGGAATCTCTGCGCAAGGCAAGCTAAGGATTCTTAAGAATTTCCGAAAGAAAAAGGCGGGAAAACCCGCCTTTTTCCTGGCGCCCGTTCAGCGCTGTTCGTTGACGTAAATATTGGCCTTGCTCTGGATCAGACGGGCCACCTCCTCGGCGCTCTTCTGGCCGGCGAAGAAGGCCTGGGCCTGCTCGTTGACAATGTCGTAGATGCTGTCGCTCTCGTCCGCCACCTTGGTGGTGCTCATGATGACCGCCAGCAGCTTGTCGGCCTGCTCCTGGGTCAAAGCGTAGATATACTTGATGGAGCCGTCCGCCATGCCGTAGGAGCCGCGGCTGACCTGGATCTTTTCACCGTTTTGGTCCAGGACGAAGTTGCCTTCCGCATCCTTGCGGTACTCGGGGGTCATGGCCTTTTTCAGCATGGTGTTGAAGGCGTTCACATTGGTGGGCAGACCCCAGCCGTTCTGCTGGTTCTCCTCCAGCAGGAAGCTGCGCAAAAACTGCCAGCCGGCCTGCTTGTCGATGCACTTGCTGCTCATGGCGTAGAGCGAGCCGTCCCCGGCCCCCAGGCGGAGCATGCTGCCCACGCCCTCGTTGGTGGGATAACCGATATAGGTGGTGTCGCCGCCGAAGTACATGTCGTTGTAGATGATGCTGTCCACATAGTAGATGCCGGCGTTCATGAGCATCTGGCGGCCGTCTTTGATGCGGTTTTCCGTCTGGTCGGCGTCGGTCCACTCATAGTTGTCCCAGTCGAAAGCCTTGGGGAAGCGGGCCGCAAAGTTCAGCATGTCGATGAAGTTCTGGCTGTCGAAGCTGACCTTGCCTGTGTTCCAGTCCACCAGGCTGTCCATCTCCAGAGAGAGCAGGGTGCGCAGCATATCGTCCCGGGTGGTATACTGGTCCAGGGGATCGCAGCCGGCGGGCATCCTGGCCAGGGCCGCGTTGAATTCCGCGTAGGTCCAGCCCGGGGTGTCCCCCACCACAGAGCTGGCGCCGATCAGGGTGTTGATGGCAAAGAACGGGGTGATCTCATACAGCTTACCGTCCACCTCCATGGCCTTCAGCACATTGGCGAAGAAGTCGCTGCGGTCCAGCTGCTTATCCGCGTCCAGATAGGGGTACAGGTCCTCCAGCAGGCCCTTGGCAGCCAGCTGGCTGTAGGGCAGATTGCTCAGGCACAGCAGATCGGGCAGCTTGCCGGAGAGGATCTCCGTGGTCAGCTTGGTGAGGCCGGCGCTGGTATCCTCCTCGGTGTTGTACTGGGAATAGTCCACCACGCGGATGCGGCTGGTATCGCTGCCCCGGTTGAAGCGGATGATGGCGTTGCTCAGCTCATAATTGTAGTTGATATCCATGACCGCCAGGGTCAGCTCCGTCTTGTGCGGAACGGAATCATAGGGCACCTGGGTCAGGTTCACCAGCTCCGTGGTGACCTGTTCCGACTGATCGTAGTTGTTGAGCACGCCGATGATGCTGCCGTCCTCGTTCACATGGACGCCGCTCATGTAGTTGCCGTTGATGTCCACATCCAGCCAGTTGAGGATGCGCTCCCCCTCCTGGGTCTCCAGCTTGTAGCCATAGAGGCTCTGCCCGCCGATGTAGTAGAGATCATAGTCTCCGCCGCCGGGCAGCATGTCGTAGGCGTCATTGGGCAGGGCATAGATCTCATCGGTCAGTTTATGAGCGTCCATGTCCAGCATGTGCAGCTCCATGCCGTTTTCCCCATACTGACTGAAGCCCAGACGGCCGTCCTTCAGCTGGACGACGCTGTTCACATAGTCCTCGGTCGGGATGGTGTAGGCCACGCTGCCGTCCTGCTTGACGGCCACCACTTGCATGTCGCTGGTGGCGAGGATGTTGTCGTCTCCGTCCAGCTTCATGTTATAGAAGCCCAGGTAGCCGCCGTTGCCGGTATCGTAATCGACCTTTGCCTGGCTCAGCTCCTTGCCCTTGCTGTCCAGGATACGGATGATGTAATCGTCGTTGTACTCCCAGAGCTGCCAGGCATCGTCCGCATCCATCTGGGATTCATCGCCGGTGAAGTAGCTGACATAGTTGTTCTCCACGACAATCAGCTTCCCGTCGCCGGTAAGGCTCATGCCCACGATGCCGGAGCCGGAATAGAAGCCGACATAGCCCTCGGTGTTCTCCGCCGCGGGCAGCGGCTCATAGTCCGTCAGCTTTTTGGCGCTGCCGTCCTTGCCAACGAAGTACAGCCGCGGCTCAAACACGTCGTACTGGCCCTCATACTCGATGGTGGCTCCCTCGGGGACCGCCGTCCCCACCTTTTCATGGGAGGTCACATAGAAGCCGCCCTCGGTAAAGACCTGGGGACTCATAAACGAATCGCCGCCGTTGACGGTCTTATACGCCGCGGTATAGACATATTCCGGGGTCTCTGTCTCCTCTGGCGCGGGCTCCTCCCCGCCCTGCTTGCCGCAGGCGGTTAAGCCCAGCATCAGCACCAGGGTCAGAAACAGCGCAAGCAAAGATCTCACTTTTTTATTCATCTTCATCCTCCTGTAAAGAAAGATTTGTTTTCTCAGGCAGCCGTAGTATATCACATAATACAGTGGAAGTATCTTAAGTTTTCTTAAATTATTGGTATCGCTGAAAAAATGTGGTACAATGATCCCGTCAACCGACAGATCGGAGGTGCCTATGGCCGCTCTTTCCCGTATCCTCATAGTAGATGACGATCCCGACATCCGAAAAGTTCTCCAGCTTTTGCTGAAAGATAAATATTTTGTCGCCGAGGCGGCGGATGGTCTTGCCGCCATCGAGTTCATCCGCGCCAATCCCGATACCGACCTGGTGGTGCTGGACGTGATGATGCCCGGTCTGGACGGCATCCAGACCTGCGAGGAGCTGCGCAAGCTCTCCAACGTCCCGGTGCTGTTCCTCACGGCAAAGTCCGCCGAGCAGGACCGGGTCTCCGCCTATGAGAGCGGCGGGGACGATTTCCTGTCCAAGCCCTTTTCCCAGGCGGAGCTGCTGGCCAAGGTCAGCTCCCTGCTTCGCCGCTATCAGGAGTACCGGGGCAAGCCCGCCGGGGTGCTGACGGTGGAGAATCTGGAGGTGGACTTCGCCTCCCGCACGGTCAAGAGCGCCGGAAAGAGCGTCACCCTCACCGACACCGAGTATTCCATCCTGGAGTTCATGCTGAAAAACCGCGGCACAGTGGTCACCGCCGCCGATCTCTACGAGTCCGTTTGGGGCGAGAAATTCCTCTCCGGCTCCGGTAACACCGTGATGGTGCACGTGCTGAACCTGCGCCGCAAGATCGAGGAGAATCCCTCCGCGCCCAAGATCATCCGTACCGTCTGGGGAAGGGGTTATCAGATTGATTAAGCGTCTTCCGCGCTCTCTGGACGCGAAGATCCTGTACATCATTATACTGGCATTGCTCTGCGCCTTGCTGGTGTATTTTGTCGCCTACGGGCTGGGCACCATGGCCCTGGACAGGATCTACATGAGCCAGGAGTCTGTCTCCGCCCGCCAGGCGGCCTTCTATACCGATTTCAGCCAGTTCGTGGCCCAGTATCAGGTCCGGGGCGACGACGGGCAGAGCATCGCCCGCTGGACGGTGGACAACGCCTATGTGACCATCCTGGTCTTCCGGGAGGGCGAGCTGCAGCTGCGCGCCTGGGACGGGATCGTCCAGACCGCCAGCGACATGCAGGGCTATGAGCGGCTGCTCTACGCCTCCCAATACAACAAGCTCTACCCCATGGGCTTTGCCGACGGGCAGTATCAGATCGCCATCGGCGACGGCACCGACGCCCGGGAGGACCAGCTCAACTGGGACATCTCCCTGCTTCTGGCGGTGGTCAGCTTCTTCGCCGTGGTGCTCTGGTATATGCGGCGGCTGACAAGGCGGGTCATCCTCCTGTCTCAGGAGGCGGGCGCCATCGGCGCCGGCGACCTGGACCACCCCATCACCGTCAAGGGCGGCGACGAGCTGGCGGAGCTGGCCACGGATGTGGACAGCATGCGCCGCTCGGTCATTGAGCGCATGGGCAACGAGAAGCGGGCCTGGGAGGCCAACAGTGAGCTGATCACCGCCATCTCCCACGACATCCGCACCCCCATGACCTCCCTGCTGGGCTATCTGGACCTGCTCCACGAGGGCAGCTTCGAGACGCCGGAGCAGGGTCGGCAGTTCGCCGCCTCCGCCCGGGACAAGGCCATGGAGCTCAAGGACCTGACCGACGAGCTGTTCCGCTATTTTCTGGTGTTCAGCCGTTCGGAGCTGGAGCTGAACATGGAGAGCTTCGACGCGCGGCTGCTGCTGGAGCAGCTGCTGGGTGAGGCGGAGTTCGATCTCAGCGACGCGGGCTTCACGGTCAGCCGCATCGAGTTTGAGGGCGAATGCGGCGTTCGCGCGGACCCGCTCTATCTCAAGCGGGTGCTGGACAATCTGGTGTCCAACGCCAAGAAATACGCCGATAAAGAGCGCCCCATTCTGGTAGTCACCGAGCGGAAGGAGTCTTCCCTCTCCGTCTGCATGTCCAACTATGTGGCAGCCGCGGCCCCTCGGGTGGAGAGCACCAAGATCGGCCTGCGCACCTGCGAGAAGATCATGTCCGCCATGGGCGGCAGCTTCAACACCACCCGGGATGAGGAGCACTTCGCCGCGGAGTTCACCCTGCCGGTACAAAGCCTGTAAAAGCGCAAACAAGGACCTGCTGATGCAGGTCCTTGCTGTCGTTTACCAATCCTCTTCCTCGCCGTCGTAACCGCCGCCACAGCCGCAGCTGCAGCCGGGTCCGCAGTTGCAGGCACTGTCCCCACTGCCGCAGCTTCCGCCGCAGGAGCAGCCGCCGCCCTCCCCCGGGGAGATGGGCAGCTGACCGGTGACCAGCAGGTCCGAGGCGGTGTCCGCATCGCCGGAGTAGCCCACCACGGGCACGATGCCGTAGCTGAGCAGCGTGGCCTTGGCCTCCGGCCCCATGTTGCCGACGATCACCGCGTCCACGCCCTGCTCGCGCATCAGGTCCGCCATGGCCTGGTGGCCGGAGCGGCCCTCGGTGGGGACCAGGCGCTTGACGCAGTCGGAGACGTATTCGCCGTATTCGTAGGTGGCAAACATCTCACAGTGGCCGAAGTGGCCGAAGATCTCGCCGTTGTCGTAAGCGACCGCTATCTTCATGCTCTGTCCTCCGTGTCTCAGGCGTCCAGCTTTTCGATCACGTCCACCATGGAGGCAATGTGCTCACCGCTGACAGACTCCACCTCGCCGGCATCCACCATAGTGGCGACCGCAGGGTCGATGGGCAGGCGGGCGGTGTGGGCAATGCCGAACTCCTTGGCGATCTGCGCCACCTTGCTCTCGCCGAAGATGGCGTGCTCTTTGCCGCAGTCGGGGCACTTGAAATAGGACATGTTCTCCACGATGCCCAGCACGGGCACGTTCATCATCCCGGCCATGTTCACGGCCTTGGACACGATCATCCCCACCAGATCCTGCGGGGTGGTGACGATGACCACGCCGTCGATGGGCAGGGACTGGAACACCGTCAGGGGCACGTCGCCGGTGCCGGGAGGCATGTCCACGAACATGTAGTCCACATCCGTCCACAGCACGTCCGTCCAGAACTGGGTCACCGCGCCGGCGATGACCGGGCCGCGCCAAACCACAGGCTCGGTCTCATTTTCCAGGATCAGGTTGATGGACATGATCTGCATGCCGGTGTGGGTGGTAACGGGGATCAGGTAATCCTCGGTGCCCTTGCAGTGCTCGGTGATGCCGAAGGACCGAGGGATGGAGGGGCCGGTGATGTCCGCGTCCAGCACCGCGCAGTTGTAGCCGCGGCGCTGCATCTCGGAGGCCATCAGGCTGGTGACCAGGGACTTGCCCACGCCGCCCTTGCCGCTGACCACGGCGATGACCTTCTTCACGCTGGAATAGGGGTTGAGCTCCTTCAGAAAACTCTGGGGGCCGGTGCGCTCGGCACAGCTCTCCCCACAGGTAGAACAATCATGGGTGCATTCGCTCATAAAAGGGATTCCTTCTTTCTCAAATGTTATACTAAAATCTGATAGAAAAGTTCAAATCTTTCCGGGTGAATTTGCGCCATGCTTCGTTGCTCTCCTTGCAAATATATCTCCATTATTCGCTGCGGAAAGCGCCTCGCCTGACACAAATTCCCCTCGGAAATCGATTGAACTCCCTTATCAGGTTTTAGTATTAGCCTTGCTATTATATGCAAAATATCTCATTTCGTCAATCACCGCTGCAGCTTGCGCAACGCGCGGATCAGATACATGGCAGCAAGCCCGGTGAACACGCCGGTGATCAGGCCCGAGACCGCCAGGATCGGCGCATAGACCCAGAGGCCCGGGGTCTTCACCACCCAGATGCTGGCCAGCAGCTGACCGGCGTTGTGGGCCACGGCGGCGATGGCGCTGGTGACCCAGAGCCGCTTTTCCGGGATGACGGTCGTCAGCACACACATGCAGACATAAGCGAAGGTCCCGCCCACGGCGCTGAAGATCAGCGTGGAGGGACTGCCGGCAAACATGGCGCTCATGAGGATACGCACCGCCAGTACCGCCCCGGCCTCCTTCCTGCCCAGGAGCAGCATGGCCGTGAGGGTGATGATGTTGGCAAGGCCTAGCTTCACCCCCGGGATGGGCACCAGGGAGGGCAGCTGCGCCTCCAGCATGAAGATGCCCAGAGCCATGGCGGTGAGCAGCGCCATCAGCGTGAGCTTTTGGGTTTTGGAACGGGGCGGGTCAGCCATCGATCTCGCTCCCCTCGATCTGGATGATCAGGTGGTGGGGCATGCACACGATGGGGATGCCGCCGCCCTGGAGCCTGCCCATGGCCACGCAGATGTGGTCCGGGCAGTCCGCCTCCGTCACAGAGATGGCGCCGGGCTCCACATGCACCAGGTTCCGGCCGTAGCCGGTGTCCACCTCAATGTCATAGGGCTCCTTCACCCGGGACAGGTCGATCCGGTCCAGCTCCTCCCCGTCCACGGAGATCACCGCGATGGTCCCCCCGCGGTCGCTGCGCAGCAAAAGAAAAGCCCCGACACACAGGGCGCACAGCAGCACGAACACCAATATCCAGATTTTTGTCTTTTTGTCCATGGGTTTATTTTAGTTGACTTGCCTGCCGTTGTCAATGCCCCGGCATTTGTGGTATAATAATAAAATAAGTCTCAATTATTCTAAATCCCGATCGAAACCAGGCGCAGCCGTTTCGGTCGGGAAGAGGAAGAAGGAGCTTGCGGATATGCAGCTTTTTCTATTATACCAAAAGCAAAGCGCCTGCTTTGCTTTTGATAGGAGGCGCAGCGGAGGGAGCAAGCTTTCCCGTTTACGGGGAAGCGGGTCGATCCGGAGCTTGCGCCGACGAAGGGAGGTGTCTCCTTGGAAGTCTTTACACAATATATGCTGACCACGTCGAAGTTCGTGCTGATCCTGCTGTCGCTGGCCATCATCATCCGCTGCCTGCGCTCCATGCTGCAGGAGCATTATGAGCCTGAGACCTGGGCTTACATCAAGTCCGGCAGGGAGACCCTGCCTGTGAACCACTGGGAAAACATCATCGGCTTCTCCCGCAGCGCGGACGTGCTGATCCAAAAGCCCGGCGTGCGCCGGGTCCACGCGGTGCTGACCCGGGACGACGCGGGCCAGTGGCGGGTATACGACGTGTTCGGCCGGGGCGGCGTCTGGGCCAACGGGACCAAGGTGGGCGGCAAGGGCGAGTGCGTCTTTGACGGGGATGTGATCAATCTCCAGGGCAACATGCTCCGCTTCCAGGACATCCCCCAGGACAAGCGCATCCGGCTGGACGAGAGCCGCACCATCGCGGGCAAGCGCTTCTCCCCCGCCATTACCCTGCTGGAGCTGAGCATTTTTCAGCTGTTTCTGCTGATGCAGCACGCCTTCTTTGCCAAGCCGGAGTACCTGGCCCCCATCGCCCTGGGCTTCTTCGCGCTGATCATGCTCCAGTGGAGCTGCTACAACGCCATGCGCATCATGGGCCGCAGCGGCTTTGAGGTGGAGACCCTGGCCTTCTATCTGAGCACCCTGGGCATGTCAGTGGCCGCCACCTCCACCCCCGGCGATATGTACAAGCAGATCCTGCTGACCATCGCGGCGGTAGCCCTGTTTTTGCTGGGCGGCTGGTGGCTGCGCAATCTCAAGCGCACCTATGCCATGCGTCTGCCCATTGCCGTCGGGGCCCTGTTGCTGCTGGCGATCAACGTGGTGGCCAGCGACGCGGTGCTGGGCGCCCGCAACTGGCTGGAGATCGGCGGCTTTTCCTTCCAGCCCTCGGAGCTGGTGAAGGTGGCCTATGTGTATGTGGGCGCCTCTACCCTGGAAAAGCTGTTTCGCAGGCGAAACCTCTTCAGCTTCATCGCTTTCTCCGCCATCTGCGTCATGGCCCTGGCCCTGATCGGGGACTTCGGCACGGCGCTGGTGTTCTTCGTCAGCTTCCTGGTGATCTCCTTCATGCGTTCCGGCTCCATCGCCACGGTGTTCCTGGCCGTCTCCGGGGCGGGCCTGGCGGGCTTCCTGGCCGTCAGCGTCCGGCCCTATATCGCCCAGCGCTTCGC
The DNA here is from genome assembly GCA_017470325.1 of Oscillospiraceae bacterium. The sequence continues at coordinate 51,317 of JAFUES010000006.1, forward strand.
CTCCTGGGGCCATGTGTGGGAGGACGTGTTCGATACCGGCTACCAGCAGACCCGGGCCATGTCCGCCGCCGCGGCGGGCGGTCTCTTCGGCAAGGGCGCCGGCAGCGGCTGGCTGAAGGATATCTTCGCCGCCAACACCGACCTGGTCTTTGCCGTGATCTGTGAGGAGCTGGGCCTGATCATCGGCCTGTGCGCCATCCTGGCCATGCTGACCCTGGCCTTCTTCGCGGTGCGCAGCGCCCGCAACGGCCGCTCCGCCTATTACGCCATCGCGGCCTGCGCCTCCATGAGCATCCTGCTGACCCAGCTGGCCCTGAACGTGTTCGGCTCGCTGGATATCCTGCCCTTCACCGGCGTCACCTTCCCCTTCGTGTCCCGGGGCGGCACTTCCCTGCTGTCCTGCTGGATGTTGATGGCCTTCATCAAGGGCGCCGACAACCGCAAGGACGCAAGCTTTGCCGTGCGTCCCGGCGCCCGCCTGCGCTCTGTGGTGGACGATCCCCTGGGCCCGCGCATGGCCGATAAGCGCCCCAAGCTCTCGAAGGCCAAGACCCCGACAGCCAAGGGCGCCGCCTCGGCAAAAGGTACCGCCGGGGCCAAGAGCGCGACCGCCGCCAAGAATACCCCTGCCGCCAGGAGCGGCAAAGCGAAAGGGGGCAAAGCCGCAAAATGAAAAAGATCACCAACCGCGCCGTCTCTGTATTACTGATCGCGGCGCTGGTCATCGTGGGCATTTTGACCTATGTCATCCGCTATGTTGATGAGGGCGAGGACTGGGCTTTGTACTTTTCCCGGCTGAACACCGAGGCCACGGGGCAGATCCTGGACCGCAACGGCCTGGTGCTGGCCTCCTTCAATCCCACAGAGAACCTGTTTGCCGAGGATCGGGCCACCCGGATCGCAAACTACCATGTGACCGGGGACTACTGGGGCCGCAGCGGCACCGGCGTCCTGTCCGCTTTCTGGCAGAACATGCGCAGCTTCAGCCACATCTACGGCACCACCCGGAGCAACACCGGCTCCCTGCAGCTGAGCATAGACGCACGCCTTAATAACGCCGCTTATAACAGCCTGATCGGCCAGAAGGGCGCGATCCTGATCTGCAACTACAAGACCGGGGAGATGCTGTGCATGGTCTCCGCCCCGTCGGTGGACCCGGCGGACCCGGATGCGGAGCCGGAGGACGGCGCATTTCTCAACCGGGGCCTCTCCGCCGCCTTCGTGCCGGGCTCCATCTTCAAGCTGATCACCGCGGCCGCCGCCATTGAAAACATCAACGGCATCCAGAGCAAGACCTTCTACTGCGAGGGCGTCACGGACTTCGCCGGGGTAGAGGTCACCTGCCCCTTTGAGCACTATACCCAGACCTTTGAACAGGCCCTGGCCAATTCCTGCAACGTGGCCTTCTCCCGCATGGCCGTGCAGATGGGCCAGGACACCATGGTGAAATACGTAAAGGACTACGGCTTTCTGGACAGCCACCAGCTCAACGGCATTCCCACGGCGGCGGGCGCCTATCCCACGGAGTTCGTGGGCGACCCGGAGCTGGGCTGGTCCGGCATCGGCCAGTCCGTCGACCTGGTCTGCCCCTTCTCCATGCTGCGCTATGTCTCCGCTATCGCCAACCACGGCGTTCTGGTGGAGCCCACCCTTCTGCTGGACGACGGGGAGAACAAGTCCGAGCGGCTGATGGAGGCCTCCACCGCCGAGACTCTGGCCCAGATGATGAGCTTCAACGTGGCCTACAGCTATGGCGGCAGCGAGTCCTTTCCGGGTCTGGCCCTCTGCGCCAAGACCGGCACCGCCGAGATCGGCGACGGGACCTCTCACGCCTGGTTCACCGGCTTTCTCAACGACGAGGCCCACCCCTACGCCTTCGTGTTCCTGGTGGAGCGGGGCGGCGGCGGCCTGACCGTGGCCGGACGGATCGCCTACAACGTGCTGCACACGGCAGTAAGGAGCTGAGCCTATGATCGACGTACAGATAAATTCTCTGGTCAAGTCCTTCGAGGTGGGCAGCAACGTGCTGGACGGTCTCAGCTTCGCCGTTAATTCCGGGGAGCGAGTGGGGATATTGGGCCATAATGGGTGCGGAAAAACAACGCTTTTTCGCATCATGGTGGGGGAACTGTACCCGGATGAGGGTACCGTGACCACAGCGCCCGGCAAGCGCATCGGCCTCATTTCCCAGATCCCGGTCTATCCGGAGGACTGGACCACGGAGGACGTGCTGCGCGACGCTCACCAGCGGCTCTACGCCATCAGCCGCCGGATCGACGAGCTGACGGCACAGATGGAGACCGACCAGTCCCCCGCCCTGCTGCGGGAATACGACCGGCTCAGCGACGACTTCCGCCGCCTGGGCGGCTACAGCATGGAGACGGACCGCAACCGGGTGGCCAATGGCCTGCAGATCCCGGCGGCCATGCGCGAGCAGCTGTTCTCCAGTCTCTCCGGCGGGGAGAAGACCCGGGTCAACCTGGCCCGCCTGATCCTTGAGGATACAGATATCCTGCTGCTGGACGAGCCCACCAACCATCTGGACCTGCGGGCCACCGAGTGGCTGGAGGACTATCTCCTGCATTTCAAGGGCACCGTCCTCACCATCAGCCATGACCGCTATTTCCTGGACCGGGTGGTTGAGCGCTGCGTGGAGATCAGCGAGGGCAGAGCAGAGTTCTACAGCGGCAACTACAGCTTCTACGTACAGGAGCGGCAGCACCGCTTCGAGGAAAAGCTGAAGAAATACGAGAAGGACCAGGCCAAGATCGAGCAGCTGACCCGGGCCGCCGAGCAGATGCACCTCTGGGCCTTCATGGGCAACGACAAGCTGCACAAGCGGGCCTTCTCCATGGAAAAGCGCATCGAAAAGCTCCAGCAGAGCGAGAAGCCCACGGAGCAGAAAAAGCTGAGCGTGAAGTTCAAGCAGCGGGAATTCAACGGCGACGAGGTGCTGGTGACCGAAGGGCTGAGCAAGGCCTTCGGGGAAAAGCGCCTGTTTTCGGACCTGTCCCTGACCGTCACCGGCGGGGAGCGGATCGCCCTGATCGGCGACAACGGCACCGGTAAGTCCACCCTCATCAAGCTGATCATGCAGCAGGAGACGCCGGACACGGGCTATCTGTACCTGGGCCCCGCCGTGCGCAGCGCCTACCTGCCCCAGATCGTGACCTTTTCCTCGGACAGCCGCTCCGCCCTGGACACCATGCTCTACGACTGCCGCTGCCAGCCCCAGGAGGCCCGGGACCGTCTGGCCGCCTTCGGCTTCCGGGGCGAGGACGTGCTCACCCCCGTGGGGGCCCTTTCCGGCGGGGAGCGCAGCCGCCTGCGCTTGTGCATGCTCATGGGCGGCGACGTGAACTTCCTGATCCTGGACGAGCCCACCAACCACCTGGACATTGCCAGCCGGGAGTGGATGGAGGACGCCCTGTCCGACTATGAGCAGACCCTGCTGTTCGTGTCCCACGACCGCTATTTCATCGAGAAATTCGCCACCCGGATCTGGGCCCTGGACAGGGGCGAGATCACGGATTACCGGGGCGGCTACGCCGACTACGCGGCATGGCGGGAACGGCAGGCCGTCTTCACCCAGATCGAGAAGGCCGCCCCCAAAAAGAAGAAGGAAGAAAAGCCCCGCACCCCCAACCACGACAGGCAGATCGCCAGGGTGGAACGGGAGATCGGGCGGCTGGAAGATAAGCTGGCCGGGCTGGAAGCCCTGGCCGAGGAGCACGCCACGGACTATCAGAAGCTGATGGAGATCGAGGCGCAGAAGGAAGAGCTGAACCAGGCGCTCCTGCTCCAATATGAGAGATGGGAGGAAATGAACGGATGAACAAGAAGAAAGGCCTGTGGGCCGCGGTGAGCGGCGGTCTGCTGGTGTGCGGCGCCCTCCTCCGCTTCGCCCTGCGGGGCTGTGCCTACTGGGGCTACGCCCTGGCCTTCGTGGCGGCGCTGATCGTGCTGCACCATTTCGTGGGCCCGGCGCTCTGGCGTTTCATCGTCGTGCTGGTCTGCGTCGGCCTTGCGTATTTCTGCGTCGTGGAGATCCCCATCATCAAAAACGCCCGCACGGACAGGGACGACGAGCGGCCCTACCTGGTGGTGCTGGGCGCGGCGGTCTACGGGGACCAGCCCTCCCTGACCCTGGTGCGGCGGCTGGAGGGGGCGCTGGACTATCTGGAGCGCTACCCGGACAGCGTGGCCATCGTCTCCGGCGGCATGGGCCCCGGGGAGACCGTCACCGAGGCCCAGGCCATGTGCGACTGGCTGGTGGCCAATGGCGTAGACCCGGACCGGGTGCTGAAGGAGGACCGGGCCACCTCCACGAAAGAGAACCTGGAATTCTCTTTCGACATCATTCGACAAAGGGGCGACGAGCCCGCCGGCAAGGTGGCCATCGTCTCCAGCGCCTACCACCTGTACCGGGCAAAGCTCATGGCCCGGATGCAGGGGGTGGAGGCCGCCGGCGTGGCCGCCCCCTGGGGCTACTTCTTCGTCATGCTCAATTATTTCATCCGGGAGGCCTTCGGTGTGACCCACCTGTGGGTCTTCGGATCATGACGGCGGCATCGGCCCGGCGGGCCGCGGCAGGCGTTTTGAGAAACCGAGATCAATGGAGGCAGCCGCGTATGGACGAATATGAATACGAGATCGAGCAGATCAAGAAGCTGGGGATCAAAGACAGCGCGCTGCGCCTGGAATATGAAGAAAAGGTCCGGGCGCTGAAGACGCTCCCGCAGAAGCTGAGGGCAGAGGGCAGCACAGAGCAGCAGCACAGGCGCGACAAAACAGGCGTGACCGCTCAGGTCACGCCTGTTTCGCTTTTCAGCCCCGGCCGATGTTGATCTGGCCCACGTTGTAGTCCGGGTTGTAATCCACCGGCTCGTCGGTGACCAGCACCTCCAGCTCCCGGGCGATATGCTCCATGTCCTCCATGCTATTGGTGCCGCTGACGATGAGGCAATAGCCCTCCGTCTCGTCGATGAGCAGCAGATAGTTGCCGTCGTTGAGGTACTCCGGATAGTAGCTGCAGCGGACCTCCTTCATCTGGTAGTCCCCGAAGGTTCCCTCTTTGACCACCTGACATTCGCCGTTGAGCACCAGGGTCTTGCCCTCGTTCATGTACATAGTCTGGATCACATAGGGGATGTCCTTCCCCTCGCCGTTGTCGCTGAGATACTGATACCAGCCCTCCGCGTCCGGCTCCCCGAAGACAGGCCCGCCGCTGTGCTCCGGCAGCCAGCCGGGCCTGAACTTCACCACATGGGGCGTGGTCTCCGCCTCAAAGGTGAACACGAAGCCTGCGTCGGGATAGCTCATGGTCTGCACATGGTCCACGGTGCCGTCCTCGTTCCGCTCGGTCCAGGTGCCGCTGACCACGGTCCCCTCTTCCGGCCGGTCCATGTGCATCTGAAACAGCCCGGCCGCGTAGGCTGTGGCGGTCAGCGCCGCCATGATGGCCGCCGCCACGGCGACGATCCGCAGCACTCTGCGCCCGGACCTGCGCCGGGGCCACTTTTCCAGTTCGATGCTTTTCATAACGCTCTCCTTGATGCGCGCGGTCATGGCCGCGTCTTTTGTTCCGAGCATCACATCCTCCGGGAAGCAGTCGCCCGCCAGGTCAAAAATCGACAGCTTCACAGCGATACCCCCTTTCGATGAGAAATGCTCTCAGCTTGTCCCGTCCCCGGACAAGCCGCGTGCGGACGGTGGCCGGGTTCATTCCCAGCACCGCCGCGATCTCGTCCGTCTTCTGACAGAGATAGTAGTAGCGCATGAAGATGCCCCGGTCCGGCTCCGGCAGGGCCTCCACCGCCGCCCTCGTCAACTGCCGCAGCTCCGCGCGGACCAGGCCGTCCTCCGGCCCCGGGAAGGAGAACTCCAGACAATCCTCCGCCAGGGGCTCCGGCAGACGCGCCTTGCGCAGCCGGTCCCTGGCGCAGTTGCGCGTCACCGCCGCCAGCCAGGCCTTCAGCCTGCCCTCCTGTACGTCGGAGGCGTTCCTCCACAGCCGGAGGAAAACGTCGGCGCTGATCTCCTCCACGTCCTCCGGCTGCAGGGGCGGCTCCACGATGTTGCGGGCGATGGCCGCCACATAGGCCGCGTACTGCTCGATGGCCGCGCCCAGGGCCTCGCTGTCCCCACCGCGGATCCGCCGGAGCATCCGCCCTTCGTTCATGCCTGCTCACCTCTTTCTGTCTTTCCTTGAAAAGCGCTTTCACTCATAATAACGCCATCAGACCGCTTTTTGTTTCAAAACATAGTAAAAAATATAAAGATTCATATAACGAATAGGGTAGAAAGGGGTTAAGGCCCCTCCCTCCCGTTGCACCGTACGTACCGGTCAGGTATACGGCGCTACATCAAAGCAGAAATTCAAGTACAACTTGCGAGATAGTACGCCAAGGGATCGACCAAGCCGGGTCGATC
>JAFUES010000058.1 GCA_017470325.1 Oscillospiraceae bacterium
CCTCAACGGAAAAAATGAGATGCTCTGTCAGCTGCGCTCCCCGGCCAAAGGCCATTACGGCGGCCGCTGGGATCTGACAGCGGGCGGCTTTGTTCTGAGCGGGGAGGACGCCGCCGCCTCCGCCCTGCGGGAGTTGGAGGAGGAGATGGGCCTTGTGCTGAAGCCGGAGGATCTGCGCTTCGTATTTACCGAGCCCTTCTCCTATGTGCTGGACGACTACTTCCTGGCCAAAGCGGAGGCGGACCCTGCCGCGCTTACCCTGCAGGAGGAGGAAGTGGCCGACGCGCGCTGGTTCAGCCAGGAAGAGGTGAGCGCCATGATAGGCGACGGCCGCTTTGTGGATTACCCGCCGGAGGGGATCCGCAAGGTCTTTCTCCTGGCCGCAGAGTGAGGCTGAGCCGGGGATCCGGATCGAGACAGCCCGCGCCGGTCGACACGCCCGGGATCGCTGGTAATGCGGTCCCGGGCGGAATTGCCCTTTGGGGCTTTTCGTGGTACAATAAGCTCGCGGGCGGGTTAAAGCAGCCGTCTTGGATGGGCCCGCCGGCGGACACGACAGCTGAAGGGGCGCCGTTTTATGAGCCAGCAGAAAGGGAAAAGCCAAAAGAGCCGCAGGCGGGGCAGAACGACCCTGCTGCGGCTGCTGGTGCTGCTGCTGGTTTTGCTGGGCGCCGCGCTGAGCCTGCGGCCGGAGCTCTTCCCGGAGCCGGTGCAGGCGTTCTGGCAGCGCCTGTTTCCCACCGCCCCTCAGCGGGGGGAACTGGAGGGCCCCTACACCGTGGTCTACGTCTATGACGGCGACACGGTCTGCGTCCGGATCGGGGAAGAGGAGTGCCGGGTGCGCATGATCGGCGTGGACGCGCCGGAGAGCGTCCACTGGGATGAGAGCAAGAACACCCCGGAGGGCGAGACCGCTTCCCGCTGGCTGCGGGAGCGGCTGAGCAGCCGCAGCGTCTATCTGGAATTCGACGAGCAGCGGGAGGACCGCTACGGCAGGCTGCTGGCCTATGTCTGGCTCAGCGACGGACAGACCCTGGTGGAGGATGAAATGCTCCGCAGCGGCATGGCGCAAGCCCTCTCCATGGCCCCAAACGATCGGTATACCGAGCAGTTTGAAAAGCTGGAGCGGGAGGCGAAGAAAGCCTCCGCCGGCTTCTGGGGCACCGGCTTCTTCCGGTAAACAAGCTCCAAGGGGCTTTTCTGCCCGATTCAGCAGCCGATCCCGAATGAGGTCGGCTGCTTTTTGCACAAAGCGATCAAGCGCGGCTTCGTGATCCATGCGCGCGATGACCGTGCCGGTTTTCTCAATGAGGGCCGGGAAAGGAGATTTCCACACGAGGTTATGAAGAAAGTATTCCTGCAATGGGGGCAGATCGTCGCCGGTCTGGCGGTCGCCGCCTTCGGCATCCACCTGACCATTTTCGCCAACATCGGCCTCGCCCCCTGGGACTGCCTGAGCATGGGCATCTCCTACCACACGCCGATGAATTATGGCGTGTCCGCGATGACGGTTTCGATCCTCGTGCTGTTGATCGACCTGCTGATGAAAGAGCGTATCGGGTACGGCACCATCATCGACGCGCTGCTCAGCGGCAATCTGATCCAGGCCTATAACGACCTCAATCCCTTCCCGAAAAACGAAAACCTGTGGCTGGGGATCGTCATCATGCTGATCGGTTTTGTGTTTATGGCGGTCGGGATCTGGATCTACATGAGCGCCGGCCAGTGCTGCGGCCCCAGGGACGCGCTTCTGGTGGGCCTGGGCAAGCGCATGCCGAGGGTCCCCATCGGGATCGTGGAGATCCTGCTGTGGGGCGTGGTGGTCGCGGCGGGCTGGCTGCTGGGCGGACCGGTGGGCGTCGGGACCCTCATCAGCATCTTCGGCGCGGGACTTATCATGCAGGCGGTCTATTCGGTGATCCGTTTTGAACCGCGAAGCATTCAAAACCGGGATGTCGCCGCCGTGACAAAAGAACTGCTCAACAAATAGAAAAGCGGAATATAAAACAAGCCCCGGTCGGCACTTTCCTGTGCCGATCGGGGCTTGCCGCTTTTCGCTTGCAAATCAGCCCGCGATGTGGCCTTTGGCGCGGATCACGTCAATGACGGAGTCCACGTACTTCTCGCAGACCTCATCGCTGCCGGCTTCCACCATGACACGAATCACCGGCTCCGTGCCGCTCTCGCGGACCAGGATACGGCCCTCGCTGCCCAGCTCTTCCGCGACCTTCTTCACGGCCGCCTGGACGTCGGGATCGTTCTGCGCGTCGGGCTTGCTCTTGACGCGGACGTTTTTCAGCACCTGGGGATAGAACACCACAGGGGCCGCCAGCTCGCTCATGGGCTTTTTCTTGGCCAGCATGACTTCCATCAGCTTCAGGCTGGTGAGGATGCCGTCGCCGGTGGTCTCGTACTTGAGGAAGATGGTGTGGCCGCTCTGCTCGCCGCCGATGCGGTTGCCGGTCTGGACCATGTTCTCATAGACGTACTTGTCGCCCACGGCGGTCTTTTCATACTCGATGCCCACCTTGTCCAGAGCCTTGTACAGACCGAAGTTGGACATGACGGTGGTGACCACCTTGTTGTTGAGCAGCTTGCCCCGCTCCTTCATGTACAGGCCGTAGATGTACAGCACATGGTCGCCGGTGACGACATTGCCCTTCTCGTCCACGCAGAGACAGCGGTCCGCGTCGCCGTCATAGGCAAAGCCGATGTCCAGGCCGTTGTCGACCACGAACTTCTGCAGATGCTCGATGTGGGTGCTGCCGCAGTCGGTGTTGATGTTGTAGCCGTCGGGGTGGTCGTTCATCACATAGGTC